>JAEZTB010000020.1 GCA_023443745.1 Bacillota bacterium
CCAAGGGTTTGGCTGTTCGCCAATTAAAGCGGTACGCGAGCTGGGTTCAGAACGTCGTGAGACAGTTCGGTCCCTATCTGTCGTGGGCGCAGGATATTTGAAGGGCGCTGTCCTTAGTACGAGAGGACCGGGATGGACGCACCTCTGGTGCACCAGTTGTCACGCCAGTGGCACAGCTGGGTAGCCAAGTGCGGACGAGATAAACGCTGAAGGCATCTAAGCGTGAAACTCACCCTAAGATGAGATATCCCACCTATATGGGTAAGACCCCTTGTAGACTACAAGGTTGATAGGTCGGAGGTGTAAGTGTGGTGACACATTAAGCTGACCGATACTAATAGGTCGAGGGCTTGACCAAAGCATTTTGGAACAATAATTGTTGTTTCAAACAATGCAAATGGTTAATAACTAAAAAGTTCTCAATAGAGTAACAAGCGTAGTAGCAGAGTATAGATCATTATACAGTTTTGAGGGTGCTAGGATCAGGAGAATGAAACTTATCTAAAAGTTGAGTTTTCTTGGATTTACCACTTGAATATGCTGAAAAAGCATAATATAATTTAATAGCTAATTATTCTGGTGACTATAACGGAGAGGCCACACCTGTTCCCATTCCGAACACAGAAGTTAAGCTCTCCAGTGCTGAAGATACTTGGTTGGTAACGACCTGGGAAAATAAGTCGTTGCCGGAATTTTTATTATTATTCTATAACCGCAAAACGGATATAGAAATATACATAGCTTCTGAGCTGAAAGGCGAAGAGCTCTTATATTCCTCAATAGCTCAGTCGGTAGAGCATGCGGCTGTTAACCGCAGGGTCGTTGGTTCGAGTCCAACTTGAGGAGCCAGAAAAAAGCGAGAGGAGATCATCTTTTCGCTTTTCTTCATATACTGGGCTTGTGGTGCATTCCGGCAGGAACGCACCTCTATTGTTAAAATGAGCTATTGACTGGAACACCTATCACAAATTCTACATATCAACAGGAAAAGTTTGTGAATAAAGATATTTGTATTAAAAGGATGTTGTAAACCCGCGTAAGATTTGTTAAATTGAATCTATGCCCAAGAATGAGGGCTCAGAAATTAAATGCACTTCAGGAAGGATATCACTATGAGAAGAAGATTACTGGGAAAAGTTTTACTCCTTACTATAGCGGCCATGCTTGTTACATCGTGCTCCTTTAACAAGGGCTCGACACAAACTCCATTTCCCAATAATGAATCAGCATCTCCGACTGGCACAACAGTACCGGGTTCATCTACTCCAACACCTACTCCTACTCAAACCCCGGAAGCTACTCCAGAGCCTACCCCAGAGCCGACACCTGACGTAAAAGAACCTGTTAAGGCTAAAGCTGTATATGTATCAGGTAGTATTGCCGGTTCCTCTAAATCGTTTGATAAGATTATTGATTTGGTGAATACAACAGAACTTAATTCTTTAGTTATAGATATAAAAGAAAGCGGTACCGTGAATTATGAGTCACAGGTCCCCCTTGTTAAAGAATTAGGCTTAGTAAAAAAGCTTTATAATGTTGATGAAATACTAAAGAAGTGCCATGATAATAATATTCATGTCATAGGCCGTATTGTGGTATTCCGTGATGATGGATTGGCTACAAAGGCTACTAAATTTGCAATTAAAAAGCCAAGCGGGGCGGTATGGACTGAAGGGAAGCATGGGGCCTGGACCAACCCCTATCTGCAAGAAGTCCAGGACTATAATATCGAAATTGCCAAGGAAGCTGTCAGTCTTGGTTTTGATGAAATTCAGTTCGACTACGTCAGGTTCCCAACCGTAAAGGCCAGTGATGTTAATTATGGTGAAAATGCACCTGAGAAAACGCAAGCTATTAGTGAATTTCTAAAAAAAGCTTCTGAAGAAATTAAAAAAGTCAAGGATGTCCCTATATCGGCAGACATATTTGGCATTGTTGCAGAGAGTGATCGAGATGGTAAATCCATCGGTCAGAATTTTGATTTGCTGGGACAGCACATCGATTACATATCGCCAATGATCTATCCTTCCCATTATGCAAATGATTCGAAGGGTACAATGGGTAACGGGGTCGGACAAAGAATTAATGGCGTTCTATTTACAAAACCAGATCTTGACCCATATGGTGTAATCTATCAATCTTTGCTTAAAATAAAAGATAGAATATCGAAAGTGCCTGAATATAAAGCGAAAGTAAGACCCTATATACAGGATTTTACTGCCAAATACCTTCCTACCGGATATTGGCAGACCTATGGAAAAGATCAGGTGAGAGACCAAATTAAAGCCATTTACGATGCAGGGTATGAAGAGTGGATACTATGGAATAGCGGTAATAACTATACGAAGGATGCGCTCTTGCCCGAAGGCGAATAAGTCTGATATAAATTTTCTGTAGGCACTAAAGTTTCTATAACGAGAATAGAGATTTTCCCCCGCCTCGAGTTTCACTGACTCGGTACCCGCTGCCTTTAGGGGTTCGAAATCTTTGATTTCGGTAACCGGTGATGTCAGTATAACAACCAGAAGTGAGGCATGCGATTGGAAAGGCTGGTTTATCATGCAAAAAGTAATCGTTAATACAGCGGAAAATTATAGATTTGATCGAGTGCTCCAGAGCCTTGAGAAGATTTTTGACCAAATGGGCGGTCTTGAGAATATTATAAAGCCCGGCATGAGAGTTGCCATAAAGCCTAATCTTTTAATGGCAAAAAAGCCTGACGAAGCTACTACAACCCATCCTACTGTTATAAAGGCAATTATTACACTGGTTCAGAAAGCCGGTGGGATAGCCAGCCTGGTTGAAAGTCCCGGTGGTCCGTATAATACCACTTTATTAAAGCGGGTCTATGCAACAACCGGTATGGAGGCTGTGGCAACAGAAACGGGTGCTGAACTTAATTTTGATCTCCGCGTTGAGAAAATTGAAAATCACGAGGCAAAATGCATAAAAACATTAAAAATTCTAAAACCGCTGGCTGATGCTGATTTAGTTATCAATGCGGCCAAGCTTAAAACCCATGGGATGATGGTCTATAGCGGCGCGGTAAAGAATATGTTCGGTTCCATCGCAGGGATGGAAAAGGCTGATTACCACTTAAGAATGAGTGAGTATGACCAATTTGCAGACAGCTTGATTGACATTTATCTGGCCACAAAGCCCCAAATTAATGTGATTGATGGTATTATAGCCATGGAAGGCGAGGGCCCCAGTTCCGGAGTTCCCAAATACCTTGGTGTACTTCTGGCGTCAGAGGATGCTTTCGCCTGTGATTATGCAGCCTTGCAGATTATTGGTGTGGATTATAAGGCTGTGCCTGTTTTAAGAATGGCAGAAAAGCGGGGGCTATTCCAAAAAGATCAGGTTGAAGTGGTGGGGGTTGAGATTGACTCGGTGAAGCCCGATGACTTTGATGTACCGGCTCTTAACCATATAAAGCCCACTTCTCGCTCTATCATACTCAATTTTATTGCAAAAAAGTTTCGTCCACAACCGCAAATAGTGCCTGAGAAATGCCTGCTTTGCGGAAAATGTATGGAAATTTGCCCGCCCAAGGCTATAACAAGAAGCCAGGATAAAGGAATGATTATTGACTATAATAAGTGTATAAGCTGTTTCTGTTGTCATGAATTCTGTCCTGAAAAAGCTGTAAAAATCAAGAAGAACGCCTTGAGAAGAATCCTTGAATATAAAAGGCTTTCTTGACAAAAGAAAGATCTCAATTTTGACTAAAATCAACAGGAATGCCCATGGAAATGGATTTACAAATAATTATTTGTGATATCGTTGGTTTCTATGGTAGAATATTTTCCATAATACTTGCACTTTAGAGGTGCGTGGAACGCACCACAAGCCTAGACCCGTAAAATGAGGAGAATGGACCATGAATGTTGAGTACATAAATCCTTTTATAGAGGCTAGTCAGTCCGTACTCATGATGATGACTGGCAAAAAGCCTACTCTGGGGCGTGTTTATTTGAGAAAGTCCCCCTTTCGAGGCGATAATATTGCGGTTATAGTCGGTTTAACCGGGAAAATAAGAGGGCAGGTCATCATTTCTCTCTCAATGAGTTCGGCAATGTCTGTGGCATCAGCTATGATGGGTGGAATGCATGTAGTTGAGTTTGATGAGATATCAAAAAGCGCTATATCCGAGCTGGCAAACATGATCATGGGCAACACAGCAACCCTGCTTGCAAGTAGGGGAGTTGGCATAGAGATTACACCGCCTTCTCTTTTAATGGGTGAAAAGCTCATGATATCCCAAACAAGCATGAAAACAGTATGTGTGCCGCTGGAGCTTGATGGAGGAAATTTAATGGAATTAGATGTGGCTTTGGAAGAGAAGTGATACAGTGAAGATAAATATCGTATTGGTGGAACCGGAAATCCCTCAAAATACTGGCAACATTGCACGGACCTGTGCTGCAACGGGGTCCGCACTTCATTTGGTGGGCCCTCTGGGGTTTTCTATTGAAGATCGCTACTTAAAAAGAGCCGGCCTGGACTACTGGAGTCTTGTTAACTTAACCTATTATGACAGTCTGGAGCATTTTTTTACAGTTAATAAAGGCGGTCATTTTCTTTTTTGTTCCACAAAAGCGCAAAAAGCATATCATGAGATAACCTATCCCGATAATAGCTTCATCCTTTTTGGAAAGGAAACCAAAGGGCTTCCAGAACCGCTTCTGCATGAACATTATGAAGCCTGCTTGCGTATTCCCATGCTCAAATCGATTCGTTCGTTGAATCTTTCAAATTCTGTGGCAATTGTCCTCTATGAAGCTCTGAGGCAGGAAGGCTTTTCAGGTATGGAATTAGAGGGTAAACTTTGAGTAGAAAAACATAGTGGAATAAACATATTAGAAACAGAAGAAAGTAAGGTAATAAAAGATGGACAATCAAAGAATTAAGATAGGCGTTATGACTGGAGGCGGGGACTGCCCGGGCCTCAATGCTGTTATTAGAGCCATTGTAAAAACGGCAATCAATATTTATGGGTACGAGGTCATCGGCTTTAAGGATGGTTATATGGGTTTAGTATATAACCGATTTAAGAAGCTTGCTCTGGATGATGTTTCAGGACTCCTGGATAAGGGAGGCACTATACTTGGTACAACCAATAGTTTTGATCCTTTTTGTGTCGTTTCTGATCTTGATGGTGATAAACAGGAAAAGGATATGAGTGACCGTATCGTTGACAATATTCGTATGCATGATATTAAAGCGCTCATTGTAATAGGTGGTACCAATACGACCAAAATAGCCTATAAGCTATCTCAGAAAGGTGCCAATATTATTGTGGTACCCAAGACCATTGAGAATGATATTGATGGGACAGACATTACCTTTGGCTTTTTTACGGCGGTTAATACTGCCACTCAAGCTCTTGATAAGCTCCATTCCACAGCCGAGTCCCATCACCGTGTTATGATCCTTGAAGTCATGGGAAGACGTGCCGGATGGGTAGCCTTGGAATCAGGGATCGCAGGGGGTGCCGATATCATTCTTATACCGGAGATACCCTATAACATTAATCAGGTGGCAAGAAGCATCCTTGAAAGAAAGAATTCGGGTAAGGGCTTTAGCATCATTTGTGTGGCTGAAGGCTGTAAACCGCTTGATGAACCATCAAATGTGAATAGCGGCACATTAGCTGATGCTGATAAACAAAAGTTTAATGGTATTGGAAGCCGTATTGCCACCGAGCTTGAGAAATTGACAAGTCTTGAGGTGCGCGTGACAGTTTTGGGCTATCTCCAAAGGGGAGGAGAACCTTCGCCATACGATAGACTTCTGACCACACGTCTTGGTGTGGAGGCCGTCAATATGGTAGCTCAGGGTAACTTTAATAAAATGGCAGGCATTGTCAATAACGAGCTTGCTCCCGTTGAATTATCCAAGGTAGCCGGAAAATCAAAGCTTGTACCGGTTGATGGTGAGCTTGTGAGTATTGCCCGGAGTATGGGTGTTAGCTTTGGAGATTAAATAGAAACTAGGGGGACTTATCCTTTTATGGATTGCTTTAAACCCATTACTTTGGAAGACCAAGCTTTGTTTTCCAGAATATTTGCCGCAGTAAAACCCATTGCATCAGAACTTACATTTCCTTACCTTTTTATGTGGAAGTGTGATTATAATCTTAGCTATACCATTGCTGAGGATCATCTTTGTCTCATTTCACAATCGAGAATCTATTCTCCCTTTGCTTTTTGTCCCATTCCGGTAGATGGAAAGCGGGATGATGCCAAATTTAAGGGAGCGTTGGGAATTATAGAGGCCTATTTTATGGAGCATGATTTTCCGCTTCAGTTTGGAAGAGTTGAAGAGGCACGTCTTGACGAGCTCCGCTCGGTCTATGGTGAAAGGCTGAAGGTTGAATTCCTGGACTCTGCTTCTGACTATATGTACCATGCCTCAGATCTCATTAATCTGGCAGGCAAAAAATACAGCGGAAAGCGAAATCACATCAGTCAGTTCTTGAGGCAATATGGAGATTATGAATATGTAACCGTCAACGAGACTAATCTGGGAGAATGTCGAAGAATACTGGACGAATGGTGTGACAGGAATGAGAGTGAATGTGTCCATCCCGATAATTGTGAGCGATTGGCCTGCTATGAGCTTTTAGACAATTGGAGCAAGCTGCCGTTAAAAGGAGCACTTATCAAGGTTGCAGGGCGCTTTGAGGCACTGACGGTTGGAGAACAATTAAACCCTGAAACTGCTGCCATACGTATTGAAAAAGGAAATTCTCAGATTCATGGCATTTATACGGTCATTAATCGCGACTTCTGTGCTCACGAATGGAGTCATATGAAATACATCAACCGTGAAGAAGATATGGGCCTTGAGGGCTTACGGAAATCTAAACTTTCGTACAATCCGGCCTTCATGGTCAACAAGTTTTTGGTGAAGGTTTCACATTGACTTTAATCGCTCATTTCTTTAGTATTTTAGATGAATGATAGTTGTGAATAAGGGGTTGGTTTGTTCCAGCCCGTTTTGCTTTTCTATCAATTGATGTTTGGAGGTAAACCCCCATGTCAAAACAACCTAAGGTTGCCATCTTTATGGGCAGCGATTCAGACTTTCCAGTGATTGAAGGATGTCTCAAGCTCCTCAAGGAATTCAAGGTTGAAACCTCTGTTAAGGTATGTTCTGCCCACAGAACCCCTGACAAAGCCGCAGAGCTTTCAAAAAACGCTGAAAAAGACGGATTCGATGTCATTATCGCAGCAGCCGGAAAAGCTGCGCATCTTCCCGGAGTCTTAGCCGCATATACAGTTTTGCCTGTTATTGGCCTTCCGATACTATCTTCAACCCTTGATGGATTGGATTCTCTTTTATCAATAGTACAAATGCCGTCGGGTATACCCGTTGCTACAGTCGCCATCAACGGTGGCGAGAATGCGGCCTTACTTGCCATACAGATCATGGGTGGGATTTATCCTCACTTAAGAGAGCAGATGCACGACTTTAAGCGTAAACTGGCTGAAGCTGTAGATAAGAAGGATCTTCAGCTCCAGGAAAAACTGAAAGGAATGTGACATATGATCGAGAGCAAAAGCCAGAGTTTTATGGACTTTGAGGACTATGATGACAAAATTCATGAGGCCTGTGGCGTTTTTGGAATTTATAACCAAGATCATTTTGACACGGCTCAGATGGTTTATTTCGGTCTTTATGCGCTGCAGCATCGTGGCCAGGAAAGCTGCGGGGTCGCTATAAACGACAATGGTGAAATAGTAGGGCAAAAAGGGGTGGGCCTGGTTCCGGAGGTTTTCACTGAAAAGGTTCTTGATCGCCTTAATGGAAAAGTCGCCATCGGACATTCCCGTTACTCAACAACCGGGGGTAATTCAATAGAAAACTGCCAACCTCTTATTTTTAATTATAAAGATGGCCGAATTGCTCTGGCTCATAACGGTAATCTGGTCAATGCCTCAAAGCTTCGATATGAGCTTGAAAACCAGGGTGCCATTTTCCAAACCTCCACCGATTCTGAAGTTATTGCCAATCTCATTTCTCGCTATGGTCTTCAGTGCAAGGATTTAGAGGAAGTTCTAAAGAAAACCATGGACATCATTGAAGGCTCCTACGCTCTTGTTATTCTGACTCAAAAAAGGCTTATCGGTATACGTGATCCATGGGGTCTGCGCCCCTTAAGTATAGGACAGCTGGAAAACTCCTATATCTTAGCTTCTGAGAGCTGTGCCTTTGATGCAGTGGGAGCCAAGTTTATCAGAGATGTTGAACCGGGAGAAATGATTTTTATTGAAGGAAGCATCTTAAGATCAATTAGAACCGATTATAAAAAACCCCATAAATTCTGTATTTTTGAGCATATCTATTTTGCCAGACCCGACAGCTTTATTGACGGTGCATCTATCTACCGATCCCGGCTTGAAGCCGGCAAGCTTTTGGCCATTGAACATCCGGTTGAAGCAGATCTCGTTGTAGGGGTGCCTGATTCCGGAATAACGGCTGCCATCGGTTATTCAAGACAATCAGGTATTCCATATGGAGAGGCCCTCATCAAGAATCGTTATGTAGGCAGAACCTTTATCCAGCCCACGCAAAAGCTGAGAGAGCAGAGCGTTAATATCAAGCTCAATGCCCTTCGCGGCGAGATCGAAGGAAAGAGAATCGTACTGATTGATGATTCCATAGTCCGCGGGACAACCTCGGGGAAAATTGTCCAGATGCTGAAAAATGCCGGAGCCAAAGAAGTCCATATGCGGATCAGTTCCCCTCCTGTTTTAAACCCTTGTTATTTTGGAATTGATATTTCTTCAAAAGAACATTTGATTGCGGCCAATCTTTCCATTGAAGAAATACGATCGAGCATAGGCGCTGACAGCCTTGGCTTCTTAAGCGTCACCGATCTTCTGAAAACACCCGTAGGCGCCCCGCCTAACAGCTTTTGCACAGGCTGCTTTACTGGGGAGTATCCCATGGAAGTTCCCAAGGAAGCCGACAAGTTTGCTATGGAGAAAAAATGCTGATATCCTCATAAATCATTGGAAAGGTTGGTTTTTGTATGGCGACTTATAAAGATGCAGGCGTAGATGTTACCGCCGGTTATAGGGCTGTTGACCTTATGAAATCACATGTAAAGAAAACCATGAGACCTGAGGTTTTAACTGAAATAGGGGGCTTTGGCGGCCTATTCAGTCTTGCGGGCATGAAAATTGAAAACCCTGTGCTGGTTTCAGGAACAGATGGTGTAGGGACTAAGCTTAAAATAGCTTTCCTTATGGACAAGCATGATACCGTGGGTATTGACTGTGTAGCCATGTGCGCCAACGATGTTGTTTGCAGTGGAGCGCAGCCCCTGTTTTTTCTGGACTATATAGCTCTTGGAAAGCTTGTGCCTGAGAAGGTTGAGCAAATCGTCAAGGGCGTTTCCGAGGGTTGCATTCAGGCAGGCTGTGCGCTTATTGGTGGTGAGACAGCTGAAATGCCCGGCTTTTATCCTATTGATGAATATGACCTGGCCGGTTTTGTAGTAGGCATTGTCGATAAGGACAAGATCATAAATGGAAAAAGCATAAAGCCAGGAGACGCGCTTATTGGGCTTGCCTCTTCGGGAATCCATAGCAATGGCTATTCCTTGGTTCGTAAAATCTTCAATATCAACGCAGAAAATCTCGGCCGTTTTAATGAAAAGCTGGGTAAGAGTATTGGAGAAGAGCTTCTTACGCCTACCCGCATTTATGTGAAATCCATCCTGTCCCTGATGCAAAAGTTTGAGATTAATGGAATCGCCCATGTTACCGGAGGTGGGTTTATTGAAAACCTGCCCAGAATGATTCCCGATGGCCTGAAATTAGTTATCCGCAAAGGCTCCTGGCGGATTCATTCCGTATTTGACCTTATGCAGGAATTGGGCCATGTTCCTGAACAAGACATGTATAATACCTTTAATATGGGAATAGGCATGGTTTTGGCTGTTTCCCAAGAAATCGCATCACAAGTTGTTGCTGAGGCTGAGAAGCTTGGTGAAAAGGCTTATATCATAGGTGAAGTCGTTAAGGGCGAGGAGAAAATTGAAATATGTTAAGGATAGGGGTTATGGTTTCCGGCGGAGGAACCAATCTTCAAGCCATACTTGACAGAATGGCGGATGGGCTGCTACCAAATTGTCAAATAGTAACGGTGGTGGGCAGCAAGCCGGGAGTCCATGCCTTGGAGCGTGCCCAAAAGAGTGCCATACCCACCGCGGTGATTTCAAAAAAGGACTTTGATTCTATAGAAACATACGATGAAGCCCTGATAGCCCATATGAAAGCTTATAATGTGGAGCTTGTGGTTCTGGCAGGCTTTTTAAGCCTGTTGGGTGAGAAATTTGTGAAAACCTATCAGAATGCCATTATTAATGTACATCCTTCTTTGATACCTGCTTTTTGCGGTCAGGGCTATTACGGCATAATTCCCCATGTCAAAGCCTTGGAATATGGTGTCAAGGTAACGGGAGCCACCGTCCATTTTGTTGAGCCTGAATATGATTCAGGCCCTATTATTTTTCAGAAGGCAGTTGAGATTATAGAGGGAGATACCCCGGAAATCCTGCAAAGAAGGGTTATGGAACTGGCTGAATGGGAGCTCCTACCCGAGGCCATTCGGCTGTTCAGTGAAGGAAGACTTAAAATTGAAGGCAGGCATGTCAGAATCTTACGGGGTGAACATTGTACATAAGGTTGCTTAGTGAGGTGAAACTATGAAAATTCTGGTTGTAGGCAGCGGGGGAAGAGAACACGCGATTTTATGGAAGCTTAAGCAGAGCCCCCGGGTTAAAAAGCTCTATTGCGCGCCTGGAAACGGTGGTATTTCTGAAATAGCAGAGTGCGTCCCTATTGGTGTTCATGATATCAAGGGTATGGTCAATTTTGCCAAAGAGCAAAAAATGGACATGGTGGTGGTTGCTCCCGATGATCCTCTGGCAGCGGGCATGGTGGATGCCCTGGAGGAGGCCGGACTTCGTGCCTTTGGTCCAAGAAAGAATGCGGCTATTCTGGAAGCCAGCAAGGTTTTTTCAAAGGACCTTATGAAGAAATACAAGATTCCTTCTGCGGCCTATGAAACCTTTGATGACAGCATCAAGGCCAAAGCGTATGTCGAAGGGGCTCAATTTCCCTTGGTTGTGAAAGCTGACGGCTTGGCTCTCGGAAAAGGAGTTCTTATCTGCACCACGGTTGATGAGGCACTGTCGGCCATATCCTCCATTATGGAGGATAAGAAATTCGGTTCTGCTGGCCAAAGAGTAGTCATAGAAGAATTTATGACTGGTCCGGAGGTTTCTGTTCTAGCTTTTACTGATGGGAAGACTCTTATTCCCATGGTAAGCTCCCAAGACCATAAACGGGCCTTTGACGGTGACAGGGGGCTTAATACAGGGGGAATGGGAACTTTCTCACCCAGCCGTGTGTATACTGAGAAACTGCAAAGCGAATGTATGGAGAGTATTTTCATTCCCACAATGGAGGCTATGAATCTCGAAGGAAGGCCCTTTAAAGGAATTCTGTTTTTCGGCCTCATGCTGACGCCCCAAGGTCCTAAGGTTTTGGAATACAATGCACGTTTTGGCGATCCTGAGACACAGGTTGTCCTGCCGCGTCTTGAAAACGATCTGGTTGAAATTTTTGACGCCATTATTGATGAAAAATTGGATAAAATAAAAATGTCATGGAAGCAAAATGCAGCTGTTTGCGTCGTCATGGCTTCGGGTGGATATCCTGAAAATTATGCCAAAGGCTACGAGATTCAAGGACTTGAGACTGCTGAAAACAAACCGGACGTTATCGTTTTTCACGCGGGCACAAAAAAAGAAGGAACAGGATTCTTTACCAACGGAGGCCGAGTTTTGGGAATCACTGCCATGGCAGAAGATATAGATAGAGCCCGGGAAAAAGCTTACATGGCAATATCCGGAATCCACTTTAAAGATGCGCATTTCAGACGTGATATTGGAATTAAATAGCATTATAGGATTTTCCTCATAGCATACGATAAGCCTCCTCAACAGATAATAAGAACCTGGGGAGGTGAATATAATGAAAGCCAATAGATCAATAGGCTGTTCAGTATCCGAATGCCGATATCATGCAAAAAGCGAGCCCATGTGCAGTCTTGAAAAAATCAATGTAGCCAGAAACGTACAATCCACTGCACAAGCTGAGGCTGATACCGAATGCGCAAGCTTTGAAAAAGAATAAGAAAAATAATGTATAAAGGGGATGCTGTTCTCAATATCAGCATCCCTTTATACGTTCATGTAGAAAAAATTTGAATTACATAGTTTTATTTAATATAATGGTGATACAAACAATCCCAAATGAGGTATCCCTATGATAAGGATGCATATCAAGAGATTGATCGTACTCTTAATTCTTCCGTTGTTGTTAGGTGGATGCAATAGTCCAAATCTTTTTATGCCTGTTGATCAGGAGCCTCCCCCAGAACAGCCTGTCAAGCTTAGATTTATGAACAGCTGGGGTGGGAGCGACCCAAAATCTGAAACCCTTCAAATGATTTTTAATTCTTTTTCTATCGAAAATCCTGGTATAGAAATATCCAATGAATCGCTTTTCGGTGATGATTTTCTAATTCAACTCAAGACTAATTTTGCATCAGGCAATGATCCGGATGTCTTTGGGCTCTGGCCCGGGTCCGATATCAAGACCCTTGTTGCGGCCGGAAAAGTAGCGGATATCACTGATGTGTTGAACCAAGACCCGATTTGGGAAAAAAGCTTTGACCCGAAGATGTGGTATCATACTACCTTTGACGATAAGATTTATGGGTTGCCCTTGGAGTTGATTTTTGAGGGTTTATTTGTCAATACCGACTTGTTCCAAAAATTGGGGTTAAAGATCCCTAGCAATTATGAGGAACTAAAAACAGTAGTTTCCGTTTTCAGTGAAAACGGTATTGTACCCATCGCTTTTAACTGTAAAGCCGAAGGAACCTATCTATATCAGAACATTGCCATGATGCTGGGGGGCAAGGAAGCCATTGAAAATCCAATCCAGGATGGAAGCATTCACCCCTGCTACATAGAAGCTATGGATATCATGCGTGAGCTTTATGAGTTAGGAGCATTCCCCGAGGATCTTTTTACTATGACCAGTGTTGAACGAAATGATCTTTTTATCAATAAAAAGGCAGCCATGATTGTTCAGGGCTCCTGGTTTGTATCCGCCTTGAAGGATGAGAATGTAGACTTTGTTCTTTTTCCTGAAATGGTTGCGGAGAAAGAGCCTGAAACCCGTATGATTTTTGGCTTGGGCTGTGGTGCCTTTTATATGAGCAAAAAGGCTTGGGAAGAGCCGGTTCAAAAAGAAGCCTCTTTAAAATTAATGAAATACCTTACCTCAAAGAAAACGGCAACCTTGTTAGCCGAAAGAACCGGTATGCTTAGCAATGTGGACATTAATAAAATCAATGTGAAATATAACAAGCTGGCTAAAAAAGGATTCAATCTGACAAAAACAACCAAGCAGCTCATAGGACCTCCGGACAGTTATCTTCCCCGTACGGCATGGGAAAATATTATCGTTAAGGAATTTCCTTATATTCTTGAAAACAAGATGATGCCTGCAGAACTATGGAATCGTGCCCTAAGCGGCCAGGAACACTGAATATCATACATCATGCATTACCCTTTACATGAGGTACATAAACTGTATGAGTAATCAAATAAATAAACTGTTTCATAAAGTATATTTTTCATTGATCAAGTTTTATCAAAACCTACCCATCCGCTACAAGCTTATGCTTGTTCTGAATGTTATCATGATTACCTCGCTGGTGGTCTTAAGCTATGTCAATTACCGCAATTCTGAGGAGACCTTGACCAAGAAATCCACCCAGTATACTCAGGACATCTTAAAACTGGTAGAGTATCGTGTTAAGGATTATGTTCAGAATTTAAATCTCATTTCTCAGGATCTTTTACCTGATAGTAACTTGCTCATGAATATGAGTGAATACAGCACCTCTTCAAATCCTCTACAGGTCTATGAAGAGACCTTTGTGGTTGAAAATCATCTGAAAAAAACAATATTTACGCGGGATGAGGTACAATCGGCCGCCCTCATTACAGCTCAGGGGAATTATTATCCTGCCGATAAAAATAACAGGGTTGCAAGTATCAAGCAAATAGTGCCCAATGGTAGCCAGCTCTATATTGAAATACTGGCAGAAGCAAGAAAAAAGAGCGGTTCTCCTATCTTCTACCTGGATTTGGAGGATGGAAGGGTAAAAAATCTGTTTATGGCCAGAATGGCCTATAATGTAAATGATTATAAAGAAATGGGTTTACTTGTGGTTTTGCTTCGAAAGGAATACCTGGATACTGCTTTTAAGGATTTGGTTAACGAGGATACCCGGAATATTATGATTTTATCTTCTTTAAATGAAGTAGTGGTTGAAAGAGACAGCAAGCACAGAGAGGACATTACTCAAATCCTTCCCAGCATCAAAAGCTCCAAGGGCTGGTTCCTGGATGACTCAAAAGAAAATATTATTTCTTATCTCGTCATGGATGAGAGACCGGAATGGAAGATTGTTTCCTTTGTTTCCTTGGGCAGCCTGTACAAGGACATTGAAAGTTTGAAGAAAAAGACAATAGGGACCTCATTGATCATTGTTTTTGTCTTATCAACCATCAGCTTACTCATGACCTCGGACTTTATAAGACCCTTTAAAAAGCTTATGACCGGTATGGAGAAGGTACAAAAGGGGGACCACAATGTCCAGATCACCCTCAACCGAAAGGATGAAATCGGTTATCTGGGAGAGGCTTTTAATCGTATGGTGAAGGAGATGAATACTCTTTCAAACTGGGTTTATCAGGAGCAGCTCACCAGAAAAGAGGCTGAAATAAAGGCTTTGCAGGCACAGATCAACCCTCATTTTTTGTTTAATACCCTGGAATCCATCAACTGGATGTCCCACTTGAATAATGTTCCAGAAATCAGTGAAATGGTCACATCCCTTTCATCTCTTATGGAAGCCACTATAGGAAGGGATGACAAGCTTATAACCTTCCAAGAAGAGCTCCATTACATAGACAACTATTCGCTTATTATTAAAAAGCGCTTCGAGGACAGAATCGAATTGGTTAAGCATATAGACCCGGCTGTTCTGGAGGTGAAAATCCCTCGTCTTCTTATTCAGCCTTTAATCGAGAATGCCATCTACCACGGTATCGAGAAGGATAGGGCAAAGGGTGTGATTACCCTTTCCGCGTCCATTAATAACAGGGTGCTCGGTATCATGGTTGAGGATGACGGAGAAGGCATTGATGAAGAAGAACTTGAAATTATCAACGAGAACCTGGCAATGGATAATGAAGCTTATTTTAAAAGGCTCAACACCAAAAAAGGAACCAGTATCGGTTTAGATAATGTGAACCGGAGGATCAAGCTTTTTTATGGAGAGCAATATGGCCTCATAATCGAAAGTAAGAAGAATGTCTATACCAAGGTACTCGTATCGATACCCCTAGACGTAAAAAGCAGCCCATTCACAGGAGGTGTTTAGTCTGTATAAGGTCCTGATTATCGACGACGAGCCCATTATCAGAAAAGGCTTAATTAATATCATCAATTGGAGTCAGTTGGATTGCGAAATCTGTGGTGAGGCCTCGGATGGCCTTTCAGGAGAGGAGCTCATAAAAAGCCTCAAACCCGATATTATTCTGACCGATATTCGTATGCCCAAGGCCGACGGTTTTTCCATGATCCGACAGGTTAAAGAAATCATACCCAAAAGCAAGGTTATCATTCTGACGGGCTACAGGGATTTTAACTATGCTCAGGAGGCTGTTAAGCTTGGAGCCTTTGACTTTATCTTAAAGCCCACGAAAATTGAAGAGCTCACAGGTGTTATCAAGCGGACGGTCGGTGCACTTGAATGCGAGAAAAAAAGAGGGGAGGAGCTCAATCAGTATAAGACGCTATACGAAAAAAATATACCCCTTCTGAAGGAGAAACTCCTCTATAATCTTATCTATGGCATATACATGAATGATGCGGATATCGAAACTCAAATGGAACGTCTTAACCTTTCCATCGATCAATTTATCATGGGTATTATTGATAATGAGAGCAGCGGTGAAAAGGATGGCTATACCCTGCAGCTCTATCAGTTTGGTATCGTGAGTACGCTGGAGGAGGTACTGGCTGATGAATTTGCGTTTATCTCCACTGCATTAAATAACAGATGGCTGCTATTTGTAGCCAACCCCTTGACCCAGGAGGGGCTGAAGCTTGATAAACTTCACGAAAAGCTGACTTATATCCAGGAAATGATTGAGAACTGCTTCAACTTCACCGTTTCCATTGCCATTAGCACACAGGGGCAAGGCTATAAGGATCTTCCATTGAAATTCAGGGAATGCAAAAGTGCTCTGGAACATCGTTTTTACCTTGGCGGAAATACCATCATCTTCTATAGTGATTTAAATACGTTTTTTAAGGTTAAGGATCATACTTTACTGGAACAGCATCAAAAGCAGCTGTTGGATCATATCAAGGCCGGAGACCGGGAAACGGTTGAGCAAACCGTAGAATCCATCAGAAGCTATATTCGGGAGCTGAAGGCCGATGATAAGGCTTATATCAAGAGCTTTTATTTAGGCACCCTTTCTTCCATTAATAGCATTAGAAGCTCCCTGTCAAATGAAAATTCAGAGGAAAAAGGCTTAAGCCTGACGAGCCTTTACCCTATGATTGAGAGCTGTGACAATATAATGGACCTTAATGACATCCTCAAGGAGGCAGCACGAAAAGCCGCGGAGAACGTTAATGTCTATAATAACAAAAACATGAAGCTTCTTGTGAAAAATGCTGCAGAATATCTTGAGAAGCATTACAGCGAGCCGGTAACATTGAATGACGTAGCTGAAACCCTCTATGTCAGTACCTATTACTTAAGCAGAATGTTTAAAAAGGAGCTCAATAAAAATTTTGTTGATTATCTTAATGAAATTCGAATCAATCGCGCCAAGGAACTCTTAAAGGATGTGCGCTATAAAACCTATGAGATTGCCGATGCTATCGGAATCTCAGATGCCCATTATTTTTCAAGGCTGTTTAAAAAATACGTGGGCCTTACACCTACCGAATACAAGGATTCACAGAATCACGGATAAAAGTTAAAAGCTCCATGACAAGTACATCGCAATTTGCGGTGTATTTTTTTGTTGCACAAAATTGCGCTAGCCAAAACTAAAAATGAACAATACTGAAAACTATAGTGCAATTGGTTCTATTTAAACGCGCGTTCATAAAATCTAAGATTAAATTAAAGGAGTTTATATAAACAGAGAGATATTATAAAGGTGAGGATGCTATGAAACGAAGATTAAGGAACGAAGTACCTTATTTCCTGATGCTCCTGCCCGGAGCATTGGTACTGCTCATTAATAACTACTTACCCATGTTTGGTGTTGTAATGGCCTTTCAAAAATACCGCTTTAATGAAAATTTCATAAAAAGTATCTTAACCAGCGAGTTTGTCGGCTTTAAAAACTTTGAATTCTTCTTTAAAACTCCCAATGCATTTACCGTGACACGCAATACTATCGTATATAATCTTGTCTTTATTATCTTGGGGCTCATTGTTCCCGTAATGCTGGCCATAGGGCTGAATGAGTTAAGAAATAAGTTTATGAAAAAGCTTTACCAGAGCATCATTTTTTTACCCTATTTTTTAAGCTGGATTGTTGTCAGCTACCTAGCCTATTCATTCTTTAGTTTTGAAAACGGTTTTATTAATCGAAGCATATTGGTACCCTTGGGGCTGGAGGCTGCAAACTGGTATTTTGAACCAAAGTATTGGCCTTTCATCATTATCTTCTTCCAGCTTTGGAAGTATACCGGCTATAACATTGTGGTGTATCTGGCTGCTATAGTCAGCATAGACGGAGAGTACTTTGAAGCGGCAGCTCTCGATGGGGCGACCAAATGGCAAAGTATCCGCCATATCACCCTTCCTCTCTTAAAACCGCTCATGGTCATCCTGACGCTTTTAGCCGTGGGCAGAATCTTTAATGCAGACTTTGGCCTATTCTACAACGTGCCAAAGAACATGGGGACCTTGTATTCTGTCACAGATGTTATCGATACCTATGTGTTCAGGGCTCTCAGAAACTCCAATAATGTTGGGATGTCTTCGGCTGCTGGTCTGTATCAGGCTGTTTTAGGGTGCATCACTGTTTTCTCGGCCAATCTTATTGTCCGTAAAATAGACCCTGAAAAAGCGCTGTTTTAAAGGGGGGGATGAGATGAGTAGAAAGTATAGATCAATTAATGAAATATCAGCAGTATCCAATATTATCCTTAATATTTTTTATGTTCTTCTGTCTCTGGTGTGCCTGCTCCCCATCCTTCTGGTCGTAGCCATTTCCTTTACCGATGAAAATGAAATATTGTTAAACGGCTATAATCTGATTCCGCAAAAGTTCAGCCTTAAGGCCTATGAGTTTGTCTTAAGTGCAGGTGAGGCCATTGTGAATGCCTATGGCATTTCGATTCTCGTGGCCATACTTGGTACCTGTATGAGTGTGGCGGTTATCACCCTTTATGCCTATCCGCTGTCCAGAAGTAATTTCAGGTACAAAAACCAGTTCGCATTTTTCGCTTTCTTTACCATGATCTTTGGAGGTGGTCTGGTTCCCTGGTTTATGGTTTATTCGCAGCTCATCAGAATCCGAGGCACCATTTGGATTCTCATAGTGCCCTACCTCATGAACGCCTGGTATGTCATGATCATGCGGACTTTCATAAAAACGACTGTCCCCGAATCCCTGATGGAATCGGCCAAGATTGATGGAGCGGGTGAATTCAGAACCTTCTTCTCCATAGTCCTGCCGCTTTTAAAACCAGGACTTGCCACCATTGGTCTTTTAAGTTGTTTGGGTTACTGGAATGACTGGTATCTTCCATTGGTATTCCTGACAGAAAGAAAGCTTTACAACATTCAATATGTCATGTATCAAACACTTTCAGATATTCAGTTCTTAACTAGCGGCAGCGCTAACTTCGCTGAGTTAGGGAAGGTTCTGTCCGACCTTCCGGGTGAAAGTGCCCGAATGGTTATAGCCGTGCTGTCCATCGGACCCATTGTTTTTGCCTATGGTTTTTTCCAGAAATACTTTATCAAGGGTCTCACCATTGGTGCTGTCAAGGGATGATACCGGAAATCCGGATCATATAAAAATCAAACAAGGAGGATATGTCAATGAAACTGAAAAGAAATCTATTCACCAAGGTCTTTGTTGTTGTGCTTTGCGTAGCCTTTATGCTTGCGGGCTGCGGCAAGACTGTAACACCGGCTTCCAGCACAACTCCCACACCTTCCCAAAGTGCAACTCCAAGCAGTACCGCAACGCCTGAGCCCGTATCTACTGTACCAAAAGAAAATGTTAAGCTCACCATGTACTGCGTTGGCGACAGTCAGGATATGACCCACATTGAGAATGCTGTCAATGAGTATCTCAAGGATAAGCTCAACATCACCCTGGAATATGAGTGCTTCGGATGGGGCGATACCTATACCCCGAAAATCAACCCGATGCTGGCTGCTGGCGACCCCATTGATATCGTATTTACCTCCAACTGGGCTGCCAATTACAGAATGAATGCTGCCAACGGATACTTCAGAGAACTTAATGATTTCCTTGCCAAGTACCCCGGTATTGCATCCGTTACAGGTGAGGACTTCCTCAATGCCACTCAGATCAACGGAAAGAACTATGCCCTCCCCTGCAACAAGGAACAGGCTCATAACTGGGGCTTCCTCTTAAAGAAGGATCTTGTTGAGAAATTTGGCATTGATCTTAAGAGCATTAAGTCACTTGAAGATCTGGAACCCTACTTTGACCGCGTACTTAAGGAAGAGCCCGGTATTACTCCGCTTCTGGCCGTTCAAATGGATGCTCCCTGGCATCTCCTTGACTGGAATACCTTCAGTGATGATGACGTTCCAGGTGCCCTTTACAACGACAATCGCGATACCAAGATTATCAATCAGTTCTTAGCTCCTGAGTCTATCGCTCAGTATAAGAAAATGCGTGAATATTTTAATAAGAAGTACATCCATCCCGATGCCGCCACTCAGGACAATTTCAGTGCAGAAATGAGCACAGGTAAGTATTTTGCATTCGTTGCTCCCATGAAGCCAGGTAAGGCTGTTGAAATGTCCGCTCAGACCAAAGTTGAGTGGGAAGAAATCTTTATCACACCTATCGTCATGTCAAACCGTGAGGCTGACGGTGCCATGCTGGCTATCCCAGCAGGCTCCAAGAACCCTGAAAGAGCTTTCCAGTTCATCGAAATGCTCTATACCGACCCCGTACTTAAAAACTTAATGAACTACGGCGTAGAAAACAAGGACTGGAAGTTTATCGGCGAAAACAGAATCGAAATCATTCCCAACAGCGGATATGTTTCCTCCGGCGGTTGGAGATTCGGCGACAATTTCAAGGATTATCTCATGGCAGGCGAAGACCCCAACAAGGCTCAATTATGGTCTGAATACAATAAAGCCGGTCTTCCGTTGAACAACCTCGGATTTGTATTTGATTCCACCAATGTTGCCAATGAAATCGCAGCCTGCAAGAGTGCTGTTCAGACCTACTACAAGCAGTTATTCACAGGTTCCGTTGATCCTGATCCGACCATCAAGAAGATGGAAGCTGAGCTTAAGGCTGCAGGTGTCGATACCGTTATTGCTGAAATGCAGAAACAATTTGACGAATGGTTAAAGACAAATGGTAAATGACCCCCGATTTGAAGTTTCATGAATTCTATAAACCTTTATTGATTTAATCTTATCTTGAAGCTCCCGTAAAATAATCTTGCGGGAGCTTTTTCGCCCCTCTGCGAATTCTAGAAAATGAGAATAACACTAAAAGCCATAACCGCCATGCCTAGCATCAATCCCAGAATGGAAAGGTTGTGTTCCCCATATTCCCTGGCAGAGGGTAAGAGCTCATCCAGGGAGATATAAACCATGATACCGGCGACCGCTCCGAAGATAAGGCCGAACACGGTGTCGGTGATAAGAGGTCCCAGTATCAACAGGGTAAGAATAGCACCCAATGGTTCGGACAACCCTGAGAGAAGCGACGCAAAAAAAGCTTTCTTTTTGCTTTTAGTGGCATAGTAGATGGGGATGGATATGGCGATGCCTTCAGGAATATTATGGATGGCTATGGCAAGCGCAATGGAAACTCCTAAAACAGGGCTCTTGACTCCTGAAATAAAGGTCGCAATGCCCTCGGGAAAGTTGTGAATGGTCACAGCCAATGCCGTAAATATTCCCGTTTTAAAGAGCCGATTTGATGGATGGCCCGGAGTCGGGCGGTAAGCATCTTCAATTTTACGTGAGCGGTGCGGCTGATCCGGCTCGGGAATAAACTCATTGATGAGGGCCATTAAAGTGACGCCAAAAAAGAAGGCCAGAACGGTGAGCATTCTACCGTTTTTTAAGCCATGAATATGACAGAGACTCGTCTGAGCTTCCTGGTAGATTTCAATAAAGGAAATATAAATCATGATACCGGCTGAAAAGCCCAGCATGACGGACAGAAGCTTCATATTTGTTTTCCGGAATAGCAGCACCAGTAATCCACCTACCCCGGTAGAGATTCCTGCGAACAGAGATAGCCCAACGGCATAAATTATTTTTTCAGGAGTCATGATATACACCAAAGGACAAAATGTCATGGTTTATGTGTATGAAGAACCTTCCTCTTGCATGTGACTTTAATTTAGATTAGTATAAGAAGAAGGAATTTGAAAAATATTACCAATAGGTGCATATTTCTGGTTTAGTCGTCCAGATGCACCAGAATATGCACGAAAGGGTGCATATTTCTGGTTAGTCGACCAGATGCGCCAGAATATGCTCGATAGGATGGTTAATTGGAATGAAAACGGTTTTAAGACTTTTAATCATATTTTTGCTGTTGTTTTCCATGGCTGCATTTTCATCATGTGACCGGCTTGAGCCAGAAGATAATAAAGAAATCATCAACTCTGATGATGACGATAAAGATGACGATATTGATGCAACCGCATCTCCTACCGGAGAAAACAACAACACCCCCTCGGCCACTCCTACAACTACACCCAAAGACCAGTCTCCCCAAACTTCTGTGGAGGTTAACCGGGAAGATACTTTGGGCCAAGGCACAACAATTTCTGATTTGGATCAATATGGTTTAAATCCGAGACTCCAAGGGCTCGTGGATGATTCCAACCCTCATGGGATTGAAGATCATACCAATGGGATCGTTGCAACACGAAATGCCTTTATTATAAATGGGCGTTTTAAAGATGAGATCATTGGCGGCGTTACACTAGGGGATAGTTTTGAGGCTATTAAAAAAGTCCTGGGGTCAACCGGATGGGAAACAGAGGATATTTTGCTCTATCGGAGCCAGAACTATTATCTTTTATTTCATGGAAATCAGAAAGCTGAATTTGCCGTATTCATGATCGCGCCCGATGCTGAATATGATCAGAAGATTTTAAGCCGAATCATTGAAGTTCTCAATTCGGAAGACTATACCTCTTTAGAGGAGTCTCTTTCTGTCATTGATTCTACTGGAACCTTTTTTGAAAATAGCGGCTTCATTAATGGAGGAGGCTACTATGCCAGTTCATTAAAGGGTATCAGTATCATTGACTTTGACGAAAAAACAATTGAGGTTTACAGTAATTATCAAGGTGCTTTATTTGATCATATCACCTCAAATCCACGCTATGATGTCCGGTTTATCGACCGTGATATGGCCATTGATGCCATGCTGAATGATTTGAATCGTTATTTTGAGATTGAGGAGTTATTTAGCAACGAGGCAGTGGTATCCCCGGATGGTAAGCTCAGCGCTGTCTTTGAGTGGGTATACAGCATGGATCAGCATTTTATTGTCAGAACGCTTGATCACACCATACAGGACCGTTATATCTATGCTTCCACCCTTACTGAGTTCCAATGGCTGACCAACAGCCATCTCATCTATATTGACACCTATAATGAAATTCCCTACGCTATCGATGTAAATTTTTCAGACCCCAGTGCCATTAACATCCTCTACGAAGCGGGAGTCATCAAGGAAAAGGATGTGGATCTGGGACAATACAAATTTGAAATCCTGGGGATAAAGAACAATGTCATCAGTCTGAAGGAAACTCTGAGCAACACTACCTATGCCATACAGTTTAAAGAAGATAAAAATGGCGTCATTACTTTCAGTCTAAAATAAGAATGAATAAAAACGTAGGGATAAGGGCTCAGGAACTAAGGCATCAGATACTAATTGTGTCGAAGAAAGGCCTATGGTATAATTAATCACTGATTAGGCATCATTATGGATGCATAAGATTATAGCTTTTAATGGAGTTATTAATATATGGGGAATGAAAGACAGAAGAAGATTCGCAATTTCTGTATAATCGCACATATCGATCATGGAAAGTCGACACTGGCTGACAGGTTACTTGAGAAAACCGGTGCGCTCACCCAGCGTGAGATGGAGGAGCAGGTTCTTGACAATATGGATATTGAGCGGGAACGCGGCATAACCATCAAGGCACAGGCTGTAAGAATGGTATATAAGGCTGATGATGGTGTGGAGTATATCCTTAATCTCATCGATACCCCCGGACATGTGGACTTTAATTATGAAGTTTCCCGCAGTATTGCCGCCTGTGAGGGGGCTGTACTGGTGGTTGACGCTTCACAGGGCATTGAGGCGCAAACTCTGGCCAATGTTTATTTAGCTTTGGAGCATAATCTTGAAATTATGCCGGTCATCAACAAAATTGATCTTCCCAGCGCCAGACCCGACGAGGTGATTCAGGAAATTGAGGATGTTATAGGGATAGAAGCTCAAGGAGCACCAAAGGTATCGGCAAAAAGTGGTATTAACATTGAAAGTGTTTTACAGAAAATAGTCGAGGTTATTCCACCGCCTAAAGGCGATGAAGACGCTCCACTGCGCGCCTTGGTTTTTGATTCCTATTATGATGCCTATAAAGGTGTTGTAGCCTATGCCCGTGTCATGGAAGGCACTGTAAGGCTGGGCGAGATCATACGCATGATGCATACTGGAAAAGAGTTCCTGGTAACTGAAATAGGCTACCTCAGGCCGGGCGGACTCATACCCAGCGATTGTCTTCTATCGGGAGAAGTGGGTTTTATCTGCGGCAGTATTAAAAATGTCAGAGATTGCCGGGTGGGTGATACCATCACTAAAGCTGATAACCCGGCAAAGGAAGTCCTGCCGGGATATAAAAAGGCAGTCCCCATGGTATTTTGCGGGATTTATCCCGTTGACGGCTCCAAATACGGAGATCTTCGGGATTCTCTTGAAAAGCTTCAACTAAATGATGCTTCATTGATGTTCGAGCCTGAGTCCTCCGTTGCTCTGGGCTTTGGTTTTAGATGCGGCTTTTTGGGGCTGCTCCATATGGAAATTATTCAGGAGCGTCTGGAGCGCGAGTATAACCTTGATATCATCACCACCGCGCCCAGTGTTGTTTATAAAATTTATAAAACTAATGGTGAGATGATCGAGTTGGACAATCCTACCAATATGCCCGACTCTACACTTATTGAATATATGGAAGAGCCCATTGTTAAGGCCAGTATCATGACCCCTACCGAGTATGTAGGCAACATTATGGAGCTCTGTCAAGAAAGACGGGGTACCTATGAGGGTATGGAGTATATGGAGGCCACCCGGGCCATTCTGCATTATGAAATGCCCTTGAATGAAATCATCTATGATTTCTTTGATGCCTTAAAGTCACGAACCAAGGGATATGCTTCACTGGATTATGAGCTCAAAGGCTATAAGGAATCCAATCTGGTTAAGCTTGATATTAAAATGAATAACGAAATTGTAGATGCCCTCTCTTTTATCGTGCATACCGATAAGGCCTATCCAAGAGGCCGTCGTATGGCTGAAAAGCTCAAGGATACCATTCCGAGGCAAATGTTTGAAATCCCTATTCAAGCTTGCATCGGCAATAAGATTATCGCTCGGGAGACTGTTAAAGCCTTCCGTAAAGACGTTCTGGCCAAATGTTACGGTGGCGATATAAGCCGTAAAAGGAAGCTGCTTGAAAAGCAAAAGGAAGGTAAGAAGCGCATGCGCCAGGTAGGAAATGTGGAAGTGCCGCAGGAAGCCTTCATGAGTGTATTGAAACTGGATACTTAAGAAATTGGGCGGGCTTTGATGCTCGCCTGTTTTTTTACGAAAGGCAGTACCAATGAGTCAAAAGGAGCTTGGACTATATATTCATATCCCCTTCTGTAAACAGAAATGCTACTATTGCGACTTCCCGTCCTATTCCGGCATGGAAGAGTACTGGGAAGCTTATACCGACGCTGTGGTGCATGAGCTGGTCATAAAAGCCGGGGCTTTCAGACAAGAAAGAATCAAATCCATTTTCATCGGTGGTGGAACACCTTCGCTTATTCCGTATGCCGATATAGCAAGAATACTCGATACAGTTCGTAGCTATTATAATACCAATAAGGATTGCGAAAGCACCGTGGAATCCAATCCGGGTACCTTGACGTCTGAGAAGCTTGCAGCCTACCGTTCTGCAGGGATAAACAGACTCAGCCTCGGGCTTCAGGCCTGCCAGGACAGGCTTCTCAAGAAGCTTGGCCGTATCCATACCTTCCATGACTTTAAAGAAGCCGTAAACCTCGCACAAACACATGGGTTTGAGAACATAAATGCCGATATAATCTTTGGAATACCGGGTCAAAGCTTTGAGGAATGGCGTGAAACGATAGCCCAGGTACTGGCAATTAATTTGACGCACATTTCATGCTACAGCTTAAAAATTGAGGAGGAGACTGTTTTTGGCCGAATGGCTAAAGAAGGGACGCTTCATGAGGTAGAGGATGAAATGGATCGACAGATGTATCATTACGCCATTAATGAGTTTCATGGGGCAGGCTTTGACCAATACGAAATATCCAATTTTGCGAAACCTCAATACCGGTGTAAACATAATATGAATTACTGGGAGAGGGGGGAGTATATCGGAATTGGTGGGGGCGCTCACTCTTTTTATCAAAACAGACGATATGCCAACACACCGGATGTATTAAAGTATATTGAAGGGGTCAAAAAGGAGTCCCTCATACTTTCGGAGGATACGACACTTTCGGTGGAAGACGGTATGGCAGAAAGAATAATATTGGGACTCCGCCTTAATAAAGGTATTGATTTGGCTCTAATATCAAAGGAATTTGGTATGGATATGGAGAAAAAATATCATAAGGAACTTGCAAAACTCTTATCCCAAAAACTTGTTGAACGTGACGGTACTATGATAAGATTAACCAAAATAGGAATGGACTTGGCGAATACTGTTTTTATTGAGTTTATTTAATACGGAGGCATGTGACATGGATATTAAGGATGATAAGGAAATTGCTTCAACTGTGCCCGGGCTTTCAGAAATCAGCAAAAGCTACATGGAGGATTTCCTGATTGAAATCAGAGAAATTCTTGAGGATATAGAGTTGGAGCTGGTTAATCTTGAAATGGATCCGGGAAACAGGGATTTCCTCAATTCTATCTATTGTAGCTTCCATACTATCAGAGGTCTGACAGGCCTTTTAAATGATGCAACAAGTACTAAAATTGCCATAGCCACCGAGGAACTGCTGGAGGCTATCAGAAAGTATTGTCCCATTATAACCAGAAACATTATAAACATGATTCTGGATTCGGTCAGCTTTATTAAAAAGCTTTGTGCCAATACACATGATATGGCTGATAGCAGTTTGCAGGGTGAGGTGGAGAGACATATCCTAAGCATTAAAAAGAATAAAGATGATATTCTTATGGAAATACGCCAACCCATGGAAAGAGAGTCACGGATCGGAGAGATTCTGGTACAGGAGGGGGCTATGGAGCGCTCCGAGGTTGATGAAATTTTAAAGAAGCAATCCAGTGTCTATGGAAAAATGAAGTTCGGCGAAATTGTCTTAAGAGAAAAGAAAGTGGATGCCTCCGAGATAATAAAAGCCATCCGTATGCAAAAGGTCCGCAATACCTCAACAGTTGATCAGTATGTGAAGATCCCGCTGGAGCGATTGGACCAGATCATCGGTCTTATTCAGAATGTCAGTGCAATCTATGATTCGGTAAAGGATGAGGCGGTTCTGCGTTTTGGAAGCAACGATGCCCTGACCATTGAGTCTTCAAAGGCTTATCATCTAATCAATGATGTTCGCAGTATATTAAAAGAACTTCGTATGGTAACTTTGCAGCAAGCCTTTCAGAAGCTTACCCGTTCAGCCTGTTCGATTATAGAAGAAAACCATCTTGAGGTTATGTTCTCCACCATGGGGGAGAACATCGAAGTCGATAAAGAGGTCGCAGATCGGCTTGCGCTTCCTTTAGGTGATCTTGTGAGGCTTCTTCTGGAAAAAGCCTATACTGACCCTGGGCAGAAAGATCAAAAAATCGGCAACATTGAAGTGGTAGCTTATGAAGAGATAAACAATGTTCACATTGATATTACCGGAGATGTGACAGCAGACCTGGAGGATTTGAGGCAGGATCAACGCTACATAGAAGCATCCAGACGCTTAAGCACCATGAAATGCCGCTTAAGCCTGGATGATATGAACAATGAAGGTGTGAGAATTGCCATCATGGTCCAAAGATAGGGCTTGACAATGATTAATAGAAAACTGACAAATGACACAAAATACCCGTGTGTAAATGCGCGCGGGTATTTTGTGCGAGTAGAAAATTATAGGAGTCCTCCTTCATGCTATGCTTCGCAAAGCTATTGACAAAGAGTATGCATAATGCTATTTTAAGAATAGTGTTAGCACTCAATGGTCGAGAGTGCTAACAAAATATAAACCGGAGGTGAGATCATGGTCTGGGAAAATGAACTGAACGAAAGAAAACGCGCAATTTTAAAATCCATCATAGATGACTATATTCAGTCGGCGCAGCCGGTCGGTTCTAGGACTATTGCCCGGAAACATGAACTCGGTCTGGGGTCGGCGACCATCCGCAATGAAATGGCGGACCTTGAAGAATTGGGCTATATTACTCAACCCCATACATCTGCCGGACGTATACCCTCCGACAAAGGTTACCGTTTTTATGTGGATAATCTTATGCAGATTCATAGCCTCGCCCAGGAAGAAATAATAAAAATAAGAAAGGCTATGGATGATCGGATTGAGGAGATCAATCAACTCATGAAAAGAGCAAGTGTGATTATCTCCAATATTACCGGGTATACCTCCGTGATCATGACTCCCCAGCTTACCAGAGCCATTATTAAATCCATACAATTGGTAAGTGTGGACGAAAAAAGAATACTGGTCGTTGTTGTAGCCGGAGGAGGTATTGTTCATAATAAGCTCATAAAGCATGATTATTTGCTGGATGAAGCCATGTTTGCCCAGTTGACTCAAGCACTTAATCTGATTATTTCGGGTAAGACCGTTGATCAGATCACCATGCCCATGGTACTGGAGCTTCAGCAAAACATAAAAGTGCCCGCTGATCTTGTCTTTTCCATTCTGGAAGCGGTGGAAGAATGCGTGCGTAAAATTGAAACCATTGACGTTTATTTAGAGGGTATTACTAATATATTGAATTATCCTGAATTTAACGATCTGTTAAAGGCAAGAGAAGTTTTGGATTTGTTAAAGGAAGAAGAAGTTATAACGGCATTGGTAAAAAGCGCTGTTACCAAGCAGCATTTTGATTTCAGGATTGGCAGTGAAAATGAAATCAATCAGATGAAAGACCTAAGCATTATTACCACAGTTTATGGCAGGGAAGGCAAGGACCTTGGCGCCATTGGCGTCATTGGACCTACCCGCATGGCCTATGGCAAAGTGGTTTCCTCTATAAAATATATCAGGGAGCTTTTGAACCGGGAAATCGCTCGATTACTCGGAGATGATCCCTAAATAAATGAAAGGAAGTACAGGACATGTCGCTTAATTATGAAAACGATATAAAAGAAAAGGAGATGAATGATTCCGTCACAGATACTCCTTTGACAGACGAACCTGGAGGCGCTGCAAAAGAGGATGAAAAGAATGACAGCAATTTAAAGGAACTGCTTTCAAAAAAAGAAGATGAGGCAAATGAGCTTCTTGATCGCATGCAGCGTTTAGCCGCCGAGTTTGATAATTTCAGAAAGCGAACCCAAAAGGAGAAGGAGAAAATTTACAGCGATGCTCTGGCTGATGTTATATCAAAACTCCTGCCCGTTGTTGATAATCTGGAAAGAGCACTGAAAGCCGCTGAGGTAGAAGAGGGCCAGGGCCTGAAAGAAGGAATCACACTGGTATTCAGACAATTTTCAGACATTCTGGGTAAACTTGACGTAAAACCTATCGAGGCCGTCGGAGCGGCATTTAACCCTGAGCTTCATAATGCCGTTATGCATGTTGAAGATGAAACCCTGGGTCAAAATATCGTTATAGAAGAATTCGAAAAGGGTTTTATCTATAAGGACGAAATTGTGATCCGACATTCCATGGTAAAGGTAGCTAACTAAGGAGCAATCGAAGTATAACTTCTGATCATCCCTAACGGACTTTCTTTTTTGATCTTAAATATATGAAAACAGGAGAGTGTTTAAAATGGCAAAAGTAATAGGCATAGACCTTGGTACAACTAACTCGTGCGTCGCTGTTATGGAAGGCGGCGAGCCTGTTGTTATCGCAAATGCGGAAGGAAACCGCACTACCCCGTCAGTCGTAGCCTTTTCGAAAACTGGGGAAAGGCTTGTAGGCCAGGTGGCCAAACGACAGGCTATCACCAATCCCGAAAGAACGGTTATCTCTATTAAGAGAGACATGGGGACTGACAGAAAAGTTAAAATTGATGATAAGAACTTTACCCCTCAGGAAATTTCAGCCATGGTTCTGCAAAAGCTCAAGTCTGATGCAGAAAGTTACTTAGGTGAGACTGTAACTCAGGCTGTTATAACAGTTCCGGCTTATTTCTCAGACTCCCAGCGCCAGGCAACTAAAGATGCAGGAAAAATAGCTGGTCTCGAAGTTTTGAGAATTATTAACGAGCCTACAGCAGCCGCTCTGGCTTATGGTCTTGACAAAGAACATGACCAGAAGATCCTGGTATTTGACCTGGGTGGCGGTACCTTTGACGTATCCCTTTTGGAAATCGGGGATGGCGTATTTGAGGTGTTGGCAACCCATGGCAATAACCGCCTTGGTGGTGATGATTTTGACCAGCGCGTCATAGATTGGCTAGCTGACGGCTTTAAGCGTGAAAACGGCATTGACCTGAGAAATGACAGAATGGCCATGCAAAGGCTTAAGGAAGCTGCTGAAAAAGCTAAAGTAGAGCTTTCCGGCGTCAGTCAGTCCAATATCAATCTGCCTTTTATTACGGCTGATGCTACCGGACCTAAGCATTTGGACATGACCCTGTCCCGTGCTAAATTTGATGAGCTGACCTCCGATCTTGTAGAAAAAACCATGGAACCCACCCGCCGCGCATTATCCGATGCTGGCCTCGCACCTGATCAAATTGATAAAATCCTTCTTGTGGGAGGTTCTACCCGTATTCCTGCTGTTCAGGATGCTGTTAAAAAATTCCTGGGCAAAGATCCCTTTAAGGGTATTAACCCTGATGAGTGCGTAGCGGTAGGAGCAGCTATTCAAGCAGGTGTTCTTTCAGGTGAAGTCAAAGATTTGCTGCTTCTTGATGTTACTCCGCTGTCATTGGGTATTGAAACTCTGGGTGGCGTGTTTACCAAGCTCATTGAAAGAAATACCACCATTCCTTCAAAGAAGAGCCAGGTATTCTCAACGGCTGCCGATGGGCAAACCAGCGTAGATATCAAGGTTTACCAGGGTGAACGTGAGATGGCCTCGTATAATAAGCTTTTGGGTAATTTCCAATTGACCGGTATTCCTCCGGCTCCCCGTGGTGTTCCACAGATCGAGGTTACCTTTGATATTGACGCCAACGGCATCGCCCATGTCTCTGCACGCGATATGGGTACCGGCAACGAGCAGAAGATCACCATCACAGCCAGCTCCAACCTTAGTGATTCAGATATTGATAAAGCTGTAAAAGACGCTGAGAAATTTGCCGCCGAGGATAAAAAGCGCAAGGAATCCATTGAAGTCCGAAATGAAGCCGATTCAATGGTCTATCAGAGCGAAAAGGCTTTGAAGGAGATGGGCGATAAATTGAGCCCAGCTGATAAATCTTCAGTGGAAGCAGAGATTAACAAGGTCAAGGAAGCTCTTAAGGGTAGCGATGAGGGTGCAATTAAACAAGCAACTGAAGCCCTGACCCAGGCTTTCTACGGAGTATCCCAGAAGATGTACCAGCAGGCAGGACCACAGGGTGCTGGCCCCAATGCAGGCCCCGGTTTCGATCCGGGAGCGCAATCAGCGGGTGCCGGCCCTCAGGACAATGTATATAATGCAGATTACAAGGTCGTAGACGAGGACGATAAGAAATAGTCCCTGATATTTTTCGGCCCGAACAGGTAGTTTTGAAACGGTATTTGCCCGAAACATTGTGTTTAAGGGCATCTACCGTTTCACGTTTCTATTTTGGTCGAGGCTGTTGTCCTTTAGAATAGACATATACCAGTTTTGGAGGGTTTAACTTGGCGGAAAAGAGAGATTTTTATGAGGTGCTTGGCGTTAGTAAAGGCACCTCAACAGATGATATAAAAAAAGCCTACCGAAAGCTTGCCAAACAATACCACCCCGATGTGAATCCAGGGGACAAGGATGCTGAGGCAAAGTTTAAAGAGGTTAATGAAGCTTACAGCGTACTCAGTGATGATCAAAAGAGATCCAATTATGACCGGTTTGGACATTCTGCTTTTGATGGTACAGGAGGAGGCTTCAGCGGCTTCGAAGGCTTCGGCTTCGGAGGATTGGATGATTTGTTTGAAAGCTTTATGGGTGGGGGATTTGGAAGAAGCAAGGCCAAGCGAAACGGCCCCCAACGTGGTAATGATCTCCAATACGCCATGGAAATCACTTTTGAAGAAGCAGCCTTTGGCGTAACAAAAGAAATATCCATATCGCGACTTCAGAACTGTTCTGTCTGCGGTGGGTCAGGTGCAAAAACCGGAACCAATGTGGAAACCTGCAAGCATTGTCAGGGAACAGGTCAGATAAGGTATACCCAGTCCACACCCTTCGGTCAGTTTGTTAATGTAAAAACCTGTGATGTGTGCCGCGGTGAAGGTAAAATCATTACCCATCCCTGCGAAGCTTGTCATGGCAAGGGCAGGGTTTCGAAGAATTCACGCATCAGTATCAATATTCCGTCGGGAATTGATGAAGGTCAAACCATCTCCTTGAAAGGTGAGGGTGAGCCGGGCTTACGCGGCGGTCCTGCCGGAGATTTGTATGTTACCATACATATCAAGCCCCATGCTCTATTTAAGCGCGAAGGCTATGATGTGGTGTGCGATATTCCTATCTCCTTTACGCAAGCGGCTCTTGGTGCTGAAATAGATATTCCCACAATAGACGGCATGGTCAAGCATACCGTTCCTGAAGGCACTCAGACAGGTACGGTCTTCAAGCTCAAGGGTAAGGGTATTAAGCATCTTAGAAATAATTCCCGGGGCGATGAGTATATCCGCGTGAATGTTGAGGTGCCGGCAAGGCTGTCCCAAAAACAGAAGGAGCTCTTGCGGCAATTGGCCGAGGTAAGCGGAGATGAAGGGCTTGAGCAAAAGAAAGGCTTCTTTGATAAGGTCAAGGACCTGTTCAAGGATAATTAGGTAGGTACGCCATGAGATGGATTGAAATTACAGTTACAACCGGTGAACAGGCTCAGGAAGCCGTCGCGGAACTATTGATGAGCAGAGGGGCCAATGGCACCGAGATAGTGGATCCATTCGCCTTCAGACAGACGCTTGAAACTAACAAATATCTGGATTATGCCGATGACGGGCTCATTGACAGCTATGGCACCGATGTGATTGTGAAGGCTTATTTTTCTGACGACAGAGATCCCCTCAAGCTTTCGCAGGATATCGAAAAAGAACTCAATGACATGGCAGATTATATGGACCTGTGCCCCAAAAAGCTGCAATGGGCCGTGCGGGACGATGCTGAATGGAAGGATAATTGGAAGCAATATTTCAAGCCGTTCCGGTTTACCGAAAAGATTGTTATAAAGCCCAGCTGGGAGGAATATAAACCCCAACCCGAGGATATTGTTATAGAATTGGATCCCGGCATGGCATTCGGCACCGGCACCCATGAAACGACCCAGATGTGCGCAAGGCTTGGCGAGAAATATCTCATAGCCGGAGACCGGGTTCTTGACTTGGGCTGCGGAACAGCCATTCTTGCCCTCTCGGCTGTCAAGCTGGGAGCTCAATCAGCTCTGGCTGTTGATATTGATGATGCGGCAGTAAAAACCGCGCGTCAGAATGCTGAGAACAATCAGGAGTCTCAGAAAATTGAGGTGAAGCAGGGTGAGCTTCATCAAATCCCGCAGGAACCCTATGATCTCATCTTTATCAATATCATAGCCGATGTCATTATTTCTCTCTCAAATGAGATCAAAAACTATATAGGTCCCAACACCCGTGTGCTCCTTTCAGGCATCATCAAAAGCCGTCAGGAAGAGGTAAAAAAGGCTTACAGTGCGATAGGCTTTACTTTAACTGAAGAAATGACTTTGGGTGAATGGGTGGCAATGGTGTTTCATGCATAGATTCCTTGTAGAACCCAACAATATTCATAATGGACAGGTAACCCTTGAAAATGAAGACCTCAAGCACTTAAGGCAGGTTTTAAGGCTTGAACCCGGAGACTCAATAAGGGTTTTTGATGGCAGCGGTATGGAGTATGAGGCAACGCTCCTTACGGTTGACAAAAACAAAGCTACTGCCAGAATACTGCGTTCATTCCAGTCCGACACCGAGCCCAAAACACATGTGACGCTTTTTCAGGGTCTTCCAAAGGGTGAGAAAATGGAACTGATCATCCAGAAGGCCGTTGAGTTAGGTGTTTACAGAATCGTACCGGTTATCACCCAAAGATCGGTGGTTCAGTTGGATAAAAAGGACAGGGAAAAAAAAGCCGAGCGCTGGTCCAGAATTGCCAGAGAAGCGGCCAAACAATGTCGCCGTGCTTATGTTCCCCAGATTGACCCACCCATGGATTTTAAAGAAGCTATAGCAAATTGCGGAGAATACGATGCTGCATTGTTGTTCTACGAGAACGAGGAAAAAAAATGTTTGAAAGAACTATTGAAATGTTATAATATTAATAAGATTAAAGATATTGTGCTTTTAATCGGCCCTGAAGGCGGTTTTTCCGACCAGGAGGTGGAAGAATGTGTGCTTTCGGGTTTTACTGTTGCCGGTTTGGGAAAAAGAATTCTGCGTACAGAAACTGCAGCAATCTCTGCACTTTCAATATTAATGTACGAGATGGGTGAACTTCAATAATGGGAAAAACAACCTTTGTTATCACCGATGACGCCATTTTTATGCGTACGCTTCTTAGAAAAATTATAGAACAAGCTGAAGAGTATGAAGTGGTCGGAGAGGCTTCAAACGGACGTGAAGCTATAGACGCTGCTCAAAAATATCAGCCGGATATATTAACTTTGGATATTACAATGCCCGAGATGGATGGAATTCAAGCTGTTCCTGAGATTCTTAAGGTAAGCCCTAAAACGAGAATCATTATGGTCTCAGCTATGGGCCAGCAGTCCATGGTTATTGAGTCTATAAAACAAGGAGCAAAGGATTTCGTGGTAAAACCTTTTGAGAAATCAAGGGTGTTCCAATCTGTCAGAAATGTGCTGGGAATGGCTAATTAAACAACTTTAGGGACGGGTAATATATATCTTAAGTCCTCTTAATAAAAATAAGGAGAATAAGCTTTCATGCTTAGGAGTATGACTGGCTTCGGCCATTGTGAACACACAGAAAACGACATTACTTTCACCATCGAGATTAAAACTGTCAATCACCGCTACAGTGATATTTTCCTGAGAATGCCCAAACAGATCTCTTCTTTTGAGGACAGGGTGCGCTCACTCATCAATAAAAAGATTCAAAGAGGTAAAATTGATATCTACATAACGTATGATAACAAATCATCTCAGTCTCAAGAGGTCCTTCTGGATGCAACGCTTGCTAAGGCCTATTGTGATGCTCTTAAAAAAATCTCAGAAAGCCTTGGGCTTCGTGATGATATCTCAGTCACTTCATTGGCTCGTTTCCCTGATATTATAAAGGTTGAAAAAAGAGATAACGACGATTTAATTGGAGACATTCTGGAAAAGGCTGTTGAAAAAGCGCTGAATGAGCTTTTGAATATGAGGGCAAAGGAAGGCGAGAAGCTAAAAGACAGTCTTTTTGAAAACCTTCTGACCATAGAAAGACTCATGGAGAAGGTTAAGCTCAAGGCACCCGTCGTGGTGAAGGAATATAAGGAAAAGCTGGAAGGGCGATTAGCTGAGCTTATTGATATTCAAAAGGTAGATCCCGCACGCATTGCTACAGAAGTTGCCATGTTTGCCGATAAATGCAGTGTTGATGAAGAACTGGTGAGATTAAAAAGCCATATTATTCAAATGAGAGAAATGCTTAATGAAGGCAGTCCGGTGGGTAAAAAGGCGGATTTTATGATCCAGGAGATGAATCGTGAAGTCAATACCATTGGCTCAAAAGCCAGCGACCTAGAGATCATTCGAAATGTTGTCGAGCTTAAGAGCGAAATTGAAAAGCTGCGCGAGCAGATCCAGAATATTGAATAATTGCTGAACATGGAGGAGCTATGAAGCTTATCAATGTTGGGTTTGGAAATATTGTTTCAGCAGATAAAATTGTAGCCATTGTGAGCCCTGAATCAGCCCCCATCAAACGTATTATCCAGGAGGCAAGAGAACGCGGCGCTTTGATTGATGCTACTTACGGCAGACGGACCCGTGCTGTTATCATAACCGACAGCGATCATGTAGTCCTTTCTGCCCTTCAGCCTGAAACAGTTGCCCACAGATTTGAAGAAAGGGAAAATGAAAATCATACCGATGTTTTGAACGAACTTGAGCAGGAGCAGGAGGATAATGTATGAAGCCCGGTCTGCTTGTTGTTCTATCCGGTCCGGCCGGTGTAGGAAAAGGGTCTATTGTTCGTAAAATGATGAGTCTGAGCGATTGTGTGGTTCTGTCCATTTCAGCCACCTCCCGTGAGCCCAGACCTGCTGAAACCGAAGGGGTCAATTATTTCTTCAAATCCAAAAAACAGTTTGAAGAGATGATCAAAAATGACCAGCTCATCGAATGGGTGGAGTATTGCGGAAACTATTATGGTACACCCAGAGATTTTGTTTGTGACGAAATCCAAAAGGGACATATTGTTATTCTTGAAATAGAAGTCGAGGGTGCTCTGAATGTAAGAAAGCTTTTTCCCGGATGCGTCCTTTGTTTTATACTTCCACCTGACTTCAGCGAACTTGAAAAAAGGCTCAGGGGGCGGGGAACCGAAACTGAAGAATCAATAAATAACAGGCTTGAGCGGGCTAAAGAGGAATTCAGTTATATTGATCAATATGATTATATTATTTTGAATGACAATGTAGAAGCAGCCGCACAGCGGTTTGTGAATATCGTTGAGTCGGAACAAATGAGAACCAGCCGAAATAATGAATTAATAGAAAAATTCAAAAAGGTTAAGGAGTGAATAAATATGATTTATCCCGCTATGTCGTCATTACTTAAGAAGGTGGACAGCCGTTATACCTTGGTGATTGCATCAGCTAAACGTGCCCGTATGCTTACAAATGGCGCCAGAAAGCTCACCGGCAACAATTCAGCCAAGGATGTCACCATCGCAATCAATGAAATTGCTGAGGGAAAGGTTACCTACCATAAAATTTTCAAGCAGGTCTCCACCCATGAGAATATGGTTGAAACCTCAATGAACAGCAAAGAGGATTATGTATAGAGAGAATGAGACAAGAGGAGGAATAAATTCATGCAATTTGAAAAAACCATGGAAAAAATAGTTGCGCTGTGCAAAAACCGTGGCTTTATTTTTCAGGGGTCAGAGATTTATGACGGTTTGGCTAACACATGGGATTACGGACCTTTGGGCGTTGAGTTTAAAAACAATGTAAAAAAAGCCTGGTGGAAGAAGTTTATACAGGAAAGCCCCTATAATGTGGGCGTGGATTGCGCTATATTAATGAATCCACAGGTGTGGGTCGCTTCAGGACATGTAGGAGGATTCTCGGATCCCCTGATTGACTGTAAGCAATGCAAGACCAGGCACAGAGCCGATAAAATCATTGAGGATTTTAATCTGGAAAATGGGATTCAAATGGCTGTGGACGGTCTGTCCAACGAAGCCATGACCTTATATCTAAAAGAGAAGAATGTGCCCTGCCCCAATTGCGGGAGCCATGACTTTACCGACATCAGAAAATTCAATCTCATGTTCAAGACCTTTCAGGGTGTGACCGAAGATTCCAAGAATGAAATCTTCCTCCGTCCCGAAACAGCTCAGGGCATTTTTGTCAACTTTAAAAATGTTCAACGAACAACGCGGAAAAAGATTCCCTTTGGTATAGGGCAGATCGGAAAATCCTTTAGAAATGAAATCACACCGGGAAACTTTACCTTCAGAACCAGAGAATTTGAGCAAATGGAGTTGGAATTTTTCTGTGAGCCCGGAACTGATCTTGAATGGTTCGCCTTTTGGAAGGATTTCTGCAAGAACTGGCTCTTAAATCTCGGAATGAAGGAAGAGAGTATCAGGCTTAGAGATCATTCACCCGAAGAATTATCCCATTATAGTAATGCTACCACCGATTTTGAGTTCAAATTCCCCTTTGGCTGGGGTGAGCTCTGGGGCATTGCCGACCGTACCGATTTTGATTTAAAGCAGCATATGAACCATTCCAAGGAAGATTTGTCTTATTTTGATCCTGTAAAAAATGAAAAATATATTCCCTATTGCATCGAGCCGTCACTGGGAGCCGATCGTGTGGCTTTAGCCTTCCTATGTGATGCCTACGATGAGGAAGAGGTTGCCGAGGGAGATGTAAGAACCGTGCTTCGGCTGCATCCGGCTTTGGCACCTATCAAGGCGGCAATTCTGCCACTTTCCAAAAAGCTGTCGGATGAGGCATGGAAGGTCTACGAGAGCCTTAATCGTGACTTTGCTTGCGAATTTGATGAGGCAGGCTCCATAGGTAAGCGCTATAGAAGGCAGGATGAGGTCGGCACACCTTTCTGTATCACTTTTGACTTTGATTCCCTTGAGGATGGTTGCGTTACAATACGAGAACGTGATACAATGCAACAGGTCAGACTTCCGATAACCGGATTAAGTGATTATTTTAAGGATAAAATAGCATTATATTAATTGTTAAAATTTTTGTGATTAAGGAGCTTAATACGCTTCTTAAATATAATTATAGGAGGGTAAAACATGGTTAAATATGTTTATCTGTTTAATGAAGGCAATGCATCCATGCGTAATTTGCTTGGTGGAAAGGGTGCCAATCTGGCCGAAATGACCGGACTCGGACTGCCGGTTCCAAGAGGTTTTACTGTTACAACCGAAGCCTGTACCAGATATTACAATGATGGCCAGAAGATTGAAAAGGATATTGAAGATCAGATTTATGAATACCTTTCTAAAATGGAACAGATTGTTGAAAAGCAATTCGGCAATCCTCAGAATCCTCTGCTTGTTTCTGTCCGTTCAGGCTCTAGAGCTTCCATGCCCGGTATGATGGACACCATATTAAATCTTGGCCTTAATGATGTTGTAGTAGAAGGTCTTGCAAAGCTAACCAACAACCCGCGTTTTGCATATGACAGCTACAGAAGATTCATGCATATGTTCAGCGATGTTGTTATGGGTATTGAAAAGAATAAGTTTGAGCATATTCTGGAATCTATGAAGGAAAACAAGGGCGTTCATCTGGATACTGATTTGGATGCTGAAGACTTAAAAAATTTGGTTAAAAAGTATCATGAGCTTTATAAGAAGGAAAAGGGTGAACCCTTCCCGCAAGAGCCAAGAGTACAGCTTTTAGAGGCTGTTAAGGCTGTTTTCCGTTCATGGGATAATCCTCGTGCTAATGTATATCGTCGTTTAAATGATATTCCCAGTGATTGGGGTACTGCCGTCAACGTTCAGGAAATGGTTTATGGTAACATGGGCGAAGATTCCGGCACCGGAGTTGCCTTTACCCGTAACCCCTCCACCGGTGAGAAAAAGCTCTATGGTGAGTTCTTGATGAATGCTCAGGGCGAGGACGTGGTAGCTGGTATTCGTACTCCTCAGTCCATTGACCAGCTAAAAGAAACCAATGTGGCAGCATACAATCAGTTTGTCGATATTGCCAACACACTTGAAAAGCATTACCGCGATATGCAGGATATGGAGTTTACCATTGAACGCGGAAAGCTGTTCATGCTTCAGACAAGGAACGGAAAGAGAACCGCTCAGGCTGCTTTGAAGATTGCTGTTGATCTGGTTGCAGAAGGCATGCTCACCAAGGAAGAGGCCATCATGAAGGTTGATCCAAAACAGTTGGATTCTCTTCTTCATCCCAACTTTGAAGTAAAATCATTAAAAGCAGCAGCTCCTATCGCCAAGGGTTTGCCGGCTTCTCCCGGAGCAGCAACCGGTAAGGTATTCTTTACTGCTGAGGATGCTGTTGAAGCCTTTGAAAAGGGCGAAAAACAAGTGGTGCTTGTCCGTCTTGAAACCTCTCCTGAAGATATCGAAGGCATGCATGTTTCACAGGGTATCTTGACTGCTCGCGGCGGCATGACCTCTCATGCAGCTGTAGTAGCCCGTGGTATGGGCAGATGCTGTGTTGCCGGTTGTGGTGACATTAAAATTAACGAAGGCAAAAAGATATTTACCGATAAAGCAGGAAATAGCTATACAGAAGGCGACTGGATTTCTCTGGACGGTTCAACCGGTAATATCTATGCCGGAAAGCTTCCTACCGTTGAGCCTGAATTAACAGGAGATTTCGGAACCTTTATGGCATGGGCAGACGAGCTCCGTACCCTTAAAGTTAGAGCTAATGCCGATACTCCGGCAGATGCCGCTCAAGCTTTTAAATTTGGCGCAGAGGGTATTGGCCTTTGCCGTACCGAGCACATGTTCTTTGATTCCGACAGAATCAAATCTATGCGTGAAATGATTGTGGCCCGTACCGAGGAGCAGCGCAGAAAAGCTCTTAACAAGCTGCTTCCTATGCAGAGAAGCGATTTTGAAGGCTTATTCCGTGAAATGAAGGGCTTCCCTGTTACTATTCGTTACCTGGATCCTCCGCTGCATGAATTCTTACCCCAGGAGGACGAGGATATCAAGGCTCTTGCTGCAGAGCTGGGAATGAGCTTTGATGATCTTAAAGCTGTTGTGGCCAGCCTTCATGAATTCAACCCCATGATGGGTCACCGTGGCTGCCGTCTGGCCGTTTCCTATCCTGAAATTGCAGAGATGCAGACCAGAGCTGTTATTGAGGCTGCCATCAATGTAAACAAGGAAGGTATGAGCGTTATTCCTGAAATCATGATTCCATTGGTTGGCGATATCAAGGAATTGAAATATGTTAAAGAAATCGTCGTTAAAACTGCTGACTCAGTCATTAAAGAAGCCGGTGCAAAGCTCGATTACAAGGTGGGCACCATGATTGAAATCCCAAGGGCAGCTCTCACAGCTGATGAGATCGCAACCGAGGCAGAGTTCTTCTCCTTCGGAACCAATGACCTCACCCAGATGACCTTTGGCTTCTCACGTGACGATGCAGGCAAGTTCCTGGAAGATTACTATGCCAAGAAGATTTACGAGTCCGATCCTTTTGCTAAGCTTGATCAGACCGGCGTTGGCAAGCTGGTTGAGCTGTCTGCACAGTTGGGCAGAAAGACCCGTCCTGACATTAAGCTCGGTATCTGCGGTGAACACGGCGGAGAACCTTCATCGGTTGAATTCTGCCATAGAACCGGACTAAACTATGTGTCCTGCTCACCCTTCCGTGTGCCAATAGCACGCCTTGCAGCTGCTCAAGCCGCAGTAAGGTAAGTAAGATTCCCAATTTTGCTGATGATATAAAAGCCGATGAGCAATACCAGCTCATCGGCTTTTTACATGTCTCGATACACCATTTATCAACTCTGAGTTGCTAGCCTGTAACAACCCCTTATAGAGGTAGCATTGAAACTGGATGTTCCTTTCTTACCATTAAAGATTGGGGTGAAAGCATGAGTATCAGTTATAAAAAGCTGTGAAAGCTCATCATCGACAAAGACTTAAAAAAATCTGACGTGCGAAAATCGGCAAATATCAGTGGCAGCACATTTTCAAAAATGAGCAAGAATGAGCATGTTGCTCTTGAGGTAATTGAGCGCATTTGTAATGTTCTTGACTGTGATATTGGGGACGTGGTTGAAGTAGTAAGAGATAAATAAATTATATATGAGAATGTGGGGATAAAAGAATGAGCAACAGATTTTGGGATGAGCCACCATGGTTGAGGTCAATAAGGGATGTTACAGAGCATTTCAGAGAAACTGAATGGTTAAGGTCATTCAACGAAGCGAACTCTCGAATTAACCAGATTACACAATTACAAAACATATGGGAACAGAATATGAGACTATTGGATTATTCATTACAGTTTGAAAGGGTGACTGAATCAATTCGTATATGGGAAGCTACTCAGCCTATGTTTGAAATGCAGAATAGACTCAAGGATATTTTGGGCAATCAGCAATTATTGCAAAGTATAGACAGAACTACCCGATTACATAAAGAATTGTTTACCGACAGTGGTCTTATGAAGGTAGCTCAGGAAGCAACTGCATGGTATGACAGAAATGCAATTTTATTCCGCAGTATCGAAACACTGATGCACTTTATGGTGATAAGGGAACAACCACCTTTATTTGTAAGTCTAATTGCCACCATTCTGTTTGACAGATTAAAAGTAACCACCGGATTAGCCGAGGGTTGCACTTACAATGTCAATTGGCCATGTCGATAAAATATATTGCCATCACTCTGCCATAACTCTGGTTTTCGTTGAGAATCTTCTTGCCTAATGTTATAATGTTTTTAATAGTGCTTAAAGCTGCTTAACTTTAATTAAGAGCGAGCACATATGTCAGTTAGCTACAAAAAGCTGTATCCTTGTCCGTATTTGCAAGTCGTTAGAATGTAATATTGGAGATATCATGGATGTCGTGGAAGATGAGAGAAAATAAACCGACTAAAGAATATTAATTACACACCAAATCAAAGCCTACGTAGAGGGTATGATTAGGAAGATTTTGCCTTGAACATAATGTAACAGTAGAATTCCATCAAATTTAACTGGGGAGTAGTCAATCTATGAAAGCGGAGTTAATGAAACGGCTATTCAAGGGAATCTTCTCTGAAGATGTCGTTTCCCTAAAAAAGATAGCCAATACGATAATAAGTGAAGAACGGCAGCTCGGTCACGGTAAGCTGGCCAAATCTCTTGAGCACATCAGCGTTACCGAGAAACCGAGGTTCAGTATATACGGAGATAAGGCTAACAACGGAAACGTCACGGGTGTGTCCGCTTTACCCACAAGCAAGCGTGATAACTCCCAACTTGTTTCATTTGTCCCTCGCGAACTCTTGAAACATCATATGGTGTTGCCGTCTGATGTAGAAAAACGGTTGCAATCAATTGAAAAGGAGTATGCGGCAAGAGGACGTCTTGGTAAATACAACCTTTCTCCCAAAAGAAAAATTCTCTTGCATGGTTCACCAGGGTGTGGCAAGACACTCAGCGCAGAGCGAATCGCGTGGAATCTGGGCTTGCCTCTCCTTAAGGTTCGCTTTGATGCCTTGCTTTCCTCATACTTTGGGGAATCGGCTTCAAATCTTCGTGCCGTTTTCGATTACTGCATGAGAGAACCGGTGGTTCTGCTTTTGGATGAGTGCGATTTCATTGCCAAGTCGAGGATAACAACACAGGATGTCGGCGAAGTGCCTCGCATCGTAAATATGTTATTGACACTTCTTGACGAATACAACGCACCCGGACTGGTTATTGCGACAACCAACCTAAAGATTCAGTTGGATGAAGCCTTGTTTCGGCGATTTGATGATGTTATTGAAATTCCTATGCCGCAAACCGAAGAACGTGAACAACTGCTGAAGATGACTCTTTCTGCTATCCCAGTAGATGCAAGTATCGATTTTCGCACTCTTGCAGAGCAGATGGATGGATATTCATATGCCAATATTGTACTGACGGCGCAACGTGCCGCAAAGCATAGCATTTTAGCGGGAAGTAAAAGTGTAGATAGAGCACACTTTGAACAGGCCATAGCTGAAGGGTCAAAGTTCTAATCCATAGGAGGAAAATCTTATGCCTAGTACTAATGACTTTATGCACTTGCCATTTCCGTTGAAAAAGACGGGACAAGCAAAGTATCCGCAAACACCCATTCCTGGCAAACAGGCTACTGCACATAATAAACAAAATCGACAAGCGCACCACGACAGCCTCCGTTCGCAAGCACATGGATTGTCGCGATTTTGGCAAGACCGTCAAACTGCGCGCCAAAATCAAAATCTGCCTACCATTGCAGGCGGAGTGCCTTTCTTGCTCGAAATTGAACCAACAACCGATGTCGAATTTCTAAGAGGCTTGGGCTTTGAGGTTGTTTGCGATCTTGACGAAGGCTTTATTGTCGTGTCATCAGAACAGACCGACCTTGCGGATTTTTTACAGAAAGTCGATGAGTTTGTTTCTAATATTAGAGGAACCGGAAACATTGCTAAGGTATATGCGTTACATACCGACGAAGACCGTTTAAAACGCATATTGTCCGATGAATTATATGCCCAATGGAGTACCTTGGGAAACGATACGGTTTATACAGTTGAAATTTCAGTTAATTGTGCCGGCACCGCATCGCCTCCTAATTTACCGAGCAAAAAGGAAAACGAGTCCGAAGACGAGTATAACAACCGCATTAAAACTAAGATGGACAAGTACCAGCAAGAAGTCGACGAATTAATAATGGAAAGGCAAACGCAACTGGAAAATATCGTCCATGATTATAATGGCGAATTCATTTCTTCGTTCATTGAGGATGGCGATACATTCTCCGTAACACTGAAAATAACTGGAAACGGGCTACGTGACGTTACCCTTAACTATTCATATATTTTTGAGGTCTTGCGTAAAGCGGAGGTTGTGGCAGAAATTGCTGTAGAAAATACTCAAGCAGTATCTGACAGTCTTACTATAAATGCACCCTCGTCAGATAGCCCTGTGATTTGTGTCATAGATAGTGGAATTCAAGAAAACCACAAATATCTCCAACAAGCCATTGTATCGGCGGATTCTGTTTGCCTGATACCACATGAAACAGATACTGTCGACAAGGTTAATTACGGCGGTCATGGTACCAGAGTTGCGGGTGCCGTATTATATCCTAAAGGTATTCCGACCAGCGGTACATACCAGCTCCCATGCTTCATCAGAAACATGAAGATATTAGGAAACAATAACGGAATGTCTGACGATGTGAGTCGTGAGGGCGTAATCGATACGGCGGTTAAGCAATTTGCCGTAGATGCACACAAAAAAACAAAGATTTACAACCACTCAATAGGCGAGCGTAAACCATTCTATGAATTGAAGCATATGTCCTCTTGGGCGGCGAAAATTGACGAGGTTTCATATGAAAATGATGTTCTATTCATCCAAGCTGCAGGAAATATAAAAAACGACGTAATAAAGGCACATATACAAGCAGGATATCCTTATCCTGCTTATCTCGGTCAGCCACTTTCGCAAATATCCAATCCTGCACAAAGTCTACAGGCTTTGACCGTTGGCTCGATTTCACATAGCGATTTTGAAACTGATGATACTATTGCTTTGGGAAAAAATGGTGAAACATCATCTTTCTCCCGCGTAGGTCCCGGTATTTGGGACAGCATAAAACCTGATGTTGTGGAATATGGAGGAACTCACGCAATTAATAAAGTCGGTGCCACTGTGGATTTGACAACCCCTGAAGAAGTCTGCCCTGAATTAATTCGTCGTTCGCCACAAGGTCCAGCTTTCTCAAAAGACGACATTGGAACATCGTTTGCGGCACCGAAGGTTACATACATAGCTTCGGAAATTCAAAAAGTGTTACCCAATTCACCCGCCTTATTGTACCGTGCTTTAATCGCTCAGTCAGCGCGGTGGTTAAATGTACATTCAGCTTTATCTACTGAAGAGTGCAAGACATTGCTTCGGCGAACAGGCTATGGTTTGCCCAATGTCGGACGAGCCACACATAACGATGAATATCGGGCAACATTAGCCTCTATGGAACTAATGGAAATCAGCGATGGTGAAGCCCACATTTATACTGTTAATGTGCCAAATGAACTGCGAAACTTGGGTGAAAACTACAATATTCTCGTAGAAATAACCCTCTCATACGCTGCAAAGCCAAAGAGAACAAGGAGAAGCCACAGAAGCTATCTCTCAACTTGGCTTGATTGGACTTGTAGCAAAAAGAACGAGATAAGGCAGGATTTCGAAGCAAGGATTTTTCAGGCCGATTTGTCCGGACAAGATGATGGTCAATTCCCTTGGGTGATTCATGAAAGGCCAAACTGGGGGCAAGCGAAAGATTTTGCGCGTCCAAGACAAACTTTGCAAAAAGACTGGTGTGTTGTAAACGCCAGTCAATTGAGCGATGAATTTTGCATTGCCGTTCGAGGGCATAAAGGTTGGGGTAGCCTTTTTAAGGCGAAATATGCTCTTGCCGTGAGCTTTGAGGCGATTGACCAGAATATCGAAATTTATGAATATATACGCCTGAGTAATCAGGTTGAGGTTGAAACTACCGTTGAGAATCAAGAGATAAATGTTGAAGTTGACTATGGCGGTGATTCATTTTAAGGTTGAAATAATATTATGAAGTGTAACTTAATCGCAAAAATTTAAGATAGGACCTAAATGATTGCGGCAGTACAAGCCGCAGTAAAGATAAACAGTAAGGATTTTTCTTGTCAGACATACTTACCTGGATAAGATACTCAATATTGTTGATGATATGAAAGCCGATGAGCAATACCAGCTCATCGGCTTTTGTGCGTGTACCGCTATTCGATTTTGATTGACAACTGTTTCTAAAATTATATAATTAATTCGCACAAGGGTAATACTTGCGCATAAGTTAGGTAAGTATGAAATTTATTTCCGCTAAAACGGAGGAAAAGTATTTGAAAATGAATGAAGTATTCGATTTGGCGAGCTATTTAAACGATGGCATTGAAAATATAGTAATCAGCGCTATAAAGGCTTCTATAACCAACCCCAGAGAGAGTATCTTTTTGGCAAAATTCGCTTTAGCATGCAAGCATGCAAAAAAACTCCGCTTGGAGGCAGAGAAAAATGGCGAGCATATCCCGCCGTTTTTAATTGCAAGTATTACCAGTAAATGCAATCTGCACTGTGCAGGGTGTTACGCAAGATCAAATCATGCCTGCCATGATAAGGAGGCAAACAATCAACTGACAGAAGAGGAATGGCTTGATATTTTTCATGATGCAAAAAATATAGGTGTCTCATTTATCCTGTTGGCAGGCGGAGAACCTCTGATGCGGCCGGAAGTAATAAAATCCGCAGGTAAGATTCAGGATATCTTATTTCCTATATTTACAAATGGAACGATGATCAATGAAGATTACATAAACATGTTTTTAAAATATCGCAATTTAGTTCCTGTACTTAGTATCGAAGGTGATGAAAATATAACAGATGCCAGGCGCGGAGATGGCGTGTATAAAAAAATATTTAATGCAATGGATAGCTTACAGCAAAATAAGATATTTTATGGTGCATCTATAACAGTAACGAAGGGAAATTTGAAAGAAGTCGCATCAGTAGAATTTTTGGATAAGCTACGAAAAAAACATTGCAAGCTTGTTTTCTATGTAGAATATGTTCCTGTAGCCAGTAATTCAGAAGAATCGGCACCTGAAGCAGCCGAAAGAGAGTATTTAAATGATGAATTATTAAAGCTTAGGCAAAGCTATGAGGATTTGCTTCTTATTTCTTTTCCAGGGGATGAAAAAGCTTCAGGAGGTTGTCTTGCAGCAGGACGCGGATTTTTTCATATTAATTCCCATGGCGGAGCTGAACCCTGCCCATTTTCTCCATATTCGGATACCAGCTTAAAGACTACGTCCTTAAAAGAAGCAATGAATTCGCCGTTATTTCGTAAATTACGGGATAGTAATGTATTAATTGAGGATCAGACCGGTCACGTGGGTGGCTGTGTACTCTTTGAAAGAGAGGAATTGGTACGGACGTTGATAAAAAATGAGTTGCCATAAGCAGATAAAATATGGTAATATTAACAAGACAAATAATGTAAGAACTATCAAAATTTAATAGAACCGAAAGGATGAAAATCATGGCTGATGCCGCTACCCATGGCGGACACCGCAATAGAGTAAAAGAAAGATATCTGGAAGAAGGCTTGGATGGTTTTCAGGATCATCAAATCGTTGAATTTCTGTTGTTCTATTGCATCCCCATGAAGGATACCAATGAATTGGCCCACCACATGATAAAAGAGTTTGGTAATCTTCATGACCTTTTGGAGGCCGACCCCCGAGATATCGCCAGACGTTGCGATATCAGCCTAAATACAGCAATCCTCATTTCTCTTGTAGCACCCCTGTCCCGCAGATATTTAAAGCAGAAATGGGGCGATCGGCCTATTGTAAATTCCTCTTCTAAAGCCGGTAATTATGCCATGACACTTTTTGCCGGCCGCATATACGAATGCTTCTTCGTTATCTGTCTCGATTCTCAAAACCGCGTAAACCATGCTGCATTGGTCCATGAAGGTACCATCAATGAGGCGCCGGTTTATCCAAGGCTTATTGTGGAAACAGCTCTCCGCCATAAGGCCAACAGTATCATTCTCTCTCATAATCATCCGGGTGGCAGCCTTAAGGCCTCCAATGCCGACATTGACGTTACTCGAAAGATATGTCAGGCCATGAAGCCCATCTCCGTTCATGTGGTTGATCATATCATTGTGGCGGGCGACCATTATGTCAGCTTCGCAGAGCAGGGTTTAATGGAAACCATGATTTGATGTCCTTCTTGTTGTACGGCTGGACTACCAGCCCTATATGGAGTGGGACTAAATACCTATTCGTCATTTTAACTAAAAATTAAAACGCGTCGCTTTATGTCGCGTTTTTTTCTTTTTGTTAATTCTTTGTCGAGGATTGCCGTTGTCTTTACAAATAGGCTAAAAGCGTTTTTAATTCAGTGTTTCCGGCATTTTGTATAACCTCCTTAAAACACAATATGTCGTATGCATGTCATGACGATTTATTAAAATGTGGCATTGTGCTCAACGATTGCAGGGGTCTCAAACCCTTAATAATACTAAGTTCCGTCATTTTGCACAAAAAAACAGGCAAATCATGGATTGACACTATATATTGTGTATGATAATATTGTTGACGTCGAGATGTTGATATTTTATACCGAAGCAGGAGGCAATCTGCAATGATTGAGAAGATACGAAAGAGAGACGGAAGTATTGAGGAATTTGCGCCTGAGAAAATTACATCTGCTATATTCAAAGCAGCAGCTGCCTGTGGAGGAAACGATTTCAGCCTTGCTCAACAACTCAGTAACAAGGTTGTAGAGATGGCAAACGAAAAGTACAAAGGAAAAATACCCGAGGTTGAGCAAATTCAGGATCTCGTGGAGTACGTACTTATTGAGAACGGTCATTCAAAAACAGCCAAGGCCTTCATCTTGTATCGTGAGAAACGAAAGAGCGCCAGAGAAATGAATGCTCTTATTGGTGCCACCATTAATATGTTTGGGGACTATTTAGGAGACAAGGACTGGAAGATACAGGAGAATGCCAACACACAAAAGAGTGTTAACGGCCTGAATAATTACATCCGAGAAATCTTCACCAAGAACTATTGGCTTCATGAGATCTACCCGGCAGAAGTTCGTACCGCTCATGAAAGCGGTGATTGCCACATTCATGATATGGGCTTTTTTGGCGCTTATTGCGCAGGGTGGGATTTAAGACAGCTTCTTTTTGACGGTTTTGGAGGCGTTCCCGGAAAAGTGGAGAGCAAACCTGCCAAGCATTTAAGAAGCTTTCTTGGCCAGATCGTCAACTCTACCTTTACAACCCAGGGAGAGCTGGCCGGTGCACAGGCTTGGTCAAGCTTTGACACTTATTGCGCACCATTTATTCGCTATGACAATCTGACCTATGCACAGGTGAAGCAATGTATTCAGGAATTTGTCTTTAACATTAATGTTCCAACTCGAGTCGGCTTCCAATGCCCCTTTTCCAACTTAACCTTCGATATAAAGGTTCCTAAAACCCTTAAGGATGAGCCTGTTGTATGCGGAGGCCAATACACCAATGATAAATATGGAGACTTCCAGGCGGAAATGGACATCCTTAACAAGGCTTTCTGTGAAGTGATGCTTGAGGGGGATGCCAAAGGGCGTGTTTTCACCTTCCCGATTCCTACTCTTAATATTACAAGAGAGTTTGATTGGGATAGCCCCGCCGTTGAAGGCTTTATGAAGATTACCTGCAAATATGGGATTCCATACTTTGCAAATTATATTAATTCTGATCTTTCTCCTGAGGACGCGATTTCCATGTGTTGCAGGCTCCGCCTTAACACCTCCGAGCTCAGGAAAAGAGGCGGGGGCTTATTTGGAAGTAATCCCCTGACCGGATCCGTAGGTGTTTTCACCATCAATCTGCCAAGAATCGGGTATTTGAGTTCTACGAAAGAAGAATTTAGAGCAAGACTTTATGAAATGGCAAAGATAGGAAAAACCTCCCTTGAAATCAAAAGAAAAATTATTGAACAACAATCGGAAAAGGGGCTTTATCCTTATACGACACATTATCTCAGAAATGTTAAACAAAGAACGGGGTCCTATTGGTATAATCATTTCGCCACTATTGGCATTGTGGGCATGAACGAGGCTCTGCTTAACTTTATGGGCAAGGATATCACCACTCGGGAAGGCCAGCAGTTTGCTGTTGAAATTATGAATTATCTTCGCGATGTTATGGTGGAATTCCAGGAGGAAACAGGAAATGTATATAACCTGGAAGCGACCCCTGCCGAAGGTACTTCGTACCGGCTTGCAAAGCTTGATAAGCAGCGTTATCCGGATATCATCACTGCAGGATTTGATATACCCTATTACACCAACTCCACTCAGCTTCCTGTTGGCTTTACCGACGACATCTTTGAGTGCATCGAGCTTCAGGATGAATTACAATCCCTTTATACAGGCGGTACCGTCCAGCATCTCTATCTAGGTGAGAGCATCAAAGAATCCGAGGTATGCAAAAACCTCATCAGAAGAATATTTGAGCGCTACAAGATGCCCTATATCACAATTACGCCGACCTTCTCCATCTGCAATACCCATGGCTACATCCAGGGCGAAAATTATGAGTGTCCCACATGCGGCGCGCAAACAGAAGTTTGGTCAAGGGTTGTCGGCTATTTGAGGCCTGTGGCTAATTATAACAAGGGCAAAAAAGAAGAGTTTGCCACGCGTAAGGATTTTGTTGTAAAAGATCAGGTAGGATAGGGCGGATGTGATACATATGAAAATTGCCGGCTTGCAGAAGAATTCTATGGTGGATTTTCCAGGGAAAATCTCAGCGGTGGTGTTCACACAGGGCTGCAATATGAATTGCGGTTATTGTCACAATCGGCGGCTTATAGGCCAGTGCGTTCAACAAGATTTTGTTGAAGCTGAGGATGTTCTGGTCTTTTTAGAAAAACGCCGGGGACTTTTAGATGGCGTCGTGGTATCTGGTGGAGAGCCAACTTTGCAAAAAGACTTAATACTCTTTTTTGAAAAGGTTCGAAGTATGGGGTATTTGACAAAGCTCGATACCAATGGTACAAATCCGGGACTTTTAAAACAGCTTATTCAAAGCCAGCTGTTGGATTATGTAGCCATGGATGTTAAAGCGCCTTTATGCAAATATCGTCAGGTATGTTGTTCAATGGTGGATACCCAAAAGATTCAGGAGAGTATAGATGCTTTGAAAGAGGGAAGGGTTGAATACGAATTTCGCACTACCTTCACCCCTGAGCTTTGTGATGAGGATCTTGTGGATATCACTAGAACCATAAGCGGTGCAAGGCGCTATGTGCTTCAACAATATAAAGAAGTGGATAAAAATGAAGGAATCTACACGGGAGTAATTGAAAGAAGAAATCTTCTTGAGGTCATTACTGCAGAGATAAAGAAAAGCGTAGGTGCTTTGCAAATTCGCGGTGAATTTGGTATGATATAAATAGATAGATAAAAATGAATGATCATGAAGAACGACGGGGCATCCCGTCGTTCATTGTCTCAATTTACGGGTCGAGGCTTGTGGCGCACTGCCATAGGAACAACACCCCATTATTTAAGGTGGGTTTGATTTTGTATAAAGAAATCATCTTGGAAAACAATCTGACAGTCATCTATGAGCGTCTCAATCATCTAAAGTCTGTTTCTTTCGGCGTTTGGGTCGGAGCCGGGTCAAGAAACGAAACTCAACAACAGAATGGAATCTCCCATTTCATTGAGCATATGGTTTTTAAAGGCACAAAAAATCGAAGTGCAAAAGATATCGCATGCGATATTGATAAAATTGGGGGACAGATCAATGCCTTTACAGGTAAGGATTGTACCTGCTATTATACCAAAACCCTGGACTCCGATCTCGAAACTGCGGCTGATGTTCTCTCAGATATGCTTTTTAATTCTGTTTTCGATCCGGTTCATATTGAAACCGAAAAGAAAGTAGTGTTAGAAGAGATCAGCATGTATGAGGACGATCCTGAAGAGCTTGTCCATGACCTGTTAACCGAAGAAATATGGAGCGAAGGCCCTCTAGGTTACCCCATACTCGGCACGGAGAAGTCCTTGGAAAACATTACACGGGACATGCTTTTTGAGTATATGTCAACCTATTATATACCTGATAATTGTGTCATTTCTGTCGTCGGTAATTTTGAGGAATCAAGGCTTTTAGATATAATAAAGAAATATTTTGGTTCATGGAAGCCCCTTACCTATTGCAGACTGTTTAAGGAGCGTCCCAAATTCAAGAACCATTTTCTCTATAGGGAAAAGGATACGGAACAGACTCATATTTGCATGGGCTTTAATGGTCTTCCTATGGGAGATGACCGCCTATATCCGCTCATGGTGCTCAATAACATTATCGGCGGAGGCATGAGCTCCCGGCTCTTTCAGAGTATACGGGAGGAACTGGGGTTGGTCTATTCCATATATTCTTTTCCAACCTCCTTTCGGGATGTGGGGATGTTTACCATATATGCCGCCACCAATCCCGACAGAACCAACCAGGTTATAGAACGGATAAGTATCGAGGTTCATGATATCTTAAAGAGCGGTATAACAGATAATGAGCTCTTTCGCAGCAAAAACCAACTGAAAGGGAACTTTATTCTAAGCCTTGACAGCACCTCGGGCCGTATGTCCTCCATCGGTAAATCCAAAATTATTACTGGGGTGGTACAATCCCCCGAAGAGATAGTAAGGCAGATTGAAGAGGTCAAGAAGGAACAAATCCTGGAGCTGGCCGACTGGATGTTTGGAAGAGGTGACGCCGGAGTGGTGATTCTAGGCGGAATGCCTGTAGCCGCATCCGTCCTTGATCAGTTTAAGTTTTAAGAACATAAGGAAATTTGAAATTTTATAGAATTCTAGATCGCATAGGGCTCTTAAAACAATACCCAAAAACGGGAATTGTTTTAAGAGCCCTTTTCTATTAAAAGATACACCACCCGAAAGGGCGCCTCATAAAATGTAATGTCGAGCAACCTTTGGGGGAGGTTATGGGAAAAATGTACAGGAGAAAATATGCTGTCCTGGGGGGAGATATGCGTAATCTCTACCTGGCTGAACTATTGAAAAAGGATTATCAGTATGTTGAGATATATGGTTTTGAGAAAAGCGGAAAGCCGTGGGCAATCAAAAATTCGCCTCTCGACTACGTTTTGGACGGTGCACGCGTTATTGTAGGGGGGATTCCTCTTATGAGTGACAACAGCTATCTCACTACACCGTTATCCAGAGAAAAGCTCACCATCGGTGAAGTTTTAGAAAAAATACCTGAGAACTCACTGTTTATTGCAGGAAAGATACCGGATCATATTACAAAGCAGTTTGCCGAGAAGAAGGTCAAGTGCCTGGATATTGTGGAACGAGAAGAGCTTGCGGTTCTGAATGCAGTGCCTTCAGCCGAAGGAGCTATTCATATTCTGCTCCAGGAGCTTCCTATGACTTTGATGGGCAGTAGAATCCTCATCGTGGGTTATGGGCGAATAGGAAAAGTTCTGGCTAAAATGCTCCAAGGTTTTGGAGCAGAGGTTTGGGCTGCCGCCAGAAAATACTCCGATATTGCCTGGATAGAGGCACAGGGCTTAAAGCCTGTTCCTATGTATCAACTGGCACGATATGTTTCCGATATGGATGCTATTGTCAATACGGCTCCGGCGCTAGTGATCACCAAAGAAATTTTGGAAAAGACCAGGAATGATTGTTTCCTGCTGGATCTGGCTTCAGTGCCGGGGGGGATCGACTTTAAAGCGGCTGAAGCCTTTGGCTTTAAGGTTAATTGGGCTTTAGGGCTGCCCGGCAAGATCGCACCCCTGACGGCCGGCGACATCATTCGCCGCACCATCTATAACATTATTGAGGAAGAGGGGGGTGTTTATTGAAATGAATATCAACGGAAAGAAAATTGGATTTGCTATTACCGGTTCATTTTGTACCATCCAGGATGTCATCATTGAGCTTGAGCGCCTTGTTTTTCTGGGAGCGGATGTTACCCCAATCCTATCCAACAGTGTCGCCACTATTAATTCCCGTTTCGGGCGCGCTGAAGACCATAGGCGCCGAGTAGAACTCATAACGGGAAAACAATGTATTGAAACTATTGCCGAAGCGGAACCTATTGGACCCAGGAGATTGCTGGATCTACTTGTTATAGCTCCCTGTACCGGTAATACCCTGAGCAAGCTTGCCAACGGGATTACCGATACGCCTGTCACTATGGCTGCCAAGGCACATATCAGAAACCAAATGCCTCTTGTTTTAGCCATAGCAACCAACGATGGCCTTGCTGCAAGTGCCAAGAATCTTGGGCTCCTACTCAATACCAAGAACGTTTATTTTGTACCTTTTGGACAGGATGATGCTGAGAAAAAACCCACGTCACTGGTTGCACGATTTGGCCTTATTGTTCCTGCCATGGAGCACGCTCTGGAGGGTAAGCAAATCGAACCCCTATTGGTATAGAGTTCTGGGATGTTTCTTATACTTAAAGAGCCCCGCACAGTCGAATTGATATATAACGAATAGCCTTAACCTGCATGAATTTGCAGGTTTTGCTTTTGTCTATTATACCGCTATTTTCGCAATAAAAACCATGTTACAATATTAAAGACTCAAGACAAAAGGAGACAGTATGAGGGTACTTGACTTAAATGATAAGCGTTTCTGGAAAATGATATTACGCTTTGGTCTTCCTATAGCTATTCAGAATCTAATATTTAACAGCTTGACATTAGTTGACAATATATTGATCGGTGGACTTGGCGATACTCATATTGCTGCGGTAGGGGTAGCGAATAAGCTGACCTTTATTTTTTCGATCTTTCTCTTCGGGGTAAATAGTGGCGCCAACATATTCAGCGCCCAGTTTTGGGGCAAGAAGGATCTAAAGGGTGTCAGAATGGTTTTAGGCCTCAGCCTCATGCTAAGTATTGGGGTAGCTGTTCCTTTTACCTTTTTGGGAATCCTGGCACCTCGCTTTATCGTTGACATTTTCTCCAATGATCCTGAGGTGATCCGTCAAGGCGCGAGCTTTTTAGGGATTATGGCTTGTTCTTATCCCATCAGTGCTGTTACATCCTCTTTTAGTATACAATCAAGAGGCGTGGGGAGAACCAAAGTACCCCTTGTAGCCAGTTCCATTGCACTTGCAGTTAACACCGCTCTAGGCTATGTCTTAATATACGGAAAGCTGGGCATGCCCATGATGGGTATACGGGGAGCGGCTGTGGCTACCTTGGTTGCCAGAGTATTGGAATGTTTCATTCTTTTGGGCATTATTTATTGGAAGAAGTATGAGCTTGCTGCAAGAATAAGTGATTTTAGAGGTTATACCTGCGATTTTTTAATTCGCTTCATAAAGCCCGTGTCACCCGTTATTTTGAATGAGCTCATCTGGTCTATCGGAGTGAGCGGATATACCTACTTTTACGGGGTATTGGGTACTGAGGCTGTTGCCACGGTACAGATATTGGATGTTATTAATGGTATGTTCTTCTCTCTTTTTATGGGCCTTGGGAATGCCTGTGGAGCTGTCATCGGCAATCTTATAGGAGCCAGGGAGGAAGATACGGCAAAGGTCTATGCCAAACGTTGTGTTGTGGTAGGTGTGGGTATGGCGCTGGTTGTAAGCGTTGCCCTTCTTCTGACGGCACCACTCTTTTTAGGTTTTTTCAATATAAGTGCTGAAACTTTTGAAATCTGTAAGAAAACCATCATGGTGTATGCGGCATACATGGTACCCAAGATGATTAATATGATCATTATCGTAGGTGTCTGCCGCGGCGGAGGAGATACAATCTTCTCCATGATTATTGATGCGGGAGCACCGTGGATCATCGGACTACCCATGGCCTACCTGGGAGTGCGTGTACTGGCTCTTCCTGTTTTTCTGGTCATGGCCATGATCAATCTTGAGGAGATTGTTAAAGGTATTTTAGGCATTATGAGGCTTATATCGGGCAAATGGCTCCATAACCTGGTCTATGATTTTAATCATGACGAGGAAGAGCTGGAGAGCTCTATAGCGTAAAAGTGGGGTTGAAGGGGCATAGAGGATATGCGGGAAAGTGATTTGTATTCACCTGTAAGGGATTGGCTCAAAGCACAAGGGTACTCGGTCAAGGCAGAGGTTAGAGGTGTGGACATTATGGCCGTAAAGGGTGAAACCACGTTAATGGTGGAACTCAAAAATACGCTGAATCTTGAAGTCATCCTTCAAGCAGTTGATCGGCAGCGTCTTTCAGATACAGTCTATATCGGGGTACCCAAAAAGGGCCGTCTTCTTTTCACCAAACGGTGGAAACTTCTGATACATCTCTTAAAAAGGCTTGAACTGGGGCTGCTTTTGGTTTCTCATAAGGGAGAGATATGCTTTGTGGAGGAAGTATTGGCACCCGTCCCCTTTGACCGTGTTCAAAGCCGTGCCAAAACAAAAAAAAAGCGTGAGAATGTACTTTTGGAATTTGATCAGCGCCATGGCGACTATAACATAGGTGGTGTCAACAAGGTCAAGATTCTGACGGTTTACAGGGAAAATGCCCTTACAATTGCTCATCTGCTCTCCATCCATGGACCTTTAAAGCCCAAGCAGCTCAGGAGCTTAGGGGCGGATAGTGTAAAAACCACTTCCATACTGAATCAAAATTTTTATGATTGGTTTATGCGTATAGAAAAAGGAGTTTATACCCTCAGTCCCAAAGGAGTAGAGGCCCTTAACGAATACAAGGATTTCGTTAATACACTTAATCAAACAGGAGGCTTGTCATGAGGCGAAAGGAAAAAGAAATTACAGATGCTCATATTATTTCAGAGATTCTAAACAAGGCAGAGACCGTTCATTTTGCCTTGGTGGATGATCATGAGCCCTATGCCGTAACCATGAATTATGGCTATAGAGATCATGCACTTTATCTTCATTGTGCACCGGAAGGGAGAAAAATTGACATTCTCAGGCGCAACAACCGGGTAGCTTTCACGGTGGAGACGGATGTGTCATTATTTTTGGGCAGTGAGGCATGCCAATGTACAACCATCTACAAAAGTGTTTTTGGAACAGGATTTGCAAGCTTTGTGGAGGATTTGGAAGGAAAAAAAGCAGCTCTTGATATCATAATGGAAAAGCATTCGGGGCCGGGTAATTATACCTATCCCGAAGCCTTGTTGAAACGGACTGCCATCATTCGCGTCGATATTGACTTTTTAAGCGGGAAAAAATCAGGCTGTTAAATTTTCCTTGCCTATAACGGCCATTCATAGTACAATTATTTCTGATAAAGTAATTGGAGGATTGTTATGGAAATCCGGCTTACGAAGAGCCTCTATTTGAATCAGATGCCCATAACTCTGTCTGCTATCATACATGATATTCAGGCAAATTGGGGTCGTCTATCCAAATAGATGGTAAAATATGTAAGCTATGAGCAATATGATATAACTCAGGCAGCTTGCCTGAGTTTTTTTAATTAAAAGGCTTGAGTAGGTTACTCAGGCTTTTTTTGTGCTTTGCGAGGCAAAGCGTGTAGAGAGGTAATAAAATGAATAGAATTTTTAAAAATATTAAAAAAGAATACATCTTCCAATTTGTCCGTAATACATCCTTATCCGAGGCCATATGGGTGCTTTTTCTGGCATTCAGAGGCATGAGTCTTATTGAAATAGGACTTCTGGAATCCATCTTTCACATGACCGGTATGTTCATGGAAATTCCCACCGGCTTTATCGCTGATCGTTATGGCCGCAAGGTTTCCCGTATTATTGGTCGTTTTCTCGCATTCATAAGCTGTTTGCTCATGATTAGCTCTCAGAGTTTTTGGGGCTTTGCCGGCAGCTTTATACTATCTGCGTTATCTTTTAATCTTGAATCGGGAGCAGGTGATGCACTGGTTTATGACAGCCTGGCACAATGCGATAAAGAAGATGAATACATGAAGGTGAGAGGCAGAATTGAAATTTGTTACCAATTAGCTCACATGGTCTCACTATTGGTGGGAGGTGCCGTGGCAACCATCAGTTATTATTTAGCTTATGCCATAACAGCGCTCATTCATCTCTTTGCCCTTGGTATTTCTTTGACCTTTGAGGAACCTCAGATAACCGTTAACCAAAAGGATATCTCCATATTCAAACACATGGGCCAATCTCTGAAAGCTGTATGGAATTATAGGATAATACTGCCGTACATCCTCCATATTGAGGTTTTTTCCCTCTTTTACACAACCCTGCATTTCTATTTTCAGAGTTTTATGAAGTCGGAGGGTTATAAAGAATATCAAATAGGCATATTGCTGGCAGTAACATCCCTATTTGGAATGCTGACTGCAACGGTGGCTTATAAAGCTGAGAGACGACTGGGAGAAAAGGGGGTCATTATCCTTACAGGCGTGCTTCCTGGTTTTTTGTTCCTGATGATTGCGGTGACAAAGGCTGAGCCTGTTGCCCGTATCCTCATTTCGGCTTTGGAAGGCTTTATGTTTGTGGTTTTCGGGGACTATATCAACAAACGTATCCTGTCGGAGCACCGAGCGACTTTGCTTTCATTTCAATCCATGGTCTTCAGTGTCATGATGATTGTGTTCTTTCCGATTATAGGAGCAATATCGGAGCACTATGGCTTTAAGACGGCCTTTGGGTTAATTGCAGCACTGTCTCTTGTAACAGGTATCATGACAACGGCTTTCCTCTTAAAAAACATTAAAAAGAATGCTATGCTTGAAGATGAAGTTATTAAGCAGGAGAATCTATGAAATATCAACACATTAAAAAAGCACAGTTTTTATATCGCCCAAACAGATTTATTGCACATTGTGAACTGGAGGGAAAAGAGGTTGTTTCTCACGTCCGGAATACGGGCAGATGCAGGGAGCTTCTCATTCCAGGGGTTACCGTTTACCTGGAGGCTTCAAAGGATCAAAAAAGAAAAACGGGTTATTCGCTAATTACGGTTGAGAAGGGGAATCGGCTTGTAAACATGGACAGCACAGCACCTAACAGGGTAATGAAGGAGGCACTGGAAAGTGGACGATGCCATCTTCCAGGCCTGGGCAAGCTGACTTTAGTGAAGCCAGAGGCCCGATATGCCGATTCGCGTTTTGACTTCTACCTTGAAGCAGGAGAGCAAAAGGCTTATGTGGAGGTTAAAGGGGTCACATTAGAAGAGGAAGGTGTGGCGCTTTTTCCCGATGCCCCTACCGAACGGGGGGTACGGCATATGGAGGAGCTTATCAAAGCCAGGAATGAAGGTTTTGGGGCTTATCTTGTATTCATCGTACAGATGAAAGGCGTCGCATTCTTTTCACCTCACACCCGTATGCACCCCCAATTCGGTGCCGTACTTAAAAAAGCTCATGAGCAGGGGGTACACGTTCTATGCTATGACTGCGAGGTAAAGGAGGATTCACTGACCTTTGGCGATCCTGTGCCGGTTGTATTGGGTTAAGGTTGACCTTGACATACTGACTGAGAATGGTTAGAATTGACTCAAGACAACAAAATAAGCATGTGGGAGCCGGTAAACCGGCTGAGAGGGAATTTTGAGTTCCGACCATTTGGAACCTGATCTGGTTAGCACCAGCGTAGGGAATGCGCAACGTAGAACGACTTGAAGCCGCCTGTGTTGGGCGGCTTTTTTGTATATTTAAAGTCGAGGCTTGTGTCGCGTTGTTTGGTTATCTCTCAGAGCCACAAAATGATTGGAGGAAAACAAAATGGCTAAAATTAATGTCAGCCTGCAGGTCATACCCAATGTATCGCCTGAACGTGTCTATCCGGTGGTAGACAAGGTTATCGCTATGATCGACGCAAGCGGGGTAAACTATGAGGTGGGCCCCATGGAGACAACGATGGAGGGTGAATTGGACGAGCTCCTGGAAATCGTTAAAAAGGCCCAGAGCATTTGTATTGAAGAGGGTGCAAAGCGTGTTATGTCCGTGATTAAGATTGATTACAGGCCGGAGGGTATTACCATCGATGAAAAAATCGGCAAGTACCGGACAAAAGAATAGAAAGAGCCTGGGGAAATTCGATGGGCTTCCGCTTATTGTCATACTTGTGCTTGTACTTTTCTGGCAGCTTGCCGCGACCCTGGGTGAAGTAGCCCCGTATATTCTACCAACGCCGGTTATGATAATAAAAGCCCTTTATCAGGAGCGGACTTTACTTTTTTCACATGCCCTTGTCACCCTTGGTGAAGCCTTGGCCGGATTTGGACTGTCTGTACTGGGGGGGCTGCTGCTTGGAATGCTGATGGGCTTTTATAGCTCGTTAAGAAGAGCACTATATCCCTTGTTCGTCATCTCGCAGACCGTTCCGCTGGTTATATTGACCCCGCTCTTTGCCATATGGTTTGGCTTTGGGCTTTTACCCAAGATATTGATTGTTATGCTGGTCTGTTTTTTCCCGATAGCTGTAACCTTTACGCAAGGTCTATTACAAGCTGATGAGGACATGGATGCGCTTTTGCAGGTTATGGGTGCAAGCCGGTGGAAGAGCTTTATATTGGTCAGAGTCCCCCAAGCACTGCCTGGATTGTTTTCAGGGCTTAAAATAGCAGCTACCTATAGCATCATGGGAGCCGTCATCTCAGAGTGGGTTGGCGCTCAAAAGGGCCTGGGAATATTTATGACCCGTGCCATGACTACTTTTAAAACCGCAGCTCTCTTTGCTGATGTTTTGGTTATAGTGGTATTAAGCCTTGGCCTTTATAAGCTAATTGAAGTCATTGAGAAAAAACTGACAGTAAATATGAATTATCAAAAAGAAAGGTGAAAACAATGAACCGTTTTAATAAGATAAAAAAATCAATACTCGTACTTTTAGCAGGGATTCTGCTTGTTTCATCTGCAGCCTGTACATCCCGGCCACAACAACAACCGCAGCCGGAGTCTCTAAAAAAGGTGACTTTTGTTTTGGATTGGACCCCGAACACCAACCATACCGGTATATATGTAGCCAAGAACAAGGGCTTTTTTCAGGAACAGGGCCTGGAGGTTGAGATCATTCAGCCCTCGGAAGGGTCCAGTGATTCCATTGTTGCCTCGGGTTCTGCGCAATTCGGTATCAGCTATCAGGAAGGTGTAACCTTTGCCCGTGCTGAAGGTGTGCCACTTATATCTCTTGCTGCCGTCATCCAGCATAATACCTCGGGGTTTGCATCTCTAAAGGATAAGAACATTCTTTCTCCCAAAGACTTTGAAGGCAAGATTTATGGAGGTTGGGGATCAGCTATTGAAGAGGCCACTATCAAATATCTCATGGATCAGGCCGGCGCAGACTTCTCCAAGGTCAAGATTATGACTACCGGTGATGCGGACTTCTTCCAGGCCAGTGCCAGCGGTCAGATCGATTTTGCCTGGATTTTTGAGGGCTGGGCAGGAATTGAAGCCAAGCAAAAAGGGATGGATCTAAATTATATTGACCTGGGCAAGGAAGCCGCAGTATTTGATTTCTATACGCCAGTTATTATAACTAATGAAACCATCTTGAAGGATGATGAAAAGCTTGTGGAAGCCTTCATTAAGGGGGCGAAGAAGGGTTATGAATATGCTATTGAAAATCCTGAGGAGGCCGCGGATATCTTAATTCTTGAAGTTCCTGAAATCAATCAGGAGCTGGTTAAGGAGAGTCAGAAATTTTTATCAGAAAGATATCAGGCTGACGCAGAATATTGGGGGCTGCAAAAAGAAGAGGTTTGGCAGCATTACACAGATTGGTTATCTGAAAACGGCTTTATTAAAGAGAGCATTGATGTGACAAAAGCGTATACCAACAGATTTGTAGAAAAATAGGATAGCATGAAAAAATATATTGAGATTCAACAGCTAAATAAAGTATTCGCCAGTCCGAAGGCAACGCCCGAACAAGAAAACGGCCTCCAGGTGCTGTCCGATGTCTCTTTTTCAGTGGAAGAAAACGAGTTTGTTACACTTCTGGGGCCCAGCGGATGTGGGAAAAGCACGCTTCTGAAGCTAGTCGCAGGGCTTGATGAAGGTTATGAGGGTAAAATGACGCTGGGGGGCAAAGATCCTAAAAATGGCCGGGTGCCTGTCTGCTATATGCTGCAGAAGGATTGTCTGATGCCCTGGCGAACCATGGTCTCCAATATCCTTTTACCCATCGAAATCAAAAAAGGGGATCTTAAAAAAGCTCTGACAGACATCAAGCCGCTTTTGTCCGAGTTTGGGTTATCCGGCTTCGAAAACTACAAGCCACAGCAGCTTTCAGGTGGAATGCGACAGAGGGCGGCCTTGCTTAGGACATACCTGATGGAAGGAGATATTATGCTCCTGGATGAGCCCTTTGGCGCTTTGGATGAAATAACGCGCATACAGATGCAGGATTGGCTCATCGCTGTCTGGGAACGGCATCGTAAGACAGTTCTTTTTGTCACCCATGATCTGGATGAGGCGGTCTATTTATCGGATCGTGTTTTAGTCATGAGTAACAGGCCCGGAACCATCACCGGAGAAATACCCATCGCATTTGACAGGCCCCGAAACCGTGAAATGCTTTTTAACCCACAATTTCTTGAGTATAAGAAAAGAATTCTGGAATTACTGTCCAAGGGTTAAAAGAAGGCTGCACCTTCCGTCTTTTTTACATAATAGCGTTAATAGTGTATAATTATATAAAAGAAGTATAATGAAGATGGGGTGAAAAATATGAATTACAGCGATCATGGCAATTATGGTCCGAGAACCTTTGAAGAGGAGTATGCTACGATTAAGGGCATGAACGCTTTTATATCCAAGGTTTTTGGTTGGATGTTTATTGGTCTTCTGCTATCGGCAGGAATTGCCTATTATGTAGCCAGCAATCCAAACTTGATTTATACCATCGTGACGAACCCGGTTTTGCTTATTGGACTGATGATTGGTGAGCTTGTTCTGGTATCCGTTCTTTCGGCTCGCATCACGCGAATCAAATATGGGACGGCAGTGGGAATGTTTTTGTTTTATGCGGCATTGAACGGTATAACCCTCTCGACTATTTTCCTGGCTTATACCGGTGAATCCATTGTCAACGCCTTTGCTATTACTGCTGTTACCTTTGGGGTCATGTGCGTGTATGGCTATGTGACCAAATCCGACTTAACCCGTTTTAGAAGTATTCTGTTTATGGGGCTTATCGGGCTTTTGGTGCTTTCAGTCATCAACCTGTTTTTGAGAAGCAGCGGCATGGAATGGTTCATCAGCCTTCTGGGGCTCTTTGTATTCCTTGGCCTTACAGCCTATGATATGCAGAAGCTCAAGGGCTATTACTTTGGAACTGAGGGCAATGAGGCCATACGGGGTAACCTAGGCATCATTGGCGCATTAAGTCTGTATCTGGACTTTATCAATCTGTTCCTGATCTTCCTGAGACTGTTCGGGAGAAGGGACTAAAAGACTTTTCACGTTAGCAAAAAGCTGCGGATAAAAACCGCAGCTTTTTTTATGGGGACATATAAGCCTGCAGCCGGATTATTGTTTAGCCCGTGATTTATGCTATAATATGTCTATCTTCCATAATAAACGTAGAGCATCAGCCTTCCTCGTGTACCGATTGATTCATGTCGGGGGTGCACCCGACTGCAACGAAGGAACAGTATAATCTCCATTATATGTCCAGCAATAAAATTTGGAGGGCTGAAATATGCTTTCAATTCTGATAGTCGACGACGAGCCTCTGGTGATTAAAGGTATAAGAATCATGCTAGAGAGAACTCAACTTCCAATACATTCTATCCGTGAAGCAGAAAATGGGGAAGAAGCCTTATCACAAATTACTGAGATGATTCCCGATATACTCATAACAGATATCCGGATGCCTAAAATGGGAGGTCTGGAATTATGCAGAAAAATAAGTAAAAAATGTCCGCAAATAGCCATTATTATTGTATCTGGCTATGAAGATTTTACATTTGCGCAACAAGCTATAAAGTATGGGGTTAGAGATTATTTACTTAAACCGGTTAATGGAATTGAGCTAATTAAAGTCATATCTGATATTATTGATAAAAATGAAAAATCGAATAAATTCTTATACATAGCACCCCAGGAATTAAATAATGTTATCAGCTTACTTGAGAATGGTCTATGGAATGCAACAAACACCGATGTCCAGGAAGGCTTGAAAAGGCTTAGTGCTTTTCTTAAGGAAGCTCCCTTGGAGTATTGTGTTAAGCTGTCTAATGATATAAATCAAATATTATTGAGTCGCTTATCATTAAAGATCGGATATACATTGATGATGCAGACTCCACAATATGCAGGAAAAGATAAGAGCAGTTTTTCTAGTTGGTTGAATGAAGTTTTTAAGAGCATGCAGTCTGAGCTCGCTGATCGCAGGAAGAATGCGGATTATAATTTATTTGTAATGGCCAAGGAATTTATCAGAGAACACTATAAAAGCGAAATTACTTTGGAGGAACTCGCACGTAAAACTGGTTTTAGTCCCAATTATTTCAGTCAACTGTTTAAAATTAAAACCGGGAAAACCTTTGTTCAGTTTAAAAAAGAGGTTCGAATCGAGAGGGCAATGGAATTGTTGAATCAACCGGATAAATCAATTACAGAGATTGCAATGGATGTTGGATTTAACGATTCCACTTATTTTATAAGAGCATTCAAGGACTATACCGGCTATACACCGAGTGAATATAAGCGGAAAAGGGGCATTTAGCGGTGAAATCATCTTTCAGAAACCGTAGCTTATTCCAGCAATTCACCATATCCTTTGTAATCACTATATTCATACCCATTATGGTTATTGGCGGGATAAGCTACATAAAAGGTACTGTTCAGATAAAAAATATGGTTAGGGAGTTGCTGGAACAACTAACCAGCAACATCAATTCACAATTGGATATGATAATCAATGATAATGACTGGTTATCACTTCAAATCGCTAACAAGACGGAAGTTCGCCGTTTTATAGAGCTTGGGCCGGATGAATATTACCAAAAATACCAGTTCAGGCAATGGATAGATAAGGAAATCCTTCTGGATGAAATATTTACGAGGTTTCCGATTATTAACAGGGTAAGTGTCATAGGCGATAAAGGCGCCGTATACTCTTCTCACAATACCGGAACGTGGGCTGATATTCAAGACCTATATGATAGTAATGATTTTGTCAAAAGAGCGGCTTATTATAAACAAGCCCTGCCATCGGACGGTTCAATAAGGGTGATGCTGGATAAATATTTAGATTCGGGTTCGGAAGAGTATTATGTTACCATTTCGAGAAGGATATTTTCTATGACCCCATTTAAAACAAATGGTGTTCTGCTTATTGATATCAAAACAAGCTCCCTGAGTAAAGTATTCGGGAATATGGACTTAAAAAATTGTACGATATGGATTATTAACAATAATGGACAAGTCGTATATTATCCCGATGAGAAAATAATCGGATCCAGGTTTAATGATTTCTTTGATCATGAAGAATTAAATGAGACAACATTTAGCTTTACAGATATATGGAATGGGAAAAAAAGCTTTTTTGTATGCATTATTTCTAAGAAAACAGGATGGAAAGTAGTAGCGGAAATTCCGATACAACAGCTTAATATGCCTTTAAACGATTTGGGAAGAGTAATCCTTTACACATTTTTGTTTGCATTACCTGTAGCGCTATTAGTAGGCTATTTGTTTATTCGTTCAATTTTAAAACCTATTCATTATCTGGAACGGGATATGAAAAAAATTGGGGACGGGAAATGGAAGAAATTAGAAGGCGAAATCCCCAAAAATGAAATCGGCAATTTAATGAATGTATATAACAATATGATACAAGTCATTTCGGATCTGATAGAGAAAGTATATAAAGCAGAGCTTCGACAAAGAGAATACCAGCTTTCCAGGCAAAAAACGGAATTTCAGGCTCTCCAGACGCAGATCAATCCACATTTTCTGTATAATACTTTAAGTGCTATTCATACCTATGCCTTAATGGCTGAAGATCAGGATATTCAGGAGATGGTAGAAGCATTGAGCAAAATGCTCAGATATTCTGTTCAGGATCCTTTTGAGCTTGTGAGTTTAAAAAATGAGATTGAACACGTCAATTACTTTTTAACAATCCAGAGCCATCGCAATAAAAATATGCCTAAAGTTGAATGGGATATGGAGCCATATATTGATTTCCCAATAATACGCCTGACACTTCAACCTCTTGTTGAAAACGTGTTTAAACATGCATTTCCGGATGGCATCAAACCAGGATATAAGATCTCCATATCTGCGGTTGAGGAAAGTGATTTCTTTATTATTGACGTATCCGACAATGGATGTGGAATGATTGAAATTGACTCAGGAATTTATTATACGCCTGAGTGCAATAAGATAAAACTTGGTATTGGCCTCAAAAATGTACACAGAAGAATTCAAATTGCTTATGGATCAAAATACGGTTTGGTCTTCTGCGGCAATACAGATAAGGGCTTAACCGTGAGAATGCTGTTGCCATCCAATAGACTGGCAGTTGATATTGAGCAAGCAATTATATAATTACAAAAAGACGATAGTTGGTTGATATATCCCAATTTATGACCTTTCTGAAAAAAGTTCTATAAGATATTAAAAAACTTAAAGCGACTACTCTCCTTGGATTTTATAATTTATTTATCAGGTCCGATCATTTGAGGCATTCATTTTATACATAATTAAGGGAGAAGTCTATGGCAAGTGCAACAAAAAAGCTGATATACTCAAGCCCTGGAAATAAAAAGACTAAACAGATAGATGTCTTGTCCAATCTACGTAAATACCGTACATTATATATCATGTCATTGCCGGGAATTCTGTATTTTTTAATATTCAGGTATTTGCCCCTTTTGGGTACTGTGATAGCCTTTCAAGATTACAACATTTTTAAAGGAATTTTTGAAAGTAAATTCGTTGGTTTTAAGTACTTTGAAATCATGTTTAAGTATGGAGACTTCTGGAGAATTCTTGTTAACACAGTGATGATTAACTTTTATGATCTTATTTTTAACTTTACTGCACCGCTGATCCTTGCGCTTATGATAAATGAAATAACAAATACCAGATTCAAACGGATTGTACAGCAAACGGTATATCTTCCGCATTTTCTGTCCTGGGCTGTACTGGGAGGTATTATTACGTCACAGATTTTATCTCCGACGGATGGCTTGGTTAATATCATTCTCAAATCTTTGGGTCATGAACCGACTTACTTCATGATAAAACCTGAATTGGGTAGAGCTATTGTAGTAGCGGCAGGAATATTTCGGGATGCCGGCTATGGAACTATAGTGTATTTAGCAGCTTTGACGGCAATAAACCCAAATTTGTATGAAGCAGCAAGCATTGATGGAGCCGGTAAACTCAAGCAATTGTTTTCCATTACCTTACCTTCTCTAATCCCTATCATAACAGTTCTTTTTTTACTGAGGATAGGTCACTTCTTGGATTCAGGATTTGATAGAATATGGGTATTTTTAACTCCGACTAACAGTTCAACAATTGAAATATTTGATACCTATATGTATCAGGCGGGGCTTCAGCAAGGTCGATACAGTTTGGCAACCGCTGTGGGGTTATTCAAATCTGTTGTAGGATTAGTGCTGATATTTGGCGGCAATAAAGTAAGCAGGAAGCTTACCGGCGAAGGCTTGTTTTAGGGAGGACACAGATGAAAGAGAGCTGGTCAAGAAAATTATTCATATGCTTTAATACAGTATTTTTCATAGTCATTTGTCTGATCATGCTATTTCCGATTTTAAAGGTCGTGTCTCAATCGTTAAGTGACAGTGTTTATATCGAAGCAAACGAGGTTGTTCTTCTGCCCAAGGGCCTTAACTTTGATGCCTACATAAGAGTACTGTCCGATCCCAGCATATTGAATTCATTTAAAAATTCCTTAATTGTAACGCTTGGTGGAACCTTTATCAATCTGCTAATGACTTCGCTTATTGCATACCCGCTTTCCAGGAACGAGTATCTGTTTAAAAAGCAAGTACTGTTTATGATAACGTTGACCATGATATTTACAGCACCCTTAATACCACAATACCTTGTAATCAGAAATCTCGGACTTGATAACAAGCTTTGGGCAGTGATTATTCCAAGTGCCATCAGTGGCTATAACTTCTTCATAATGAGATCCTTTTTTATGGGTATACCCGGCGAATTAATTGATTCTTCACGTATTGACGGGTGTTCCGAAATAAGAATTCTATTTAGTATTATTCTACCACTATCAAAGGCTTCTTTAGCTACATTGGGACTATTTTACGGAGTTGGTCACTGGAACGCCTTGCAGGCACCCCTAATTTATCTTCGAGACACAAAGCTTCATACTCTTCAAGTTAAGCTATATCAAGTTTTACAGTATGACAGCGGTAACAGTATTGATTTGGGAGAAATTTTAATTTCACCGATTTCAATCAGGATGACGACCATTGTTGTAGCCATGGTGCCTATCCTTATGGTGTACCCTTTCCTGCAAAAGTACTTTGTAAAGGGTGCTACATTAGGTTCAGTAAAGGAATAGCAGGAAAATTTGAACAAATTCAAAATGGCTTTAAGACAAATGTCTTAAAAATAGTAAAATGGAGGAAATCGTTATGAAAACAAAAAAACCTTGCAGGTTCTGGTCTCTGGCATTAGTATTGGCACTTTTACTGACAGCATTAACCGGATGCGGATCTACAAATGTTGTTACTCCGGAATCCTCAGTAAGTCAAACACCTGGTGTAACCTCTGAACCTCCAGCGACTCCGGTTGAGGTAAAGCCTATTAAGTTTACCATGTCGGTATCCAATGGCCTCAATGAGTACGTAATGAAGTCACCGGATATCAATCAGGATAAGTGGCTAAAGGAAATCAACAAAAGGTTTAATTGTGAAATAACATTAAGGCTGATCGACCATGGAAAGTATAATGAAAATATGCAGATACTTTTTGCATCCGGTGATCTACCAGATGTTGTTAAGGGATATGAAAGCTATCTGAGGCCTGATATGGCGGATTCGGTACAAAACGGTGTGTTCCTTGCTTTAGACGATCTTCTTGAACAGAATAAAGCCGATCTTCCCAATCTTCTTGGACAAATTCCTGCAGACGCATGGAACGAAATGAAATATGAAGGCAAGATTTATGGTATACCATCTACCTATCTTTCCATGAAAGACAGAAGAGCCACCTATATCAGAAAGGATTTACTGGAAAAGGTTGGTATGGAACCTCCAAAGAATTTGGAAGATTCTATAAAAGTTTTAAAGGCATTTAAAGATATTGGTGTTCCTTATCCTTTTGCAGGGCGTGAGTTCTGGCTTTTCACAACTACATTCTTTGGTGCGTTTGGTGTTGAGTATACTGTAATGAGTCCTGACAAAGACGGTAATATGACACCGGACATGATCAAGCCTGAAATGAAGGAAGCTCTTGCTTTCCATAACAAGCTTTATAAAGAAGGATTGATGGATCCGGAATCCTTGACAACGAATCCAAATGACTGGTTGAATAAAATTTACTCCGGTAAAGTGGGCATGTTTGAGCATCAACCAGGCCAGCTCCATAACTTTAATTCAAATCTGCAAAAACATGTTCCGGAGGGTGAATTTTTACTCATTGCTGCGCCTGAAGGCCCATATGGAGATAAAGGGTACAGAAACTTCCCGCAGGTAGGCCAGGCATTGTATATCAATAAAAATTATCCTGAACCACAAAGATTATTGAAACTGATTGACAGTATGGGTGCGCCAGAAGCTCAGGAGTTCTTTACCTTTGGTATACTCGGTGAGAATTATGCGAAGAAGGACGGAAAGATAGAGTATACCATGCCGACAGAGCCCATTGACCAGCAGGAGGCTTCTTTCAGGGAGAAAACCCTGAACCTGCTTAGAGATGATTCGGTTAACGAACTATTGATGCCCTTCAAGCCAACAGCGCAGGCGGAAAAAGAATACAGGGACAATGTCGCACCCCATGAAGGCATTGAATGGTATGATTGTGGACCTTTGAAAGCTTATGAGGAACACCCTGACTTAAAACCCGCTGAAAAGAACTGCAATCTTTTCCTCGAATATGCCGCAAAGATATTCTATGGTCAGCTTCCTCCCGAAGCTCATGATGAGTTTGTTCAGGAATATATGAAGCGCGGTGGAGATAAGATTATCAAGGAAGCTACAGAAGCATACAAAGCCGGAAAAGTATTTAAACGTTAAGTAGTTTTACTGAGCAATTGCAGGCGTAAATCCTCTAAAAATTAAGATCTTAGAGGATTTAGCCTGCTCTATCATAAAATATACAATCCTTTAACACATCTATGAACATTTCATAATAATACAACTTCTTTATATAGACATATAAATCTTGTTATAGCACATTTCAAATAATAATTTTCATTTTATGGACCGGTGAAAGTACCGGTATTGGGGTGGGAGAATCAATCTTATAGGTTGCGTTCAGCATTAACGCGCAAAAAATTCAAGGAGGTATACATTTGTGAAGGTATTTAATTTTTTAAGGAAAATGGCAAGTATACTGCTGGCATTGGCCATTATTGTTGGTTTTAGTCCTGTCCCGGTCTTTGCAGGTGGTGGTTCTTCTGTTGACTTGCTGGATCCGGACTTTATCGCGAGCCATGGCGGGAACATCGTAGAGGTAAATGCAGAGGATGGGAAATCACCGTTTGAGGTTTTTGGTGAGAAATTTGGTACCAATAACCCGGTAGAGGGTGTAACCAAGACTGTAAGGGATGTAAGGCCTACTGCTCAAAGACATGTCAGGAATTATTATGACGAGGATTTAGGCAAAAGTGTTTTTCTGGTTGAAGCCCATGATGGAACATGTGCTGATGGATGCTTCATGCATAACACAACTTATAACAGTGAAACGGATACTTTTTCAGGTGGTAATACAGACCGGCAGAGAATAGAGATCCGACCGGTCGATGAACACAATGATACTGAATATGGTGACCTGGTAGGCCTGGAAAAAGATATCACTGCGTATAGCTGGAAAATGAAACTCGATCATAACTTTCCCAAGCCAAATGGCTTCTTTCATATTTTCCAGTATAAAGCTGTAAATTCAACAGGGGATATAACCAGGGAAAACCCCCTGCATGACAGCGTAAATTTTCCGACCTACAGCAGTGATGAGGATGGAAACCCTATTCTTACATTAACCCAATCCTCTAATACTCTTGATTTTAGATGGGCTGAGATTGGTTCGGACGCTGGTATGGAAGTTCTGGCCAGTGTTCAAACCAGCAAGCTTAAGGGCAAATGGGTGGATATCACCGTTAAAATCCTTAATTCAGAGTGCGGCTGGGTTACGATGGTGATGAAGGATTCCCAAACCGGCGAAATATTGATGGAATACAATGATCCCAACAGAATCCTTGATATGTGGAGACGTCCTGAAATCAAGTATAACGGAAAGACAATGGAAGGTGATTGGCCTGCTGTTGAAAATATGTTCAACCGTCCGAAATGGGGTATCTACCGCAAAGCGCAAAAAGGAGATCCGAATGTTCCTGAAGCAAGAATGTACCTTTCAGACATCACCTTGTATAAGTCTGTAGTTGGTGCGTCACCAGTTAATCTTGCATATGGTAAAAACGCTTTTAATGTAGGTGCAACCAGCCCAAACATTCTTCAGTACAAAAATGCCGTTACTGCTAGACTAACGGATGGTGTTCAGACAGATCCGGTTATTTATCCGGTTACCGGACTGGTAGGGGTAACGGAAGAGAATTATTCGCACCTGGGTGGTTTGTGCTGGGTAGGGCAAAACAGCTCTAAAAAAGGTGATGTAGTAATAGATCTTGGGAAGGTCATGGATTTCAACCAGGTGAAGCTTTTTGCTAAGTCCTTAAGAATGAAAAATGTAGATGTATATATATCGGATGACCCGTCTGCATACACCGAAGAAAATATAGGTCATATTACATTTATAAAAGTGGACGATTTATATACTGATGACAAAGGAAGCGGCAGAACATATTATAACCCTGGCTACAAATCCGATGATACACAGGATGCCCAGTACCTGATCGATTTGGGTAAAACCTATTCAGCAAGATATGTAAAGTTCTATTTCGAAAATGGCTCCGGTGCGGCAAATGCTACTACAATGACAGGGCCGCCTCGGATATCGGAGCTTGAGATTTACAACGCGCCCCAACCACCAAAAAATATTACAGTCAACTATACCACAGGATCGGAGGCTGTTATCTCATGGGATGATATTCCCGCTGATTATTTTACCATTTATGATAATGGCATCATCATAGCCGATAATGTTCCTTCCCATTCATATACTTTGACCAATTTGGATCCCGGTGCAGTCTACAACCTTACTGTGAGGACGGTATTTACAGATCCATATTCCTATAAAGCGATGTTTTCGTCAGAAGGGATAGCTCCTCAATTTATTACCGACGGGGATCCCATTATACCCAATCCGCCTGATAATGTAACAGTTACTGCAGCTTCCGATAAATCCATAAACGTGACCTGGGATACTGTGGCCGATGCACAAGGCTACAGGGTGTCATTGATAACAGATGCCTGTGAAAGAACTATTGTCGATAACTACGAAGGTACGTCCTATACCATTAAGGATTTATCTCCGGGCACCGAGTATACAGTAAAAGTTTACTCCATCAGAAGGGGAACTCCATCGACCCAGGCTGCAGCAGATACAGTTACAACTACAGGCATCAAAAACGCCTCCGATAATCTGCTCTATAACAAGGAAGTACAGTATTCCAGGGTATGGAACGACAATCCGTCCAGTTATGGAGGGCATAGGGCTCTTGATAATGACATTGACGGATCCAGATGGGTTGCTGTTAAAGGTGCTGAAACTGCATACCTGATGGTGGATATTGGAGAGACGACTCTCGTTCAGTATCTTGAGTACTACAGTTTTCAGAATATGTTAAAAAAAGTATCCTTTTATTATGCAAGCGATGGAGAAGCATTTATTAATCCGAACAGTGACAAGTGGATAAAGATCATTACAGTGGATCGTGTAGCCGAAGGTACATTTGGCAACAGCGAAATTACAAAAATCGCAGAGAGGATCAAAATTGATACGACTATCAATGCCAGGTATATCAAATTTACGGTTGATAGTACCGGCGGAGATATCAATGTCAATGAGGTGAAAGCTTTCGGGCCGATTTCCTTTACAGAGGAATCAAGACTTACAGCCTCCGAAATAACGCAGACATCCGCCAGACTGGACTGGACCGGTGCCGCCACAACGATGCCGGCGACAGAGTATAAAATATATCAGGATGATATTGAAATACAGACTGTTACGGGGGATGTCTTCACCCTTGACGTTTCAAATCTAAGGCCCGCAACGGAATATCTATTCAGAGTCAAGGGCGTTGCAACCGTAAATGAAACGCCTTACGAAACCCTTGGCGGCCTTGTATGCACTGTATTGACATCTCCCGATGCAATTGATACGGAAGCACCCGTATGGCCGGATGCATCACTTGAAGCATCCAATATTGGAACCACGGCGGTTGCTCTTACATGGACTGAGGCGACAGATAATGTAGGGGTAACCGGATACAAAATTTTATTTGGAACAAACACAATTGAAGTGAAAGGAAATAGTTACAGGGTTCTCGGATTGGCATCGGATACATCCTATACCTTTAGGGTGCAGGCTGTTGATGCAGCCGGAAACATATCCGATGGTCCTGAAGTTACCGTAAGAACGTTACAGGAAACAACCAATCATAATGACCCACCGCAAACGCCTACGCCAAAACCATCGCCAGAACCAATTGTTGAAGGCTCTGTAGTGAAAGCTCCAAATCCTGTTGCAGGTTCGGAAAATGGCGTTTATAAGGCAACTATTGACAAAAAGTCTATCGATGATGCTTTTGCTAACATAAAGGATTTTTCCGGCAAAAAGACAGTATCAATTGAGATACCAAAGGTAGACGGAGCTAAGGCCTATATAGCCGAATTTCCGGTTGAATATGCCACAAAAAAAGATTCATCCGCTAACCTGGAGATAAAGACTGAATTTGCTTCGGTAACCATTCCAGGCAATATGCTTGACTTTGCTTCTCTGGAAGCTTCAACCCGGATAGGCATAAGAATTGAAGCTGTCAACACCTCCTCTTTGCCCCAGGATATACAGCAGAAAGTAGGCACAAGGCCTATAATCAGCCTGAATGCACTTGTGAATGATAAGCTTATTGAATTTAACAATCCTGGTGCACCGGTAATCGTAGAAATTCCATACACTCCTTCGCCGGAAGAACTGCTTGATCCCGAACATATTGTAGTATGGTATATTGATGGTGCCGGAAATGTGATATCGGTTCCTAACGGCAGATATGACAAGGAAACAGGAAACGTTGTATTTACGACAACACATTTCAGCCAGTATGCGGTAGCATACATAGTGAAGGCCTTTGATGACCTGGAAGACTGCAATTGGGCTAAGAAACCTATAGAGGTTCTTGCATCAAAGGGTATTATCAACGGAATTTCTGATATAGCCTATGCCCCTGGTAAAGCGATCACAAGAGGAGATTTCATACGGCTTTTAGTGAATACCCTTGAATTTACAGCAGATGTTCAAGATAACTTCAATGATGTAAAGCCAACGGATTACTTCTACAAGGAAGTTGGTATAGCAAAGGCATTGGGTTTAGTGTATGGAGGAGGCAACAATAACTTCAACCCTCTTGACCCCATATCAAGACAAGATATGATGGTCATTATCGAAAGGGCTCTGTCACTTGCCGGCAAGCTTGATATATCCGCTTCAACAAGTAATTTGGATCGGTACACTGACAAAGATGATATCTCGAATTATGCTTTAGCAAGCATTGCGAAGCTTGTCAAAGACGGACTTATTCAGGGAAGCGGCGGAAGGATAAACCCCCAAGGCCATGCCACGAGGGCACAAATAGCAGTTATTTTGTATAACATCTACAACAGGTAGGAAGTGTTATTCTTAGGGTTATCTCAAAATAGGTTGGCTTTTAGGGTCATACTCTTTTGAGATAGCCCCCAATTGCATATTTTTGAGAAGGCTGGAGGAAAGAAAAATGAAAAGATACAGGATCAGTGATTTGCAGGATGCAAAAAGCAGCCATATTCTACAGGGTATTCTTCCAGGACGATGCTTGACAAAAGGGGGATTATCCTTTTCAAAACCATTGGAACGCAGTCATACTAACGACGGTCCTGGCGGATTGGATTATCATGTTCATGAAGATGAATGTGAAGCATTTATTATTTTACAGGGAAAAGGGGAAATAGAAATTAATAAATCTTTTTATCCCATCTCAGTGGGTGATGTGCTTGTAGTCGAACCACTGGAAGATCACCACCTTATATCCGATGCATCCGATCCTTTGATAGTGGTATGGTGCCATGCCAATGAGAGGTGAGAGATAGGAGATTGGTTAATGAAAACAGCTGATATTGCTGGGGGAGGGTTACGATGAAGGTTTTATTAGCGGGAGTAGGAAGCTTTGGATCCAGTTGGTTAAAGAGTATACTCCTGCAGGATGAAAATATTAATATTTGTGGATTGGTAGATAAAAACCCCGAGCATTTAGCACGGGTAAAGGAATTGAAAGGTATCAATGAGAAACTTTTTTATTCAGATGTCAGAGTTGCATTGAGCCAGCTCAAGCCTGATTTTTTATTAAATGCAACACCTCCGGGAATACATAAGACTGTCAATCTAACTTCTTTTGAATTTGGTATTCCTGTGCTTTGCGAGAAACCTATTGCGGAAGATTACAAAGATGCCATAGAAATTTATAAAAAATCCAAAGAGCTTAGCATTCCCGTTATGATTGCAGAAAACTACAGGTACGATAAGGTGATCAGGATGGCTAAAAAACTGATCGTTTCAGGTGAAATAGGCAAACTAAATTCAGTTCATGTGGATTTCCACCGAAGGCATATCCGGGATGAACATCGATATGTATTGAGACATCCGTTGCTTCTTGATGTTTCAATCCATCACCTGGACGTTGTCAGATATTTAACCGGAGCAGAGGCGCTAACAGCATATGCCAGAAGTTGGAATCCGGAATGGAGCTGGTATAAGGGTGATTCTTGTGTAGATATCCTTCTTGAAATGGAAAACAATATAAGAGTTTCATACTGTGGAAGCTTAACGGCCTTTGATGATGAGACCGGGTGGCAGGGAGTATGGACAATTGAGGGAGACAAGGGCGTTCTACAAATATCGGAAGATAAAATAACACTACGCAATGTCAATGGCGTATCGGTAATAGAGATGCACGAGAGAATGGACAGCAGAAAAGCGGTCCTTAAGGAGTTTATCTGCTCATTAAAGGAAAACAGAAAGGGAGAAACAGATATAGAAGATAATCTAAAGACATATGCGATCGTGCAGTCTGCAATCGACTCCATAAACAAGAATAATCCAGTGGATTGCAGCTTACTGCTTAGAGCATATTGATATCAGGGGAAGGGGGCAGTGAAATGAAGATAATAGAATGTATAAAGCATGCCGATTCATCAGTCAGATTATCGAGCGGAGCTATTGCGCCAAAGAATGAAATTTCTGTTGAAAAGCATTGGAATGGAAATCAGACGAAAGTAAAAATAACCAACAAATCGAATAAATTATTTTATATCAAGGAAGTTGTTCTCTTCGCAGGAGAAATGCCTGTAGACGGTGAGACTGAATTTTACGGCGAAGGCTTTAATATGCTCTGTCAATATACAGGAAAATTATCCGAGCCTCAAGTCATTGGAGCCTATGGTACGGACTGGGACTTTTTCAGACTGCCCAGGACGGAATTCAATAGAGAATTATGGACGGTGTACAACCTTCTTTTACTGTCGCTAGCAAATGATAAAAATCATGTTTTAATGGCGTATACATCATGTAACCGTTTTTCAGGTGAATTCAGATTTAAGGATAATTATATTGAAGCGGTAATGGATACTGAGGACTTACAGTTAAAACCTGGAGATACATGGGAGATGGAGGAATTCCTGATACTGACAGGTGAAGACAGGAATGAACTCTTTGCTAGGATGGCAGAACAAATCAATGTGAATCATCCCCGTAGAATGTATCATGAAATTCCGACAGGTTGGTGCTCGTATTATTGTCTGCGTCCAATGACAGCGGAGGGCTTGTTTGAGAACGCTTATCAATTGGCCGAAAGGATCCCTGAACTGAAGCGCATTCAGGTTGATGGCGGGTATGAGGCGCATAATGGAGATTGGCTTATTCCTCACCCCAGGCTGGGAACAGATTTGAAAACCATTTTTGATGGTATCAGAAAAATGGGTGCAGAACCTGGGGGATATATATCTCCATTTATTGTGGATATCGAATCAAATTTATACAAGGAGCATCCCGATTGGCTGGTATGTGACGATCAAGGGCATCCCTTTAACGAGATCGGCCATAAAAATGAATGGTACATGCTGGATGGCTCCAACCCAGAAGTACAGAAATACTTCAGGAAGATTGCAAGAATCATGTATGATGAATGGGGGCTGCGATACATAAAACTGGATTTTCTTTCATATGGGGCATTACCCGGTGGACTGCGTTATGACAAAAATGCAACAAGGGTACAGGCATTTCGTATGGGTATAAAAGCGTTTGTTGACGAAGTTGGGGAAGACTGTTATATCCTTGGGTGTAATGCGCCCTTTTGGCCGCTTCTTGGACTTGTTCACGGTAACAGGGCGACAAATGACATTTTCAGGGCATGGAAACAGGTCTCTGGAAATGCAAGGGAATTGTTCTGGCGGAACTGGCAGAATAACACGCTTTGGTGGAATGACCCCGACTGCATATTGCTTGAAAAACTGGATCTGTATGGTATTAAGAATGGCGAAGCAATCTTGAAAAAATCCTTATTGACAGATGGTGAATTTGAGTTTCACAAGGCTTTTATCGTTGCTTCTGGTGGAGTGGTTTTTAGTGGAGACTTAATCGGTCGGATGGCTGAACAGAATATTAATGTGTTAAAAAAGCTTATTCCCTCTACAGGAGTTCCAGCCCGATTCGACGATACCACATTCACTATTGGAAGAATAAATTTGAAGGATAGGAATATCCTTTGCGTACTTAATTGGGATGATTGTCCCAAAGATATTGAGATAGACCTGGCCGGAGTGTTCAGGATTTATGACTTCTGGACTGATGAAGAGATGGGTGTATACGAGGGCAAAATCGTTTTAGAAGGGCTTGAAAATCATTCTGCAAAAGTTCTTGTTTGCAGAGCATTACCGATATAAGGAAAGGTCTAAGATTGGCTTCCCGAATATATTTAAAGACAAGGAGTGAGAATGTTCTCATGGGCGAAGTTGCATGGATGAAAGCAAAGCCTTTTGGCCTGATGGTTCATTATTTGAAACATATTATGCCAAAGGAAGGACAACCGATAAGTGACTGGGATGAAATGGTTAACAATTTTCCAGTTCAAGATTTTTGCAAAGCTGTTGAAGATACGGGGGCGGGATGGCTGATATTTCCTTTCGGCCAGAATAACGGTTATTATTGTTCTCCCAATCCGGTACTGGAAAAGGTGCTTCCTGGGCATTGCTCAAAACGTGATTTAATGATGGAAATAGCTGAAATATTGCATGATAAAGGTATTAAATTGATTGCCTACCTTCCTTCTGAAGTTGATCATGCGCCTGAAGAAATTAGAAATGTTTTTAATTGGGATTTACACTCTTTCGACAAAAGCGTTTTCCAGGAAAAATATATGGATTTTATCAGGTGTTATGCCGAGAAATTCGATGAATTACTTGACGGTTGGTGGTTCGACGGCTGCTACAATTCTGCCGAAAAATCCTTTTGCCGGACAAAGGAATGGACGAATGACAGGTTCGATTATGAAAAATGGTCCCAAGCAGCGAAGGCTGGAAACCATGATGCAGTCATTGCAATGTGCCCCGGTGCCGAAGGCATGGGTCATGTTTTTAAAGAGCAGGATTATCTTGCCGGAGAGGTCAATACACTAAACCATTTTCCGGGAGAAAATCTCATTGGCGAAATGCAATGGCATGCTTTGATATGGTTGGACTGTTTTTGGATGCATAAGGAAAAGCCTGGCCTGATAGTTCCGCCCCGTTTCAGTGATGCTGAACTTCTTAATTATATCAAGACATGCCATGAAAAAGGTGGAGCTGTAACTTTGAATGTAGGCATCTATCAGGATGGGACAATGGCAGAAGCAACAATACGGCAAGTTCAATATGTATATTCTGAAATGATGAAATCAACAGATTAGCTGAGGTATAAAAATGGATGGGATATATAATAAACCCTTATACGAAGAAGCTCTTGAAGCAGCGTTAAGAAAAATAAGGAGCAATTTACATGTATTTTCGCATAAATATCCCCATGTCAGCGTAAATAACGTTTACATACCGGAGGAAAACAGGCTTTGGACATCATCATTTTTCCCCGGCATAGCATATCTCGCCTACGACATTACAGGAGAAAAAGAGTATTTAGCCTATTCAGACGAATATCTGAAAACCTTTCAATGGCGCTTGGAAAAAGGTCACACAGAAACCCATGACCTCGGTTTTTTATACACTCTTTCCTGTGTCTCAAATTATAAGCTGACAGGAAACGAAAAAGCAAAAGTGATTGCATTAAAAGCCGCAGACATATTGATTGGACGATTTAATGAAAAGGGGAGATATATACAGGCATGGAGTAAAATCGGACTGAAGTATCCTGATGTTAAGATGATTATCGATACAATGCTGAATCTTCCTCTCCTGTATTGGGCTTTTGAAACCACAGGTGATCAAAAGTATTATAAAGCTGCTTATAATCATGCAGTAACAACTGCGTTGCATATCGTAAGGGAGGATGCTTCGACCTATCATACATACCTGATGAATCCCGATACCGGAGAAGCTGTTGAAGGGAAAACACATCAGGGATTTGCTGATGAATCTACCTGGGCCAGGGGACAAGCATGGGCGGTCTATGGCTTTGTGTTATCCTATGTTTATACAAAAGAACCCGATTTTCTCCATGTAGCAAAAAAGACTTGCAACTATTTTATCAATCATTTACCTGGCGATTTTATCCCGTATTGGGATTTTTCCTTCGACGATGACAAACCGGATATCAGAGACAGTTCAGCAGCTGCAATTGCTTTGTGCGGATTGCTGGAGCTGAAGAAACATGTACAGGGTGAGGAAAGAGAGCTATATGAAAAGGTTGCATACAAAATGGTGGAATCTTTATACATTAACTATTCAACCAGAAATAACGCCAATTCCAATGGCCTGATTATGCATGGTATGTACCACAGAACAGATGGAGCTGATGAATGTACCATATGGGGGGATTATTTCTATCTGGAAGGTCTGGTCAGATTGCTGAAGGATTGGTGGATATACTGGTAGGAAAGCTATTCTATATCCCAGCCGGGCAGGTAAGCTTTTGTGTTTCTCAGCATGTCATTGAACAATGTCCATGCATCCTGGATAGTTGCGGTTATCAGCGGATCATTGGCAAAAGCTCTGAAAGCAAGATCCTTGTCTTTCTTTAATGCCGCTTTCAATGTTGTTTCCTGATTAATCACATGCCTGTATACAAGGCTTTGCACGTCATCCGGAAGTTTTCCGGCTTGAACCGGGATTACAGAATTATGGCTGAACACGGCATTTGTTTCAACAACGGCACCCAAAGGAAGATTGGTAATCTGTCCGACATTTGGAAGATTCACATTGGTAACGAAATCACCAAGACCAACAATGGCTTTAATTTGATGGATTCCTTCTTCCCCTGTTTGTTTCAGCTCAAAATACGCATCACCGCTTACGAGACTCTTGCTTCTTTCCTGCCTTGAGATAAGCTTTTCCTTTCTTAAGCTGACAGGGGTTAAACCATACATCCAAGCCTTTACCGTTTCCGGATTTTTCAGATACCATGGTGGGCAGAATTCGGCCAGGTGACGGTCACCGGCCGCAGCAATTATTCCATACCTTTTGAATAAATCAAATTTGACGCGATTTGCGGAAGCAAAGGGGTCATTCTTCCAATGGTCTTTTATTTTCTCAAACCCTGTTTCGAAATATTTATCAACAAATTTCCTGTATACGGGGAATAAGTCTCTGCCTTCAAAAGAAGCATAATCAAGCCAGGTAAAATGGTTTATTCCCAAAACATTCACTTTAATATCCCGGCGGTGTGCTGCTTCAATTCCTTCCACATCATAAAGAGCCTCCTTTAGCAGAGACTGTGCTCCAAAAACCTCATGACAGCAGCCGAAAGCTTTAATTTGTGGAAATATCTCATATAATGTATGGGTACATAGTGTCATCGGGTTTGTATAGTTGATGACCCAGGCATCAGGAGCCCACTGTTTGATTGCATGGGCTATTTCAACATACATGGGTATGGTTCGAAGTGCCCGGACAAGGCCACCCGGGCCTACTGTGTCCCCTACCGACTGATAGATGCCATATGTTTCAGGTGAATGAACATCGGACTCCATTTCATCAAGGGTTCCGGGCAAAATGGATATAATAACAAAATCAGTGTCAGTTAAGGCATCGTTTAAAGTTTCAACAGCTTTATATTCCCAATGGCTTTTTGCACCCGGATTATTTTGAATCCCATTTCCGATTGTTTCATTCCTTTTAGCAGCATCAAAGTCAATATCATATAGTCTTACTCTTCCAGACAGCTGTTCCTCGGTGGCAAGATCACTCATCAAGCCCCAGGCCCAACCCATTGAACCGCCGCCTATATAGGAAATTTGAAGATCTTTAACGTTATTATCAGCTCTTACCATAGGGACCCTCCAGTCTGGTTTTACATATGCAACGCGAAACATCACGCTTCATCCGGTTTTTCTTCTGAATTATACATCAATAAATTGATTTTTTCTGCACTAAAATTGACCATACTGAAGATATTCAACATATTTTGATTTATTATTTCCGATGCTTTACAATATAATGAGTGAGAATAAATACGGAGTTCTGCCATGACAGATGAAGCCAACACATATCATATGATGAATCAGCCCTTCTTTATTGCCCGGCAGAGAAAGGATACTCTTTTCAGCATGCCCGCATGCCACTATCACAATGTATATGAAATTTATTATTTGCTGGAAGGACGGCGTAACTATTTTATTAAGAACAGGGCTTACCCTGTGGTAAAAGGGGATATCGTTCTAATCAATATCCAGGATATTCATAAAACAACGGCTTCCGATCATTCTTCTCATGAACGCATTCTCATTAACTTTCAGAAGGATTTTATTTCATCGCTGGCAGATGAAAAAGATGGTATTCATCTTTTTGATTGTTTCCTCAGCGATCAAAAGGTAATCCATTTAAAGGTTTCGGAACAGGCATTTGTGCAGTCCATTCTTCTCAAGATGGTAGATGAAAATAAAAGAAAACCAAAGGGTTACATGACTTATGAAAAGATTCTTCTAGCTGAGCTCTTGCTATTTATTAACAGACATATGGAACAATACAGGAATGAGGGGATAGGTTATAACAGCCAGCTACAAAAGAAGATGTCCGAAATTGCACTTTTCCTTATGGATAACTATATGAGCAACTTGTCTCTGAAAAAGGTTGCAGATCATTTTTTCATTACTCCCTGTCATTTAAGCAGGGCTTTTAAAAAAACAACCGGTTTTACGTTTATAGAATATCTGAACAGTGTAAGGATTAAAGAAGCACAAAAGCTTCTCAAGGAAAGTAAAAGAAGTTTAATTCAAATTGCGGAGTTGACCGGCTTTGACAGTCAGACCCATTTCGGAAGGGTTTTTAAAAGCAAAACCGGTCTTTCTCCGCTACAGTATCGGAAGTCACCAGGAATCTAGTCTTCAATCGTGATGTATTCCTTAAGCAATAACAGAGTGTTTAATAGACCCTCGCCATGGGTTCTTTCATAGCCATGGGAAGCCGCTACGCCCGGGCCGATTAGGCCATGCTTGAAGTCGTGACCGGAACCAAGTGCCGCATCGGCATCAGATCCATAAAAGGGGTAGATGTCCACTGCATACTGAAGGTTTGCCTTTTTGGCAAGCTCAATCAAGCGTGTGGTGATATCATAGTCATAAGGCCCTCCAGAGTCCTTGGCGCAGATGGAAACCTTGTATTCATTTGTCTCAAGGTCGTCACCCACAACGCCCATGTCAACCGAGATAATTTCAGAAATGCCTTCAGGATAGCCTGCGGAGGCTCCGTGGCCTACTTCTTCGTACATGGTAAAAAGAAGCCATACATTATGCGTAAGGGTAATCTTTTCTTCTTTTACCAAACGGGCTAGGGCTAACAGAAGGCCGGAGCTGGCCTTGTCGTCCAAATGCCTGCTCTTTATAAATCCGCTTGGTGTAACGATTGTTCTGGGATCTAATACCACGAAATCTCCTGCGCTGATGCCCAGGGCCTGCACTTCTTCTTTAGTAGTCACCTTTTCATCAAGAACAATTTCCATGTTTACATCGTCTCTTTTCATTTCGGAAATATCCTTGCGAATATGGGCCGCAGGGTTTACAAGCTGTACGGTACCTGAATACTCTCTGCCGTCACGGGTCAGGACGGTGCAGTTTTCAGTTTCCACATAGTTGTTCGGAAAGCCTCCGATCTGAGTAAAGCGAAGGCGTCCATTGGATTTGATGGATCTTACCATGAGCCCCAGAGTGTCTACATGGGCAGCCAAAATGAGTCCATGTCCCTCACCGCCTATATTCACAAGAACCGAGCCTTTATTGGTAAGCTTCGGCGTATAGCCAAGATAGGCGAGCTCCTCTATGAGATAGGCCTGAGCCCTTTTTGTATAGCCTGATGGGCTTGGGGTCTTGCATAGTTTTGTTATTTGCTCTATGGCATACTCAAGATATTTTTCCATAACAGTTGTCCTTTCAAAATTAAAGCTTGAAAAGTGTTGTGATTACAATGGAGCGATATTTGAAGCTTAACATATCAGCATTTTTTGAGCAACATCCAAAAACTTTACATACTGGAGTATAAATGCTATAATATGGCATAAATTGAAAATGGTTAAAAATTATGAAAAAATCCTTGATGTACTATACCTCATCTATGATAAATATTGTTGGAATAGTTTTATTTGGCAGTATATTTTCGACATCTTTTCTTGACCTCATTATAAAATATAAGAATAATTATTCAACAATAATCTTTAATTTAATAATATATGCTGTCATTTGTGGCATTTCAGTATACATCTGCAAAAAAATCAAGAATGAAAAATTGTTCATATTCATATTATTGTCTTTTTCATTTATACTAAAATTTATCTGGATACTTTCTATGGATACCCAACCTGATTCTGATTTTGTTGTTATGTACAATGCAGCAATAGAAGCATCTAAAAGCAATTTCACTTTTGTTAACGACAGATACTTTTCTTTATGGCCATATCAAATGGGTTTCACATTATACCAATCTTTAATTATATACCTTTTTGGGCCATGCCTATTTATATTAAAGGTTTTTAATTGCTTGTTTTCTACCGGAACCATATTTATGGTTTACAAAATTACAAAAATGCTCTTTAATAAATTTTCTGCAAAGATTTCCGCGTTATTATTAGTATTTTATATACCCTATACCATTATGAATTCATTACTCACAAATCAGCAACTTGCAACTTTTCTTTTCTATTTAGGCTTTTATGTCATGCTTAAGCTACCTCATACAAAAAAGTCCGGCCAAATTTTATTAGGAATTGTTTTTGCCTTGGCACATATTATTCGGCCCCTTGCAACTGTAGTCATTCCTAGTGTTTTATTGTTTCAAGTCATTGTCTTAATATGTAGCAAAGGCAAAAGCAGATTTTTAATTGCTAAGAAAACGTTAGTTTTTCTCCTTATTTATTCTATTGCTTTCCAATCATTAAGTTTTATATTGATAACTACGGGGATATCACCACATGGACTTAAAAACAGAGATCCTTTATGGAAATTTGTTACAGGATTAAATTATACAACAACAGGACAATATTCTTATTCCGATAATCAGCATTTGATGCAATTTGCTATAGGTGAAGAAAGAAAAGCAGAAGAACTAAAACTCATTAAAGAAAGAACGGGTAATATTGTTTCTCTTTTTAAATTATTCTTGAAAAAATACTATATCTTTTGGGGGACAAAGGATGCATTTGTTCATTGGACAATAGGTCCTCAGAATGCATCTCTAGTTAAGACTATTCAAAATATGGAACAATCCATGTATATGATAGCCATTCTTTTTTGTGTAATAGCCTGTATACGGTTATTGAGGAAAAAGACAATAAATCATAGTTTTTTTATTATCCTGATTTCACTCTATGCTGCGGCACATCTATTAATAGAAATCCAAACGAGATATAGAGAATTTGTCATTCCAGCAGTATTTATATTTTTTGGCTATGGATTAAGTATGAGTTATATGTTTGCTTCAAAAAAAATACATCATTATTTAAGCAGAAAGCAAAAAAACAAATAAATATAAATGGCTCACTCTAGAAATGGGAATATAAAAGTAAGCATTTATTTTAAGGAGGACCTATAATGACTTACGAAGCAAATAGTCCCGAAGAGTATATTAATCAATTACCAGTGGAAAGAAAGGAAGCTGTTAAGAGATTAAGGGAAATAATTAGGGCGAATCTGCCTTCAGGTTTTCAAGAAAATATATCTTATGGAATGATTGGTTATGCTGTTCCTAAAAGTATTTATCCATCCGGATATCATGTAAATCCAAAGGACCCTCTGCCTTTTATGGGTATTGCATCACAAAAAAACCATATAGCTTTATACCATATGGGGATTTATGCTTATCCTGATATTTTAGCATGGTTTCAGGAGGAATATGCCAAAAATGTGACGACCAAGCTTGATATGGGGAAGGGGTGTATTCGCTTTAAAAATATTAAAAATATCCCGTATGGTTTGATTGCAGAATTGTGCAGGAAAATATCTCTGGAGGATTATATTAAGACATATGAGGCTTCAGTTAAAGATTCTAAGGGAAAATGACTTTCAAGTTTATTGGTCCTTTGATGATTTAAAAACCTTGGAGGGGCAGAGGCCTTTACTCGATTTAAATACCTTTGAAAAGTAGAAAATATCAGAAAAACCGCAATGCTGAGCAGCTTCATTGACATTATACTCACCGCTTTTCAGCATGTTTTCTGCCTGATTTAGCCTTATGGAAGTCAAATACTGCCGGAACGACATTCCGGTTGATTGCTTGAAAAGCGCGCCAAAATAGACATGATTTAATCCTGACAATTGGGACACACTTTGTATCGTGAGCGGTTCATTAAAGTGATCAGTGATTTAACGAATGGTTTTCTTTATACGTTTGTCTATATTTCCAGAATCGGTCTGATAAACTATTAATTCGTAAAATCTTTGCAGAATGAACATGAAAATGGCTCTGCACTTCATGAGGTGTCCAGGCTCTCTTCTCAGCCATTCGTAATTTAGCTCATTGTAAAGGGTCACAATATCCGGATGATGACCGATATGGCAGATAAGCGGGAAGGGGAGCTCAGCGTCCTGCCCGAAAAGAGTCCGAAGCTGGAAATTTGCCGGATAACACTCCATCAGGTCTTCAGGGGAGCTTATGGCGGAGCGGAATGTTCCTTTTGGTATACATAAAAGGTCTCCTGCGGAAACATTGTATTTTTTTTGCTCGATATGATACTGGGCACTTCCTTTAACAATATAAGTTATATCAATAAAATCAATGACACTTTTCTCTATCTTCCAATCATATGTACATTTACGATGTATGAAATAGTTAATGTCCGGTATCAGATTTTCATAATCATTATAGTCCATCTTCATACCCCTGTGTAAAAAATCTTTAATAATTACAAATATACTTTAGTTTATCCATTATCAACCGCAAATGTCAATGCTATACTTCAATTATAATAAAAATAGCAATCATGAGGACTGACATTTTAGGCAAATTGCATAATGAGTTCATTTGAGCGGGGGCGTAAGAGTGGAGATGGAACGAAAGTATTCTCAGTATCATGCATGACTTCAAAAGGGTGGAACCTCTCCAACTAAGAAGATGCGCCTTGTGTCACATGAAGGTGTTGGGAAGACAGCTGTGGACGAATGCACCAGAGGAATGGAGCGCCTATTTGGTCCCGATATCTTTCAGAGCGACTCAGACTATTCAATAATATTAAAAATAGACAATAACCTGCCCAAGGAATCTTATCGGCTTACGTCCGAAGAAAAGGAATTTTACATAGAGGGCGGTGACCAAAGCGGAGTACTTTATGGTGTGTTTGCTACAATGCTTCGTCTTGGTTCAGGTGAGGTTTTTGAAAATATAAATGAGAATAGTGCTCCGGCAGTACCGCTCCGTCTCTTAAACCATTGGGACAACCTGGATGGTAGTGTGGAAAGAGGATATGCCGGAAAATCCATTTTCTTTAAGGACGGCGATTTTTGCTATGAGCCTGAACGGATTAGGGACTATGCACGTCTTCTTGCTTCAGTGGGTATCAATGGACTGGCAATCAATAATGTGAATGTTACATCACAAAGCGCTAGGCTGATAACAGCGGAAATGCTGCCAAAGGTCGCAGCTTTGGCCGACTTGTTCAGGCCATATGGTATACGGGACAAAATCCTTGTGTACCTGCTTTTAGAGCCCGAGTTGGTACATAAAATGATGAAAAAGCTCGGTGAATTTAACCTCAATGCGGCTGAGAGCCTGTTAAAATGCGGGGTGGATAGCATTACCTTCTGCGATGACATGGGGAGCGGTAACAATCTTCTTTTTTCACCCACGCTGTATGAGGAGTTCTTCTTCCCTTGGCACAAGGAGCTTGCGGATCTGTGCCATTCATACCGAGCTTATGCCCATATGCACAGTCACGGCAATATCAACAAAATAATGGGAAAAATCGTTGATGCGGGAATTGACATGCTAAATCCCTGCGATCCTTATGAAAACATGGATTAAAGGCTGAATACGGAGACAGGATTACCTTTGTCGGAGGAGTAGACAAGTTCTTTTTTGAATGGGACAGAGATACAATGGCCCGGAGCTTGAAGAATGTCATCGAAACCGGACGAAAAGGCGGTGGGTATGTTTTTATGGATTCCTCCGGATCAATTCCCGAAAATGTACCCAAAGAAACATTTGAGTATTATATGAATTTAAGTAAAGAGTTAAGAGCAAAAATGACACTTATGAACCATGCACCAAAAAGCCCTGATGTTCGGGTCTGAACATCAGGGCAACTCTTTTAAAACGGTCCCTTATCTCTTTCTAGCATAAACAAAATAACGCAGTGATCAAAAGGGCCTAGTCTTGCTTGATCAGCCCCAATTCCTTTGCAATTTCCAGGTTGACCTTTAGTACATTAACGGTCTCTTCTCCGAAAATGCCAAGAAACTTGCCCTGTGTGTTGTCGTTAACGATGGTCTCCAACTTGTCCTGTGATAAACCGGTCGATTCAACCAGAGCCGGTATCTGGACTGCAGCCGATTGCGGGCTGATGTGAGGGTCAAGACCGGAGCCGGATGCCGTCAATAAATCCGTAGGGATATCCTCTTTCTTTACCGACGGATTTGCTTCCAGGAACTCCGCGATATCGGCTTCCACACGTTTGGCCAGCTCTTGATTTGTCGGTGCATAGTTCTTTGACCCGGAGCCGACGCCTGCATAATTGCCGCTGTCTTTATCCTCCTTCGTATATGTGTTGTAATTCACAGCGGAGGGGCGGCTTTTCATAAACCGGGCATCCGAAAAATCCTGCCCTACGAGCTCTGAACCGGTAGCCTGTCCATCTATCATAATCAGGCTTCCATTAGCCTGCTTGGGAAAGAATATCTGGCTGATGCCTGTGAGCAGCAAAGGGTAAGCCAAACCGCAAATCAGGAGAAGAGCTAATGTCACCAAAAAGGGCTTTTTTAATTCATTCAAAAATAGTCTCATTAATGAAACCTCCTATTCTATCTAAAAGCGTAACAACGAAACAAACCTAGCACTATAGCCCAAAAATCGCTAACAGTGGAACGATAAGTACATCGATGACCTTTATGCCTACAAACGGGGCAACAATGCCTCCAAGTCCATAAATCAACATATTATGGGCCAGCATCTTTTCCGAGCGCTGGGGTTTATACTTGACACCTCGCATGGCAAGGGGAATCAGGCAGGGGATGATGATGGCGTTAAATATCAAAGCAGAGAGTATGGCACTGTAGGGTGTTGACAATCCCATGATGTTTAGTACCTTCATTTGCGGAATGACCGCCATGAACATGGCAGGAATAATAGCAAAATACTTGGCAACGTCATTGGCAATGCTGAAGGTTGTCAGAGAGCCGCGTGTAATCAAAAGCTGTTTCCCGATTTCCACAACATCAAGTATTTTAGTGGGGTCGGAATCCAGATCAACCATATTTGCTGCTTCTTTGGCAGCCATGGTCCCGCTGTTCATCGCTATTCCCACATCGGCCTGGGCCAGTGCTGGAGCATCGTTTGTACCGTCGCCGGTCATAGCTACAACCTTACCCTCGGACTGTTCGGCTTTAATGGCCTTTATCTTGTCTTCCGGCTTGCATTCTGCAATAAAGCTGTCAACACCGGCTTCCTGGGCAATTGTGGCCGCAGTCAGCGGATTATCTCCGGTACACATGATTGTTTTGATTCCAATGGCACGAAGTCGTGCAAACCGTTCTATGAGTCCCGGTTTAATGGTATCCTTCAGGTAAATAACTCCTAAGATTCGATTCCCTACGCATACCACAAGCGGAGTGCCGCCAAGCTTGGAAACTTCATTTACTCTAGCCTCTAAATCGTTCGGTATGGGGCCTCCAAGCTCACGTATATAATTTTGGATGGCATCGTAAGCGCCTTTACGTATTTTTGTACCATCAGGAAGATTAACACCGCTCATTCTTGTCTGTGCCGTAAATTCTATGAGTTCCATACCGGATTGGGTTTCTTGATGTTTTCCCAAGAGATGCTCTCCAAGCTCGACCACCGATTTTCCTTCCGGGGTATCGTCTTTCAGGGAACTGATGACGGCATAGTGGATCAGCTCCTGTTCACTTGCATTTCCTACGGTTATAAATTTGGAGGCCATACGGTTCCCGTAGGTAATGGTTCCGGTCTTGTCGAGAATCATCGTATCCACGTCGCCGCAAGCTTCAACTGCTTTTCCTGACATGGCAATGACATTGAAGCGTGTAACACGATCCATACCGGCAATGCCTATAGCAGATAACAAGCCGCCGATTGTCGTGGGGATCAAGCATACGGTCAGGGCAATCAGGGTAGATATCTGCAGCCGGACACCACTGTAAACCGCAATGGGGTATAGGGTGACAATGACAATCAGAAAAATAATGGTAAGGCTTACCAGCAGGGTGTTTAACGCGATTTCATTCGGTGTTTTTTTACGGGAAGCGCCTTCAACCAAAGATATCATTCTATCGAGAAAAGATTCTCCCGGATTGGATGAGATACGAATTTTCAACCAGTCACTTACTACTGTTGTTCCACCGGTGACAGATGTAAAATCACCTCCGCTTTCCTTTAGCACAGGTGCGGATTCTCCGGTAATGGCAGATTCGTCTACCGAGGCAATGCCTTCGATGACTTCACCGTCATTAGGTATGATTTCACCGGCTTTTACCAGCACAATATCTCCTTTTTTCAGGACACTTGCGCTCATGACGGTTTCTGTACCATCATCACTTATAATGCGGGCTTGCATGTCTTTTTGAGTCTTTTTCAGACTTTGAGCCTGAGCTTTGCCTCGGCCTTCCGCAACTGCCTCTGCGAAGTTTGCAAAGAGTACTGTCACTAAAAGGATGACGGATACGATGCCGTTATATAGCCTCAGATTACTTCCTTCATCGCCGAAAGCATTAGGGAAAAAGCAAAGCAGCAAGGTTATGGTGAAACCTATTTCAACCACAAACATGACGGGGTTTCTCAACATGTATCGCGGATTTAGTTTTATAAAGGATCCTTTAATGGAAGATTTCAAGATATCTCCCGTAATAAATTTTGTTTTTGATTCTTTACTCATGAGAATGTCCTCCTTAACTCCACAGGGTTAAATGCTCGGCAATGGGGCCCAGAACCATCGCAGGGAAAAATGTCAGTGCAGCGATGATCAATACCACCATGAGCAGTGATATGGCAAATGTCCTTGTATCTGTCTTTAATGTGCCGATAGATTCGCTGACCGGCTGCTTGATCATCAGTGATCCTGCAATGGCTAACTGAATAATGATGGACAGATAGCGGCCAAAGAACATCACCAACCCTGTAGAGATATTCCAAAAATACGTATTGTCTCCCAGCCCTTCAAAACCGGAGCCGTTGTTGGCCGCAGAGGATGCGTATTCATACAGCACCTGTGTCAGCCCGTGATGTCCCGGATTGGTGATGCCCGCCAAACCCGCCGGTACAGCAACAGCCAAAGCCGAAAAAGCCAGGATCAGCAGAGGGTGGATGATAATACCCAGGGCTGTGAGCTTCATTTCCTTTCCCTCAATTTTCTTGCCCAAATATTCCGGTGTACGCCCAATCATCAGCCCGCAGATGAATACGGCAAGGATCGCATACAGAATCATGTTCATGAGTCCGACTCCCTTACCGCCAAATACGACGTTGAGCATCATATTCATCAAAGGAACGGCGCCGCCTAATGGAGTAAGGGTATCATGCATGTTATTGACAGAGCCGGTGGTGAAGGCAGTGGTGACTGTTGTAAAGAGTGTTGATTGGTCTATTCCAAACCGGACTTCCTTACCTTCCATATTGCCCATGCTCTGGCTGAGTCCAACTTTATCAAGTGCGGGGTTACCGGCGCTTTCCGCTGCGAAGCACACAACCAGGCCAATGACGAAAATAATTGACATTACTGCAAAAATAGGCTTGGCCTCACTGCCTATCAGGATTTTTTTCTCTTTTCCTTTAGTCTCTTTTTTACGGTTGCGCACTATGTGCCCGAATGCTATGACGCATGAGCCGGGTAGCAGCATCATGGAAAGCATTTCGACCATATTGGTGATGATATTGGGGTTTTCAAACGGTGATGCCGAGTTGGCTCCGAGAAATCCGCCGCCGTTTGTTCCCAAGTGCTTGATTGATTCGAGCGCCGCTATCGGCCCCATTGCAATGTCCTGGTATTTTCCTTCAATGGTTTGGATCGTGACATTGGCAGAGAAATTTTGCGGTGCTCCCTGAGATACCAGGATAAAGCCAACCAGAAGGGAAAGCGGTAGCAAAACCCGTGTCGTGATTCGGATAAGGTCTACATAAAAGTTACCCACAGTCTTTGTTTTTCCGCTAAGACCGCGCACGAAGGCCATAGAAACGGAAAACCCGGTAGCTGCAGAGGTAAACATCATAAAGATAATCACCATCATCTGGCTGAAATACGAAAGCCCTGATTCTCCTGAATAGTGCTGAAGGTTAGTATTTGTTATAAAACTGATAATAGTGTTAAACGACAGGCTGGGTTCCATGCCGCCGATGCCATTAGGGTTTAAAATCGGAAGAGACTGAAGCCTCAAAATTAAATAACCTATCAGGACCATAATTGCGTTGGTTGCAAGCATACCGACCGCATATTGCTTCCAATTCATTTCTTTCTTATTAATGCCGCATACACGGTAAACCACATTGTCAACTCGGTTAAATACCGGATCGGCAAATGTACGTTGGCCTACCGCAATATGATATAAGTACTTTCCTGTTGGAATGATAAGGGCAACAAAGATTGCCAATACCAAAGTAATTTGTAACATTGCTTGTTCTCCACCTTCCTGTCAGAATTTTTCGGGATTCACCAGGGCGTACAGTAAGTACACTCCCAGTGCAATAATCAGAATTCCAAGTAATATCATAATCAATGACCTCCTCTACGATTTCTCTATCTGGCGCTCACACCAGTCTGCAAACAGCTTGGTTAGTAAATAGCTGACTGCGAGAATACCAATCATTAAAAAATCCATGCTCTTTTTTCCTCCTTGCTTGGGTTTTGATTGAAGTGTAGCATTTGCTTCATTAGTGTGGTGTTAGGGTTTCTCGGGGCGAATTAAGATGACATTAAGATGCTTTGCAATATGAAAAAATCCGTGTCAAAAAAACGACACGGATTACGATTCATATGTCTCTAGTGCTTCTTAACGAAAAATGAGAAATAAAATTTTATTAAATAGATTTGTTGTCATCCAAAACACGAAGCATGCGGTAACCGATACCGATATGGGTCTGAATATATTTAGGCAGTGAGGGAGATTTTTCGATTTTTTTTCGTAAGGTGGCCATAAATACACGAAGTGCGGGAACATCACTTGAGTAGCTGCCCCAAATCTCATGCAGTATAAAATTATGGGTCAGAACCTTGCCTACATTTTTGGCCAGTAGACAAAGCAATTTATATTCAATAGGGGTAAGATGAACCTCTTCATCATTCAGCCAAACGCACCCGGCGGCGTAATCAATTTTCAGATTTCCATTTGTAAAAACGGTTGAATCCTTGAGAAGCTTTTCATTGTCATAGCGAATACGGCGAAGGCTTACCCTAAGCCTTGCCAAAAGCTCCTCTACACTGAAGGGCTTTGTCAAATAATCATCAGCCCCGGCGTCCAGTGCTTCAATTTTATCTCTGTCCTCACTGCGGGCGCTGACGATAATAATGGGGATGTTTGACCATTCTCGCACCTTTCTGATAATGTCTACTCCGTCCATGTCCGGAAGGCCCAAATCCAGAATCATAATGTCCGGCTGCTTGGAAACAGCTTCCAAAATCGAGGCTTCTCCCGTAATTGCCGTATGATAAAGGTACCCCTGGGTTTCCAAAGTTGTGGTTATCAGATTGCGTATGGCTTTATCGTCTTCAACAACGAGAATCAAGGGTTTATTCATGAATATTCACCTCCTCTGCCTGCAAGGTAAAGCCAAACACTGTACCTTGCGGAACATTATCTTTTACATAAATGGTGCCGCCATGAGCGTGGATAATCGACTTACAGAGAAAAAGCCCCAAACCCAGTCCCCGGCGGCTGTCTCCGCGAATATTATCAGCAGTGTAAAACATATCAAAAAGCTTGGCTTTTGCTTTATCCGCGATACCGGAGCCATCATCCGCTATTTCTATCCGAACGGATGGCCCTTCCTTTTTAGCTGAGATGTCAATATGAGAACCGGGTTGAGTATATTTTATAGCATTGTCCACAATGTTGATAATAACCTGAATGATGAGCTGGGAATCCATTTTTGCCATGAGGAGTTCATTACTTATATAGATATCAATTTGGTGTTCGACGCTGTTACGGTTAACATGAAGCAGCGCTTCGGCAATTACCTCATCCAAAAGCTCCGGCTGCAATTTCAAATTGATTTTTCCGTCCTCAATCCTGGTGATGGACAGCAGGTTTTCCACGAGGTTGATCAGCCACATGGAATCATCATAAATATCTGTATACAACTCCTTTTTCTGTTCTTCCTTCAGCAGGCTTGAGTTACCCATGAGGATTCCCGCATTGCCGGAAATGCTGGTAAGAGGGGTGCGCAAATCATGGGAAATCGCGCGAAGCAGGTTGGCCCGGAGCTGCTCCTGCTGTATTTGAATGGAAATCTGTTTTTGAGTTTCGTTCAGATCTTCTTTTTCAAGTGCCAGTGCGCACTCTCCCAGCATGGCAATTAAAAGACTCTTCTCAAATGCTTCCAACGGTGTTTCCTTATCCATAGCAACACCCACAACGGCAAATACCGTCCCACTTCCACGGACAGCAAGGTACAAGCATTTGGCTGCAGATAGGGTATTGGTTGTGGCACCGGCCCGTTTATTGTTTTTGTATACCCACTCAGCCACCGCGCGTTCTTCCGTTCCGAGATAGGTATGTGAGTCCACAGCCAGATCTTTCGTTGAAAAAACAATTGGATCAGCCAAGCTGCCTTGATGCGGTGGATTGGACTGGAGCGATGGGTGCGAAGGATAGAAAATGACGGTTCGGTCCAATAACTTTAACATTTGATGAGCCGTTTCACTTAAAATAGCTTCTTTATCTTTAGCCTGCTGTAATTTTCGGCTTGTTTCCAAAAGTACTTCTGTTCGGTAAGCCTTTTGCGCTGATTGGCGCGCCTGTTCCTTTACCCGTTTCGTCAATGTGCTGGTGATCAGAGAGGCTGATAGCATGACCAAAAATGTCATTGGGTAACCCGGATCATAGGCCTGCAATGAAAAGCGCGGCTCTGTAAAAAAATAGTTGAATAACAGCACACCTAATACCGATGATACAGCACTGTACAACCTGCCTCTTGTGACTACGGCATTCAACTGAACACCTAGAATATAAACGGTTATGATATTCGCTATGCTAAAGCCTTGATAATTAAGCAAAAACCCGATTACAGTACAGATCAATAAAATTAATATTGATTTCGCCGTATCGGCCAATGAAAGATTTGACGGTTTTGCAAGCTTAAAAGTGTTCATACTGAAAGAAGGCTGTGTATCGGGAATAATGTAAATATCTATGGTTGGTGCTAATTCGGTAAGCTTGTCGACAAAATTAGTTTTTGTAAACCACTTCCTTGAATGTGCGGACCGCCCAATCACGATTTTTGAGACTCGGCTTGCCTTAGCGTATTCTGCAATCTGTCCGGGAATATCATCCCCATAAACTGTTGATATTTGTGCTCCAAGCTGTTCGGCCAGCCTTAAGTTCTCTCTCAAGGCCATTCTGTTTTTATCAACCATTTCCTGCGTTACCGGTGTTTCAACAAACAATGCCGTAAATGTGCCGTGAAAAGCATCGGCCATCCTTGCCGCTGTTCGGATAACCTTAGCGTTGGAGGGAGATGATGAAAGGCATACTAAAATATGCTCGTTTGTATAAGGGCTGCTGTTTTTTGAAGGTTCATTTTGTACCGCAACCCGGTTGACATGATCTGCTGTACGGCGCAGTGCGATTTCACGCAGTGCAATCAGTTTTTCTTTAATAAAAAAATTGGCAAGCGCCCTTTGAGCCTGTTCTTCCCGATATATTTTTCCTTTGTTCAAACGGTCTATCAGGTCATCCGCCTCGATATCCACCAATTCAATTTGATCGGCGCGGTCAAACACGCTATCGGGAATACGTTCCCGCACATAAATACCGGTAATTGATTCAACGATATCATTCAAGCTTTCAATGTGCTGGACATTGATGGTGGTATAGACATCAATTCCTGCCTGCAGAAGTTCCTCCACATCCTGGTATCTTTTTTTATGGCGACAGCCGGCTGCATTTGTATGTGCCAGTTCATCTACCAGAATGAGCTTCGGTCTCCTTTTAAGAGCGCAGTCCAGATCAAACTCCTTCAATAGGATGCCCTTATAGGATAATTCAAGGGGAGGTAAAGATTCCAGCCCTTCCAAGAGAGCCATGGTTTCATGACGAACATGGGGCTCGATATAACCGGCAACCACATCAAGACCATTCTCTTTTGCCACATGAGCATCATTTAGCATAGCATAGGTTTTACCGACACCCGCTGCATAGCCAAAATAGATTCTCAGTTTGCCGCGTCTTTTTCCCGCAGGCAAGGTGGAAAGCTGCTCTAGCAGAGAATTTGAATCCGTTTGATGGATTGCCATCGAAATACACTCATTTCTTTATTTTTTAAATCAGTATAGCATAAGCAAAATCAGGATTGTGTTATAATTTCTGCCTTGGTATTAAGATTGCATTAAGATATGAAACCAGAGAATATTGTGCCACACAGATACCTTCCCGATGCGTAAAAAAGCGTACAAAAACAATGACCCGAATGATGATCCGGGTCTGACTGGCATAGAAAATAAGGGGCATTTTCAGATGCGTGTAATGTTTTTTAAAAATGAGAAGGTGTTGTTATTTTGTAGATTCACGTGCAATCAGTTCTGTGGGCAATATGATGGTTCTGGGGGAGGATTTGTTGCCTTTTAGCCGGTATAAGAGCATTTCGGCAGCTACCATGCCCATCTCCTTTTTGGGTACATCAATGGTGCTCAGAGGTGGATTGGTGTAATTGGACATTTCAATATTGCTGACACCGATGACCGAGACATCATCCGGAACCCGGAGGCCTCTTTCATATATGGCATTGAGGGCCACCATACCCATTAAATCGCTTGCGGCAAATAGGGCGGTGGGCGGATTCGGTGAGTCAAGTATTTCAAGTGTCGCTCGGTGGCATTCTTTTCTGCTCCATCTTGTATCCTTTACAATACTGGGGTCCTCCTTGATGCCGGCCTCAGCCAGCGCGTTCAGATAACCCTTATAGCGTTTCTCCTTATATTTGCCGGTAGAGAGGGAACCGAGGAAACCGATTCTTTTGTGGCCTTTTTCAATCAGATGGGCTACAGCCTTCTCTCCAGCTTCCAGTCTGTCATAGCGAATATTGTCGATGTCGTCATGGTTGGTGTCGATGCCGACAATGCAACCCACATTGGCTTTAATCTGGCTGTACATTTCATCACTGAGACTTTCCATCAGGATTAGCCCGGACAGGTTTTCGCTGAGTAGATTCAGAAGTATGGTTTTGTCTTCGAGCTCTCTGTGTGATCTCAGCAGGTTTATAGACAGACCTTCTTCCGAAAGTTTGGCTTCGATGCCGGACAGAATAGTCATATAATAGGGATCGGAGTACTTTTCAGTCGTGACGCAAAGGATGCATCCTATTGTAAAGTTGGACTGGCGAGTTCTGCTTTTGTCTTTTTGAAAGGAAAGATTCTTAGCAAGCTGATTTGGAATGTAGTTCAATTCCTTGACTGCTTCCCAGACCCTTCCGCGGGTTTCATCGGTTGTTTTATAGGTTTTATCGCCATTTATGATTCTTGATACGGTAGCAGTTGATACTCCCGCTTTATTAGCCACGTCTTTTATGGTCACCATAAGTGCCTCCTGTATTCCGGGGTAAATCGGTTACGTTACATTTACACCTCTATCATACTACAACGTCTATAAAAAAGTAAATATATTTCATTAATATGTTAGTAAATTTACTAAAATCTATTCATTTTTTAATAAAATACGTCTTTATATATATCTTTTATATTGGAGTTAATGAACAAAAAAATATATAAATTGCATGATATACTATTTACATTGCATAAGTATGATGCTATACTGAACGGGTAAAACGGTTTACGAAAATAAAACGTTAATGCTTGAAACGTAACATTCAATTTTATCGCGTTTTAGGAGGCAATATGAAAAAGACTGGAATTGCGATCATTGGTTTAGGAGATATGGGGACCGGTCATCTGAGAGGATTTGATGCACTGGAAGGTGCGCGTATTGTTGCCATGTGCGATCTTAATCCAACGGCAGCAGAAAGAGCACGTAAACAGTTACATAACAACGATCCGCACTATTACAATCATTATCAGGACGTCCTTTCAGATCCCTCTGTTGAGGCTGTTGTCATAGCGGTGCCGGGGCATCTGCACGAGGAACTATTATTGCAATCAATCAGAGCTGGCAAGCATGTGTTATTAGAAAAACCGGTCACTATCAATCCGGAGGGCTACAAGCGCGTGAAGGCTGAGGCTGATAAAAGCGATTGCGTTATTCAGATAGGCCTTGTTTACCGATATTCAAGTCTTTATAGAACCATCGCCAGGAAGCTGCAAGAAGAAAATGAACTTGGACATGTGATGCTTGGCTGGTGCAAGGAATACAGACAGTGCTTCCCCCAGGAGCCCTGGTTTTATGACAGAAACAAATCAGGGGGCACCATTATTGAAAAAGATTGCCATCATTTTGATATCTTTAACTGGATGATTGGCTCAAGGCCCAAACGCGTATTTGCCTTCGGAGGTCAGCATGTTTACAAAAACGGAGAGGGATGCCTGGTTAATTGCAGCTATTCCATAAGTCCGCCCCGGGTCATCAATGATATCAGCATTGTTGATCATGCCATTGTGGCTATCGAATATGAAAACGGCGCTAAAGCGAACCTTAATCTTTGCATGTATCTGAAACCTGAAAATGCTTCCGGTGATGGTCTTGAATTTGGCTTTATCGGTACTAACGGCAAGCAACTGGTCATCAGAAGGGACGAGGAATTTGGAATCTCTGGCGGTGAGCGTGCTGAATGCTTCAAGTATAGCCTTAACCGCCGTGAAGATGGCGGAGATTTTGGCCATATTGGATGCCAGAGGCAGAGAACAGAGTTCATGGCGTGCATTGAACAAGGTTTAAAGCCATATGCCGATATCCAACGTTCGGAGGATGCGCTGCTGACAGCCTTCGCAGCGGAGCGGTCCATTGAAGAGGGAAGAGTCGTTCAATTGTCCGAATTTTACTGAGCTCAGGATTGTTTTAATTTAAGTGATTGAAGGTGATTGCATGGACAAGAATAACACAAAATACCTGTATATGTTCATATGGCCGGGAATTCTGGGTTTTCTGGTATTCCAGTTTATCCCCATTATCTATGCGTTTGTGCTGAGTTTGTACAAGTATAATGGGTTCACCCCGGCAACCTTTATTGGATTAGAAAATTATATTCGAATGTTTACTGACAAAAGCTTCTGGCAGGCTTTAGAAAATACTTTGTACATGCTGGTGTTCCAGCTCCCGCTGAACCTTATTGTCGCGTTAATGCTGGCAGTGCTGCTCAATCGCAAGTTAAAGGGAATCGGGCTTTTCAGAACCATCTACTATATCCCCACGCTTTTGCCCCAGGTAGCGGCTGCCATTATCATCTCGTCACTGCTCAGTAATAAGTATGGTCTTCTGAACAGAGTGTTGACCTTGGTTGGATTACAGCCTGTTGACTGGCTGTTCGATCCATCTGTCGTCAAAATGTCCATTATTCTTGTTGGACTGTGGTCGGTGGGCAGAGGAATGGTCATCTACCTGGCCAATCTCCAGGGTATTTCTCCGTCTTACTACGAATCGGCCGATATAGACGGCGCGAACGCTGTTCAGAAATTCTTCGGTATAACCCTTCCCCTTTTGACGCCGTCCATTCTCTACAATCTGATTATTGAAGCTACTTTCATTTTCCAATTGTTTACGCCCTCCGCCATCATTACAAAGGGTGGGCCCCAGGGGGCGTCCACATTCTATGTATACAAGCTGTACCTTGACGGGTTCAGACATTCTCAATTAGGGTATGCCTCCGCGCAGGCTGTCATGCTTTTCTTTATCATGATACTCTTTACCGTATTATCCATGAAGAGTTCCCAGTCCTGGGTGCATTACGAAGGGGGAGATAAGTAATGAGAAGTGTCAGCTTGAAAAAAAAGATCAGCCATACGTTGCTCTACCTGCTCCTGATTTTACTTGCAGCTGTTTATTTGCTTCCGCTTTTGCAGATCGTTGGGAATTCCCTGAAAACCTATTGGGAAACACAAGAGATTCCTCCGAAACTTTTTCCTCAAAATCCACAATGGGTTAATTATGTGGATATATGGGACAAATTAGATTTTCCGCTGGTCAGATGGCTGTCCAATTCTCTGTTTACGACTTCCATGATTGTTCTGGGCATTGTTGTTTCCTGCAGTTATATTGCATACGGCTTTGCCAGGTTCAACGGAAAAGGCAAGAACTTCTGGTTTGCCGCGATCATGTGTACCATGTTCATACCCATATATGCGAAGATCATACCCGTGTATGTCATCTACGGCAAGCTGGGGTTTGTGGACAGCTTCCTCGCACTGATTGTTGAACCTTTCTTTGGAAGCGCCATTTATATGTTCCTGTTCAGGCAGTTTATTCTCTCGATTCCCAGAGATATGGATGAAGCTGCACTGATTGACGGGGCAGGGTACCTCAGAATATTTATCAAAATCATTGTTCCCATGTTGAAGCCGGCTATAGCGGCTGTCTCGATTTTGGCCTTTGTGGCAGCCTGGGGAGATTATTTCACTCCCATGATTTTCTTGAGAACTCCAGAAAAATTCACCATATCCATCGGTCTGGCTTTCATAAACAGCACGGTTGTTTCCGGAAGATCAAATGCACACTGGCTGGCGGCTGTAACGGTCATCACAGCAATTCCTTCACTACTCATCTTCTTCAGCGCACAAAAATATTTTGTGGGCGGATTGACGGTGGGGGCCATTAAAGGATAACACTGGATCCGGATCTATTTAACTTTAAAATAGATTGAAGTAAATTGAATTGAGGAGGAGAAACCATGAAGAGATCAAGTCTTAAGAAGGTTTTTGCAGTTGTGTTGTGCCTGGTTATGGTCATTGCTATGGTAACAGGCTGCGGGAACACCAAACCGGTAACAGATACCTCATCTCCAAGCCCGAGCAACTCCGCAACGCCTGGAGATACGTCCACACCGGCTCCGGCAGCTATTTCCGGAAAAATCAAGTACAACTTCTGGGGCGATGCATCCCAGCTTGAAGCCATCAACAAACAGATTGCCCAATTCAAGGAGCAATATCCCGGCGTAGATGTTGTAGCCAATGCATCCGACTGGGGTACATACTGGGAAAAGCTCAGAACAGAATCCGCCGGCGGCCAGGCTCCCGACACCTTTGCGATGTCTACTACGGCATTCCTGTCCTATTTTGCTTCCCTAGGCTTTTTAAAGAATGTCGGCGAACTGGATAAGGCGGACAACAACTTTGATATCGGCATGTACAATCCGGCTGCCATTGAGCTATGCTCATATGATGGCCAAGTTGTGGCATTACCTCAGGATATGAACGTTATCGTCATGGCGTACAATGTGGATATGTTTAAAGCTGCAGGGGTGAATCCTCCAACCGATAACTGGACCTGGGATGACTTGCTTGAAGCATCCAAACTGCTCACCCTTGATGCCAACGGCAACAATTCAACATCCCCGAAATTTGATAAGAACAATGTTGCACAGTGGGGTATCGCCAACGTGTCAGATTACCTCGATGCTTTCGTCGATCCAATGTTCTACTCTAATGGCGGCTCAGCTTACACCAATGATGGAAAATCCAATATTCTCAGCGAGGGTACAGTTAAGTCCGTTCAATATCTGCATGATATGATCTGGAAATACAATGTAGCACCCACTTATGACATAACAGGCGGATCATGGTTCACTAACGATCTGTTTGCTCAGGGCAAGTGTGCAATCAGTGTTATTCCATCATACTGGCTGTTCAGCTACGCTGGCGGAGCTGACAAGATACCGGTTACCTTTGAATGCTTCCAGCTTCCTAAGGGAGACAGCGGCAAGCGGTTCAATGCTGTTCAATCAAAAGCTATCTGCATCTATAACCAAAGCGCTAATGTTGATGCAGCTTGGGCGTTTACCAAGTTTATCGCCGGGAAAGATCAGGCAGGCAAGGTTGCTGCAAGCGGTAGTGGTATGTCTGCTATTGATGAAGTCAATGCAACCATATTCATGTCGGATGCACCGGGTACAAAAACATCCAAGCAGGTTATGGTCGATGCATATAAGAACGCATGTCCGGTTCCCAAAGTGGCCGGTATTGGCGATGTAAACTGGTTGGTCGGCAATGACTACCTGAATCAGATTATTATGAGGGATCCCGTGTTCAAGATGGATACCCTTAAGACCTTGGATGGCGCAATCAATGACATGTTCAAGACCTTGCAGCCTTAAGATTTCTAAACTCAAAAAAAGTGGCCGTTGCTTCAGTGCAATGGCCCTTTTTTGTATCAACTTTTATTTTTTTCGCATTTTTGTTATGATAGTGATACAGATTAAGTAGGACATGCCTTTGGAAAGGATTATTAACTTGGATATAAAGAAAAATAGCGATAAATACATGCTTAAGCCAAAAAAGTCCCAAGCTGGCACAAACCTTGATAACAATTTAGAAGCCTCGGAATGGGTGGAACAGGTCAGAAACCACAACATGGAATACACCCTTCAAACAGGGAAAACAAAAAAGTTCAGAATAGATGTCTTTGGCTGTCAAATGAATGAACGGGATTCGGAGACCATTGCCGGCATGCTGACCGATATGGGCTTTGAGGAAGTTCCGGAAGGTTCCTCTGCCGATATCATCGTTTTTGTGACCTGCTGTGTACGTGAAAACGCAGAAGGGCGCATTTACGGCCATATAGGTGCCCTGGCTCGGGAGTGTGAGGAAAAGGGGGCGTTTGTTGTGGCCTGCGGCTGCATGATGCAGCAGCCCCATGTGGTTGAAAAAATCAAAAAATCATACCGCAATGTTAAAATCGTCTTTGGTACCCATAATGTCCATACGTTCCCGGAGCTCCTGTACCGCTATATGTCCAATCGCAAGCGCGTTTTTGAGGTTTGGGAAAAGGAAGACAAAATTGTCGAGGAGCTTCCCATTAAACGTACCGACAAGCATAAAGCCTGGGTCAGTATTATCTTAGGCTGCAATAACTTCTGTACCTATTGCATTGTGCCCCATGTCAGAGGGCGGGAGCGCAGTCGGAATATAGCCGACATTCTGTCCGAGATCGAAGCATTGGCTAAAGATGGCTGCAAGGAGATTACACTGCTTGGTCAGAATGTAAATTCGTTTGGCAATGACTTAGGCGAAAAGGACCTGTTTGCAAAGCTTTTATTTGCCATTGAAGAAATTGATGGTATCGAACGAGTACGTTTTATGACCTCCCATCCCAAGGATTTGTCGGACAGCCTCATTGATGCCATGAAGCATTGCAGCAAGGTCTGCAATCACCTTCATCTGCCCTTCCAATCAGGCAGTACCAGGATTCTTGAAATGATGAATCGCAGATATAACAAGGAGCACTATTTGTCTCTGGTGGATAGAATTAAAGCTGCGATACCCGATGTAGCCCTCACTACCGATATCATTGTAGGATTTCCGGGCGAAACCGATGAGGACTTTGAAGAAACACTGGATGTGGTTCGAAAAGTGGGCTTTGATGCAGCCTTCATGTTTATTTATTCTCCCAGGAAAGGGACGCCTGCGGCCAAGCTTGAGCAGACTTCCCCCTCCGAGGTCATAAGTAAGCGTTTTAAAACCCTTTTGGATCTCCAAACAGATATTGCCACAGAGCTTGCAAAAAAGGTTGAAGGCACAACAGTCGAGGTCTTGGTGGACGGACCCAGCAAGCAAAATCCCGACATGCTTTCAGGGCGTACCCGCTCCAATCGTCTTGTCAATTTCAAAGCCGAGGGCATTGAAAAAGGCGATCTGGTAGAGGTGGACATCATTCGAGCCGGCGCTTTCTGGCTTGAGGGCTTAAGGAGGAAAAAAGAGTGGCTAAGCTGACTCCTATGATGCAGCAGTATATGGAAATTAAGGAACGCTACAAGGATTGCATCCTGTTTTTCAGGCTTGGCGATTTTTACGAAATGTTCTTCGCTGATGCCGAGCTTGCATCCCGTGAGCTTGAGATCACCTTGACTGGTCGGGATTGCGGCATGGAGGAGCGGGCTCCCATGTGCGGTGTACCCTATCATGCTGCCCATACCTACATATCACGCCTTATCAACAAAGGCTACAAGGTGGCCATTTGCGATCAGATGGAAGATCCGGCTTTGGCTAAAGGCATTGTCAAAAGGGATGTTTCCAGGGTGATTACACCGGGGACGGTTATTGACCCTGCCATGCTCGAGGAGAAAAAGAATAACTATCTTATGGCCATCTATTGCCAGCAGATTTATTTTGGCATTGCGGTGGTTGATGTTTCAACAGGAGAATTCTATGCTACACAGATTACCTGGGGAAGCTCCATGCGAAAGCTTATTGATGAGGTTGCCCGCTATAGGCCATCTGAAATCATAACCAATGGAGAGCTTGCCAAAAAAGCGGAATATAAGGCATTTTTTATCGACTATTTCGGGGTAAAGCCCTCAATTATTGAGGATGATCTGTTTAGAACCATAAAAGCTGAAGAGAAGATCAAGGAAACAGTGGGGGAGAACCCTTTATCTTCGCTGGAGTTGGCGCAATGTGCATCGGGTGCCCTAATAGCGTATCTCGAAGCAACTCAGAAGATCAATTTAAAGCATATTGAAAAGATAAGAACCTATAAAATAGAGCAATACATGATGCTTGACAGCGCATCCAGAAGAAGCCTTGAAATTACCGAGACCATGCGGGATGCCAAGAAGAAGGGGTCTCTTTTATGGGTGCTGGACAAGACCGCTACGGCTATGGGAGGAAGAAAACTCAGGCACTGGCTTGAGCAGCCTCTTTTAGATGCGGACGAGATTACTTTGCGGTTGGATGCCGTATCGGAATTCAAAGACAGCTTTATGCTGAGAAGTGAGCTCATGGAGCTTTTACGAGGTGTCTACGACATAGAAAGGCTCACTTCCAAGCTGGTCTTCGGCACCATCAATGCCCGGGATCTTTTGGCCCTCAAAACCTCGCTGCTCCGGCTTCCTCTTATTAAAGAGCTTATTACAGACCTTAAAGTTGATTTAAACCGCCAACTGGTAGAAAAGCTGGACTTGTTGGAAGATCTTCGTGATCTCATTGAGGCCGCCATTCATGAAGATGCCCCCCTTTCTGTGAAAGAAGGCGGGATTATCAAGGAGGGCTACGATACACAGGTTGATGAATATCGGAAAGCCACAATTGAGGGGAAAACCTGGATATCGGAATTGGAAGCCAGGGAACGGGAACGAACGGGCATCAAGAGCCTTAAAATACGCTATAACGACAATTTCGGTTATTACATAGAAATCACAAAGGCCAATATCGCTCAGGCACCGGAAGAGTACATAAGAAAGCAGACGCTGGTCAATTGTGAGCGCTATACCATGGGTGAGCTTAAACATCTGGAGGATACCATTCTGGGTGCCGAGAAGAAAGTGATCATGCGTGAGTATGAGCTTTTTAGCGAAATCCGGGATCAGGCATTTCTTAGGGTCAAGCGGCTTAAAGCTTCAGCAGACTGTGTTTCCGAGCTTGATGCGCTTCTAGCCTTTGCCGAGGTGGCTGACCGCAATCAATACACCCGACCTGAGGTTCATGACGGGGGTATCATTGAAATTCGAAACGGCAGGCATCCGGTAGTTGAAAGGATGCTTTCCGATACACAATTTGTTCCCAACGACACATATCTGGACAGTGAGGAAAACCGGGTGAGCATTATCACCGGCCCCAATATGGCAGGTAAATCCACCTATATGCGTCAGGTTGCGTTAATGGCCCTCATGGCCCAGGCCGGGAGCTTTGTTCCGGCTGAATATGCCAGGATTGGGCTGGCCGACAGAATCTTTACCCGTGTGGGCGCGTCCGATGATTTGGCCTCAGGTCAGAGCACCTTTATGGTGGAAATGACCGAGGTAGCCAATATCCTTGAAAATGCCACGGCAAGAAGTCTGTTGATTCTGGACGAAATTGGCCGGGGTACTAGCACCTATGACGGCCTCTCCATTGCCTGGGCTGTTATTGAATATATCAACGATAAGGCGAGGCTTGGAGCCAGAACCCTTTTTGCCACCCACTATCATGAATTGACTGAGCTGGAGGAAAAGCTTCACGGTATTAAGAACTATTGCGTTTCGGTCAGAAAAAAGGGAGAGGATATCATCTTCCTTCGGAAGATCATCCGTGGAGGGGCAGATCAAAGCTACGGGGTGGAAGTGGCCAAGCTTGCGGGTATTCCTAAGCCTGTGGTTGAGCGGGCCAGAAGTATTCTGGAGGAACTGGACGAGGCGGATATCAATCAAGCTCCCAATAAGCGCAAGGCAAAGCCTGTGGATGGGCAACTGGATCTTTTTGCATCCAGTGCGCTGACCAAGACAGAGCATGAGGTTTTGGATGAGCTGCGCATGCTTGATCCGTCGCTGCTAACCCCCCTTGACGCCCTTAATAAGCTCTATAGCCTACAGCAGAAGCTGAAGTAATACGAGGAAATGATACAAGAGAGGACACCTATGAGCAAAATCGTCATCTTAGATGAGAAAACAGCCAATCAGATTGCGGCGGGAGAGGTCATAGAGCGCCCGGCCTCGGTGGTTAAGGAAATGGTTGAAAACGCCATTGACGCAGGAGCTACCCAAATCACCGTTGAAATCAAAAATGGCGGTATTTCCTATATTCGAATAACCGATAATGGCAGCGGCATGGAGGGTGATGACGTAGAGATCGCCTTTGAACGCCATGCCACCAGTAAAATCAGACGAATAGAGGATCTGGACGGGCTTTCCACCATGGGCTTCCGTGGTGAGGCTCTGGCGTCCATTGCCTCTGTTTCCCATCTTGAGGTCACTACCAAAACCCAAGAGGCTTCAATTGGTACCATTCTTAAAATGGAAGGCGGAAGGGTGGTTTCTGTTAGCCAGACCGGATGCCCCCAGGGAACAACCTTTATTATCAGAAATCTTTTTTATAATACACCGGCCCGTTATAAGTTCCTTAAAAAAGATGCAACAGAGGCGGGCTATGTGTCCGATATCATGGAGCGGTTGGCCCTTGCTCATCCCGATATATCGTTTAAATTCATCCAGAATAATCAGGTTCAGCTTCATACCCCCGGTAACCACGAGATCTTATCTGTTATCTACAGCATCTATGGCAAGGACATAGCAAAATCCGTGCTCCCCATTGACTATGAGAGTGAGGGGCTTACCATTTCCGGCTTTGTGGGCAAGCCTGAAATTGCCCGGGGTACAAGAAACAGCCAGTCCTTCTTTTTAAACGGTCGTTACATTAAAAGCCGTATTGTTACAAGTGCTCTGGAGGAAGCCTATAAAACGCTTCTCATGCAGAATAAATTCCCGTTTTGTGTGCTTCTCTTAAAAGCCTCTCCGGAGAGCTTTGACGTGAACGTCCATCCGCAGAAGCTTGAAGTGCGGTTTGCCAATGAGAGCCTGGTTTTCAGTGCCGTCTATCATGGTGTGAAGAATACCCTCCTGGGTACTTCCCTCATTAGAAGCTATGAGCCTCAAAAGGAATCGGGGCCAGTAACGCAGGCCGTTTTAAAATATGATGAACCCAATAATAAACGTGTCCAAGACCCACCACCATCCCAAACCAGTCTGTTTGAAGCTCATCAAAAAGAACCCGTTCAGCCTTTATTGGCCCCAAAAAAGCCGATTGAAGTAGAACAGGCTGCGAAGATAAAACATACTGCTAATGAAGAGCAGGTTACTGAGTTAAAACAGGTCACTGAGATAAAACAGATCACTGAGGAAGGACAATCCTCACAAAGCTCTGTAAATCATACCGAAAATCCAGTAAACACACAACATAACAATATTCAGACGTATCCCCACCCCTTTGACGATGCCATCAAGGAAACCGCTGCTATTCAGGAACCCGACGTTCCTCTTTATGAACCGCAAACAGTTTCCAAGGATACCTCCTTGCAGCATCTGGTGGAGGCTGCAATTGTGGGACAGGCCTTTGATACGTATGTTCTTCTGCAAAATGGTGATACTCTCTATATCATTGACCAGCATGCCGCCCATGAGCGCATACGCTATGAGACCTTGAGACAAAGGATGCTCATGGATGAAAGCTATTCTCAGGGTATCATGGAGCCCTTCATTATTACACTAAGTGCCAAAGAGCATGCTTTTGTCATGGAGAAGCAGCTAGCCTTTCAACGGCTCGGGTTCGAGCTTGAGGCCTTTGGTCCCAATACCGTTATATTGAGAAGTGTTCCTGACTTTTATGACAGCAGCTTTAGCATCGCTGATTTTCATGAAATTCTGGATCGCTGGATACAGACTAGCTCGAACGAAAACGGCATCAGTGATGAGGCGCTTTATATGATGTCCTGCAAGGGTGCCCTTAAAGCCAACAGAGCATTATCGAAGGAAGAAATACGGGGGTTGGTGGACTCTCTTTGTGCCATGGAAAATCCCTATACCTGTGTTCATGGCAGACCGGTCATTATAAGCACTAATAAAAAAGAATTTGAAAAAAGATTTAAACGCATTGTTTAAGGAAGTAAGAGAAGCAGGGGGGACGGCTTCAATTGGATAAGGTCATTGTTATTGTGGGACCTACTGCCTCAGGGAAAACGGATCTGGCCATTGAATTGGCTTCAAGGGTTGGCGGTGAGATCATCTCAGCTGACTCCATGCAGATTTATCGGGAAATGAATATTGGTACGGCCAAGCCAACTGTGGAAGAAAAAAGAGGCATACCTCATCATATGATGGACATTGTTTATCCTGATGAAGAATTCAGTGTCGCTCAGTTTCAGCAAGGCGCCAAAACACTTATTCAAGAAATTCTGAATCGAAATAAAATCCCCATAGTAGCCGGGGGAACAGGCCTCTATATCAATGCCTTGGTTTATAATATCACTTTTTCGGATACCATAGCCCTTTGGGAATATCGGGAGCGTTTGCAGAAGCTGGCCCAGGAAGAGGGCCCCGAAGCTCTGCACGAATTGCTTCAGAAAGTGGACGGAAAGAGCGCTGCCAGCATTCATCCCAACAATGTCAAGCGTGTCATACGTGCGCTGGAGGTGTTTGAAACAACGGGAAAGCCCATATCGGAGCATCAGGTAGAATCCCGAAGAGAGCCTCCGGCCTTTGATTTTAAGATTTTTGGTCTGGATGTGGAACGAGAAATCCTTTATGAGCGTATAGAGCGGCGTGCGGACAAAATGATGTCTGGGGGACTCTATGAAGAGGTTCAAGGACTATTGGGAAAAGGTTATTCCCCAGATTTGGTGTCCCTTCAGGGAATAGGGTACAAGGAGATTATTTCCTTTATTCAGGGGCATTGCTCCCTGATTGATGCCGTTGACCGCATCAAGTTGGCAACACGTCATCTGGCTAAGAAACAGATGACCTGGTTCCGAAAAACAGAGGGTCTTAAATGGTTGAAAGCCAGTGATTTAAACACATGGGCAATGTTAAAAATATTGGAGGATGCCTTGAATGTTTAGCATTAATTGTGTAAAATGATGGCAAGGTATGATTTCATTTTATTTTATTTTTTGTGTTAATGAGGAGGAAATAACCGTGAATAAGAACATTAATTTGCAGGACGTCTTTTTGAATCAGGTAAGAAAGGAGCATGTTCCGGTAACTGTTTACCTGACGAACGGTTTCCAGCTCAGAGGAATGGTCAAGGGCTTTGATAATTTCACTGTTGTGCTGGATAGTGAAGGCAAGCAGCAGTTGGTTTACAAGCATGCCATTTCCACTGTTTCTCCTATGAAGGCGGTTAATATCATTTTTAATGAAAACAGAGAATAATGCAAATACACTTTGTTGCATGAGCAGAATTTTGGAGCTGATCAATTGAAAAAAATATTGATACCTATGATTGAAGCAGGCGGCGGGCATAGAATGCCTGCCCTTGCTGTCAAAGAAGCTATTGAACAGTTATTTCCCGGCAAGTACCAGATTGATGTTATTGATTTCGCCAAGGAATCAGGTGCAAACTGGGATGACAAGATGATTAAAGGATTCTGGGATTGGGCATTGGCTCGACCGGAGCTCACCACTAATCTGAACACGCTTTTGGATTATCTAAATCATCTCACACGTTCCAACACGGTCATGAGAATCTTCTACCAGCAATTTGTGCGCAAGGGCATTCAATATATTGTTAGGTATAAGCCTGATATTGTTTTCTCTACTCATTTTTTCTGCAGTACGGTAGCGTTGTTTGCAAGAGAACGCTATGATTTTTCCTATAAAATTTTCAGCTATATGACCGACCCCTTAAGAGGTCATAATATGTGGGTTAATCCTAAGATTGACGACGTGATAGTTTCAACAAAAGAGGCCTGGGAATATCTTACCAAGCAGGGACAGCCCAAGAATAGGATCAAGGTAATGTCCTTTCCCTTAAACAAAAAGTTTTTCAAAGAAGTGACCAGAACCAGAGATGAAATCCTATCTGAGCTTGGTCTTGATGTCTCACGAAGGACACTTTTAGCTACCTCGGGAGGACAGGGAATCGGAGACACCAGTGAGTATGTTAAAAGCCTCTACCGAAGTGATTTCAGCTTTAATATCATCGCCATCTGTGGGAAAAACAAAGAGCTATTTGAAGAACTATCCGCTCTGAAGGCCAATTACCCAACAAAGGTTCCCATGGCTGTTCTGGGCTTTGTAGACAACATGCATGAGCTCTTGGAAATCTCTGATTTGGCAATTGCCAAAGGCGGCGCATCGACAACTCTGGAGGTATTGGTCAAAAAAGTGCCGACTATATTCACCCACAGCGCCGCCCTCCATGAGAAAGGCAATATCGATTATTGCGTGGATAACCAAATGGGCTGGTATGCCAATAATGAAAAGCTGTTTACCAGTATTATGGACACCATCGAAAATACGGATATTTTGGAGCGCTACAAGGCCAATATCGAGGCCAATGAATATGTTAAAACCTTGCCAGAGGCTGCTAACAATCTAGCACGTTTTATTGTGGAAGAACTTGAATCTCCCAAAAAAGAACATAAAAGCTCAAAGAAATCCCACTTGCGTGCTGTTATATTAGGAACACGGATCAATCTTTTCCGAATCAGAAGCCGTAATAAGAATAAACGATATAAAGTGGATCGCTAGAAAGTGCATAGTTTGAGAAAAGGGGCTGTCTGGTACTATTAAAGTGCATCTACCAACCATAACCAGTGGTTGCGTAGCTGCACTTATTTTTTGATAATAGAGGAGCAATGGTCTGACGAGGGGCTATCTGGACTTCGCGTCCGTTT
>JAEZTB010000021.1 GCA_023443745.1 Bacillota bacterium
CTCGCTGGGGTATTGACTCTCGCCATTACCCACACAATAGGAATAAACGCTGGCATTGACCTCGCTGCCTGCCTCATCTTCCATAAGCTCCTGAAACTGATCGCTGCTCTCCAGCATATCCCTGTCACAGATACCCGGTAGCATGAAGCACTGATAGCCAAAATCAGTGCGAACCTCAACTACTGAATAAACAAGGCTTTGGCTTTCAAGTTCTAATTTGGCGATTTCAGCCTTTGCCTTTGCCCCTGTAATTTCCTCATAAGCGGCCGCCGCTTCGGGAAACTCCGCAAGAGAAACCGGCTCTGTGATTTGCATATCCTCATAGGTCTGCACAAAGCCGTATTGTATCTTGTCAAGATTGACCTCATCATTCTTGAAGTCCTTTTGGAAACAGTGCCATGCTTCCTCGCCGTCAAGTCCGCCGTATTCCATATCCCCGGCTTTGATTTTAGCGGCAAGCATGGCATAAAGCATGGTTTCATCAGTGGTAACGCCTAATGTACGCATACTGTCTTTGCCTGCCCATGCGTCGCAGGCTGACAGAATATAAATGTTGGCTGACAAACTATCCCTCCTGTCTTTTTTTATTTTTTCGTGAAATGTAATCTGTTCCGCTATCTTTTTTATAATCTCATCGTTGATTTTATCTCTCCATACCCCCTGAATTACTCTGGTACTCTCAATCCAGAAAAAGCCACATTCGCCATCTGACATTTTTTCAATCTGCGGTTCTGAGAAATAGAGGGAGTGGTGAAAATCTGCGGCCTGGGCTTCCTGATAGCTGTGGACTTCTTCAATCGTTCCATCAAGCAGATTTACGCTGCCACTCCAGAATGGTCTATTTTCAAAAAAAGCCTGCTGCTCCATGGAAAACCTCCTGTGCTATTTGTTACAGCTTCTCTGCAAGGCGGCGCAGATTGTCCGTGTCCTGCAAAAAGCTGTTGATTTGAAAATCCTTTTTCTGCATATAGTCAACGCCCAGCGTGACGGCCTCATTCAGCATTTGGTCAAACTGATCCTCCGAACCCTCATGGGCAATGTTCATTAAAACTTTGATGAGCAGGAAAAAGGCAGCGGCGTCCACCTTGCCGGACTTCATGTGCATTTTGGCAATGCGGTTGGTCTGCTGCTCCACAACCGCTTTGATGTCCTCAAGGTGGTAAATTGCCATCAGCTCCTGCCGGATGATGCTGGCAATAAAATCAATGTTCTGGCTATACCCCTCCACGGAAAGCCCTTTTTCAATAAACTGCCGTAGCTGTTCGGCAATCCCGATATTGTTTGCGGCTGCCAGTTTTTTGATTTGCTCGGCAGTATGGGCAGGCACTTTCACACAGAGTTGGATTGTCGGTTCTTGTTTCAAAAATTCACCTCATTTCTGAGAAATGGCATAAAAACAGCCGACAGTCCTTTTACTGTCGGCAATATATGCTTAATGTCGTTGTAGCCTTTGGCTACAAGCTGTTTTTCGGTGAATGGGACATTCACCTATTCCTGCCTTAACTCCAAAATCTGAGATTTTGGCATTAAGTAGCCCCCACCGACAAGCGGTGGGGGCGTGGTCGCTTCGCTCCCTGAAAAAGCGGAAATAAAAGTCTATACTACCGTTCCCATTCATCTTCCTGACACGGAATAAACGGATTATCTGTTTCATGCTTTCTTGCTTCTTTGAGGATACTGGAAATCACGGCAGCATCAGCCAGACGGAACTGTTCATCCGCACACAGGGTCTGATATTCCTCTGCATAGAAAACCATTAGATAGTCTAAATCCACAATCTTGGAATCCATACCGTTCTGTACCGCTTCTTCAAAGCTCATGCCATAGTAGCGCTGTACCTCAGACTTATCTCCGCCGCAGCCATGGAGAATCAAGCCCTCCAACAGATTCCGCACCTCATTCTGATCCTTCTCTGTAAGCTGGCAAACATAGACCGGGCGCATGGCAGCCTCCTTTCTCCGAGGACCCCCCGGACTGATTATCGCTCCCATTCTTCCGATGGGCGATTTTCCTGTGCCAATACTTTTCTAAATACAAGGAGGTCAAGGTTAAAATCCTTGTTAACCGGTGTCTGTATCATGGTCTTATAACCCAAATCGGCAAAGGTTTCAGCGGAAAGCTCCGCCTGCACCTGTCCGTGATTATGGGGGGTGCCGTCTTTCAGCTTGCCGTCCATGTCATTGTCATAGCAGAAAACAATTTCGGTAATCTCAGGGTGGTGCTGAAGGTAGCGATACAGTGCCTTATCCGACAGGCAGCCCTCCGCTACCCGGTGATCCTGCCGCCAGTCAATCCCATGGAGTTTGCACAGGGTGGCATGGCTCATAGCGTCAATGGGCGCTTCAAAGCTGTAAACACGGTTAGAATGCCCCTCCATACAAAAGCCGTAGGTCTTATCTGAGTTTTCCACATCCTGCCGAAAGCTGCTGTCGGCGCTGGGCGCTCTTAAAGCGCAATAACGTGCTTTTCCGGTTTCATCGTAGCCGACAAAGGCACAGTTATGAAAAGCATAGGTACGTCCGTCCTTGTTGGCTTCCGTTCTGGCGCCATAAACCTTTCCCGCCTTTATCATGGCATAGAC
>JAEZTB010000034.1 GCA_023443745.1 Bacillota bacterium
CGCCTCATTTCTTTGGGACAATCTTAATCTTATATCCGAGTTCTTCTTCAATTTCTTCAATAGACATTGGTTTTTCATAATCTACATCATCTTCTGGATCTAGCTCCTCCCAATGATCGCCTTCAAAAATTTCGTTTACATTACTAAATAATTTAGTGCCCCACGGATCGCCTTCACTATCGTGAAAACCATATTTTTTATTGTATCTCATATCGTAGTCGCAATATGTTTTTCCGTCTGTCTGAGCTTTATTTAACATTTCTAATATCGTCATCTTCTTATTTTCCCTCCACTTTTCAAAATCTTCTACAATCCAACCACGTACTTTTGCTTGAGACTTAACGTCTTCATCAAAGTTATATCTTGGTATAAGAATTACCTCCTTTTGAAATCGGGCTTTCATCATGTCTTACAAACCAGAATCTCAATATCTGTATCAGTATATACATTTTTAATCTGCGTAACTACATTATTCCAATCCAATCGGTCAAGACCAGCTCCAATAGTCGGCATTGCTATCTTAGTAATATTATTCTCCAAACAAACTTGCTTCGTCTTCTGTAAAGCAATTCTCATAGTAATAATAGTTGGCTTATGAAAATATCTTTCTTTTGTTATAAGATTTAATACTCTTCCTTCTAAAATACAATCTCCACCAACTCTATGTCTTGTGAATTGATTTAGGTAGTCTGGGTACTTAGATTGTAAAAGCCTCTTCATATCAAAACGCTTATTGAACTCAACCACAATCCCTTTACCCATTCCAAAATCGGCACTTATACAGTGAGCTAAATAGTAATCGTCTGATACTGAAAACAAATCCCGCTTTTCTTCTTGATAAGTCATTTTTCCCTCTCATTAATGCACAATATATAGTAGTTTATATTTGCTTCACATACTATATATTGACTAGTTTTCCCCTTGAAACCACTGTTTCATGTCTATTCCATGTTCTTAAACATTTCTAATACTCTGTCTACCGCATCATGAAATGGCTTATAATTGTCATAATCTTTTAAATTATCAATTGCGTCCACTACTTCGCTTTTCGTATATTTTCTAGTGCTATTACTATGTAATTTAGAATACTCAAACGCTCTTAACTCATCTTTGGATAACCATTTTATGTAAGCCCCACAATCATCACAATATAAACCAGTATTATTACCTTTTACCTCTGTATGGAGCGATGTGCTACCACACTTTTTACAACAGTTCTGATACAATTTAATCACCGACCTTTCTCTTTAACCATTCGCGCAAGATATCTTCTCCACAATGGTGTTTACATCCAAATGCGCATCCTGATTTAGCATCTTCACAAATATCGTTACAATTTGGTCTCCCTATATTTATGAAGAAAGCAAGCTGCTCATCGTTCATACTTCTAACCCAATCTCCATTTGTCATGAATCCTCCTCCATTTCCCAATCAATAATATGTTTCATTGCCATTACAACTGTGCCAATAGACTCTTAATTGGCTCTCTGGTCATATTCTCCTTTGCCCAAGCGATATATCCTTTGTCAGTTTGAGCTACATCGATAAGCTTCTCTCCGCTATGTTTACCAAATGTAAATATGTACTCATTGATATCTAAAACCAACTCAGGTTCAATTGTCTTCAGACCGTTTAACATTTCCGTGAGGTCTTCGGGAATAATCATATCAATATCATTTCGCGAGGCCAATATGTCGCACTCGTGTATAAAGAACTCCATTTCATTTCGAGGCTCTGGCATGATTTCTTTGCCCGATCTGCTTTTATTCCATTCGCCAGAATGAGCCTCACACATGCCAGCTATCATTTCCTTATACTCGTTATCGATGTTATGAATGACATTCGTTTCTCTCACCCATTCAGCCGCCAGCATTGGATGATTTTGAACAGTAAACTTAGAGCCATTTAATCCACACTTAATAGCATCATGAAAGAATGGAACGCATCTCATGCAGTCTCTAACTTCTGGTGTGATAAATTTTTCTTTATTGCCCTTTAACCTAAGTCTATGCTCTAATATTGATGCAAACATAAATTCATGATACAACTGACCAAATCTCTTGCACTGTGTTGCATTATGATATTTACCGCTAGTCGATGACGGCATAGTAAATATGTAATCTGGTATTTCTTCAACCATATCAAAGAAATACTCTCTAATACCATTTGTTTCAAATCTGTCTGAAATGATTGCAAATACCTTTCTCTTCTCTGCTCTATCCATAATTCTCCTTATCTTAAATAATTCTTTAGGTAATATTCAAAATATCCCCTGATAAAAAATCCAGTATAATTGTTGTCAGGCATAAATATTATCGGTATATTATATTTGTGCCAAAAACTATGTATCGATGCCCAATAGGATTTATTGTTATACTGGGTGTTATATTTTCCAGTAACCATGTCTACATATGAAGCATTTTCAATTATTAACACTTTCGTTTTAGGGGCAAGACTAAGTTCCTTTTCTAATCTGTCACGCTCTTTTGTTAAGTTGCCGCTTAATTCCTCAAGCGAACCCTTTCTTTCCACTATAATTCTTTTATCAAAGTACAGGTCTCTTGGAATTGCCAACTCGTTATTCTGCGGAATGTAAAATGAATAATCCCCGTAGTTCAAGCTTTTTTTCTTATATAGTATTTTTGTTTTGTCAAAATATCCTGTTATGTTATCATTGACCTTTTCACGAGTATCTACTAAAACTACAATTGATTTCACAAGCGCATCTACTTCCTTATCCGTATATTTATAGCAACTAATTATATTGTTCGCCTCCACCCTCTGGCAATTCCACCTTTTTATAATCGTTTATCCACCAAACAAACTCGTTGGGAACTGTTTGCCATTCGTCATCTATTTTTTTCTTTCTTGGTTCTTTATCACATCTAACCATATAGATAATGTCCCCGTTCTCGATTGGTGTATCAGCGTAGCTTGTTTTTATACGCTTATCTTTTTTGACAAGTCTACTATGTATTTTCATGTCACACATCTGCCCAGTTTTTAGGCAGTATGCTTTAAATTTAGGCGAATAGGTAGTATCTAAATCTATAATTACAATATTTCTCACATCTAATTTAGGATCAACATATTCTATATATCCAAGGTGTTCAAGTTGATACTTCATTCTTTGTGTCAGGGAACATTTATTTATGGCAAGATTCCTTAAAACATGATTGAGCAATTCTCGAATACGTATATTAGAGAATTTTCCCACCACTATCTTTGATGCAAATTTCCATTTCTGTTCTTCGCTAATGGCAAATTTCTTAAACACCTTATTACTGCTATACCCATTAGGCACCTTTTCTTTATCATCGCCTTCACTGGTGACATATTTGTATTTTATACAATCTTCCAATTGATCAATGGCACCAGATTCATCAAATCCCAAAGATTTAACAAAAGCCAAACAATCAATTTCTTCAACTGTCGTACAGCTTTCATTCTCTGAAAATTTTCTAATGACATTCTCTTCAATACCTATCTTGAGAATCTGCTCGTCTTTTTTTATCTGCTTTTTTCCATACAACATTGAGAATTTATCGGTAATATCAAGTAAGAAATTTATATCGCCAAATTCTTCAAAAAAATCTATCTTAATTAAAATATCAAGCTGCCTGGAATTTACAGATGTATTTTCTTTTAAATAAAACAATAACTCTACGAAGTCCTCGTA
>JAEZTB010000045.1 GCA_023443745.1 Bacillota bacterium
GAGATATTTTTCGAAAAGACAAGGCGGAGGAGGGAGGAATAATTGCTTTATTCCGACTGACGACAACGCTGGATTTTCGGAAAATAGCCCCCTCAAAATTGGGAATTTATTATTTGGCTGTTCCTTAATGAAAGCTCAATCAAAGAAGCTTTAGCTCCCGCGCTTTTTTGGTAGCTGCCGCCCTGCCGCTGACCTCCAGCTTGCGGTAGATGTTTTCTAAATAATTCTTAACGGTACCTGGCGCCAGATGAAGCCGGTGGGCGATCTCATCCCGCTTCAAGCCCTCGGCGGCGTGCTTAAGTATTTCTACTTCCCTTCCCGACAGTGAAACTGCACTGCTGGTCACGTGCCTTAAGCCGGATATATACCGTTCACAGGCTTCGAGAATTGTTTTTACATACATGTTCCTCGAATCGGAATGATGGAGGCTCCGCACCATGTCTATAATAGCGGAAGCATACTCAGCGAAGGGCAGTATAATATGATCTCCCCGCGCCATCGCAATCGCTTCCGCGAGTGCCGCGCAGCCCGCATCCATACCGTAAAGACGATACTTCGCCGCTGCTTCCAAAATTTTGTTGTGCAGAAATCCAAGCTGAGTATTAAAGACAGAAAAATAGTGCTTAAATTCCTCAGTCAGTATTTCAAGCTTGACATAATTTTTCGAAAGAAGGACAGCCTTTCCGTATACGATATAGTTGAATGCAACCCCCTGAAACATAAATTGTGCCGGGGACATATCTCCATTCTGAAGCCAGACAGGAATGCTTTCATACCGTCCAAGACAGGCATAGATATAGCCCTTTACAAGCTCTAGTGCGGTATTTAGATAGATGGTGCTCCTGAGTGCAACGTCCGCCTGAAGCTGTAAAAGCAGCTCCAGCGCCTCTATTGGCTTCCCTTGATAAATATACAGGCGCATAAGTGTCAAGCTTGCGCAAATGATAATGCTTATTTGATTCTTTGTCCTTGCTTTATAGATGGCTTTGAACGCGTTTAACTCCGCATCCTGCCAGCCGCCTGTTTCAAGAGCGTATTCGGCCAGTGCGAGGTAATCGCAGCCTGCACCGCATCCATTTGCAATCTGTGCAAGATTAACTATCTCGGCAGCTATGAAATTCGCTATCTCTTTCAGCCTTCCAGGTTCTTTATAATAGGTATACACCATGTGAGGGGAAGCAAAGGTAATTTCACTCTCATTCTGCAGCAAGCAGGACGCTTCTCCCTCAAGCAGCTGAAACGCTTTCCTGATGCAAGCAGCCATCTGCCGGATGTCATTAAACACCGAAAACATACGGGTCAGAGCTGCTTCCGCCAAAACTTGATTTCTGTAACGAGACGTAAGCCCTTCCATTTCTTCGTATACATTCTGAAGCTCATTGAGCCGCATCGCACCCTCACGCGCACCATCGGGGCCACCGGTAATAATCAGCATGGATATGTATTGCATATACGCAAACGGATACTTCAACAGCGTTTCATAGGGAATGGACGCAAACAGCTCAAAAAAGCCCTCGAAATAAGTAGAGCCGTATACGCTTGTGTCGTTGAGAAGCCCTAAGATACGCTCAGAATCCCCCGCACGGCAGAAGAAGCCGTATGCCGGTACCCTCATGTGATGGGCAAGCAGCCACTCACCCACCCTGCTGTACAAAGGCAGACGTTCAGGGTCTTTTTTGTGCCTTAAGCGTAAAAAATCCAATAGTACGTTATGGATTTTATAAACGCCCTCGGCTTGATCGTAAGATATGAACGCATTTTCCCGCCGCAGCTTTTTCAGGATTTCATCCGCGTGCGGTTCCTCGGTAACAAACAGCGCTTGTTCTGCCGTGAAGACATCCATCACCGAAAGCTTCAGCAGAAAATACCGAATATTCTCCTCATAAGCATTAAAGAGCGCTTTTTCAACCAGCTCGTCTATAAGATAGCTCTTACCCACAGGGATACCCTGCTCAATACCGAGTAAGGTCAGATAAAGCATCGATATCCAGCCACCCGTGTAATCGCTGATTTTTTTCATTTCTGCATCCGCAGGTTTATGGCCCATCAATGCACAGTAATCCCGAATTTCCGTATCGGTAAAGCGCAGTGTCCCCTGAGGGAGAATATTGCATAGTCCTTTTGCAGTGAGCTCTGAAATATCAAGTACGGAAGTGTCCCGAGTGATGATTGCGATATGCAAATTCTCCGGCATCTGTTTGGAAATCAGTAAGAGAAACGCCCCGATCTGCAGATTTTTTGCCAGGTGAAAATCATCAATGACCAACGCTGTATTTTCTTTAAAGTCAAGTCCGTTCAGAATGGACAGAACATACGCTGTCTGAGGCGCATCGGCAGGAAAACCGAGATTCTTGAGCCTTGTACCCGTTTCCGCATCCAGCCTGCCGATCTCTGCTGAAAGCGAGTCCCAGAAGAAAGAGGAGGTATCCTCCGATGAAAGAAAGGTAAGCCATAGTACTGTACCTCCCTCACTTGACAGGAATTCCCGTACCGCTGTTGTCTTGCCATAGCCTATTGGTGCCTCCACAACGGTCAGCGGGTAGTCATATATGCTTTGAAGAGCCCGATTGACACGGTCACGTTTAAGAGCCTTGCGTTTTCCCATAGGCGTTCCTCCGTCCTGCGAGGTTGGGAGCTCTGGCAGACTATCAAAAAAGAGCTATTCCGAAAAGGAATAGCTCTTTCAAGCAACTACAATTAATGAACGATGGCCTTCTCAGTTTCCTTATCAAAGAGGTGAATACGCGCCATATCAAGGATAACGTTGACTTCTTCGCCGGCCTGAGTCTTGGACTTAGGACTAACGCGAGCGGTAAAGTTAATGCCGTTGATTATGACATATAAGAAGGTTTCAGAACCCAATCTCTCGGTTACTTCTACACTAGCCTTCAGAACACCGCTGTTGCTGTTGTCCAAGGTAACCTCTTCATCATGAATATCTTCAGGACGGATACCGAATACAACTTCTTTACCGATGTAGCCCTGCTTTTCGATTGCAGCAGCCTTAGCAGCGGGAAGCTCTAGCTTGTAATCACCGAACTTCAAGAAGATCTTATCAGCTTGCTTTTCAACAATTGCATTACCAAAGTTCATTTGAGGACTTCCAATAAATCCTGCTACAAAGACATTGACAGGTTCATCATAAAGCTTCTGAGGATTATCAATCTGTTGAATGAAGCCATCCTTCATAACAACGATTCTTGTACCCATGGTAAGAGCTTCAGTCTGGTCATGGGTAACATAGATGAAGGTGGTGTTAAGCTTTAAGTGAAGCTTGGAGATTTCAGTTCTCATTTGAACTCTGAGCTTGGCATCCAAATTGGAAAGAGGTTCGTCCATCAAGAATACCTTAGGTTCACGAACAATAGCACGACCTAAAGCAACACGCTGTCTCTGACCACCGGAAAGAGCCTTTGGCCTTCTGTCCAGAAGATGTTCGATAGAAAGAATTCTGGCAGCTTCATGCACTCTTCTCTTAATCTCTTCCTTTGGAGTTTTTCTGAGCTTAAGTCCGAACGCCATGTTATCAAAAACGGTCATGTGAGGATACAAAGCATAGTTTTGGAAAACCATTGCAATGTCTCTGTCCTTCGGAGCCACATCATTACATAGCTTGTCCCCTATGTACAGTTCTCCGGAAGTAATTTCTTCGAGACCAGCGATCATTCTGAGGGTTGTGGTCTTACCGCATCCGGAAGGCCCTACGAGAATGATAAATTCTTTATCCTGGATATCGATGTTAAAGTCACTTACAGCTGTTACCCCACCTGCATATGTCTTAAAGACATTCTTTAGAATTACACCAGCCATTTAATTTCCCTCCCTAGTTATAAAAGATGCCTCGCATCTATCGTACTTATAATGTAGCATCTGAGCCGGTCTTTAAACTATCCATCTATTTAACAAAAATAAAAAAAGGCTTTTAGCTACTTTGCATAAGCAAAATTAGACAAACGAAGCAGCAGAAAAACAGCTGAAAAGAATAATTATAAATGTGCTATTGAATTTTTATACATTCAAATGTATAATTATAAGCACCGAGCAACGGGGCATTTTCTGCATCATATGTAAGTCTTAAACTAAAGTGATTATTTTTTTGGTGAATGATTTATCCAAAAGCGGATAAGTAAAATTATAACTATAAAAATGTGCTAAGCCCCCGCCCTTAGGGATGATCAAAGTTTATCTTCCGATAATTTGATTGCTCCTTAGATGCGCTGTTTATAAATAAATGGCTGTGGTAAAGATACGGGTGAAGCCTTCAGGGAGGATATCGTATGATTAAATTAGGAATCGTTGGTGCAACAGGCTATGTGGGTGCTGAAATTGTCCGTCTTTTGGCCTTGAGAAAGGACATTGAAATAACGACGGTTGTATCTAACAGCTTTGCAGGCAAACCCTATTCATCAGTATATCCGTCACTCCGGGGTCTTTTCGATAAAACCTGCGACGAGCTGGATATCGATGCCATGGCTGAAAAAGCGGATTATTTTATTACAGCACTGCCTCACGGCGTTTCCACAGATGTTATTCCCAAGCTTCTATCCAAGGGCAAGCGCATTATAGACCACAGTGCCAGTTACCGCTTCAGAGATGTCAAGATTTTTGAAAAGTGGTATAAAACGGATCATCCATCTCCATCCCTCAACAGTCAGGCGGTCTACGGCCTTCCTGAGCTATATCGCGACAAGATAAAAGATGCACAGCTCATAGCCGACCCCGGCTGCTATCCTACCTGTTCCATTTTGGGTATTGCTCCTTCATTAGTTAAAAAGCTTGCTTCACCAAAAGGAATCATCATTGACGCGGTATCCGGAGTTTCTGGGGCAGGAAGAAAAACCGAGCTGCCCTATGCCTTTTGTGAGACCAGCGAAAATTTCAAGCCCTATGGGGTGGGCAACCATCGCCATACCCCTGAAATAGAGCAGGAATTGTCTCTTCTAGCCCATGAAGAAGTTCTGATCTCCTTTACCCCCCATCTTGCCCCCATTAAACGAGGCATGCTTGTTACCAGCTATTTAAGCCTTGTTGAAGAAGGTTTGACTACTGGTGATGTCCAGGCGCTTTATGAGGAATATTATAAGGATGAGACTTTTGTTCGGGTCCTTCCTGAAGGACAGCTGCCTGAAACAAAATGTGTTGCGGGCTCCAACTATATCGATATTAGTGTTACGGTAGATCAACGCCTCAACAGGCTTATTGTCATATCGGCACTGGATAATTTGGGTAAAGGCTCGGCAAGTCAAGCTATTCAAGCCCTTAACCTCATGGCCGGCTTTGATGAAACAGAGGGGCTTTTAACACCGAGTCTTTATATATAATATGATTATCTTCCGGAAAGCTGCATTTCGACTTTCAGGATGCAATGATAAAATTTATGGTGCTTAGGGATGATCAAATATTTTGATTGCTCCTTAATAAGAAAGGTAGACAATTATGTTCGATTTCTCGGAAATCATCAGAAAAGCTGAAATTTTGGTGGAGGCCCTTCCCTATATCCAGGCCTTGGCTGGTAAGACTGTGGTCATTAAATACGGCGGTAACGCCATGATAAACGACGATCTAAAGAACTCCGTCATGGAGGACATTACTCTACTTAAATACATAGGCTTGAATCCTGTGGTGGTGCACGGTGGAGGCCCGGATATTACCAAGGCGCTAAAATCCTTTAATATTCAATCAGAATTTGTCAACGGCCTTCGAAAAACAGATGAACAAACCATGGAAGTTGCACAGATGGTTTTAGTGGGCAAAACCAACAAGGAAGTGGTTTCCCTTTTGAACCAGAAGGGCGGTAAAGCGATAGGAATCAGTGGAATCGACGGCATGCTTCTGGAATGCGAAAAGCATTATGAGGTTATTAACGGTGAAAAGGTGGATCTTGGGTATGTGGGTGAGATCACTAAAATTAACACCCGTATTTTAGAAATCCTCGCGAAGGATGAATATATACCGGTTGTAGCCCCCATCGGAACTGATAAAAACGGCCAGAGTTATAATATCAATGCAGATACGGTGGCTGCAGAGCTGGCAACCGCATTGAAAGCGGAAAAGCTCATTCTTTTGACCGATGTAGAGGGGGTAAAAAGCTCAAAGGATGAAGACCGTATTCTTCATGCCATCACATGCGAAGAAGTGCAAAAACTCATATCGGATGGCATCATTGTGGACGGCATGATCCCTAAGGTTTTGGGCTGCGTCCATGCCTTGGAAAACGGCGTAGAACGGGCTCATATTATTGATGGCCGTATCCCTCATTGTATTCTCCTGGAGATCTTCACCAACAAGGGTATCGGCACCATGATCACCCAGAAAATCAAGCCCTATTATGAAAAGGAAAAACTCTAAACCTACCGCACGCTATCGACTCTCCCAAAGATTTGAGAAAGAGGTACGTTCCTAAGTGGAGCGTACCGCTTTCTCTTGTTCTTAGTTCTTGGGGACTTAAAAGATAACTTCTGTGGGGCAAAAAACCTGTCCACCTGTCTGTCTTTGCATCAGCATGTTTACTTTCACTACCTGTTGGCTTATAATAACCAATAATAAGAACCCCACCTGTTACCTTTTGGCGTTACTGAAATCAGTGATTTCGAACGGGTGCCTGGGAATCTTGTTACTCCGTAATAAAGCCCAATCTTTAATAAAGGTGTGTAAATGATATGGAAGAGATGGAAAAAAGGCAGAAGAATTTTATAGAAGAAATTATAGAAGAGGACTTAGAATCCGGTCGGGTGAAGGAGATTCATACCCGTTTTCCACCCGAACCCAACGGTTACCTCCATATTGGCCATACCAAGGCCATGTGCATTGATTTTGGAACTGCCATGAAATACGGTGGTAAATGTAATCTGCGCTTTGATGATACCAACCCCGCCAAGGAAGACGTGGAATACGTGGACGCCATTATTGAAGATATCAAGTGGTTAGGCTACGATTTTGAGGATCGGCTTTTTTATGGCTCGGACTACAGTGAGCAGATTTACGATTATGCCCTTGAGTTGATAAAAAAAGGCCTAGCCTATGTGGACGAACTGGATGTGGATCAGATTCGTGAATACCGCGGAACCCTCACTGAGCCCGGTAAAGAAAGCCCCTGGCGTAATAGAAGCATTGAGGAAAACCTCGATTTATTCGTGAGGATGCGTAATGGTGAATTTGAGAGTGGAGAAAAAGTTCTGCGGGCAAAAATCGATATGGCTTCCCCCAATATCAATATGAGGGACCCTGTCATCTATCGAATCAAGAAGGAGCATCACCATCGTACAGGCGATAAATGGTGTATTTATCCCATGTATGACTTTGCTCATCCCTTGCAGGATGCCATTGAAGGCATTACCCACTCCCTTTGCTCAATCGAATATTCAGACCATAGACCCCTCTATGATTGGGTTCTGGAAAAGCTTGAAGTAAAGAATCCACCCCATCAGTATGAGTTTTCAAGACTTAATATCAACTATACCGTCATGAGCAAAAGAAAGCTCCGAGAGCTTGTGGAAAAGAACTATGTATCCGGTTGGGACGACCCCAGAATGCCTACCTTATGCGGCTTAAGGCGACGCGGCTTCACCCCTGAATCCATCCGGAACTTTATTGATCTTGTAGGTGTGTCCAGAACTAACAGCGTTGTGGATTGGGGGCTTTTGGAGCACTGTGTGAGAGAGCACCTCAACCAGACTGCCGATCGCGTTATGGGTATATTAAACCCGGTCAAGGTCATTATCGAAAACTACCCCGAAGACGCGACAGAGGAGTTTGACGTAGAAAATAATCCCGAAATGCCAGAAAGAGGAACACGAAAAGTACCTTTTTCCAGAGAGATCTATATCGAGCAGGATGATTTCATGGTCAATCCTCCACCCAAGTATTTCCGCCTTAAACCGGAGGGTGAGGTGCGCTTGAAGAATGCGTATTTCATTAAATGCACCGGCTATGAAACAGATGAAAACGGTAAGGTAACCTTAGTTAAAGCTACTTATGATCCGGCCTCCCGGGGTGGTGAATCCCCTGACGGAAGGAAGGTCAAGGGCACCATCCAATGGGTTTCTGCTAAACACGCTGTGGACGCTGAAGTACGTCTTTATGATATGCTGTTTAAAGTTGAAAACCCCGATGAGATTCCTGAGGGAGGAGACTACAAGGATAATTTGAATCCTGAATCTCTCACCATTCTCACTCATAGCAAGCTTGAGCCTGTTCTGGCCGATGCCAAGCCGGGAGATCGTTTCCAGTTTCTGCGCATGGGATATTTCTGTGTCGACAGCAAGGAGTCCAAGCCCGGTGCTTTGGTTTTCAATAAAACTGTCGGGCTAAAGGATACCTGGGCTAAGATTGCTTCTAAGGGATAATCTAAGATCGTTTAATTTGGACCAATTGCAGAATTGAGAAAAGAGACAAGTCAGATAAATGATGACTTGTCTCTTTATATATAAACAACTTCCCATTATGATAATACCTCTCATAGCATCCAATAGATAACCTTTCAATTCCTTATAGAATTTTAACAGATTAGCTTTACTTCACCAATAGACGCAGCAGCATAAGCAAAATCAATTATTCATTTCTCTTATATTACCTTTTATGGTAAATAGTTTTACGTTGCATTTTCGGTGGTAATTTATTATAAACTCCATAAACTATTGCAAAGAAATCAAAGGAAGTGAAAAATATGATCAAAAAAGATATTCATAAAGTAACAATTATCGGTGCCGGTTTTGTTGGATCAACGACAGCCTATACCCTCATGCTGGGTGGTCTTTTTTCAGAGCTTGTACTCATTGATATTAATGTAACAAAGGCAAGGGGCGAAGCCATGGACTTAAACCACGGATTGCCCTTTGCCAAGCCCGTCAAAATTTATCAGGGAACCTACGCCGACAGCAAGGATTCCGACTTGATCATTATTACGGCCGGTGCCAACCAGAAGGAAGGGGAAACCCGTATTGATCTGGTTCATAAGAATACCGAAGTCTTTAAATCCATTATTTCCGAGGTAATTAAATACAACCGACCTGAAAACTCACTACTCCTGGTGGTAACCAATCCTGTTGATATTCTAACCTATGTGACATGGAAGCTTTCGGGTTTTCCCATCAATCGTGTACTGGGCTCGGGAACAGTTTTGGATACCGCACGCTTTAAATATCTTATCGGCCAGCATGTAGGGGTGGACACGCGAAATGTTCATGGCTACATTTTAGGTGAGCATGGTGATACGGAGCTTCCTGCCTGGAGCCTTACATCTATTGCGGGAATGCCCATGGATGCTTATTGTGAGGCCTGTAAAGAATGCTCGGATAACAAGGACAGGGATAAGATTTTCAATCAGGTCAAAAATTCTGCATATGAGATCATTAATGCCAAGGGTGCCACCTACTTTGCAGTGGCTCTTGCCGTCCAACGCATCAGTGAGGCCATAATGCGTGATGAACACTCCATCCTGACCGTGTCAAGCATTCTGGAGGGCCAGTATGGTCTTTCCGATGTTGCCCTCAGTGTACCTACCCTTGTGGACCGGAATGGCGTCAACAAAATCATTGAAGTGCCCATAACGTCAGAAGAGCAGCTTCTTCTTAGAAAATCGGCTGAGTCCTTAAAGGGAATTATCAAAGAATTGAAGCTGTAAAAATTTAGAAACTCGGAAGTTGTAAGCTTCCGAGTTTTTTCTCTATAATTATTTATATGAGACTTATTTATTACTATCAACGAAAACACGTTCTCCGTCCCGGACCATGCCTAGCTTTTCTCTGGCAATTTTTTCTATGCTTTCGTCACTTGAAATCTCATCTTTCTGTTCTAAAAGCTGCTGATTTGTTTCCTTTTCCTTCAGGATTTTTTGCTCGATCTGATTTATTTCAAGGTTTATCGTATAGAAGTCTTCCGATTGGGACATGAACGTAAAAGCCGTATAAACCAGCATTACTGCCAAGAGTGGCGTCATCCACCAACCCTTTTTACTCTTCTGTACAGACATCCTTGTTCACCCTTTTTCTTGCGTATGAGTACAATTTTTTTATATTATACCACATTACCCATCCTTGTAACAGGGACTTTGGACCTATTTTGAACCCTAGTTTACTTTTTAGTAAATGTGTTGCGAAGTCGAAAAAAGTCTATCCTAACCCGGTAGCCTTCGAGTGCAATACGGTTTTTAATTTTCCCCTTTACTTTTCCAAAGAGAATCAGTATAACACGGAAAATAGGCTTTAAAAACTTAATAATTTCACAAAAAGGCCAGAGGAGAATCCGTATAATGGTGGTCAACATCCAAAGTATGGGGTGGCTTAAGAGGCCCAGATAAGTAACTCCGCCAAGAAATGAACCCAAATAAAAATAAACCCTTGTCTCACCATTACTTAATCCATAGGAGAACAGGAATAAAATAACGGCAGCACAAAGCCAGTAAAGGATGTCTTCAATATGAACCAAGGCAGGCGTTGTCCTCACTATACGGCGTTTAAGACGAAAGAGGTCATATAAAAAAGCCAGAAGAACTCCTGCTATTCCTGCTCCAGCGAAAACCGTCAATTCATACATTACGTTATTTTGCATAAACTAAGCCTCTCTATCTGAAAAGCCCCGAGAAGAAGCCTCCTTTTCTTTGCGGCGGACCATTGTCCAAGTATTCACAGGCACCGATATCTCCTTCCACATCAAGCTCCGATGTTTCCACATTAAGCTTGTTGATGTGCATGCCCACTCCCTTAACCACCAATATTCCCAGTTCGGTATCTAAAACGATGCAATCCTCGTTGAAGCTTTCCACATGCCTTACTCCCGATATCATCAGGCGTCTTCTGTCTTTTAATATAATATTTTGTGCACGCTGTTCAAAAGCCTTACGTTCTTCAGGCATAACAGCACCTCCTTAAAGTTAGCGTTCACTTTTTAAACATGGTTGAAAGTTCCGCCGATGCATTTTATGCACAAGCCTCCCTTCATATACCTAAATTAAGCCAGAACAACTAAGGGTTTAACGAAGGAAAGCGAGCTTACGGAACTCACCTTAATGATAGAACAAAGCTCCTGTTTTCACAGGAGCTCATACATTTCAGCGCTTTCTTCTTTTTTCACATGCTCGGTTATTCTTAGGATCTTGAATCGGGTAAGATTTTCACCAAAACGAATCTCTACCACATCACCCACATTAACCTCACTGCCGGGCTTGGCCGTCCGCCCATTAATGGTCACCTTTTCCTTGGAACAAGCCTCATTAGCAAGTGTACGCCTTTTTATTATACGGCTGACCTTCAAAAACTTATCAATACGCATTTAACCCTCTCCTTTTTGTTTGCTCTCAAGCAATTTAGCCTCATCCCATAGGGCATCCATATCCTTCAAGGACATTTCCTGAAGCGCTTTTCCTTGCTCAAGAGCCTTTGTTTCCACATACTCGAAACGACGAATGAACTTCTTGACTGTAGCTGTTAAGGCCAATTCAGGCTGAACCTTCAGGAACCGGGAAACATTGACCACTGCAAAAAGCAAATCTCCGAGCTCTTCTTCAACATGAGCAGCTTCCCCCATATGATGGGCCTCCTCCAGCTCATTCACCTCTTCTCTTACTTTTAGCAATGCATCCTTGACATCATCCCAGTCAAAACCAACCTGCGCCGCCTTCTGTTGCACCTTAAAGCTTCGCATGAGCGCAGGAAGATTGCCCGGGACATCCTTTAAAACCTGCGTCTGGGTATCATGGCCCTTTTCACCCTTTTTAACCTCTTCCCATATCTTCATGACATCGTCAGAAGTCTCCGCTTCTTCTTCACCAAAGACATGACGATGGCGGTTGATCATTTTGGCGCTCACACCATGGATAACATCATTCATGTCAAATTGGCTGTTTTCCTTGGCGATTTGAGAATGGAGCACCACCTGGAGGAGAAGATCTCCCAGCTCATCGCAAAGCTTATCGGGTCTTTCTTCATCTATGGCCTCCAAAACCTCATATGACTCTTCTATAAGATAACGTCTCAGCGATTTATGATCCTGTTCCCGATCCCATGGACAGCCGTTTGGCGCCCGGAGCCGCGATACAATATCCAATAAATCCTGATAGGAATAACGTTCCTTCTTCATGTTGTCCTCCTTATAGTCCGGTTACTGCTATCGTTTGAGCTCACAGGGCCCCATCAGCTTTTCAATGCTTCTGGGTACTGCATCCTTTGAATTCTTCCAATCTGCTCCCTGATTTCTATAATCGAACATTTTTGTGAAATGGTTCACATCCCCCTGAACACGCTTCAGCGCTTCCAGTTCCAAAGGTAAAAGTCCCATTAAAAGCTCAGCCTGAAAGACTTGCGAAAATATCTTCCTGGCTTTTATCAGAAGCATATTGAGATGTTTGATGCAAAAACCCTTGGATGCGTAAAACTTTTCTTTAAACTCAGGTTCTTTGTTATAGAGATAAAGGGTATTGTCAATGAGCTTATCCATGTTCCCATTCATTCTATCGCACACCGCGCAAGTGGTCTGAAGCTCTGAAAGCTTTTTTATAAACTCCTCCATGGCATTTCCTAAAGGCTTTTTCTTCCCCTTGATGGTATCCAGAGCTGAATCGAAAAGACCTTTTTCTCTTTCTTTCTTGATGGCGCCACTATACTTTTTATAAATGTCCTCAATGGCCCCGATCTGCTCAACCATGTGTGTATCAATAACCAGTCCCAGAGGCAGTCTATTCTGTTGAAGGTTATACAGCTTAGCGAAATGAAGCCCGCAAAAGCCTGTCCGATTGGTTTCAATCCGACTGTCAGGCTCCATCATGGCCGGGCCGAGCGTATACTCAAGGGCATCACTTTCCAATTTTCGCTCACATATGCAGAGGGGACATTCCGTATCCTGATCAAACGCTTCATTAATGGGAATGGTATAAATTCTCTCTTTCATCCTTAAACTCCTGGATTATTTTTGACCTCTTCGCGCCCAATGCTAATAGGATATCACAACTGGAAAAAATTAATCAAGGAAGATGTCGCTGTTTGTCGTACTTTTTTATAAAAAACACTTGACGAGCCATTCTGTCTTTGCTATTATGTAATAGCGTCACGCGGCAAGGCGTGACAAAGACGTGGCGGCGTAGCTCAGATGGCTAGAGCATGCGGTTCATACCCGCAGTGTCGTTGGTTCAATTCCTACCGCCGCTACCAATATGGCCCCATGGTCAAGTGGTCAAGACACGGCCCTTTCACGGCTGTAACAGGGGTTCGAATCCCCTTGGGGTCACCACAAAAGCGAGTTGATTGAAAAATCAACTCGTTTTTTTATGCTTTTCGGTTAAGGAATACTAGAGCCCGATCTTCTTCTCTCTGGCATAATAGAACAGGTATTGCTGGGCAAAGCCTGCAAGGTCCCCAAAACGCTCAAGAGCAAAGTTGTAGATATCCGTATAATTGGCCTCATACCCCAGATACAGCTCCGCCATGACCCTCCTGACCCACCGATCAACAGGAAAGATATCGTACCGAATACCACTGAAAAGCAATATGCAGTCTGCTACCTTTTCACCCACTCCGAAAAGCTTCAGGATTTCTTCCCGGGACTTTTTTATATCTTCTCCCAATATAAAATTCATGTCCACTTCCCTGCTAAAAATCTGCTGGGCGGATTTTTGAATAAATTTATCGCGATAGCCCGCCTTTATAACCTTCAGATCCTCAAGTGTAAGCCCTGCAAGCCTCTCCAAGTCAGGAAAGGTATAATATGTGTCATTGGAATTTTCAATCTTTATTCCGAAGTTTAGAGAAAGGTTTTCAATGATCTTCCGTATACGGGGAATACCATTATTCTGGGATATTAAAAAAGATATCAGCATCTCATGGAAATCCTGCTTCAAAAGCCTCATACCCCGTCCAAAGTTAATAGCCTCAGCCATAACAGGGTCGTTTTCCGTTAACCTTTCTTTAATTACCCCGTAATCCCGTCCGAGATCAAAGTAAGGATACCACACCTCCAGAAATTGTTCTTCGCTGGTATGATGAAAAAACATATTTCTGCCATCCCAATCAAGCTCTGCAGCCAGTCCTTTGACAACACCGGCCCAACACCCGTTATCCAGCCGGTTCCAGCGAAAACATTGACCGCATTCAAAGGTATGAACCGGATCGAAATGTTTAACGTCCTTAACCTCTATTCCGCCATTTTTGGTGTTCCACTCATACATTTTGACAATCCTTCCAATACATGCTGTTCGTTTCTTCTGTTGACATGATAATAAATTGGTCGTGCCAGTGCAGTCGTCGCGTTTAGCAATAAATTTTTATATTCTCAATATGAATAGACTTTTCTTTGACAGAATCTGTATAAACCTCTAACTGGCAGTGCTTATCCTTCACAAATTCAATTGATTGTGTAGAAGATAAGTTCACTTTTACAGATGTTTCATCTAACAAATTATCGGATATTTTGTCGCCAAAAACAGCTACAATCATCTCAAAATCCTGTTTGGTGAATTGCCCCTTTATTATTACATTGTCAATTCCAATGATTCCATTATCCCTCGAATTAGGAACCATATACTGACTCATAAAATCTCTTGCTTTTTCGTCTTGCATTTGCTGGAATCCAATTTGAAACTCAACCCCTTCAAAAAATGGCATATAGCAATTTCTCCAAGGCATTCTTCTGGTCAACAAGTTAAAAAACCATTTAAACTCTAGCCATTGTGGAGGAGTTACCTGTACATTTCTACTCTTTAGCAACGAATAAATCTCATCTATATTCTCTACATCTAACATCAAACAAATCATTCCTCGATGTCCATGATTGTATCTTTTGGTCCATTCAGGAATCCATCCGCCACCATTTGATTTCAAAATATGTACCATTTCAAAGTATTCATTTCCTATCCACAAATTAGAAACTTTGAATCCTCCCGTGCCTTTTCCCCACTTTGGTTCATAAGGAAAGCCGGCAGTCCTAATATTATCAATAATGCTTTTATCTGTTTGATATTTTTTATCAACATTTACCACAAGGTGGTCTAGTTTCATAATCTCCCTCCCTTAATCAAAATACGCTGTTTGCTATCATATTATATAAATAATCCTTCTTACTTTGTCAATCACATCTTCCTTAAATAACATTAGAGTGGGCATTTTACAATGCCTTAATTTTAGTGATAAAATAAAATTGTAGAAGTTGAAAGAGAAAAATGCCGAAATAAAAGATAGAATGGAAAATACCGCGCGATAATATCCGCGTCACATGATAATGGAACGGTTAGGGAGGTTTTATGAACAAGGTCGCATATCTAACGATCGATGACAGTCCGACAAAAGATATGAGGGTTAAGGTTGATTATTTATTTTCAAACCGAATACCCGCAATATGGTTCTGTACGGGCATGGCCATGGAAGAGAATATGGAGGATGTGGTACACGCCATAAAAAAGGGCTTTGTCATTGGCAACCATTCATACAGCCATCCGCATTTTTCTGAGATTGATCTTGCCATGGGTGAGCATGAGATCAGGACGACGGACGAAATCATTGAGCGCGCTTATCAGATGGCCGAAATAGAGAGGCCGGCCAAAGTATTCAGGTTCCCTTACGGGGACAAGGGCGGGCTGAATGGCGATGATGTATCCGTTCAATCTGATCATACCCGTAGCAAAAAGAAGGAACTGCTTCAAAGCTTTTTAAAGGATATGGGATATACAGGTGCCTGTTCCCCGAAAATCACTTATGCGCATTACAAAAAATACAATTTGGACCGGGATATAGACTGGTACTGGACCTATGACATTATGGATTGGGAGCTGTACCGGGATACGCGTGAATTCGGATTTGACAGTATTGAGAAAATTTTCAACAAGATGGATCAAAATGATCCTGAAGATTGGAAGGGCCTCAATGACCCTCTGTCGGAAGATATTATACTAACACATGATCAGACTGCGACAACAAAAGAGTTTAGCTTGATCATGGACAGGTTAATTTCAAAAAATATTGAATTCAGGCTTCCGGCCTTTAAATAAAGTGCGTCTACTTTTTTAGGGCGAGGGGTTTACAAGATATGGCATTACTTTTGTATAAAAACGAGTATATTGAGATTTGGCAAGAGGCCAAGCTTTTTTATGTCAAATCGACAGCCAAAGGTCTCACCTTGGAAATGTTCAACACGATTTTAAGGGACTCTATTCCAAATATAAGGCTTACAAACTTTATTGCCGTCAAGAATGTTCTGACAAATGCCCCCTCCGGTCCTGAGGCTTTTGGTGAAGAACGTGACCGGATAACCATCAGTATCACCGATGACGGATTGAAGGCCTATATGACTCTCTATGTTTCAGAAGAGGATCTCTCTTCTTACAGGCGTGTTAACCTTGTTAAAGAAATCTTTGATACCTTAAGCAGGCTGGGTGTTGTATATGGCATCAGGACTAATCTTTTGGCAGGAGTTTTAAAATCCGGCGTGGAGTATCTCATTGCCGAAGGGATTCCTGCCGTCAATGGCAGTAATGCCGAAATCAAGCTTTATGAAATAACACCTCCACAACCTCAGATCATTGATTCGGGCAATGTTAACCATTATGAGCTTAATCTCATTAACCGTGTTAAAGAAGGAGATTGGCTTGGCGAACGAAAGGATCCCACTCCCGGTACCCCGGGGAAAACTGTTACCGGAAAAGAATTGCCTGCCGTTCCGGGGCAAAATCTCCCCCTCCTCTATGATCGGGTTTCAGTACAAGAGAGCTATCAAACGGGTATTACCACTCTTTATTCGAAGAAGAACGGAGCGGTGTATTATAGAGGTGATAGCATTGGTGTCTATGATTTTCTTGAAATAAAGGGAGATATAGATTATTCTACAGGCAATATCGATTTTAACGGCTTTTTGTCTGTAAAAGGTACGGTTGAAGATAATTTCAGCGTAATTGCCAACAAGGATGTTGAAATTCTTGGCGAGTACGGTGTCGGTGCCGCTGAAAAAATAACCAGCCGTGAAGGCAATATTTATATCAAGGGCGGCATAGCCGGCAAGAACAAAGCCCTGATTCGCTGCAAAAAAAATCTCTATGTCAAGTATTTATCCGACATCAATGTGGAATGTGAAGGTAGCGTCTATGTCGGTTTTTACTGTATGAACGCTAATGTTCGTGCTAAACAGCTTATCGTCGAATCTCCAAGAGGAAGAATTACCGGAGGTATAATTGACACAGACATTCAAGTTTCAGCTGCTGAAATCGGCAACCGGGCTGAATCACGTACCATTGTACGTGTGCGCGGGTTTGACCGGAATGAATTAAAAATTAATTGCGATAAAACACTTGCCAGGCTCGATGAAAAAAAAGCCGCTCTTAACCGTATCAAGCAGCAGCTTCAGGTCTATTCCTGCTCAAACCAGCTTACTGAGGAGCAGAAAAGCCATTATAGCAATTTGAAGAACCAATATGCCGACCTGAAGGACGCTCTTAAGGAACTTGAATATACCTATAAAAGCCTGAATGAATACCTTAAGACACCGGGAGAAGGTGCCGTCATAGCAAAAAAGCGCATTTTCCCCAGGGTCAGGCTTGAAGTAAAGGGCCTTGGCGAGGAAATCCTGACCGAGACCCCTATGATCACCTATTGTGCCCGGGACAATGAGCTTAAGACAATATAATTAACAGATTCGTGGCAGGCCTTCGCCGTAAAGAACGTTTACAGTGCGGGTGCTCCCTGTTTCGGTAGTCATATGAACACCACGGCCCTCTTTTACAGAGCCGATAAGGGCTGCGTTTTCCCCATAAGGAGCACTTCGGATGAGTTGGAGTGCTTTTTCTGTGTCTTCCGGATGGACGGTCACCAAAAGCTTCCCCTCATTACCCATATAGAGAGGGTCCAGGCCCAGAATACCACAGAGCCCCCGGACACTTTCGCCGACCGGAAGCGTACGATGCTGAATAAGCGCTGAGACCATCGATGCGTCGCAAAGCTCATTGAGTACCGTTGCCAGCCCCCCGCGCGTTATGTCCCTCATGGCCCTTACCCTGATATTGTTTCTAAGGAGCGCTTGGACCATGCCGTTTAAAGGCGCGGCATCACTTTTAATTTCATTTTCAATCTCCATGCGATGGCTCAAAATACAGGCATGATGATCTCCCAGGGTCCCTGAAATCAGGATGTCATCTCCCGGTTTTAACATTGAAGCACCAACAGATAGCCCCTCAGGAATGACACCAAGCCCGGAGGTATTGATATAGAGCCCCCCGCATCCTTCAATCACCTTGGTATCGGCGGCCACAATTCGGGTTCCTGCTTCTTTCAGTGCATCTGCCATGGAGGCCACAACACGCTCCAATATTTCCAAATCCAAGCCTTCTTCAATAATAAAACCGGCCGTCAAAGCCTGGGGCATAGCCCCCATGGCCAGAAGATCATTGACAGTCCCGCACACCGCGAGCCTACCGATATCTCCCCCTTTAAAAAAAAGAGGGGTCACCACGAAGGAATCGGTGGTATAGGCTACCTTGCCCATTGAATGACTGAGAGAAAAAACTGCTGCATCCTCCATTTTATTTAAGGTTTCATTGCCAAGCTTCTCAGAAAAAACATCACGTATGAGCTCACTGGTGGCCTTGCCGCCGCTGCCATGAGACATGTTAATTTTCATACTAAACCCTCCTTGGAACCATGCCAAATACCGCAGGCACCCTCGCTGGAAACCATACAGGCACCCTGGGGCTTCGACGGTGTGCAAGCTCTCCCGAACATGGGACATTCGTTGGGATTAATCCTTCCTGTTATCACGTCGGCACAGCGACACCCTTTGGCCAAGACCTCTTCATCCATAATCTCTTCATTTGTCGCGTTAAAGACTTCATACATAGGCTTTAAGCAGAGGCCTGAGCCCTTAATGAGGCCGAGTCCTCTCCACCACGCGTCACAAGGGGTAAACACCTCTTCTAAAAGGTCTCTTGCTCTTGTGTTTCCTTCGGTTTCCACCACACTGGAATAAAGATTATGAACCTTTGATGTTCCTGCTTCGACTTGGCGCACTATATCATAAATGGCAGCCAGGATTTGTTTCCCTTCGAACCCTGTCACGGCAAAAGGCTTATTATAGCGCTTTTGAAGGGGCTCGTAAAGGGAGAGCCCCGTTATGACGCTTACATGGCCCGGACAAATAAATCCGTCGATGGTCTCTTCCTGCAATATAACCTCCATGGCAGGGCCTATGGTCTTAATGGCTGTAAGCAGCTTGATGTTATGTAATCCTTCTTCCTGCGCTTTTTTTATAAGCAAGGCATAGACGGGTGCCGTGGTTTCAAAGCCCACAGCCGCCATAACATAAACCATATGCGGGTTTTCCTGAGCAAGTTCCAAAATGGACAATGGTGAATACACCATCTTGACACGACCGCCTCTGGAACGGGCTTCATATAGATCCATGGTGGTTCCCGGTACCTTCATCATATCACCAAAGGTCACCAGTACATGGTTCTCTAAAAGTGCAATATTGGCCGCAATATCAATGTAACCTGCTGGTGTAACGCAGACAGGGCAGCCAGGGCCCGATACAAGACGGATACTGGGTGGCAGATGCTCCCTTATGCCATTTTTCATAATGGCTGAGGTATGTGTGCCGCATACCTCCATAATGGAAATGGTCTTCCCTTTATAATTTTTTAAATAATCAATGATCTCATCAATCTTCGCCATATACTGATGCCTCGAGTTCTTCTAAAATGTCTATAAGCTCTTCGGCGCTGTCTTTTTTCATGATCTCAATGGCACATCCGGCATGAACCAGCACATAATCGCCAACTTTGGCATTAACCAGCCCTAAATTGACCTTGACCATATTGCCTTTAAAATCAACCTTGGCTGTGTCTCCATATATTTCACGGACTATTCCGGGTAATGCAACACACATTTTTTATCATCCCTCTCTAAGACATGATCAAATAACAAATTCTCCATTTTAAGACGGAGTTTTACTATTTATTCATGCCTAAACTTTTTCATGGCAATAAAAGCCTGTCCCAAACTGATACTGCCATCGTTGGGTGGAATCAGTCCGGGTAAGTAAACTGTAAACCCCTGATTTCCAAGGGCCTGTGCGGTGCTTTCTGTTAAAATCTTATTCTGGAAAACACCGCCGCTTAGAACCACATCCTGGATACCCGTACGGAGGCGAAGCTTATTCAGAACCTCGACAATCCCCAAGCATACGGCCCTATGAAAACTCAACGCAAGCTCATCTATTAGATTTCCCCTCGAAGAATCTTTTATCAGAGTTTTCACTAGAGTTTTTATCAAGGGCTCTGAATCCAAAATCAGAATATCACCTTTCTCAATTATATCAAATGCCAGGGACGGCCTGACATGAGCATTGTCATGCACGCTTTCAAGTGCACGATAGGCTGCATTCTCCAAAAGGATAGGGCCTTCCGCCTCATAGCGATTCCAATCGATTAGACCCAAAAGACTGCTGACTGCATCAAAGAGACGGCCCATGCTCGAGGAAAGGATGGTATTGACGCCATGCTCCAAGGCTCCTCGAATAATGGAATAGCGGCTATCCCTTATGGCATCCTGAAGTCCGCAGGCATGAAGATATGCGGTCGCTGTTTTTTGACAATCCTTCATAGAGTCATCCCCCATAAGAAGAGGAACCGGCTTCAAATAGGCTGCCCTTGTAAATTCGGCCTTTTCGCATATTAAGAACTCCCCGCCCCAGATGGTACCGTCACTGCCATAGCCTGTACCATCCAGAGACACACCCAAAACCGGTCCTTGGAGCCCTTTCTCGGCCATAACGCCCGCAATATGGGCATGGTGGTGCTGAACCCTTATAAGGGGCAATCCCATCCCTTCAGCCAGACGTGTTGTGGCATAGTCGGGATGAAGGTCACAAGCAACCACCCTTGGCTCAAGCTTCATAAGAGACGACATATGAGCCAGGTTTTCCTTGTATATTTTAAACGCCTGGTCGCTTCCCAGATCGCCAAGATACTGGCTCACATAGGCAAAGGGGCCTTTTTGAAGGCAAAAGGTGCTTTTAAGCTCTCCTCCCAGGGCCAACACATGTTTATCCATCTCATTTTCAAAGGGGGCTACATAGACAGGCAGCGGCGTATAGCCCCTTGCTCTTCGAATAATCTGGGGCTTTCCTCTTACCACCCAGGCAACGGAGTCATCCTGACTGATGACAATCTCACGATCATGGGTAAGAATGCCTGAGAGCATGGTATTTTTAAAGGGCTTAAGCCCTTCCTCTTTGTTGATAATAGGCGCATCGCTCAGATTGGCGCTGGTAGCTATTAGAGGCCCAAGGCTATTACAAAGCTGCACAAGGATGGGCGTGTAGGGCAGAAAAGCACCGATATAGCGGCTGTTTTGCAGGACCAGGGGTGAAAAAGGATTATCCCCGGAAGGCTGCTTTTGCTCTAAGAGCACAATGGGTCTTGCCTTTGAGCGAAGAAGCGCTTCCTCCTGCAATGATACCTGCGCATAGGTTTTTATGGATTCCAGGCTTGGAAAACAGATTGCAAAAGGCTTTTGCTCTCTTTCCTTTAGCTCTCTCAACGCTTTAACCGCTGAATCTGAATAGGGGCTTGCGATGAAATGATAACCGCCTATTCCTTTAACAGCCGCCACGCCTTCGGCCTTCAGGATCGCAATGGTTTTTACCAGGGCCTCTTCGCCCGGCCACTCACCTTCCGACGCCTTCAGCCTTAACTGTGGGCCGCAGTGATGACATGAGACGGTCTGTGCATGGAAGCGCCGGCTCTCGGGATTGGTATACTCCTCATGGCACTCCAGACAAAAGTCAAAGCTCTCCATCGATGTATTGCAGCGGTCATAGGGAGCTTTTTTAATGACGCTGTACCGGGGCCCACAGTGGGTACAGCTGATAAGGAGATGTCCGAAACGCCTGTTTGCTGTGATCTTCATCTCGGATAAACAGGTCTCGCATATAGGCAAATCGGCCGGCAGAATAACAAGGCCTTCACCCTCATCACGGCTTTTCGCAATGTAAAAGCCCGGAGATAGCGACTGTGAATAAAGACTTTCAAGCTCTATCCCAAAATGAGCGGCATCAAGGTTTTCAATTTTGGTATGCAAAATTTCAGAAAGAGGCGGAGGCTCATTTTGAAGCTGGCTTATGAAGCCATCGACTAAGGAAGAGGGTGCTGACACCAAGATTCTGACACCGCCTCCAAAATTGCAGACTACCCCGTCAATACCGTATTTTTGGGCAAGACGTACTACATTGGGTCTGAAACCTATACCCTGAACCAAACCGTAAAGGGTTATTCGTTTATATACTCTGGTATTGTCCATCTGAACTCACTCAATTCAGCACTTCCGAAGCCTTGTTTTCAAGCCATTGGGCCATTTCCTTATAGCCTTCCCCCGTTTTACCGGACACCATGAACATAGGTGCGTTGGGGTTTAAAGCCCTGAATCCCTTGGTGAAGAAATCCAAATCAAAATTCAAATAGGGAATCAAGTCAACCTTATTGACAATCAGCGCGTCGGCTTTTTCAAAAGCCAACGGGTATTTGTAGGGCTTGTCGCTGCCCTCTGTAACAGTTGCCACCAGTACTTTGATATGCTCCCCGATGACAAACTCGGCCGGGCAGACCAAATTTCCTATGTTCTCAATAAATAAAATACCATTCTGATCGGGTTCCAAGGAAGATACCGCTCCTTTTATCAAGGGTGCATCCAAATGACAGGCCCCGCCTGTATTGATTTGAACCGTTTTGATACCCATCCTTTTAAGTGTTTGAGTGTCCAGATCGGATTCAATATCTCCTTCGATAACAAATGGCGTGAACTTACTAAAATGCTTGATAAGGTTAATGATACTGGAGGTCTTGCCCGCACCCGGCGCTCCCATGATATTGACGCAAAAAATTCCTCTTTGGGTGAGATCGTTGTTAATGCTGCTTGCAATTCTTTCATTTTCGTCATGGATGTTTTCCATAACCTCAATTTTTCTCGTGTCGGACATGACTACCTCCTTCTGCAATAAATAACTCGGTTCTATTTCTGCTCCACCTCTATACTCTCGATATAGAACTCTTTGCCAATCTCGGTGGGGCCTCCCGCACCGAAGCATTTGGGGCACTCAAAGGAAAAGGGTATCTTCTTAAATAGCTCGCCACAGGAACTGCATTTCAGCATGGGAGCTACTTTTCGGATATTAAGCACAGCTCCCTCGCAGAGCGTCCCCTCTGATATCACCTCAAAGTACATACTGATAGATTCCCCGATAAAGCCTGAATAATCACCCACCACCAGATTGATCTTGACCACCCGGCCGGCGTTTTCCTTTTTAGCATGCTCCTCTGCTATTTGTACAATTCTAGTTGTTATCGGGTATTCGTGCATGAAAAACATCCTTCACATTGCCTTCGGATGGTGCTGTATAGGCATTCTCCATGACGAGGCACTTCTTTGGACAAACCTCAACGCAATAACTACATTGTACGCATTTCAGGCGTTCTATATCCCAGCTTTTACTGCCTTTATCCACATTTATTGCCCCTGTTGGACACCTTCTGGAGCACATGCCGCAAAAGATGCAGGCTTCTATATCAATACCAATATGCCCCCGTGTCCTTTCAAAAAACTCGCGCTTTTTTATGGGATACATGAGGGTCGATGGCTTTCTAAACAATTTATCTATAACATATCCGGCAAATTTCATAACAGCCATAATTTTTCTTCACCTATCTTTCCGTACAGCTGATACAGGGGTCTATGGTAAGAACCATCATGGGTACATCGGCCAAATCACAACCTTGAAGCACCTTTAAAAGTGCAGGGATATTGGTGAAGGTTGGCGTTCTCACCCGCACTCTATCCAGGAATTTGGTTCCGTTGGCTTTTACATAATAAATAACCTCACCCCGGGGCTGTTCAAGTCGCTCAAATCGTTCACCGGAAGGATTGCCCTTGACCTTTTCCTCGAGCTCACCCTCGGGCATTTTTGCCGCACATTGCCTGATGATGTCAATGGCCTGATAAACCTCACGGATACGTACCCTTGTTCTGGCATAGCAATCCCCATCGGTCTCCAGTATGGGCTCAAAATCAAGATGCTTGTAAGCCGAGTAGCCCAGTGTTCTCATGTCAAGAGAAATACCGCTGGCACGTGCCATAGGACCAATTGCTCCCGCATCATAGGCATCCTGTTGGGACAGAACTCCTACTCCTACAAGCCTGTGCTTTACGGTGTAGTCTTCCAGAAATACATCGGTGACCGCTTTTAGTTCCTTTTGCAGATTATCCAGAATTGTTACAATCCGTTTCAGAGTATCAGGGTCTATATCTTTTCTTACTCCACCAATTTTGCAGACCGAGAAAATAATACGGCCTCCGGTGGTGGTCTCAAAAATATCCAGGATCTGCTCACGAAGCTTCCAGCAGTGCATGAACAAGCTTTCAAATCCAAAGCCGTCGGCTAAAAGGCCTAGCCACAGAAGGTGACTGTGTATTCTGGAAAGCTCCGCCCAAATGGTTCTTAAGTATTCAGCCCTATCAGGAACCTTTATGTCCATAATGTTTTCAACAGCCTGGCAGTAGCCCATACCATGCATGAAGCTGCATATGCCGCATATTCTTTCAGCTACATAAACATACTGTGTAAAGTCTTTCTTTTCTACCAGCTTTTCAAGGCCTCTATGAACAAAGCCTATGGAAGGAATGGCTTCAATCACCTTTTCATCCTCCAGAACAAGATCCAGATGGATAGGCTCAGGGAGCACAGGGTGCTGTGGTCCAAAGGGGACTATTGATCTTTTAGACATTTTATAACCCCTCCTTTTCTGAGGCTTCCGGTGTAAATGGCGCTTTCTTTGCAACTCTGTATAAACCGCCCTCATAGTCAATGGCAATATTCTTTATTTTTACGCCAAATAAATCCTTCATCTCATTCTCATAGAGGAAGGCCGGGAAGAAAACATGACTGATACTCAGTATTTCTGTATCCTTTTCAATGTGTATTCTATAATTCACAAAATCGTAATTTTTATCAAATGAGTAAGTAATCTCAAAGCCTTCCTTATAGGTGCAGGAGATAGCCACGAGGCGATAACCCTGGCCCTTCATCAGAACAGCTTTATCTACCAATTCATCTACATTAACTTCCATAATGTTCTGAACATCATTCATCGCGCACTCTACCTTTCTAATAGATGAGCTTTTTATACATTAGTCCCTTACGCCTGACAAGAGCTTGCTTTCTTCTCCGTGCAAGATCCTTGCGTTTTTCTTCCAATACATCAAGAGCTTTAACAACACCATCAATGATGGCCTCAGGCCTCGCTGCGCAACCCGGGACATAGACATCAACAGGGATAACCTTGTCCACGCCGCCCAAAACATTGTAGCACTCGGCGAATATACCTCCGGAGGTAGCACATATACCCACGGCAACAACAGCTTTGGGACTTGGCATTTGATTATAGATCTGCCACACCACATCTTTGTTCTGTTCATTGACCGAACCGGTGATCACAAAGATATCCGCGTGCTTGGGGTTCCCGGTATTGACCACTCCAAATCGTTCAACATCGTAAAGAGGGGTCAAACAGGCTAAAGTCTCTATATCACAGCCATTACAGCTTGTTCCGTCATAATGAATAATCCATGGTGATTTTTTTAAGTATGACATCATTAACACCTCATTCACATTAAGTAAAGTACCAGCAAGTTTGTAAAGCCCAGGGCGGCTGCCACAATCCATGCCGTATTGAAGGCAAGCTGCCATTTAACACGGGCAGATGCATTATCAATAACAATTTCGAGGAAATATAGAAGGATGCATGCTCCCACACCCACAGCCCAGCTCACGGGATTGTTCCAAACAAAGAACAAAAAGATAAAGCCCAGTAGAAACACATTTTCATACCAATGAGCAATCTCAATCATAGCCAGGGTGGACCCTGAAAATTCTGTGGTGATGCCCTGAACCACCTCTTGGTGGGCATGATGGCTCATGCTCAGGTCAAAGGGAGATTTGCGAAGCTTCATAGTCAAAATATAGGTGAAGCCAATAAAAATACCGGGTAAATGAAGCACCAGAGGTACGTCATGAGCCACTATATCGGATATGGCAAAGCTCTTGGTCACCATATAAAAGCCAATGGCCGTTAAAAGTACCATGGGCTCATAGGCCATCATCTGGAGAAGCTCTCTCATGGCACCAATGCTGGAATAGGGTGAATTGGCGCAATAGGCTCCAAGCACCATGAAAATAGAGGCAAGGGTAAGCGAAAATATAACCAGCAATATGTCGCCCCCCATAAAAAAGAGGCACCCTGTGAAAACAATGAAAATTAGAAAGCATACTATAAAAAAGTTCTGTATACTGTTAACAGCGATACTTTCCTTCGAAAAAAGCTTGAGCACGTCATAAAAAGGCTGCAATAGTGGAGGTCCAAAGCGTCCCTGCATTCTCGCGCTGATTTTCCTGTCAACTCCCGCTATAAGGCCACCCACAATGGGGCCGAGCACAATATATAATAAAATACTCATTACACTTCTATCCATTACAGCACACCTCCCAAAGCCATGGCAAAGATGACGAGAATTATAGCAGATGTAGCAATCGTGCCGACCATCGTGAGTTTGCCTTCGTTAAAATAATTTTTCATGTACCAGTTCGACAGATACATTTGTTTGCTCTTACCGTAGGAATCTATAAAGTGACGGTTGTCCCCTGTATTTGCACCGGCCATATAAGAGGTGACGATTCTTTCATCCCAGGCAGTCACAAAAATGATGAGACCTGCGGGAATGAGAAGAATCATACCCAGCATCATAGACATAATATTGATATTCCCTGCCGAAATAACCGAGAGGTTCTGAACGTTAAATACGGTGTTAAGGTAGGGCTCAATAAAATGTGATGCAATGAGGGGGAAAGCAAAACAAACAGCTACCGTCAGAGCCGAGAGAGTACCTAATGAGAGCCACTCATCCCTGCTGAGTTTTGAATCAATCCTCTCACTCTTACTAAGCACAGCCACCAGCTTTCCAAGCCACTTGGTCCAATAAAAAAGAGTAGCTGCGCTTCCAAAAACCAAAGCCATCACAATGAGTATATTGTTAGAATCTATGAAGGCCTTCAAAGCAGCCCACTTGGAAATCAGCATGCCGAAAGGTGCAAGGAACATTCCCGCAATGCCTATAGTCATCATAAGCGCCATCTCAGGAAGCTTCACAATCAGTCCATGCATGTCCTCGATATCCCGGCTCCCCATATTGTGTTCCACCGTTCCCACTGAAAGGAACAGAAGCGATTTGGCAATGGCGTGAAAAACAATGAGCAGCATTCCCGCCCATATAGATTCATATGAGCCAATCCCTGCGCAGGCCACAATAAGTCCAAGGTTTGCAATGGTTGAATAGGCTAGTACCTTTTTCCCGTCGGATTGGGTAATGGCGATTAGAGAAGCCAGCAGGAAGGTAACGCCTCCAACCATCATGACCATAATTCCGGCCACGTTAAAGCCAAGTACCGGAGCTATACGAATGAGCAGGAAGACTCCGGCCTTAACCATGGTTGAAGAGTGAAGGAGCGCCGAGGAAGGTGTAGGTGCCACCATGGCCCCTAAAAGCCAACCCGAGAAAGGCATCTGAGCTGCCTTAGTCAACCCTGCAACCGACAGGAGTACGGCAGGAATCAACAAATTCACACCTTTTCCGGCCAATCCTACAAAATGGCTCAATTCCAATGTTCCATGAACTGTAGCCAGGTAGATGATAGCCGCTGCAAATCCAAAGCCACCAAAAAGATTCATAATCAAAGATTTGAAGGAATTTTTTATGGCATCCTCGGCCTTGGTATATCCAATGAGGAGAAAAGAACACAATGTGGTAATTTCCCAGAAGAAATACATCCAGATCAAATTGTTTGAAAGCAATAACCCAAACATAGCGGACAGGAAGGCAAACAACAGAAAGAAGAAAAAGGGCCTTCTGTCCTGTACCTCACTATGATGCTCATGGTAATCCTTCATGTAAGTCAGGGCATAAACACATATAAGACTACCGATGATACCCGTTATGAGAATCATGATCAGTGAAAATCGATCAATAATGATATCTGCTTCAATCTTAATATCGTGGCCATGGGTAAACTCAAACCCGTTGATTAAAGGTGTCTGGATCATAACCAGGAGTACTGCCAGATACTTTTTATATTTGATGCTCATAACGATGATGACCAGTGCTAAAAGGACTTCAATGACCACCATACCGTAATTGATCCACTCAATGTTTAAGGAAACTCTTAATCCATTATTGAAATAGACCACTGCGGTATAAATCGAACCACTTGCGATGATCAGTGCGAAAAGCCTGACCAATGCTCTTCGAAGTCCGTCGTTCTTAATAAAGAGCAATATGGTCGCTGCTGCCAAAGGAAATAATAATAAAAACAAAATTGAGCTCACAATTCCACCTCTTGCTAATATCACCCATTAACGCAATCGAAGATTGTTTTTGGGCCCGAGAACATTGTTGATTTACAATAGGGCGCTCACCTGTGATGCGCACCACAAGCTGCGATCCATAGATTAATAATGTATACACTATACTGTAGACATTACGAATCCAAAAAGCCACGGAATCAATTATAATCCTATCCCCCTTAAGGAAACAATGGTTAATAATAGCCTATTTTTTATCTTATTTTTTTGTTTTTTGTAAGTTTAAGACAAGGGTAAAATCTAGGTAAAGTTCTCATTGGGAAGCTTTGCTTGTGAAAGATCAGCTGCGCTTATAACTTTCTTTACGCTTTTTTCAAATTTTGCTCTGGGAATCATGAGTGAATGCTTGCATCCTTGACACTCAATACGAAAGTCTGCACCTGTCCTCTGAACCTTCCACAATTTACTCCCGCAAGGATGTTCCTTCTTTAATTCAACAATATCCCCGATGGAAAACTGCTTTGGTAACATCATTCCTCACCCCCATTGTCATTTTCGTAACAATCTCCAAACATACAAACAGGGTGCTCTTTTATAAGCACCCTTGCTATTTCTTAGACGAAACATGTGGTAGATTCAACTAATAAAGATCCTTCTCCATTGTCTATTAATACGAAGTATCAATAACTTGGTACCCGTTCGAAATTTTAATTTCGGTAACGGGTAATGTTATTATATCACAAAATGTTTATATTACAAGTGCTCTAAAGCCTCATCCACCGAAGTATATATTTCTATAAACCGGTTGAGCTTGGTCACCTCAAAGAGCCTGCCGATGTCCTTGGATAAGCCTGATAGTACAAGCTTGCCTTCCTTATCACGGAAGTTTTTAAAAGTGTCCACAATAATCCCGATGCCGGCACTGTTCATGTAACTGACATCCTTCATATCCAGGATCATAACCCTGCTGTCATATTTCTCAAAAAGCTTATCTAAATAATCTTTAAATTCGCTCTGCGTTGAGATTCGAACCTGGCCCTCCGCAGCCACAATAATGATACCATTTGATTCACGAAGCTCGAAAGTCATGGATTGCTCTCCCTTCAAAAAAAAGCCATAAGATTTATTGTACCACTGAATACTCAATAATAACAGTACTTAGCGATAAACTTTTTGCTGTTTATAATATGGCCTTTTGGATAAAAAAATCTTCAAAATTAGTTTCTCAAGCTCTGGAGTGGAGCCGGTATACGGCCTCCTCTTTTGATAAAGGCTTCAGAAGAGTAGGGATTGATTTTCATGATGGGAGCTCTTCCAAAAAGTCCTCCGTACTCAACCACATCCCCTTCCTTCATACCGGGCACAGGAATAATACGCACAGCAGTTGTCTTGTTGTTCACAACCCCGATAGCAGCCTCGTCTGCAATAATGGCGGATAAAGTAGACGCAGTCGTATCTCCCGGTACAGCAATCATATCCAGTCCGACAGAGCAAACACAAGTCATGGCCTCTAGCTTTTCAATAGACAGCGCACCGCACATGGCTGCATCAATCATACCTGCGTCCTCACTGACCGGTATGAAGGCACCGCTTAAGCCGCCTACATAGGAGCTTGCCATAACACCGCCTTTTTTTACTGCATCGTTTAAAAGCGCCAAAGCTGCCGTTGTACCATGAGTACCGCAACGTTCGAGACCCATAGCCTCAAGAATATGAGCCACACTGTCGCCTACTGCCGGGGTGGGTGCTAAAGACAGATCGACAATGCCAAAGGGTACTTTGAGCCGTGTGGAAGCCTCCTGGGCAACCAACTGACCCATACGAGTGATCTTGAACGCTGTTTTCTTTATGGTCTCGGCAACAGCACCAAAATCAGCACCATTTAATGATTTCAGAGCATTGGCGACTACTCCGGGGCCACTGACGCCAACATTAATCACACATTCGGGCTCGCCCACACCATGGAAAGCGCCCGCCATAAACGGGTTATCTTCAGGAACATTAGCGAATACCACCAGCTTGGAGCAGGCCACTGCGCCTTTATCCTTTGTCCTCTCGGCGCAGTCCTTTATGATTTCGCCCATGTCTTTGACCGCATCCATATTGATACCGGCTTTAGTAGTGGCCAAATTCACCGACGCGCACACCCTGTCAGTAGTGGAAAGCGCTTCAGGGATGGCCTGAACCAGGAGTCTGTCACCCTTAGTATAGCCCTTATGGATGAGAGCTGAAAAACCGCCTATAAAATTAACACCTACATTTTTAGCTGCTTTGTCCATAGAATGCGCAAAAACAGTATAATTTTCTGTATCGCTGCTCTCTGCAACCAATGCCATGGGTGTTACTGAAATACGTTTATTAATAATGGGTATACCAAAATCCCTCTCAATGTCCTCACCTGTTTTGACCAGGTTCTGAGCATAACGACAAATTTTGTCGTAAATACGCTGACTTGTAACAGAAGCTCTATCGGAAGCACAATCTCTGAGAGAAATACCCATAGTAATGGTACGGATATCCAGGTTCTCCTGGGTTATCATATTGATAGTTTCAAGAATTTCATTTCCGTTAAACATGTTAAACTCCTCTAAATACGGTGCATGCTGGTGAAAATTTCTTCACGTTGAAGTCTGATTTCTACCCCCAGCTCTTCACTGGCCTTGGATAAAAGCTCGCTTAACTGGGAAAATTCAGCCTTCATAGCCGAAAGATCCACCACCATAATCATGCTGAATATATTCTGCATAATGGTTTGCGAGATATCCAGAATGTTAACATTAGTCTCAGCCAGGATTTTTGTAATGGATGCGATAATACCAATTCTGTCGCAACCAAGAACTGAAATGACTGCTTTCATAGAAATTCCTCCGTTTCTTGCTGTAGCTCTTCTATGATTCATCATTATACCATAGGCTGTATTTTTATACACAATAAAAATAGCCTTTAAGAAAAATCAATATTTTCCTGTCGAATGAAAGGATAAGCATTGGATAAAAAACCAGTCATGAGAGAATTGTCCGGTTGCATAAGGTATGATAAAGAAACGGGAGGATCATGGAGGGCTAAAAAATTTTTGAAGGATAAGGAGCGTGATATGATTCCACCGGAAAGCGTACGATCGGAACACATGATTTAAGGAGCAATCGAAATATAAGTTCCGATTCTTCCGGCAAAGTATATGCAATTCTTCTGTTTTTGCCGGAAAAACTTATCGGAAGTTAAATTTCGATCATCCCTAGGAGTTGAAAATTACAATGGACTTAAAACTAAAATCCTGTTTTAGAAAATATAAAAACAGGTTGGGCGGAGTGGTTAATAAATGAGAAACCCTCCGCCCATTTACTATTTATTAATGTTTTTCGTGCATTCTTTTCCCATGAAACCTGGGATAGCCTGTCCCATCCCAACTGTTGATTTTCTCAACATAATCCTTGAATTTATCTTCGGCGGTCTTTTGATCCATTTTACCGTTCTTGACCATCTCGTTTAAACGTGTTTCACAATCCTTTAGAAGCTTTTCCTTTTTCTGATCCAGCGGGAGCTTCTGAAAATCCTTGATCTCTAAAATTTTATTATCTATTTTTGCAACTATTTCATCAGCTTTTTCTTTTGTTAATTTTCCATCCTGGTAAAGCTTAAGGACCCTCTCTTTTTTACACTCCAATGCTTTTATGGGATCTTTTTCAAATTTAGCATGATCTCTGTGCCCATGCTTTTGCCTTATTTGGTGCTCTTCATTTTTTGGGGTTGCTTCACCGGGTGTGGCAAAAACTGTTGAAGTTGTAAGACCGAGTATTATGGCAGTTGATGCTGCCAGCTGTCTTATTTTCAATATCATCACCTCCATTTTTATTGTGGCCATAATAAAATTTACGGGTTGAGGCTTATTTCGTGCCAAAGTCCCGTACTTTTATTTTTCCCCGATATAAAGATTTCAAGATGACAATATCTGATGAATGAGACAATTAGTTGAGCTCATCCAAAGTCAGGGAGAAGTTCTCAACAAAATGTTCCATGAAATAACGGACTTCCGGAAGGTCAATTGCTTCAATCTTTCTAAGAATAGCCTGTTGTGCCTTTTGGAACTCACCATTACCTGCTTTTAGCTCTTCAATGCACTTTACGTAGGCACAAATACGATCGGCAGCCTTTATTAGGCGGCCTTCCTCACTTTGCTCATCAAAGAACAAAATGGATCGGTAATCCTCCCTAAAATCTTCCGGAAGCAATGTCAAAAGCTTGTCCTTGGATAGACTCTCCAATTCCTTGTAGGAGTTTTGAATATCTAAATTGAAGTATTTGATAGGCGTGGGAAGATCTCCCGTAATGGTTTCATTACTGTCATGGAAAATGGCTAATAATGCTACTTTTTCAGTGTTAATCGCACCCTGGAAAAGCTTGTTTTTTATTAAGGCCAGACCATGAGCAATCATGGCCACCTGAAGGCTGTGCTCCTGAATGTTCTCACTTGTCACGTTACGCATCAGACTCCATCGATAGATGTGGCGCATGCGTGACAAAAAGGCAAAAAAGCTATACTGACCTTCATTCTGACTCATTGTTTATTCCCCTTTACAAGCGCCTGATATCTGCGCCCAATCTCTGTAATTTATTCTCTATAAATTCATAGCCCCTGTCAATATGATGAATATCCAGAACCTCGGTGGTTCCTTTTGCAGCAAGACCTGCAATGATGAGCGCGGCTCCGGCCCGCAAATCAGTAGCTCTTACCTGTGCCCCTTGGAGCTTATCAAGGCCTTCGATTATGGCAGTTCTGCCATCTACACGGATCTGGGCTCCCATTCGCTTCAACTCATTAACATGCATGAATCTGTTTTCAAAGATGGTTTCCACAATCATGCTTGTGCCTTCGGCAAAGCAAAGATATGCTGCCAGTTGAGCCTGCATATCAGTAGGAAATCCCGGAAACGGGTGAGTCTTGATGTCCAAAGCTGCCGGTCGGGCTATACCTCTCACCCTGATTTCGTTACCCTGCTCCATAATTTCCATACCCGATTCTCGGAGTTTAGCCGTAACAGGCTTCAGATGGTCAGGCACCACATTGGTAAGAGTGATGTCACCCCCGGTCAAAGCAGCGGCTGCCATAAGGGTCCCGGCTTCTATCCGGTCAGGCATAATTGTATGTTCTGCTCCATGCACCGTTTCAACGCCTTCAATAACAATGGTGTCGGTTCCTGCACCCGTTATGCGAGCCCCCATCTCTATAAGGAAAGAGGCCAGGTCGATTATTTCAGGCTCGGAGGCCGCATTTTCAATGGTGGTCTGTCCCTCGGCTAAAACTGCGGCGGTAAGTAGATTTTCAGTAGCACCCACACTGGGAAAATCCAGATAAATATTGGCACCCTGAAGCTTCCTGCCGGGGCACTGAGCTTGGATATACCCATGTCCATTCTCAATCTGGGCTCCCATGGCCTCGAATCCTTTTAAATGAAGATCTACAGGCCTGCTACCAATAGGACATCCACCAGGAAGGGCCACTGTGGCAATACCAGCCCGGGCGAGCAACGGCCCCATAACCAGGAATGAGGCGCGAAGCTTACTAACTAATTCATAGTCGGCAGTATGTCCGGTCAGGGAAGGAGTAGATATAGCTATTTTCCGGGCCTTGCCATTGACTTTGACATCAGCTCCAAGATTGGATATAAGCTCGCACATACCTGAAACATCGTCCAGTCCCGGAATTTGTTTTATAAGACATTCTTCGGCAGATAATAAACAAGCCGAAATGATTGGAAGAATTGCATTTTTTGAACTTGAAATCAGTGCAGTACCAAACAAGGGTTTACCCCCCTGAATAACAAAAGCTCCCATTACCCCATCACCTTTCTTTTTTTATGTACACCAACTTCTGGAGCTTTTTATTCCTTTCTTTTCCTGGTTCCCGACTGAATTTATTCTATTCAAATCAATCTTAGTATCTTCTTTTAAGCTTAGTTTCACACGTGGTAAATCAATCTTTAAACAAAATGTAATTTTGCTGCATGAAAAATTTTTTTTAGTTTTACAGCTCACCGCAAAGTCGTAACGTGCGTTCGAGCATGACCAAGAAATCACCATAAGTTACTATTTTTTCCGGATACGAGAGATTGGAACCATTCCCTTGAACAATACCGTTTTCCAGGGCAAATTTGTAAGAATTCAAATAGCGATTGTCACTTTTTGACAAATCCTGGTATTGCGACCAAACACTCGGCTTAGTGGGCTGCGTGTTCTCACGGGTCATGAATTGATACAGGGAAACCAGCATATAAGCAGCTTTATCCCTGCGTGCGCCAGCATCCGAAACATCACCAGCAGCTTCAATAAGCCCTGCCCGAACTGCTTGTTGGAGCATTTCCTCATCAGTGACTGCTTCAACATCCGATTGGCTGGCAACAATGTCCATGATAAGCCTCAAAATAGCCTTTTGAGTAATCGCAGCATTGGGCTTGAAGGTTTTTCCTTCCAGGCTCTTGAGCTTGAATACCGATTGAATGCGCTCCATACTCTCGGTGATGTAGGCCGGTACACTGGGAACCGGCTGGATACCCCAAGTTGCAGCAACATAAGCTCCCGGCTTATCCAATTCACCCGCTACCAAGCTATTGGCATAGTCTGTGTAGGTAGGAAGTACGTACCAGCTTTGATTGGTGCTGGCAGCATAGGTTTTAACCTGCTCCTGTCCATAGGCACCAAGCCCAATAGGAAGCTCTACACGTATGGAACGGGTAAGCTTCTGAACGAAGGTATTACTTTGTAAGTAAGACACCTTAAGACCGGCAACCGGGGTTTTAAACTGCATATTGGCAGCCGCCTTATACTGGGTTGCTGGTGAGATTGTTTCAAGCCTAAAACTCAGCTCAGAATTTTTAGCCTTTTGCACAAAATATTCATCGTTCTGGAAGGTACCGGGCCTTATAAGATATTGACCCCAGGGCAGCTTCACATAAAGCTCTTTCTTGAGCTCCGACAGAACGTCAAAAACAGCAGCTCCAAGTTCCAGGCGTATAATGGAGGTCTTTCCCGGTGGCTGTGAAAGATCAAGCTTAACAACAGGTCCGTATAGCTCGCGGATCCGTTCCCCCAAAACATGGGAATGCGCGCCTAAAGAAGTTATGGTCCAGATACCGTTCTCAAGCTTGGTGGGAATATTAAGTCCATCTCCGGTAACCACATCATCCAGATCATAGCTTCCGTCATACTCGCTTTTACTCTTGTTGGTAATGACCATAATGGTCCTGGTAGGCTCACTTCTTAATTGGGTTTTGTTATCAAAGGCATAAAGCCTTGCATAATAGCGGCGATTAGCCACAAGGTTGCCAACTGTATGGGTGCCGCCTGTAACCTGGGTCATGGTAGACTTTTCAAAGTTGGCATTGTCAGCAAATTCCAGATAATAGGTAAACCCTGTTATCGCATCCCAGAGGTAGGTAATGCTCTTTTCTGTGACTCCGTCAGGCCCACTTTTCACACCAAAGCCCGTTGGGGGCGCAGGGGGCTTATAGGCCTCGGTCCTTATAACCAGAGGATTACTGTATACGGATTCCAGGGGCTGTCCCTGAGAAGTTTTGCTGATGGTTTTAATCCAAAAGTAATAGACTGTATTCGCTTCCAAGCCGTCTACACGTAAAAAGGTATTCCGACGAATTTCCTCATAGGAAACCTGTTTCGTTATAGTGGCCGAAGCTAATTTATCGCTGGTGCCTGCTTTAATCTCGTAATCCATATTCAAGGTATAGGTCCAGAATAGATCGACAAAGCTGTCAGCCGCAATACCCTTAAGATCGCTGGGCACGGTAGGAGTTACCGGTGTCTCGGGGATCTGGGGCGGAGTGGTAATAACAATGGGATCCGAGGGGTCGGAAGCCGTACCATTCTGGTTTTCAATGGTGACCCACACAAGATAAGCCGTATTATGAGTCAGGTTTGTTACATTGAAGGTGAAGCTCTGGTCCGCAGCATCCTCGGGGATATTAGGTATGACAACAGGCTGTTGGGCTATCTCAAAAGCCTTGATATCGGGCTGGGATAAATCACTGTAGGTCACATACTCGCTATTCCGGTTATTGCGTAAGCGGATGACATTTAAAGCGTCATTATAGCTTACCACATGGGGAACAACCTTCCATCCGGGCTGGTAGTTAACTATCATCCCGTTCTTTTTTCTAGGGTCGGTTGGATCAAGAAGCTGATTATTATTATAATCCTCAGCACTGGTATATACCCATCGAAGCTTATCACTGTCATAAAGGGCATGCCACTTCTTTTTCAGAACCATAGCAGCACTTGTTTCGGTAACGCTGTCCGAGCCGGGCATTAAGCCGAAAGGAGGCGCCGAAGGTGCGATAGGCCTGTCCGCTCCCGTGTCGGGCTTGGTGATGATAACCTTTACGGCCTGCTTGGAAATATAGGGCATGGTAACCATAAAGCCATCTCCGGGATTTTGGACAAGAAAGCTCTTCTTGGCATAGATGACAAAATAGTAGGTGCTGTTGGATTTAAGCCCACTCAGGTTGTAGCGGTAGCCCATGACCTCTCCGGTCAGCTTGTTGCGTACCTGGTTGGCCTCACCCATGGTCAGGTCGGCACCGATTTTAAAATTGGAGGGAGGATTGGCAACATCCCGGATGTCCTCCAATAAATAAATGTCATAGGTTACATCGTTATCAATATGGCCTTCTCCGGTATAGGGCACACGCCATAATAGGGCTGCACTGGTAGAAGTCAAAAGCTCATCATACTTAAGAGGCTTAGGATCTGCATCAACAAAGGCATCCACCAGATCGGGAGCCTCAGGCTGCTGGGGAATCTGTTCCTTCAGCATGACCTTGTTATTTGATCTGAATTCAATAGGGGCGCTGCTCCCCTGAACATAAGCCTTGGCATCAATTTTAAAGCTATAAAGAGCAGGGTCGTTTTTCTTGACCGTGATCAGATAGCTGTCAACATCGGGTATCAAACGGTAAAGCTGGCCCTCAGGATCGGAGTCAGTATAGCGATAAAGCTCATAATCGACACGGGTAAAAGCATTGCCCTTGACGATAGGGTTCCAGAAAAGCTTCCAGATTACATCCCCTTCGCTGGTATAGCCGACCCGTTGAGCTTTTAAGAGAATATCTGTTTTGATGGTGACAGCTCCGATTTCATCAACTGTTGCACAAGCAACGTTTGGACTGGGTATGGGTACAACCTTGATGGAGTATTCGCGACCGGGCAGAGCAAAGGTATAGATATACTCAAGCTTTTTTTCATCGCGGTTGACTGTAACAGCCGAGCCGCTCTTGCCGATTTCGGAAGCTACAATATCAGGAATAGAAGGGGGCTGGGTAAAACCCTTGGTGTCAGAAATCAGGATACGGTAATTGATACGGCCCGTGGTATCCCAAACATCATCCCATTTGATTTTGATGTTGTTGGTACCGGGAATAAGCTCCACAGAAACATGTAGGCCGGTCAGGAATTTGGCAGGATTGGACCTTTGAGAGTTTACAGTATATTGACCTGTAGGTGTATTGGCTGTATAGGTTGCCCTGACGTAGGACTCATATATGGTGCCATGCTTGATGCCTTCAGGCGTATACTCGTCAAGATTATAGCCTGTAGCAGTACCGGGAAGAGAAACCTTCAGTGCATCGGGCTGTACTTGACCGGTACCATGGACAACCTCATTAAGGCCCAGATTAATATAGCGCTCATTTGCCTCAGGAGGAAAAGTCGTAGAATCCCAGTTTAATTGAGCATACCAGGTTCTGGCGTTCATATTCTGGACATAGCCGATATCAGTCACCCGATTACGTTGGGGAGAAGGCAAAACAGGAGGTTCGGCAGCAAGAGCGCCATTTACTGTTATTCCCAGTAACAGAGCTGCGATCAGAACACAGGCTGTTGTTTTTATATATCCATGGGGTTTCACTAAAGCGTCACTCCTCATTCTTATCATTTTTCAAACTTCTCAAGGGCCTTAGACATCATATCCAGCAGCATGCCGGTTGTGGTGCGCCCAACAGCATCAAACTTTTTGTTCTCAAGGGTGGTTAAATTGAGATCCACACCAAGCACAACATATTTGTAAAGCGACGTATTAATCAGCGAGCCATTAGCTATGTTTATGGTTTTGGAAGGCTTTAGCAGCGATGGGTTAATGTTTGCCTTGCTGCAATAGAGCTTGACGGCCAGCGATACTGAGGTTTGGTTATCCACGTAGCCGTTTAGCTGCTTGGCTCCCATAACATCGCCAATGCCAAGGGTTGATGCCTTCTTTACAGGAGTCATGCCCATTATGTCTCCGTCCCTCCGGGTTAACACCGCATAGAGCATCACAGCCTGTTCACCGGATACGGGATTGGCAGGGTATAAGGTGCCCTTGCCAAATACCTTTGAAAGGTCATATTGGGCCGATAACTTTGAAAGGGTTTCTTCAAAAGGACTTCCTGGCTGTACAGTAACTGTTCCGCTTCCTACCACCGCATATTCTCCGGGCTTTTCGGCACGGAAGAGAGCGTACTGCATAACATAGCCCTTAGCCCCCGAGGGTTCCTTCCAACCCGAGCCATAATTGACATAGGGGGTGATAAGGCCGCTTCTGTAGGTATATTCAAGCTTGACTCCAATTTTTCCTGGGAAGGAAGTAATCCCCTTGGTGACAACAGTGTTGGTTGACAGCCCGCTCCCGCCGTCAATGATATCCTTTAAATAACGGGAGAGCTCTTTTTCAACCTTGACCATGACTCCTTTGATCAAATCCTTGAGATCGGTATGTGTCCGATAGCTATAGCTGTCAAGATTCTTAAGGATCAGGGACAGCTCCCTATCCAGAATGCCGTACTTAAAGGGACCTTTGGCGTCAGGCTTTTTTAGGATATCATAAATGATATTCCTTAGTTCACCATAGGTCAGGCGTGAGCCTATGGCCGAAGCCTCCAGGTCGTATACCCTGGATGCTGATGTAAAGCCCGTGGGGAATTTTGTCTGAGGATCTTGGGTCCGATATACCTTAAGCAGCAGCATGGGTTCCTTGGCGCTGTTTACCATGGCCTGAGTCTTTAATGCCGCAAGGTCAATACTGCCTTTATTTAGAGTAATCTCTGCCCCCAAGAGCTTGAGATTGAGCCGGCTGTCATATTTCTCGATAGCTTCCAGCGTTTTATAGGGTATTAATATTTCATAAGCCGTTGTGTTAGTCTGTTCGGAAGAAAGATCCACAGTAACCGTGGACTCCCTGGCAGCCTGCAGCAACCCCGAAATCTGATCGTCCTTTAGAATAGCCCGGAAGGAAGTCCCCTCTTTGATGTCCACACGCCAATATTGCTTTTTGGTAAGACCATCCGCTTCATTATTAAAGAGGTCTATGACATCGTCCTCTTTCTGATCATCGTCATAATCGTCTTGAGAAAAGTCGGTTCGAGCCGTAACCGGGCCGATATGGATGGATTCCTCCACATTATAGGCCCAGAGCTTGACATAGTAAAGGGTATTGGATTTCAAAGGAAGATCGTGAAGGATTCCGTCTTCATCCCTCACAGGCTTCTTGGTTATTATCGCGTAGTAAATATAATGGGGTGATTTCTCCTCCACATAGAGGTTGGTCTTCTCACGGTAATAGGTTATAGGACTTAAGCGTTCATAATCGGCATCGTTGTCCGTTCTGGCTTCCAGGAAATAGGTATAGGGGGCTTCACCCTCCCATCGCACCTCTATTTCCTTCATGGCATTCCGAGTCTTGGCCTGAATGGGGCTACCAGGGTTACTTAACCAGCTGCCTGCACTATACCAACGGTTATCCACTTTGTTTTTCACACGGATATCGTACCATTGGTCCGATTCCAGATTGTAAATTCTGAAATAGAAGGTGCTGCCATCCTTGACACAGGTGTATTGGGAACGGTTCAGGCGGACATATTGGCTGTCGGCAGTTCCTGCCTTTTTTAAGTAGACCTCCATGGAATCGGCCATAGTTTGGCTTGTGGCGCACTGAATATTAAAGCCTACCTCAAGATCCTTGACCGCCTCCAAGAAGGCCGGCTCCTTGACCATGCGTGTCGTAACAGGTATGGTTATCCAACGGCTCACCTTTTCCAGGGAGTTGCCGGATGGATCATTCACTCCCCTTTTTCTCACAGCACGAAGGCTGAAGAAATAAGTGCGATTGGGCTTCAGGAAGGTGCGATCGATGCGCATAACCACGCTTCCGTTTTCATCAAGGGTAAGCACTTTAGCATTCAGGCTGGTGTTTTTGACATCAAGATGCAGCTTAGAGTCCCCCGGGGGAGATCTGAACTCATTATAGGCATTTAAAAAGCTGATATTGACCGAATCCGAGGCGTAATCCGCATCAATGGCCTGGGGTGAAATATTGGTGCTGGTGCATATCATCTCATAGGTGACATCCGACTCGGCATGGAGCCAGTTCAATGTAACTTTGGCGTCGCTTAAAAGCAATTCACCATCCGGACCTACAGCTATGGAGAACTCTGAAGGCGACCTCGGTTCCCGGGTGTTATTATCCAAACCCCCTGAGTCTATCTTCGGGGTGGTAATGGCCTTAACGGCTGTAAAAGCCGATCGGCCAATTACATCACCACCGACCACAAGGGAGGAACGAGCTTTAATATAGTATACGGTGTTGGGCATGATGGGCTCCTTTTGTCCATTGCCCATAACAATTCCCGAACTGGTAATGGTTACGCCGCGTTGGATTCTTTCAGCCTCCCCAGGATAGGGAGCATTGTCGATAGCCACAGGTACATCGCTGAATTGGGAGGCATCGCGGCTTATATAAATTTCGTAGTCAATAGCCCTTCCGGTTGTGGCACTGGTATAGCGCTGCCACTCCACATTGGTCAGAACACGTTCATAATTGACTGATATACCGGCCAGGGTCAAGTTTCCGGCAGGATCCACATTGGTCTTGGGTGCAATGTCGAGCTGGATATTGGGCATGGGAACAGGTAATTCTGTCAAAGGCCAAGTGGTAAAGCTGTAGACCGGCGACTTATAGGACAGGCGGTTGTTAATATCTGCTGCCAATCCATCGCGGTCCCCCCAAATATCCCTGTCAATGTCGGCATTATCCTTTAGCCTTGAGGTAAAAACCTGCATATAGTAGGTTGTATTGGGCACCAGAAAGGTCGGGTAATCCCCTTTTTTACCGTCTTCACTGGGGTCCTCGTTATTTTCAAAATCAAGGGATTTATTGCTTACATAATCATAGAACAGTTGATCACCGGGTATGGTGCAAATCAGCCTGTTGGGGTTGTTGGGGTCCTGAGAAAAATTCTTCTTGCCCAGAACGAGCACACGTTTTTGTTTGACGGGCAGATAGATATCCTTGGCAGAAGAAAAACCAATGGTCTTGGTCTGGGTTTCAATCGTGCTTTCAGGCAAATAGGTTGAAAGGAGGACATGAAAGGTATAATCCTCGTCCGTATAGGGTTGTGCCATGAAAGCATCCCAGCTGGTGACCTGTTTCCACGCAAGAGGCTTTTCAAAGGACAGACGCAGGTCACTTGCAGGAATTTCAACCTTACCGCTGGAAAGCTCAGTATTTGGCACGGTTACTTCTTTACGTCCCACATAGAGGGGTTCGGTCTTAATCTCTTTGGGTAGGGGCGGCTTACCCGCATCGGTACCCAGCAGTCTTAAGTCCACACAAAGGGAGGAGCTCCTTGGCAGAACCGAGGAGCTGTCGAAATAGACGACTCTGAAATAATACTCAGGGTGTGTAGTCCCCGTCAAGGGTATGGTGACTATTTCACTGCCATAGGATGCAGAAGCAGGCAGAGATGAATCGGGTATCTTGACCCAACGTTCTGTTTGGGTGTAAAGATCATCAATACGTGAAGCATATTGTACTTGATAATAAAGCTCCGGATATACCCCGTTGGTGATTTTTTTAAACCGGACCTCTACCTTGTCGGTATCAACCTTTGTGAGCTCCATCTGCATGGGTGTGTAGATGGAGGATATCGCTTGGTTGGCGTCGCTAAAGGCATTGTCAATATTCGTTACCATAAAACGATTATTGCTGTCTGTGCGAAGCTTGGTTCTACGAACAGGAATCTGCTCTGAGTCGGTATTCTCAAAGATAACGCCAATATTGGTAAACTCATATTCCGTGCCGGGCTCGATGCCCTGCTCTTTTTTAAGTATCACCGATACAAATTTATCGGTACTGGTGACATCACCATCGCTGATTCCCGCAACCGTAGTATTCTTCCCTTCAATAATCATGCTGGTGCCCGAATAATCGGTATTGAAATCCAGCATGCGGGTGGTGCCATGACCCACTGTCATATTGATCTGGAAGCAGGCCTTGCTGATGGAGTTCCCAGTCTCTTCCAGTTCTTTTAAGGCCGCCTTGCTTTTGTCCGTAAGATAGATGATTTTACCTGTGCTGAAAATGGTCGGAATTTTCCATTTCATTTTAATGACCGGATCATTACCGCTCCTGACAGTAATGGCGCTGCCTGAGGCATTCAGCTCCAATTCAGGGGCTTTGTCCTCGATATCGGACATTTTGGCCATTTCATTAAAGGATTCCCCTGTAAAGGTGATGTCTGCCAGATAATAGATTTCCCCTTGGTGGGAAGGGGCGGGATCGGTAGCATTTTGATATGCTTTCAGCGAGATATCGTAAATATGGTCCGGCAAAAGCTCTGTGCTCACCGTAACTTTTCTGCTGGCACTGTCATAAACCTCCTGGCCTCTAAGTTCAACTTCTTTACCAGCAGGTGTACCATCGGGTATGTGAAAGGTAACCACGGTAAAGGCCGGTTGAACCGGTGCAATGTAGCTGATATCATATTTCTGGGTACTTGGGTTCAACGCCACTGACAGGCTAAGCTCCTGTGGAGCCGCAAAGCTTTTTATTTCCGAGGGCAGTCCTGATATAAGCAGCATCAGTATCAAGACAACGGCCATTATTCTTTTTGTAGCTTTATTCATAAAGGAACTCCCCCTGATAGCAAAAATAATATATGAAAAGACTTTTACTATAGGGTTATCGGCATTCTGAGCCCCCCGATTTATGCGCTTTCAATTACAATTCCTTTACAGAGGGAAACAGCCGGTCCCCAAGCCCGAAGGATGTCTCCCTATGAAATACGGGAACAATGTCGCCGATATGTTCTTTTAAATTATTGAGCAGTTCAGCCTTATGCCAATGCTTAAGCTTTTCATACTCAGCCTTACCAAGGATATCGAGCTCAAGTAAAAGCTGCATGACCACAGGAAATACCGCCCGCTCGCCTCCGTCGGCGATTTTAACGCAGATTCCCAGGCTTCCGCGTTTAACGGCAAGACAATAAACTGCCTCAGCTCCTATTTTCCCAATGAGTTTATCCCCGGTTGTCTGCATGAGCTCGGTACAAAATTCATCCGGGCCCGCCACCATATCGGGATACTGTGTCATGGCGTCAAAAATGGTCTTGCAGGTTTGATGATAGGAGCTTTCCTCGTCCTGGGCAAAAGCTGCCAGCCTGGCATAGGATAAGGCAATTTTATTGACGGGAAGCATGTAGATGGGTAAGCCGCAGCCATCAGTGCCCACAGGTATGGACTCAATAGCTTCATCGGTAAATTGGCTTATGGTCTTTATTACCTCCTGCTGAACGGGATGGGATAAATCTTCATAATGGGAGATATCCGCTCCTAAATATTTTGAAAATGCAAGCATGGCGGCGTGCTTTCCCGAGCAGCTGGCATGAAGTGCGGAAGGCTTTTCACCCATCGCAATAAGTCTGTTTTCTTCTTCTTTATTATAGGGACTCATAATCCCACAGTGAAGATCTGTCTTTTCCAGATTTAAACGTTTTAAAACTTCTAAAACAGTTTTCTGATGGGATGAATGGCCTGTATGTGAGGCACAGGCAATGGCTATTTCCTTAAGGGAATAACCCATAGCCCGTGCACCTCCCGACTGAATAAAAGGAATGACCTGAATAGGCTTTGCGGATGAGCGATAAAAAATCCTTGTTCCGGTTTCACCCTTTTGATAGAGAATTTTCCCACTGCTATCAACAACACAGATAATACCTTGATGAATACTTTCGACATAGTCATTACGTGTCACAACGGCCAATGTGTTCACAGCTTTCACCTCCTTAGGGATAGATATCGCCCGGTTGGTACTGACTGGTTTTATTATCCACTAGATTGAATGAAGGATGGATATATCCCACATCATTCCCCTTGTCATCTTTTATGGGCGGTAGAGCCCATTTTTCAAGCTTTTTAACCGTTGAACCATCCAGAATATCCAGCTCTTCCAGCACACGGACTGCTACAGGAAAGCTTGCCCACGGATGGCCATCGAAAATATTAATACAGATGCCGAGACGCTTCTCCGGCACAGCTATCATATAAACCCCTTCAGCCCCTATCTTGCCTATGGCACGGCCCTTTGTATGGGTATTAAGGTCGGTGCAAAATGTCCCCTTGCCCCCGATGACCTTTGGATAGGTTGTCATAGCCTTTTGAATCAAGCCAAAGCATTCACTGTATTTGCCTTTGCCTTCATACCCGTGTGCCAGACACGCATATAGCCAGGAAGCCTGTTTAAGTGTCAAAAGATAAGTCGGTATGGTGCAACCGTCTTTTCCTAAAACAATCTCTTCTTCATCAATTTCCAGCATCTCAGCCATGGTCTTTCTGATAAGCTGCTGAAGAGGGTGATCCGGCCTTGTATACCCCTCTATCGGATAGTTATAAAACCTGCAGAGTGCCAGCATTCCTACATGCTTGCCTGAACAGTTGTTGAAAACAGGGGTCGGCCGCTTGCCCAGCATGATAAGCGCGTCATGAACCTTTTGATTCCCCGGATAAATTGACCCGCAATCTAGGTCCTTTTCCTTAAGGCCTAATTTATTGAGTATGGAAAGGATGATTTGGCGGTGAAAGGCTTGACCTTCATGGGAAGAACAAATAATGGCCAGCTCCTTGAGTGTGATATGATATTTGTCCATCGCCCCCGAATTGACGAAAGTAACGGCATACAGAGGCTTCCCCGAAGACCGTATAAAGATACTCGCATAAGGGTTTCCTATAGAGTACAGAACATTTTTATCGGAATCAGTTACACAAATATATCCTTCATGCATGCTATCGACCCTGCCGGAGCGCGTTCGAACAGCCAATTGCGCCATACTGCACCTCTTAATAAAAAGATTTTGCTATAATCCTGTGGTATTCTTCCCATCTTCCATTCATACTATGTGAGAATCACTCCCGGGACTTACTTTTTTGGCTTTCTGGATTTCTTGCGTTTATGGTATAATAACTTTACCCATTACCGAAATTAAAAATTTCGAACGGGATCCCAAGTTATTGATACTTCGTATTAATAGCTTTACTTATTTAAAGAGAATGAGGTTTTTTTCATGCAGTTTGAGGTTGTGAAAGACATCCTGTTATCCGATACATTAGTCCCGGACATATTTTTAAGCGATTACATGCCCCGTATCCCTTCGGATGCAGTTAAGGTCTATCTTTACTGTATTTTTTTAAGCAAATATAAAAAGGAAGCCCGTCCCGAGGACCTGGCAGCAAAGCTGGATCTTTCTATGGACACCGTCAACGCTGCTTTTCTCATTTTAGAGCAGGAGGAGCTTATTGTCCGAACCCCCAAGGTCGTCTCTCTTGCCGATATTAAGGAAATGGCACTTAATAAGCTCTATAAACGCAAGACTACCTCTGATGCCGATTCAGCCCTTCAAAAATCGGTAGGCCACGTGAAGCGTAATCAATGTATTGATTCCATCAATAAAATGTTTTTTCAGGGAATTATGGCTCCTAGCTGGTATACGGCTATTGACAATTGGTTTATGACGTTTCGCTTTGATGAGGACGTCATGGTGAGCCTTTTTAAGTATTGCTATGACAACAATGCCTTAAATGCCAAATATATTGAAAAAGTCGGTGCAACCTGGTCCCAGAAGGGCATTACCAACCATTGGGAGCTGGAAAAGTATATGGAGGCCTGCGAAAGGACTAAAACTATCGGCAAAACCATTGCCCAGGCCCTCAGGCTGGGCAGAAAGCTTACCTCATATGAGGAGCGGTACCTGGAAATCTGGCTTAATGAATATGACTATGATATGGTTCTTATAGATGAAGCACTTGAGCGCACAGCCGGCAAGACCAACCCTAATTTCAAGTATATTCACAGTATTCTGACATCCTGGTTCAAAGAGGGTATCCGAAGCCGCGAACAGCTTAAAGCATACCTTGAGACGGCGCCTGCAAGGACTTCCAGAAAAGAGGATGCACCAAGCAAGGTGGCTCGCCGCAATAATTTCCAACAGCGTCAGTACGATGACGATTTCTATAATAAACTCGATCAAACAACTCGTGCGAAAGGATAGGGCTAATGGCTGAAATCAGGAGAAACCTTGATCATTCATTTGCAATAAGACGTGAAAAAGCATTGCAAGAGGCTGAAAGACGTAAACAAGAGGCTCAGGAGAGAATCCCCGAGCTCGCTTCTCTTGATGCAAAGATAACGCTCTCAGGCATCCGCTATGCCCGTACGGTTCTATCTGAAAAGGGCCCTGACTTTGATGCGGATACACTTTCAGAAAAGATCAGCCAACTCAATGAACAGAAGACAGCCCTGCTTTTAGCTCACAATCTGCCCGCTGATTATATGGAACCCCGGTTTACCTGCCCCATTTGTGAAGATCGGGGTTATATCACAAATAGCACCAATGGAGCCTTTGATCCCTGCTCCTGCTATCAAAAGCTCTATCTGGAACAGCTCTATGCCTTTTCAAACATTTTGGATGATGGTCAGACCGGCTTTACCTTTTTTAATGATTCTTATTTCTCGGATAAGCCCGATAAGAAAAAGTATCAGGTTGAAACAGCGCCACGGGATCAAATTAACTGCATTAAGCACAGTTGTCTGGAGTTTATTGATGGTGTTACACAAAAGGAGACCTCCAATCTCTACTTTTTCGGCCCTACTGGAACAGGAAAGACTTTTATGGCCAAAAGTGTGGGTCTGGAGCTCTTAAAAAAGGGGTATACCGTTCTTTACCTCACGGCTACCTCCCTGTTTTCTATTATTCGCCAATACCGCCTTAATCCTGACCATGACGGAACAAGCGATGAGCAAGCCTATAAAAATCTCTTTACTGTCAATCTTCTTATTCTGGACGACTTGGGCACCGAGCCCGGAAGTGATGCCCGCTACGCTGAGCTTTTGACCTTGCTGGAATTGCGGAAGGCACAGGATAAAAACCATGTGGCAAAAACCATTATTTCCTCAAACCTTAATTCAAAGCGGCTTTTCCAAGAATATAATGAGAGAATTGCCTCCCGAATTGTAGGGGAATTCAATACCCTCCATTTCATAGGTGACGATATTCGTATTCTAAAAAAAATCGACGGCTTTTCTGCATGTTAGGCCAATAGCTTTTCACTCTTTTCACGCAAAAAGCCGGGTAATCCCGGCTTTCTGCAAAGATTGCATCTTACTGCAATCCATACTTGTTACATGGTCAATACGCCCTCTTCTGAATTGATGATCATGAGCACCTTAACCTCTGCACCTGTGTTGGCATCAATATAGATGAGGAAATCTTTGTCGTCGAGCTTTCCGATGAACTCGTGGCACAGAATTTCAGTTCCATAGTTGGTGGGTATGACAACGAGACCCGAATAACGTACATCCTTGCCTTTTGTAACCTTCTCTCTGGCTTGAGCCTCTGAGATTTTAGGAGCTCCCAGGTTGCGATCCTTGTGGTTCATGTAGTAGCCCTTGGCCTCATAGCCCACAACCTCTCCATTATCCAAAGCCACCTTTACCTTAGCCAGGTCCGGATAGTAAGTGATGCCTTTTTCGGTATAAGCATAGTTAATAACTGCCATACCGTCATTCTGAAGATAGTAGGATTCCTTCATATTGGGCAATCCACGGTTTGCCAGAAATTCTCTTCCGATGGTCTTGGCCTTATCTATATCAATGGTCTTTTGACCAATATCACGATTAAAGAGATACCATATCACATGGCCACCCTTAACCGAAACATCAGCCTCGGCAACACTGTCTTTTTTATTGCCAGTGACCTCCATTCTGAAATTAAAGGTGTTAATAATCCCATTATTATTGTCTGCCAATTTCCTGATATTGCGAACCTTATCCTTGCCAAGGAACTTTGCAAGGCTTTCAATGGCTTGGTTTTCTGTGACGTTGTCCCCTTTGAGACCCACAGCCTTCCGGTTTTCCATATGCTCCGAGAAGGGTCCATCATAAATCAGCGTTGGCATTTCCTGAAAGTCTTTATCGATGCTGTCAAAGCTCTTTGGCATCTCCTGGGAGGTTTTTTTCATATCCTTGCTAGTCTCCTGGGAAACGTTTTCCCACTTGAAATTCCCGTTGGAAAGATCCCCCTTTAGCTCATTAAGGCTATTTTCGAGAGTAACGGAAAAACCGTGAAGGCTTTCAAGAGTTTTCATTTGTGCGTCATCAATGGCCTTACCTTGCACGTTCTGCCTGGATATGGTTTGCGAAAGATCGGCCACCTGCGCTAAGAATTTCTCGGTATTAGAAAGAACTCCCACAGAAAGGGGAAGCTGTCCCAGGTTGCTTGAAGCCGCATTGGCCTCCCGCCAGACGTCATTCAAGGTTGAAGCTGTAAGCGCCGGGGACGAGGTCATCCTTGCCTTCATAAGCATGATCTGTACATTCTGAACGTAACCTACCAGCTCATGAAAAGCACGATTGTAGGTATTATCAAGCTCTCTTCTGAGTCTTACGGCTCTGCTGTATTGATAGGCTCCGAAGAGGGTGGTAGCAAGTAAAATGGCAATTATGAGGTTCTTAGCCCTATTCTTTGACAGAATTGCGTAAAAGGCCTTCATATTGTGACGCGTATCTTTTTCCATAACCGTTTCCCATGCCTTTCTCATTTCCCGAAATTATGTTTTCCGATTTTCATTATAATTTTTCTTGACCAAATCCACTTGCTTGTGGCTGTTGCAGGATTCCAATAATAAAGACAGCCATGGGTAGGATCCCATCCGTTCAAAGCATCTCTTGCCGCCTTTACAACGGTGGACTTGGGATCAATGGGAACATTTATCTGTCCGTCTGATACAGCGGTGAAAGCACCGGGCTGGTAGATCACTCCAGAGACGGTATTAGGGAAATTAGGAGATGCGACGCGATTTAAAATGACTGCACCTACTGCTACCTGTCCCTCATAAGGCTCACCTCTTGCTTCACCATTAATAGCCCTTGCCAGAAGCTGCTCATCACTGACTCTTCCTGAAGCACCTGCGCCCAGACTTATCTGGGGCCAAAGGGTCACAGAAAATGCAATCAGGACCACCATTATAATGATAATATTCCATCTATTCGCTTTCATATTGTCACCTCAAGTGATATTCTTTCAAATAGTTTAGAAAATTATCCAATAAAATACTTAGAACAATTCTCGACCCGTAAGCAAAAAAAATTTAGAGAACATCTTGTCCCCTAAATTTTTGTTCTGCCTTTTATTTAACTTCTCACTGCTTTTATTTATTGCTGCAGTCTGATGCGGTTCATATTATTACCAAACACAGCCTGTGCCAGCTCTAATTCTCGATGTCTGCACGTGAAGAAAAAGATTTGCCGCTCTCCGGCCATCTCCTTTAAAAGCTCAAAGGCATTCTTAGCCCGGTCTTCATCGTACTGAGCAAAGGGCTCATCCAGAAAGAGAGGAAGCGGTTCTCTTCCCTTTTCAAGAAGACGAACGGCTGCAAGCCGCATACAAAAATATACCTGGTCAATGGCTCCTCCGCTTAATCTATTAACGGGAATGAGCTCATCGGTCTCAGGTGCTTCAAGACTAATCTGAAGCATGTCATTGGCTAAAGTCTGCCGATAACGTCCCGTGGTCATACGGTCCATCATACGACCCATTTCTTTGTTGAGGGCGGGAATATAGTCGTGTTGAATCCTTGAGGCCACATCCCTTAAAACCTGACTGGCAAGGGTCAAGCTTGAGCCCACTCTTTCAAGGGCTTCTTTCTTTTTCTGAAGATTTTCAAGCTCCTCAAGAACACCGGCCAGTTCTCCTTCTCCGGGTGCTTGCTCCAAACGGGTATTAAGGGTGGTAATTTCCAGTTGAACTTCATTGATGCTGCCCTCCAGGGCTCTTATCTCCCTGTCAAGCTGAATGGAGTCCGAGTCATCCAAGGTATTACGGTTTATCGTTTTCGAATCAGAAACCTCTAAAAGAGCTTCTTCCAAGTCATTTTGCGATGTGATGGGCTTTTGGGCAAGAGTACCGGCTTCTCTTAAAAGGTGCCCCAGTTTTTCTTCCAACCCTTTTCCTCTGGTCAGAAGGATTCTCTTATCCTCTTTTGCTTTCTTGAGGCTTTCAACACCTTGCTTGAGGGCTTCTGCGGCTAAAGCTTTATCCTTCCCTTCCCTGTACCATTTACTGTCCCCTCCCAGCCGCATCAGTTGCCTGTCATAATCTTCAACCTGGCTATGAAGGGCCTCCAGATGCCTTTGTATCTCCGAAATCCGCTGGGTATTGTTCTCTATCTGACCTCTCAGCTTTAGTTGGTTTTCCCTGTACTGAATATAGTCGGACATGCCGGTAAATCCGGCGTCAATGAGGGCACGGTTCATGCCCTGGGCATCAGAATAAATCTGACTCCGGCCACGAGTTTTCTTAAGACTTGATAGTAAAAGAATTACTCCGGAAATAGCAATGACTGATAGTCCAAGCGCTAAAAAAATAGGAGAATGGTTGGCAAGATAGGATCCAAAAAAAATCAAAACCAGAAGCCCAATGGCAAAGAAGACAGGTCTTGTCCAATTAGGTTTTGAAGGTATATTTTGGTTTCTGCCCAGGCTGCGGGAGTTTTTTGCATGAGCTTGTTCTTTTAGCTCTGAGTAATTTTTTATACCATCTTCTACAAGCCGAACCTTTCTTTGAAATAAATCATCTTCATCCGTTGACTCTTTCAAAACCTCAAGCCTATTCTTCAAGTCCCTTAAGCGTGATGTCTCATGTTCTATGGCCTGGTTAGCCTGTTTTTCCTCATGAAGCAAAAGTACGACCTTTGAAACATTGTCTTCAGTAACCTCTTCAAAATCCTTCAGCCCAAAAAGAGCGGAATTACATGCCTTAAGGCTGTTATCAATATAATCAGATTCCTCTTTAAGCCTGGCAAGCTCCTGCTTTAAGGCATGCAATCTTTCACGTTTATGTGTGTCTTTCTGCTGCCTTCCGGCTTTAAGCTTTTCATTCATTTCCTTTAAAAGACTTTTTTTCTCATGGAGAGACGATGCTGTATCCAGATACTGCTCATTTAAGGCAATGATAGCCTGTTTCCTTTGTTCCAGCTCGGAAATCCTCATATTGACCTTGTCCAAAGGTCGGGTGGTAGACCTTCCGGTACCTACCCTCTCAAGCAGCGCCGATTCCAGAGCATCAACAGCTCGTGTGAGCGAAAGCTCTTCATTCCCTGTAGCATTAATATTTGAAAGCTTCTCCAACAGAGCTTTTCTCCCGTCTTCATCAACAGCACTCTGCATCTGGCGAATAAAGGCGCTTCGATCAAAGGTCACCTCATCAAGGCCCAGATGCTCCTCGGCAAATTTTGGCCCCAGCTCTTTGTCCTGTGAAAACTCAAGAGTCAGATTATTGGCGTTTCCATCATAAACATTGGTGGTTCCCTTATCAAAATTACGCCCTATGCGATAAGCCGACCCATTTTCAAGGGTATACTCCAATACCCCGGCATATTGGGCTGCGACCCAAGGTTTATAATGCTTTATGGGCGGGAGATTTCCGTCTTTAGTTTTCCGTCCACCCCTCTGTCCAAAAAGCATAGCCCGGATAAAAGCCTGAAGCGTCGACTTTCCCGACTCATTGGCCTCATATATGATGTTAAAGCCCTCTTTAGGGGCCGCTTTGAACTGATCAAACTTTCCAAAGCCCTTAATGTCCCATAACGTGATTTTCATGGTTCTCTCCTATAGTTCCCGCCACCATTCTATTTTCCCGTTTTGAAGGGCTTCCAGCCCATATTGCAGCGCGAGGCTCAGCTTTTCTTTGTCCATGATTAGAGTCTCATTTTCAGGGTTTTCTTCCAGAGCGGATGCAATTGCTTGAAGCCGTTGCTGCATTTCCCGGACAAAGGCCCCCTTAAGTGTTGGGTCCTTGCCGAGGGCTTCCATATCAAAGGCCCTTTGGGTATCATCCTGAATTTTCAGATACAGCCAGTCTTCGGCCAGAAGCTCAGTAAGGATATCGGAGTCAATTTCAAGCTCGGTACGCCCTTTTAAAGTGATTCTTGTAATGTCCTTCTCGGGAATCATTCCTTCTAAAACGCCCAGAAGCCTTATTTTAACTTCTTCAAGGGTTCTGCAATCGGTAATGTCCATGGTTTTATCATGATAGACCCGTATTGCCGTTTCAAAATGCCGGACGTCTACATGGACTCCTTGCTGCTCCTGTTGGAGAGTAACCAGAAAAGCACCATGCATACCGGGCTCATCAAAGCCTAAAGGCTCAGGGCTCCCTGGATTAAAAGCTTTTTTCAGGATGAAATCCCTCCGGGTGGTATGGAAATGCCCCAATGCGTAATAGTCATAGCCTAAAGCTTCCAGTTCGCTTGATGTTACCGGTTTGTAGGCTTGTTTTGTAAAGTCCATATCCAAAGTTCCGTGGATCATCAAAATATTGAAATAGCCCTCAAGGGTCGATGGCACCACTGTTAGATCGGGCTTGTCCTCTTTAAAGGAAGAAAAGCCAATGCCGTAAAGATTGATTTTCTCCTTTTCAAGTATCAGGCAGGGGTGTTCCTTCGATAGAATAGTGACGTTAGAAGGCCAATCCCAATTTCGATACCAGGAGTTTGAAAGGTAGGGATCATGGTTTCCCGGTACGATGACCACGGGAACCTGAACCTCGGAAAGCTTCATATGGAGCCAATCCATGGTTCGCCTGGCAAAGGTATGGTGCTCATATAAATCACCGGCAATTAAGAGGAGATCCGCCTTTTCGTCCTTGACACGTTGAAGGATATTTAAAAACGCGCTTCGAATATCCTTGCGTCTGGTTTCGGCATATGTACCCCGGCCATGCTCCCTAAAAGGTGCATCCAGATGGAGATCCGCACAATGTATCAATTTCAGGCTTCTCAAAAATTCTTCCCCCTATAGCAATATCACGGCCTGAGCCGCCGCATAATCCCGGCTATGGGTCAGGCTAATATCCATGGCTTTGCTGCCCATGGCTTCATAAATACGCCTGGCTTCTCCGTGGAGAATGACAGAAGGTTTCCCCTCTTCTCCATTGACAATCTCTATATCTAAAAAGGAGACCCCTTTGGCAATACCTGTCCCCAGAGCTTTTGCCACAGCCTCCTTAGCGCAGAAGCGCGCAGCAAAGCTTTGGAGAGCAGCTTTGCCCCTAGCTTCACAATATGCTCTTTCATTCGATGTGAAGACCTTGCTTTTAAAGTTCTCACCGTGCAGTGAAAGTGCTCTTTCCATTCGTTCGAGCTCTACTAAATCCAGGCCGCATCGCACACCCATACTTGATCTCCTGAGCGATAACATTTCTACGAGATTAGTAAAAGAGTACAGGCTCGTTGCATAACCTGTACTCAAAGCTGGCGTCCCGTATAGGAATCGAACCCATATTAATGGAACCGGAATCCATCGTCTTATCCATTAGACTAACGGGACATATGATGGCCTTCATAAAGAAGGTACAAATAATTATATCCTCTTTATCAAAGGATTTCAAGCCCAAGCTTTGGGATGTGTAAGCTTTGGGATGCGATTCACCCCATCCTTTTCATAAGCCAATAAAAGATAGACTCCACGAAGAATGTGGCTTCTCCGCTGAGTTGCATCCAAAAATAGGTTGTCAGCAATAGGATGAGCTTCCCGAAAACCTGAATCCGGGTTTTTACACTGAATGTCCTGTACAGGATTCCCAATTGTATATAAGGCATAAAATTAACCAGTATCAAGAGTATGGAAAATAGAAGCCGGACATTACTGGATGAAGCAACACTCACATTCTCCCAGTCGATGCCGGAATAGACCAGAATGGCCGACGGTATGATGAAAAAAAGGTGGGAGAGTGCGTACGATTTCATAAGTATGACGGGCATCCTGCTGCTGACATGCTTACCACTGCGTTTACCTATCATGACGGAAAACTCAGCGATAGGTACCATGGTACAAATCACATCAATGGCACCCAGTATGAAAGAAAACAGAACAAAAACCAAAAGCTTAAACACCAGTTCAATGAAATTCCCTTTAAATAAGCCCGCCTTGAGCATGTCCTGAAAAAAGATCATGTCAAAAAGGCCTACAAAAAGAAAAGCAAAAATCAAGCTCTGGAGCTTGACTGAGAGTTTTTTATGGACCCAAACCGGCAAAAGAAAAATATCCAAGGGGCTAGCCGGTATTTCATTGACTTTTCCCATATTTTCATCCTTTTATTGCAATGCACTTATTTTAGCATAGCCCTGGTTGCTAATCAAGGTAAGACCGGCATACTTGTGAGATAAGGATATTCCCTTTTTACTTCAAGCCTTGCGGCTGACTGTATTGGCTTTTCCACTCATCGTAATGGGTAATCTGCTTCAGGTTTCGTTCAAAGATGTTGAAAACAGATTCATCAGCAAAGTTGGCAGCCCATACGCAAGCCCCGCCGAGATTATATTTATGTACCAAAGAAGTCTTCATATTAACGGCATCTGCATCCTCAAGCCACATTTTATAGGTCTTGCCATCCTTTTCATAGCTGGCCTGGTACTGGCCTAATACCTCGTTCCAGGCTACCGTTGCCTCATTTTCCTCGACCGCATTCCAGGCATTAGCCATATTGAGTGCCTTTGAGGCTACTTTTGTTTGGCCGTCCTTGGTCTCTTCGGTCCAAAGCCTTGTATAAAGCGGGATACCCAAGAGCAGCTTTTGGGCCGGAACCTCTTCCAAAGTCTTTTGGAGATTCTCCTCCACCCAAACGAGCTCTGCTGTGGAACCAGCCCTCGGACTGGTGGACCAGTACTGGTCATAGGCCATGAGGCAAATGAAGTCTACGCTTTCGGCCAGAGCCTTTCTATCGAAGCATTTGGACCAGGTGTCGCTCCCATCTGGTACGGTGACATCCACTGATACGTAAAGGCCCTGTTCCTTGGCCAGAGGGTAAAATTCACGGACAAACTGGGTATAGGCATCCTTATCCTTCTTGTAGATATTTTCAAAATCCAGGTTAATGCCGTCAAGCTTATACAGCGATGCATAAGCCAGAATACTGCGGATGATTTCCTGGCGTTTGTCTGAATTATTTAAAATAAGGCTGGTCCCCTCAATATCTCCGAAAGCGTTTGAGAATAGAGCCCACACCTGCCATCCGTTTTGATGGGCATATTCGACATATTCGGGTGTTGCCCTGTTTTTAATGGTTCCCTTCCGGTCAACGATCTCAAACCATGTGGGAGAAATTACATCAATTCCGGGTGTGTTTTCCTTGGAAAACTCGATATTGCGCTTGGAATAGGTCATATCCCAGACCAAATTGATCTTGCCAGCAGATAGGATGGGGGGCTCGGTCTGTACGGGGTCGTCTATAATCTGTTGACTGCCTGTGACAGCTACCTCATCCTTTTTTACATAGCCGACGGCACCATAATAGTCGCGAACCTTATACCATTCTTCGTTTTCATCAAAGACCGTGAGACCATTCTCCAGGCTTCGGCTCACCGTCAACTGTTTTTCCCCTTCACCAACATACTTCTTTATAATGGGTTCACGGATACTCGCCCCTTTTCGTACAACGGTTTTGGCATCAAGAGGCCAGGCTGTCCTAAACACTGTGTTCTTATAATCCACTATGATCACATCGTTGATTTGGGCATAGTGAACTGTTATCCCGTAAAAATCAAGCAAGAAATCAATGGGAAGATACAAGGTACCATTCTCCTCAACCGCAGGAAATTTTAATTCCATGGGTTTTTCATTAACCAAGGCCTCAAGGCTCCCCGTCTTCATTCTGATTACCCGGTCCCTTGTCGTGATGGTAATTTTCAAAAGCGCCTCATCATACCAAAGGTAGGGGTCAATATGAGCCTTGATGGTGTCAAAGGGCAGAAGTATTTGATCGTCCTTAAGTAAAGGCGGATAATCCGATCTTATCCAATCTCCACCGATGACTAACCGTGTTTCAGGAATATCAAAGGGCTCCACCACTGTTTTATTGGGTGAAAAATTTTTAAGCCATATTGCATAAGCCCCTGAAAGAATCAAGAGCGTAACAAGAACCAAGGATAGTATGTTCAGTCTTTTATTTCTCATGCTCTCCCCATTATTTTAAGAACTTAAAATTATTTGTGCAACACTATTATACATTATAGATATATGGCAGAACTATGGAAAAATGATGCGAAAAAAAGTCGCAAAGCGACTTTTTTGATAACTGCTGCTAATAAAAATCTTTTGGGAGTCCACCATCTTTAATACTTAAAAACCTTCCTGGGAATGAAGGTATAAAAGTTATCGATCATTTGAGAGGTCGGTTCAAAGAGAATAACAGTGGGTGCGCCCTGTCTCATATAAATAAACCAAACATCTGCATGCTCATTATGAGATGAATAATCCTTGACATTTTTGCACTCTTTAATTTCTCTTGAATACTTATCGGATTTGACTTTTGCCACCAGCTCAAAATCCTTGCAATTGGCGCTGAATGCACGCTTGCGCTTTTTCTGGTTAATGATGGAATCAATATCCAAATCCCCGTTGGTTACGGCATATTCAAATTCAATATTCCGCTTTGAAATAATAAAATAGGCTAAATACAAAACACCTGCCACTAAAAGCGGAGAAAAGCCCGGTACGTACAGAAACAGTAAAAAGCTGGCCACAAGGGCGACAATAACAACAGCCGCTGTAATAGCCATGTCCACTGCATTTTTTCGTCTTTTGACGATCTTTTCTATAAACATGTCCATAATTCTTACACCTCTTCTTGAGTATGATTGTAACATACCGCTCTTTCATGTGGCAACTATTACATACCCAAAAAGAAGACGTCACAGATTCTATCGGTTGCACGGCAGGTCTGCATGGCTTTAATGACTTGCTGCTCGGTAATTTGCCCGATTATTTCCATATCATGGTCTAATACATACATAATATGAAAGCGGTCATAGTCCAGTTTTTGCAGGACATCCCCCAAAGTGCATTCTTCCATAATAATTATGTGGCGTGCCGGATAAACACCTTTGCTGATTATTCGCTGCTTACGATTTAAAAGGTTCTCAAGCTTCATCATACTTACCGTCTCCTCAAGAAGTCTTGTTCCAGGAAGCATTATCGCCGCAACCAAGAGGCTTGGATTACTCAAAAGCACTATTTGCATAAGGCCCGTTACGGCAAGCCCTATTTTCGTAAAAAATGAGAGTCTCTTGACAAGTCTAAAGGTTCTATTGCTGCCCACAAGCTTATAAAAAACAATAATGAAAATTTGCCCGCCATCCAGCGGGTAAAGGGGTAAAAGGTTAAAAAGACCTATGGCCAGATTAGCCTCAAACAAGTTATAAAAAAACCCCTCACCATGAATGAAAAGCACTGCCAGAAGGAGGTTTCCCATAGGCCCTGCAAAAAAAATGGCTGTCTGACGTTTAAAGCTTCGTGGCATTTCCTTAAGCCGCGCCCTTATCCCTATGGCCGAGGGTCTGAAAGAGAACAGTGCTACGCCAAAAAGTCGTGCCGCAACAGCATGAAAGCATTCATGCAAAAAAATTGCCACCACACAGGCAGCTACAATTGCTATCAGGGTGACCCCCCCAAAAAACGTGAGCATTCTTTCCAGATATTCTCTACACCGGCTAAAAGGCCTTGGGGCTCGATATGCGTATCGACCACATGCTTCTTGACAAACGCCAGGATCTGTCCCGAATCGCTTCTTTGCTGCAGCAGGACAATAATACCTAACACGGCAAAGCAGGCCAGAGCTTGTTTAATAATCTTTACGGCCAACACTGTGGTACGGTTATCCTCTATTTCTGCGTGACTGGATGACCCGCTGGCTGCATAACCATGGTGGGAGCCGGTATAATGCGAGACATGGGAATTTTTACGATTCTGGCCATAGAGCCTTCGATACAGGCCCGGGTCAGTTCTTCTGGCCGTCGTGGCTGGAGCGGAGTAATGATTGCCCATTGATTCCGAACTTCTGTCAGGACCGAAGCTATTGGTAGAACCAAAGGAACTGCTTCGGGTATCCACATAAGAAAGATCGTCCAGAGGGCTTTTTCTCTCGTTATCGGCCTTGTTCTCTTCTTTCGCACCGAGGCTAAAATCAGTCAGGGATTCAGCCTGCTTGATGAGGGGCTGGGTGCTTTCGCTGGCCTTGGTGGAATCAGGCCCAACTCGACGCCTTTGGATATAGCTTTTATATTTGTCCAGGTTGCTGGCATCGGCTGTTTCTATCATGTCATCATCCCTTGTGCTTTATCGTCTACTCAATCATATGAGTAACACAAGGATATCTATTCCACAATAAATAATAGGACGATCCATTGTTCCATACGAAAACAATGAACCGTCCCCTGTTTTATGATATCAGTTTAGTTCTTAGGGATGATCAAAATAATCGGAATTAATACTTTGATTGCTCCTTAGTTATCAACTCACGCCAAGCAAAATCACCGCGTTGGAGACCGTTTATCAAAATCTCGGCCGTGGCCAAATTAGAGGCAACGGGAATATTGTTCTGATCACACAGGGACCAGAGCTCGATTAAACCGCTCCCATCCATTTCTTCAGGATCTGCAAAGTAGATGACAAGATCCATCTCATTATAAGCAATTCTGGCAATGATCTGTTGTTCTCCCAGTTTACCGAAATCCAGCGTAAAAACGTCTAGGTCGGTTGACTCGGAAACGATCGCACCCGTATGTCCTGTGGCAAAAAGCTTGTGCTTTGAGAGAACAAACTTGTAAGCGATACAGAAGGCTTCCATGAGTTCTTTTTTCTTGTCGTGTGCAATAAGAGCAATATTCATAGGTTTCCTCCGGAAACCCAACAAGGTCATCTTCCAGCGCTTTTCATGCCCTTGATGGGGATATTTGCGACCAGAGCAGGTACGATGCGTTCTCCGTCATCGCTGTTGGTCTTGGTCAATTGGATGTCTAATGCATCCTCGTCAATTTCCATATAATTTTGAATGACTTTTATAATCTCACTCTTGACCATCTCGAGAAATTGTGGCGACACATTGGATCGGTCATGGATGAGAACCAGCTTTAGGCGTTCCTTGGCAACGTCCTTGGATGTTTCCTTTTTCCCAAATAAGAGTTTAATCAGATCGACCATGTCAAGTTCCCCCTTAAGCCGGCTTAATACCCAGCAGTTTTTTCATTTTGGAGAGGAAGCCATCTGAAGCATTAAGATCCATGAGGGGAACGTCTTCACCCATGATTCTCTTTGTAATATTACGATAAGCTTGTCCAGCCATGGATTTATTATCCGTCACGGCAGGCTCTCCCTTATTGGTTGATATAATAATGTTTTCATCATCAGGCACAACGCCTATCAGGTCTATGGCCAAAATATCAATGATATCATCAATAGACATCATGTCTCCACGTTTGACCATGTCATTGCGTACACGATTGACAATGAGCCGGGGATTTTTAATTTCATGAGCTTCCAAAAGGCCAATAATACGATCGGCATCCCGAACGGCTGAGACCTCGGGTGTAGTTACGACAAGAGCTTTATCAGCACCTGCAATGGCGTTTTTAAAACCTTGTTCAATACCAGCAGGACAGTCAACTATAATATAATCAAACTCTTTTCTGAGCTCATCACAAAGCTTCACCATTTGCTGAGGTGTCACAGCGCTTTTATCACGGGTTTGTGCCGCAGGTAATAAATGCAAGCCTTCAAAACGCTTGTCCTTAATAAGTGCTTGCTTTAAACGGCAAGAACCCTCAATCACATCCACCAGATCGTATACAATCCGGTTTTCAAGGCCCATGACCACGTCAAGATTGCGTAGCCCAATATCAGTGTCGACAAGAACCACTTTCTTGCCCTGAGAGGCAAGCCCCGTGCCAAGATTGGCAGTTGTAGTGGTTTTACCCACACCACCCTTGCCGGATGTGATAACAATAACCTCACCCATATGTAATATTCCTCCGGATACTATGTCTTAATGCTAATATATCTTTTTTCACAATAAAAGTCAACGCGTCAATAGGTCCTAGTCTTGAGCCAAAAGCATCTCTTTAAGATGGTTAGCCGCTAAAGCTGACCCACCACAATAATACCCTCCTTGATGGTAGCAAGCTCAGGACAAAGTTTGCAATCATCGGTTTCTTCGGGCATACGGGCAATGGCCTCGGCAATACGGATCTGAGTCGGCTTCAAGCTTAAAGCGTAAATAAAGGCCTCCCGGTTACCGTCGGAGCCGGCATGAACCATCCCCCTCAAGGTGCCCAGCACCACCACATTCCCGGTGGCTACAATTTCCCCGCCGGGATTGACATCTCCAAGAACCACCACATTACCATCATATTGAATGCGGGTTCCGCTTCTGATGGTGGAGCGTATGAATTTACAGTTGCCCTCATCCACTCCAGCGAAGAAAAGCTTGCGTGTAGGGATAGGGTTGGACTGAACAGACCTTGCCACAAACGTACTCTGTTTGGATTCTTCATCCTTGGCAAAGCTCTCAATGACAGCACCGCTTTTTTCGTCGAGAATACTTTTAACGGCTTCTTCCTGATCGGGTGTCAAAGTAACACCCCGATAGGTAACCTTGATTTTGGCTCCCTTAAAAAAACGCGCCGCGTTGCTTACTTTGCAGTCAATTTCCTCTATAGCCTGCTCAAAGCTATATTCCTCGGGGACAACAATGACCAACCCCTCGGAATTCCCCTTGAACACAATACCTCTTGACTCCTGTTCCATTTAAAGCTTTCATCCTTTCTTACGATTACCAGACAATATCAACAGCCTCTTTTTCTTTATCGGCATTCTTGTTCTCTTTCTGCTCATTGAGACGGAAATACTCCATCATAATATCCTTCGCTATGGGAGCTGTCCAGGATCCCCAGACCCCGTGCTCTACCACAACGGCAATAGCAATCTGGGGTTTATCATAGGGCGCATAGCATACAAACAGACCGTTTGACGAGGAAGTGGCCTCATAACCTGTTTCAGAGGTACCGGTTTTACCGGCCACTTTGAAAGGTAGATTTTTAAAGACATCCGCTGCGGTACCATCAGACTTATGAGTAACAGCTAACATGCCCTTTTTAACAGCGTTAATGGTACTTGCTTTAGCTGGTATTTGCTTATACTCCTTGTTAGGCTCATAGGCGATTTTTCCACCGCCGTCTACCGCCATCTGGATGAGATGGGGCGTATATTGCTTTCCGCCATTGGCAATGGTACTGATATAGTTGGTAATCTGTACAGGTGTAAAGGCGTTGTAAAGCTGGCCGATTGAGGCCATAGCTGTATTGGCGGGAAGCCAATCCTCACCATAATTCTGTTTTTTGAATTCTTTTGAAGCCAGAGTACCTGGCTCCTCTCCAATTCCAATACCTGTCTTTTCCCCGAAACCAAATATCTTAGCCCATTTTACAATATTGTCGATAGTTGTTTTAACCCCCACCTTATAAAAGTACATATTGCTGGAGGTTTCCAGGGCTCTTTCAAGGTTGATGTACCCTTGATTTCCTTCAAGGTTGGTAAACATCCTACCACCTATTTCTTCTCGTAATGGGCTGTTTATTTTGGTTTCAGGCGTAATTACACCGCTTTCCAGTGCAGCAACCGCTACCAGTGGCTTATAAGTGGAACCGGGTGCGTATAGCCCGGAAGTGGCACGATTAAAAGCAGGCCTGTCATTATTCGACCAAAGCTTGTTAATGGCTTCGGCATTGTTCTCAATAAAAATCCTGGGGTCAAAATCCGGATAGCTGGCCATGGCCAGTACTTCACCGGTATTTACATCGATCACTACTACAGCCCCGGCATTGGCGTCGCCGAAGTTTTTCTTTCCGCCCATCCTTCGGATGCGTTCTATATTCCGCGCCAGGGACTCCACAGCTACCTTTTGAAGCTCAAGGTCAATGGTCAGGTAGAGATTATTGCCCGGTTCGGCTGCCCTTCTCAGATAGGAGGTGGTGGTTTTGCCGTTCTCGTCCACCTCCCTGAAGGTCTCACCCCTGATACCTCTTAGAATATCCTCGGCACCACGCTCAATACCCGATTTTCCTATGATATCGCTGGCCTCATAAGGAACACTGTCCTCTACCTCTTTAAGCTTTTCATTAAAGCTCTTAAGCTCTTCAGAGTTGATACTTCCCACATAGCCCAGCACGTGGGGTATAAGCTTGGCACTTTCATAGTATTCCCGGTAGGGCTTGATGAAGGTGGTCACACCCCTCAGCTCATTGCTTTTCTCTTCCAGCTCCGACATAGTTTCTACAGTAATATCATCTGCAAGAATTAGCGGATTGCTAATTTGGGGCTGGCTCAGCAAAATTTCATATCGAAGCTGCATGATTTTAAAGGCTTCCTCTTCGGTATAGGATGGGTCGATCTCAAAGGTCTTCTCCCGCATATACTGGAAAGCCTGGCTGGCGGTAATAATAAATTTTGCGTCCTCATCCTTTTTAACAATCAATTTGATGAACTCGTCGATCTTGTCCATTTTAAACCGGATGGGGTTAATGTCCATAATGTTGGTCAGCCTACTCTTGATCTTTTTGTTCCCTTTCTCCAGGGTTCTAATAAGCTCCAGGAGCATGCTGTTCTTATCCTTGTGAGGCATGCGGATATCCACGTATTGGGCACAATAGCCCATACGGCTTCCTGCAATGGGCACCCCGTTTCTGTCAAAGATATCGCCTCGCTTGGGGTAGACAACACCCTTGGCAGACATGCGATAGACTGATTCTTCCTTGTACTTCTGTCCGTTGATAATCTGTATATTGGCAAGATTATAGATAATAGCCACTGCCGCTATGATGACAAAAATCGCTAATATAAGATAACGATCCAGACCTTCATGCTTCTTTTCCTTGTTCATGACGATAACCTGTTCCTCTTTCTGTCCAATGTGTCAAGTATATTATATACTCCTGATATGGGTCTAAATAACGGTAAAATGAGGATGCTGTTATATAGCGCCTCTGGCAGGATAATGGTCGAAAAAATATAGGGTAAATAATGATAACCCCTAAATAAAAACATAATGAGAACGAACATTGTTTCAATAACCACTGTCGAAACAAACGTAAAGGTCAGCAGGACCAATAGTTTTTCTCTGTAAAGCTTTTCGTTGACAAGAGAGATGGGTACAGTAATCAAAAGGAACAAAAGCGCATACCATCCCAGTGTCTTACCCATCAGAATATCCATGGCAAGACCAAAGAAAAGGCCCATCAAAGCACTTTCGACAGGGCTTCTTAAAAGGGCAACAACCACTGTCAGCACAATCAAAAGATTGGGTCTGACAGAGAAAATCTCAATATACTCCAGAAGTGTGCTTTGAAAAAAAGCAGCTGTCCACACTAAAACAATAGCCGCCATAATCCTATATTTCATAATCCCTCAAAACCCTTAGGGCTTTTTCTTCAGCACGATCACATCCTCCAGCCTTTTAAAATCAACCACAGGCTGGATAATAGCATAAGAGTCATACTGGCCTTCATTCTTGATAACCTTGACCACCTTGCCGATTATAATGCCTTTAGGGTAAATGCCTCCAATGCCGGACGTCTCAACTGTATCGCCCGGCATAACATCAGCTGTTGGGGGTATGTAGTCCGCCCTGCATAACCCTTTACTACGAAGCTCAACATCGCCTCTAACCACAATGAGATCCCGAGATTTTGAAAGACGAGCGCTCACGGTACTGTCCATATCAATGATGGAAACAACCCGCGAGGACACAAGCTCAGTCTTGAAAACCCGGCCTACCAGGCCATAGGCTGTAATAACCGGTGAATCCGGAAGGAGCTTGTCTTTACCTCCACGGTTAATGGTGAAAACATCAAACCAGTTACCCGGGTCCTTGGCAATAATGCTGGCCCCTATGGGATCATATTCCTCGTACTGATTTTTAAAGTTAAGGGCATCTTTGAGCTCTTTGTTTTCCTTGGTGAGCTTGTCCAAATCCAATAACTGCTGCTCAAGCTCGCTGATTTTCCTCAATAGCGCTTCATTCTCAGTTTTAGTGGCCTTCACATCCTCAAAATAACCAAAGAAATCGTTGACCTTCTTTGTCATAAAGGTAAACGCCCGCTGTAAGGGAGCTGCCGGAACACTGACAATATTGCTGATGATATTGATTCCGCTTTTTTCACTATAGGACACGGCCGCAAGTGCGAGCAGGAGTATAACAGTCATAACAAGAATAAAGATCTTGTTTGTAAAAATCCTTCGCAAAAACGAGTCCCCCTTATGCACTTGTTCATCATGCTCTCACTATCTTCTTTTTGAGGACAAGAGCACATTGCTTAAAGTGTCGATTTCTTCCAAAACTTTTCCTGTTCCTAAAACGACGCAATCCAAGGGCTGTTCGGCAATAAATACAGGAATACCTGTCTCTTCACTGATGAGCTTATCCAGGCCCTTTAACAAAGCACCTCCGCCGGCAAGCATAATACCGCGTTCCATAATATCCGCAGCCAACTCAGGAGGTGTTTTCTCCAGAGTATACTTAATGGAATCTACCACGGAGTTGATGGGTTCCCTTAAGGCTTCACGAATCTCCATACTGGAGATGGAAAGCTCCTTGGGTAAACCCGTTACCAGATCACGGCCGCTGATGGTATAGGTCTCTTCTTCCTCAAGGGGGTAGGCTGAACCGATGGTAAGCTTAATGCCTTCGGCTGTTCTTTCACCAATCATCAGATTGTATTCCTTCTTGATGTAGTGAATGATGGCGTCATCGAACTCATCGCCTGCAATTCTCAAGGAACGGCTTACAACAACGCCTCCCAGGGAAATAACCGCAACCTCGCTGGTTCCTCCTCCGATGTCCACTACCATACTACCGGATGGTTCCTCAACCGGAAGGCCCGCACCAATAGCTGATGCCATGGGTTCTTCAATCAAAAATGCCTCTTTGGCGCCTGCCGACATGGCTGAATCTACCACTGCTCTTTTTTCAACCTCTGTGACTCCCGAGGGAACACAGATAATAACGCGGGGTTTGGAAAGGGGGCTGTTACCCACAGCCTTTCTTATAAAATACTTAAGCATGCCCTGAGTGGTTTCAAAGTCTGCTATGACGCCATCCTTAAGAGGACGAATGGCTGTGATATTACCCGGGGTTCTACCGATCATTTGCTTTGCATCATTACCTACTGCCAAAACCTGTCCTGTATGATTATTAACGGCTACAACCGATGGTTCCCGTAAAATAACACCCTTGCCCTTAAGATAAACCAAGGTATTGGCTGTTCCTAAATCAATTCCGATTTCCTTTGAAAAAAGTGCCATTTTCGTATTTCTCCTTCTTATGTTGATCTGACATACTATATTATGCCATCCTTCGAAAAAACTATATCCATATCCGTTACATCCAAGAAAATACCCCATAGCCTTCCTGTTCCAGCATCCGAGACAGTCTGAACAAGGGAAGGCCCATGACATTGAAATAGCATCCCTCAATCCGTTCCACCATAAGGCTGCCAAAGCCCTGGACAGCATAGCTTCCGGCCTTGTCGAAAGGTTCACCTGTGTTAATATAGCGATCAAGTAAATCCTTGGAGTAAGCCGCCATCTTAACCCGCGTCACTTCTATCCCGCTTTTGGCTGTAAGGTCGCGAACCCGGACCAGAGTCAGCCCAGTTATTACCTCATGCCAACGATTTTCCAAAAGCTTTAGCATGGCTTCTGCATCATCACGGTTTTTGGGTTTTCCGAGAAGATGCCCATCAATACCCACAACCGTGTCGGCACCAATAACAAAAGTATCGTTATGGCTCGTTTCCCTAATTTTTTCGGCTATTAACAAGGCCTTTTGTCGTGACATTTCCAAGGCGTATTTCCCAGCATCGAAGAAGCCTGTTGAATCTTCATCAATATTGGCGGGCATAATATCAAATTCAAACCCGACCTGCTTCAAGAGTTCTATTCTACGGGGTGAAGCCGATGCCAGCACGAGTTTTAGCATGATGTACCTCTTAATGGTTTATTTCCTCACCTGGTGTGAACATTTGCTGTATAAACAGCAAGTCCCATATTAAATTATACACGTTCACGGTGTGGTATGGAATATAAAAATGTGTTACTTTCAACTATAGTGATAATTTGTTACTTCTCAATTGACGATACTATAAGTATAATATATATTAAGGATGTCCAGAAAGGGCTGGTTAAATAACTGATTAGGCCGTTTTTTCCCGGCCCGGACTTAGAAAAGGAATAAAATCATGAAAATTGAACGAGTCGGCGAAAACAAGATAAGAATTTTCGTATCCTACGACGATCTGGAAGAGCGAGATATCGATCTGGATGCGTTTAACTATAACTCGCCTGAAACACAGGAGCTTTTCTGGGATCTCATGGAACAGGCAGAGATTGAGCTTGGCTTTGAGGCGCAGGAGTCCCAGCTTTGTATAGAAGCCGTGTCCGACGTGGAGCACGGTTTTGTTATAACTATTACCCGGATGGAAGAGGAAAACGAGTTTGAATCCATTCAGAAGTTCATCAAGAACCGTTACAGAAAAAAGGATCTTGCCATAAAAAAGAAAACAGCTTCTGTTTGTTCAACCATGTTGATTTACGCGGTCGAAGGCTTTGACGACTTATCTTCCCTCTGCACCATTATTAGTCCTCTGTTTAAAGGCAGAAGCAAGGTTTATAACCTGGACGACACTTACTATCTGGTGCTCTCGTCCATTGAAGGTAATGTGGTCAATCAGAATCAGTTTGACAGTATTTTAAGCGAGTATGCAGATAAGATGCCCAATGTTGATTTCTTTGAGGGCTATCTGAACGAATATGGCAAATGCCTCGTTTCTGAAAATGCTATTTCCTTCTTCGCCAATCTTTAGGTTGGAAATGCTTTCCAGAGCATGTTGTGGGATGTCAATCGAGTGATGACTGTTAACTGGCCTCCCATGTCAAGGATATGACAAAAGGGACGGGGTTATTATACCTCATCCCTTTATTGATCCTTATCATCTCTTGATAAGGAACAGCTAAATAATATAACCCGATTTTCGGAAAATAGCCGCCTCAAAATTGGGAATTTATTATTTGGCTGTTCCTAACTGCAAAAGTTCTCTCAAATAAGCCTCAAATTCAGTGCGCAAATCCTCACGTTTAAGTGCAAACTCTACAGTTGCCTGCAGAAAGCCCAGTTTATTACCAACATCATACCGCCTACCGATAAAATCATAGGCATACATGGGCTCAACTCTGGCTAAATCACACAATGAATCGGTTAATTGAATTTCACCGTTTTTACCGGGTTGGGCGTTTTCAAGATAGCGGAAAATGGTAGGTGTAATAATGTAACGGCCCAGAATGGCAAGATTGGAAGGTGCCTGTTCTTTGTCGGGCTTTTCCACAAGGGTTTTCACCTTGAAGATTCTGTCGTCCACCTGTTTTCCCGCAACAATACCATACTTGGAGACATCATCCATAGCCACATGCTGCACACCTAAAATGGAGGTGCGGTATTCGTCATAGGTATCGATCATCTGCTTCAGGCATGGAACCTCTGAATCCACAATGTCGTCCCCTAATAGCACAGCAAAGGGTTCATTTCCGATAAAGGCCTTGGCGCAATGAATGGCATGGCCCAGCCCCTTAGCCTCCTTTTGGCGTATATAATGAATGTCAACCAGGTTTGCTATCTGACGGACCTGGGCTAAAAGCTCCTCCTGGCCCTTCTTTCGCAGCTCCTCTTCAAGCTCCAGGGACCGATCAAAATGATCTTCGATGGCGCGTTTTCCACGGCCTGTAATAATGAGTATGTCTTCAATTCCCGAAGCGATAGCCTCTTCAATAATATATTGAATGGTAGGCTTGTCCACAATGGGCAGCATCTCTTTCGGCTGCGCCTTGGTTGCCGGTAAAAACCGAGTTCCCAAACCTGCTGCAGGGATAATGGCTTTACGTACCTTCATGACTTTTCCGCTCCTTTTCCCATTTTTAGATTTCTCTTCGGCCTTCCAAAGATTTATACAGCGTCACCTCGTCAGCGTACTCCAAATCACCGCCAACGGCTATACCCTGGGCAATACGGGTGGTTTTGACGCCCATGGGCTTTAAAATTTTGGAAATATAAACAGCCGTAGCTTCCCCTTCCACATTGGGGTTGGTGGCAAGAATGACTTCAGATACCTGACCATGGGCTACACGCTTAATAAGGGATTTTATGTTGATATCATCAGGCCCTGTGCCGTCCAGGGGGGATATAAGGCCATTGAGAACATGATACAAGCCCTTAAACTCCCTGACTCTTTCCATAGCCACCACGTCCCTTGGGCTCTGTACCACACAGATAACCCCATGATCCCGCTTATTGGACCCACAAATACGGCAGGGATCCGTGTCGGTGAGGTTGCCGCATATGGAGCAGGCAATGGTTTTACGCTTGGCTTCAACAAGAGCCTTGGCAAACCCCACCACCCTGTCCTCGGATAAATTCAACACATGAAAAGCAAGCCGCTGGGCGGTCTTTCGACCGATACCCGGCAGCTTCTCAAATTCTTCAATCAATCTTTGAACTGGTAATGCAAAGTAATCCATTTAGAATAATCCCGGTATATTCCCCAGGCCCCCGGCTAGTCCTCCCATGGTACTCTTTGCAAGCTCATCGGCCTGCCTCAGAGCTTCGTTGACGGCTGCCAGAACCATATCCTGCAATGTCTCCACATCATCGGGATCTACCGCTTCCTTGGAAATACGGATTTCTTTGATTTCTTTAGCACCTGTAGCTACTACCGTGACTGCTCCGCCGCCGACGGTTGCCTCTACTGTCTTCTCCGCAAGCTCTTCCTGCGCTTTGACCATATCCTGCTGCATCTTCTGGGCCTGCTTCATAAGGTTCCCTATATTTCCCATTCCGCCCATACCACCGGGGAATCCATGCTTCGCCATATCAAATTCTCTCCTTATCAGTATTCATTTAGGATACTGCTATCATTATAACATGAAATGTTTCAATGCCTTCGATAATCGCATGAAATTTTTAATTTCGTTAACGGGTGAGGTTATTATAACATAAGGTAATGCTATTATAACACGGAGTGTTTCAATAACTCGGCACCTGTTCGAAATCTTGATTTCGGTAACAGGTGATGTTATTATAATTCATTTTCGCAATAGTATTCAATAGTTTAAGCTCATATCCCCAGCGTCTCGGCTATCAAGGCTCGGGCCCCATATAGGACGGCATCGTCCTTGAGGGCCGAGGCTTTAATCTCAACCTGGGACAGCATGGTGGGCCAGGTGAAGTCTGAAATATAGCGGATAAACAGGTCCATTACCTCTTCTTCCAGAGCTTCCAAAACACCGCCGCCCAAAACCAGCACCTGAGGATTAAGGATATTGATTAGGTTACCGGCCCCTGCGGCCAGATAATACACTGAACGCTTCAAAGCAGTCAGAGCTAATTTATCCCCCTCTTTAACCGCCTTCTTCAGAATGCTGCTCTTAATAACCCCATCCTTCTCAAGTATGGAAGGTGAAAGAGTAGAAGATATGCCTCTTTGAAGTCCGGCTTTTATTTCCCGGGTCATGGCAATTTTACTGGAATAGGCCTCCAGGCAGCCTCTTTGCCCACAATTGCACAATGGCCCCTCAGTATTCAGGGTGATGTGTCCAACCTCGGCTCCCGAAAATTTTGACCCTGTAAAGAGCTTATTATCAATGATAATCCCGCCACCTATACCTGTACCCACGAACAGACCCAAGGCATGGCTGAAGCCTCTGGCGGCCCCATACTTCCATTCACCCAGCATTCCCACATTAACATCATTGCCCATCACAAAAGGCACCTTAAAAACCTCTTGGAGGATCTGGCCCAGTGGATGGTTCTTCCATTGAATGTTTGGAGCGTATAGGATAACCCCTTTACCTGTATCAATTATGCCCGGCACACCTGCGCCAATAGCCTTAAGCTCCTTTGGGTCTGTCCGGGATTCAGTCAAAAGCTTATCAATGACTTCCTTTATCCTATTGTCCACAGCTTCAGCACCCTGCTCAGGCTTGGTTTTCTGCTTGACCCTGCAAAGGATGTGATTCTTCTCATCAAAAATAGCTCCGAGTATCTTGCTGCCGCCTATATCCAGGCAAATAATGCGTTGCCCCATGTCACCCTCCATCATTTCCTTTCCAGAACCACAAAGGAGCAAGCCAGCATCCTTTCCCGGCCTGCCGAAGGTCTGTTGACGATACTTCCTTCAATAATCATCTCGCTTGAGGCCCCACCATCCAAATTAACGGCGTCCCGAATACCCAAGTCAAGAAGCTTTTTGGCCAGTTCTTCGCCTGTTAAGCCGTCACTTGACTCCTGACGCCCGTCGGCAACTACAAAGACCAAATTCCCGTTTTCTTTTATACCTACTGCTGTTCTTGGAGCTCTGGTCCTTAAGGTTCCCACCCAGGTATCCGCAGGTGGAACCACGATTTCTCCGTCTTTCAGAATCCAGCTGCCACACTCATAGGCCCAGTCATATCCTGTTATTTTGCCAGTCAGGGAAGAAATTTCATAGGCCGTTTCAAGCCTCATACCTGGCTTAATAATTGCTTGCAGACGCGTTTCTGCAGCCTTTCCTATGGCAGTGACTAAAAATCCATCCTCGGGGATTTCGTAGGAGCTGTTTTGTAATGTCAGCCCACGTACCTCCCCATTGGAGATGACTGCATTGAGATGGCGTGCCTCTATCCTGTTTTCAGAACCATAGGAGGGTGTAAAGATATACAATCCCTCTCCTTTGGGGTATTGGTTAAAATGAAGGTTGTCTAGATTAATTTTCTCTTTGTCTCCTGTCCTGGTCTCTGTTTTGCTCATATCATTACCCTCTTCCCTAACCTCAATCCATACCGAGGATTGTACATCCTCTATAAATACTTTTCCGTCCTTTAAAAAGAGGGCCGGGTATTTTCCCGTAGCCGGCGTTAAAAGCTCTTCCTTTAAAGCATAAAGGCCGCCCAAAAGTCCGTTGGTATGCGAAAAGCCGCCATTTACCGACGCTTTGGCGTTCCACCTTTTGTTCATTTCACTTAAGTAGGCATAACCAAAAAGGGTCTCATGGGAGGACACAGGCATGACCAGTACATCAGGATTATTGGGTTCTATTTCTAGAACATGCATGGAAAGCTTTAAATCGGGCTTATTTTCAGTTTGGGTATAGTAATGATAGAGAGGCTGTTCTTCAGGAACCTGAGGGGACGTGGCTGGTGTGATAGATGGAGTCTGGCTATTGGGCCCTTGAGATGGCAAATGCCCGTCCGCAGCATCGGAGAATTTCGCTGCGACAGGGCATAGAATCCAAAGAACAATCATTGATAGCAGAAATAGAAGAAAAACATTGACCGACCTATTTCTCAACGGGTTCAGCTCCATCCGATTTATAGGTTTTATCCATTTTAGCGCTGAGCTGCTTATACATCATATCAGATATGCCCATGCCACGCTCACTGCTCTGATCCATGAGCTCCTCATCAAGCATGTCCTCAAAAATGCTCCGGGCGCTGCTTTTTTCAGTAAGCCCGCCATCGGGCACGGTGGCCTTCATTTGCTTGTACAGCATCTTGAGCATAACAGACTCAAACTCATTACAGGCCTCACGGAGCTTTTTTTTGTCTCCTTCGTCAAAGGCCTTTTGTAAAGCGCTTTCAAAATTATCGGTTTCTTCCAGGGCTCCAGCTTGGGTTCTGGTCTTAATGGTATCAATAGGATTAAACTGTCCAAATCCTTCTATCTTCATGCGTTATACCTCGTGGAATTGACTTATCTCCTGATATTGTTAGCTGTCTGCAGCATCTCGTCGGATGTGGTAATGGCCTTGGAATTTAGCTCATAGGCTCTCTGGGCTGTAATGAGCTTAACCATCTCCTCTACTACCTTAACATTAGAAGACTCCAGAAAGTAGTTACGGATGGTGCTGGGGTCTTCAGTCTCATAATCGGAAATGGCTTCACCGGTCGCCGAATTGCTTCTATAGAGATTTCCTCCTGTGGCCTCAAGACCCATGGGGTTATCAAACTTGAAAAGTCCAATATATTGACCTGTCGGAAGAGACACGCCGGTCTCAGGGTCTTTGGTGGTAATCTCTCCACTGGGCTGAATTTCGTAATTAGCCATATCGCCGTCAAAATAAATTTCCATGCCGTCCTGGTCAAGAACCGGATAACCTTTGGAATTGGTCAGCATCTTGCCTTCCTCGGTCATGCCCACCTTAAAGCTGCCGTCACGGGTATAGTAGGTATTCCCGTCCGCACCACGAACAGAGAAGAAGGCTTCGCCTATAATGGCCATATCCAGCTTGTTACTGGTTTGTTCCAGATTTCCCGAGGTGAAATCTCTGGCAGTTGCACATGCAACCACACCATGACCTACCTGAAGATTGACGGGCCTTCCCGCATTTTCTGCCGAATAGGCCTTTTGCATGGAAACATACAGTAAATCCTCAAATTCAGCTTTTTCTTTTTTAAACGCTGTGGTGGAAACATTGGCAAGATTATTTGAAATCGTGTCAACACTGAATTGCATAGCCTTCATGCCTGATGCGGCGGTCCAGAGCGATCTCATCATGGGCCTTCACCTTTTTTCTTTTGGACATCCTTATCCGTTTTTACATCCTGTAAATTTATCTCATGTTAAGTTTTTATGCCAGCCGTCCTACTTCATTGACTGCCTTTTCAAGAGTCGAATCCTGGTACTGTATGAGTTTTTGATTGGATTCATAAGCCCGGAGAACCGTAATCATATCTACCATTTCCTTGACCGAATCTACATTGGAGCGCTCGACAAAGCCCTGCTGGACAGTACCTTCAAAAGCTCCATCCTGGCTCTCGTTGGTGGCGGTGGCAAGGTTCATGCCATATTTTCTTAAGGACTCAGGGTTTTGAAATTTACGAATCTTGAGAGTATCAATAACCACATCATTTTGCATGACTTGGCCCCGCTCGGTTATAGTGAAGTCCGAGCCGTTTAAAATAATAGCGCCCCCATTACCCATTACCGGGAAACCATCCCTGGTCACAAGCCGGCCCGTGGTATCCAGCTTAAAGGAGCCATCTCTGGTGTAATATTCGCGAAAGGCATTGTTTTCACCGGGAGCAGCTACACAGAAAAAAGCGCCTTCATCACCGTTTATGGCTACATCGGTGCTTATGCCGGTGCTCTCTAAAGCCCCCTGGGTATAATCGGTATGAACCTCGGCAACATCGTTATAAAGAGTCATATTTCCAATAGTGACAGGCTTGCCCATTGGCTTGTTGCCGGAATCAAAATAGCGCTTGACCAAAACGTCCGAGAACTCCTCAAATGCAACGGTATCCTTTTTAAAACCGTTGGTATTTACATTGGCCATGTTATTGGTCACCACATCCATTTTTCGGTTCAAGGTAAGCATACTGTAGCCTGACGTATAGAGTCCTCTAATCATATATTTGCTGCCCCTTTTTGGCAATAATTTTACAATCTGAATCCTTTATCGGCTAAAATTGAGCGGGGCATTAGTCTTTTCAACCAACCCTTTTTCTATTTTATTGTGTCAAACACTCGGCTTACCTGCAGCAAAAAGGCTTCAAGCCGGGATTCAATGAGCTGGGGAAAGGCATTGCCATCAGTTTCCACAGAAAGGAACGGCAGAAACGGATGAGCCTTCATGACCCGCTCCACCAGTTCTTTTTCTCGGGCTATACCGGGCTTTACGGCTTCAAGCTTTTGTGTAACAAGGGCTTCGGAGATGCGGGCCGGCATGCACCCGAAGGGGCCAAGGGATATAACGCCTTCCACATCCTCCACAAGCTCTGATAATGCTGCACCGACGGTCAACACCGTCTCTCCTGTAAGTCGCGGAGAAACAAGTCCCCGGGCCGCCTCCACCAAGTGCTCAACATTATTGTCACTATCACGATAAAAACCGGATTTGGCCAGAATGGACTTGATTTCCTGCTCATAGGGATCCTTCACCATGCAGGTCAGACGGTTTCTCACCCGGTCAAAATATTTTGATTTTGCCACCAGCCGGTTTTGCACAATATAATCACAGTAGTGAATCCACTCACCCACCGGTGCGGTACGCACCCAAAAGCCTTTTTTACTGAGCCTTTCCACTAAAAATCTGCGGGAGAACTCATCCCGTCGTACATAAATTTCCCCGATGAGGGCTATGGAAGGAATATCACTGAGTTGGCCCTTTCGAGGAATAGCCCCCAGCTCCTTGGATGCCCCAAGAATCTTTTTTCTTAAAATAGGCCAGGGATCGGTGCCAATACTTGCTATAAGGGTCTCTGAAATTTTGTTAAAGCTTTGTTCGGCTTCATCAGGTCTTTTAGCTAAAGCCAAAATGGCACTTTTAATATCGTCCAGTACGTCCGACAGAATAATCGATTGCCAGGCCCGGAGCGCGAATTTTACGCCAAAGCCCGCGTAGGAATTCTCAGAGGTCAGGGACAGCATAGCAGCCTTATCAAGCTTCTGTTTGGCTACCAACTCCCGCATCATGACACTGTATTGTCCGAACCTGCAAGGCCCGGAGGTCTCGGGCATAAAGTTGACTAAAATATCTTCTCCGTTCCACTCCTCCTGCACATAGCGCATAAGGCTTCCAAAGGTCAGCACCAGGGGCAGGCATTCCTTACAGGATGCATAGCTCCTGCCCAGAGCAAGCTCCTTCTCACCCGGCGGAGGAAGTGCCACCGTATGGGCACCCACATAGCTTAAGGTGGCGGCCAGCATTCTAGCCCCGATCTCACCCATGGAAGGTACCAAAACCTTGACCTTTGGATGATTCAAAGGATACCTCTCTCCATTTGGAAGGACGACAAAGGCTTTATTGCCGCTGGTTTCCACCATGGCCGTTTCAAAAGGTCCGCCGTTTTTTGAGGAAGGATCATGGCCTGTTCCAAGCGCAAGCCGCTCCATATCCCGGTATCGGCGAACAACATCCAGGAAGGCCTCAATACGTGTATCCAGCCCGGCATCAGCAGTATGAGAATCCAGTTCAAGGGTTAATGAAGGCTTCCTTCCCATGATTGTTCTAAAATAGCTTAACAGAAACGAATCAGGGCCACAGCTGAAATTGGTTACATAAGCACCGAAGAGCTTTTCATGACGGGCTACGAGCCGCGCCGCTTTCATAATCCATTGACCCGATGCCCAGTACATATTGTCGTGAGTGCTTTCACCTTCCAAAGGTAGAAAATCCTGTGGAATGACCCGATAGCCTCTTGTGGCAAATTTTTTGGGGATGCCCATGTTTCCCATGCTTGAAAAGGCATTATAAGAACGGCCGAAAAGAACAACAGCGGTATCAGGAGACTTTTCTATATCCTCCAACACCTTTTTCCCTTCCTCCTGGATAGCGCGATGGAAAGTATTTTGGGACTCCAATCCTTTTTTAAAGGCCTGCCGGGCCTCATTTCCTGAATGTCCCAAGCCTTGAGCAATTTGAACGAATATCGCCTCGGCCTCATGGTAGCCCTGGGTCATATCCAATACTGGTTCCAGAACCGGAATGCTCTCAAGCTCAGGAAAAGCGGCTCTTAAAATATAGGGCTCTGCCTGAACAAAAGGACAGGCCACCCGTACATCTTCGCCGCCGGGCACGGGAAGGGCTTTTACATGGGGCAGGAAAACAATATCCGGCTTCATGGACAAAAGAGCTTTTAAAGTGCCGTGGGCTTGCTCTACCGGCCAGCAGAAAGCCGACCCCTTGCGGGAACAACCCTCGCTGTCGACCTCGGAAGCGTGGATCACTTCATAGCCAAGGCTTTGAAAAAAGCCTGCATATAGAGGAAAAAGCGTGTTCACCATCAGAGATAGGTTCAATCCCACTTTCTTGCCATTCCTTTTGATAGGGCCATCTATGCTCTGAAAAAGCAACCGCTCCCTGAGGGCTACCAGGTCCAAGGCCTCGACATCGGCCTCCTGCTTCCTTGTCAAAAGGTTGTAGTATTTATTGCATGCGCCTCCGAAGGGGTAAACCTTATTTCCTATTTGGATGCGGGAAATAGAACACTTCCGGTCACAGTTTTCTTTCCCTCCCTTACAAATAAAAGGCTCCTCATAATATACCTGACGTTCGGACAGCTCTTTTAGGTCGAATTCATGGGCTTCAATCTGGCCCAGCTCCAGCATGGAAAGAGTCTCAAGCGCCACCCCGAAAGCTCCCATGAGACCGGGTTCGGGAGGGACGATAATCTCCTTGTCGGTAAGGCTGGCCATAGCCACCGGAACGGCCTTGTTATAGCATACGCCTCCCTGCATGAAAACCTTCTGCCCCACAGCCCGGTTTCCCTTGACACGATTAAGATAATTCAGGCATATGGAATAGACAAGCCCTGCTGCAATATCAGGTTTTGACAGGCCATTTTGAATGGCAGTTTTAATATCGCTTCCGATAAAGGCTGCACACTGATCGTTGAAATTTGGGGGTTCCTGGCCCTTAATGGCTATTTCTCCAATGTCCTCAACCCTTAAGCTTAAGGATTCAAGGGCCGATTCTTCTAAAAATGAGCCCGTTCCAGCCGAACAAGCCTCATTCATGGCATAATCGGAAGCCACACCATTGGTCAGGTAGGTATACTTGGCATCCTGGCCTCCGATTTCGAACAGCGTGTCGACCTGAGGATCAAAATGGGCTGCAGCCCGGGCATGGGCTATAATCTCGTTGATGACAGCCGGAGTTAAGGCATGGAGCCCTGCAATCTGGCGACCTGAGCCCGTAGCCCCCAGGCCGATAATAGTAACCGGCACTCTTAGCTGGGAGGCTATTTCGCTGTAACAAAGACGTGACGCACCGACAGGATCACCATTGGTCCGAAGATAGACCCCGGCCAGTATGGCTTGATCGCTCGTGCGCATCAGTACGGCTTTCGTAGTGGTAGAGCCCACATCCAAGCCCAGGATACAAACATCACCAGGCTCTGCTCCCCCTCTCACCGATTCCATGAAGCGGACCTGAGAAATTGCAGCGGCAAGAGGTTTATGCTTTGGAAAGCCATGCTCACCTCTCTTAAAGAGCTCGTCCCTGTTTATGGGCTTGGTTTCATGCTTTAAGGCCCACAAGGCTGCCCCCAGGGCTTCAAAGCAGTGACTAAAGGATGGAACCTTGATATCAAGACCCGCCTCCTCAAGAAAACGCACCATAATCCGGTTGGATGAGCTTCCACCCACCAGGAGCACCTTGCCCTTGGACTGGTTTTTCATAAGCTCCACAATTTTCCCGGCCATCATTTTGCAGAGGCCGGCCACTACATTGGACTTGGCTGCACCCTTGTTAAGAGCGTGGGTACAATCGCTCTTACAAAAGACACTGCAGCGTCCCGCCACCTTGTAGGGGTTGTCCGAATCGGCAATCTCCATGGCTTCCTCTATAGGCAGATCCATACGCTTAAGCTGCTGAAGGAAGAACTCCCCGGTTCCCGAGGCGCACTTATTGCCGCTTCTTACTTCAACAATCCGCCCATGGGTATCCAATCTGTATACCATAAAGGTTTCGCCACCGGCGCTCACCAGGTATTCTGCCGAAGACTGGGGTAGCTGCTCCCCGGAGTCAGAGAGACTGTTTTCTTGGCTCCAGGCGTAGGCTTCTTCAAGAGCCTCGGGCTCGGAAAGGGTGGATGCATTAAGGAGATGCCTGAGCTTGCGCCCCGTGATGGCAATACGATCGATACGACTTATTTGATCATCATCTAAAAGGCTTATAAGAACAGCTCTGGGATTTCCCTCATGGGAAACGGATTCAGCTTGTTCTACATAAATTTTCTCAGCGGTTAAGTTCGCAATTACATATGATATGGTGGATGCACCAATACAGATCCCTAAGGTTTTCATATTTACACTCCTGTTATTTACAAGAACCCCGTAATAATGTATCCTCATCTTTCAATTCGGATACATTGTTGAAAAAGCGCCTGCCTTCTCGGGCAGACGCTTGGTAGTAACTCATGTTGTTCTGTTTTTTTAGTATGAGTAGCTTGAACTATCACTCAGACTGTTTCCTTTGAGAAGATCCAGGTTATCCAAGGTTTTACCCGTACCTATGGCCACGCAGGATACGGCTTCATCAGCAATTATGACGTTGATGCCTGTCTTCTGCTCCAAAAGCTTGTCTAGCCCGTAGACAAGACTTCCGCCGCCCGTCATGACAATGCCTCTGTTGCTGATGTCCGAGGCAAGCTCCGGGGGTGTTCTTTCAAGAACTGAGTGAACAGCCTCAATAATACTTGAAACTGGCTCTTCAAGAGCCTCCATGAGTTCTGTTGAGCTGACATTGATGGTCTTGGGAAGGCCTGAGACCAGGTTCCTACCCCGAATATCCATGGTCACTTCCTCAGGTCTTGAGAAAACTGTTCCAATATTTATTTTCAGCTCTTCAGCTGTTCTTTCGCCAATCATGATGTTATGCTTTTTGCGCATATAACGTATGATTGCCTCATCAAACTTATCGCCTGCAACTTTTATGGAGGAGCTTACAACCGTTCCCCCTAAGGAAATAACTGCGATATCGGTGGTGCCCCCACCAACATCCACAACCATGCTCCCGCAGGCCTTCGTAATGTCAATGCCGGCTCCGATAGCCGCTGCAATAGGCTCCTCAATGAGATATGTTTTTCGGGCACCCGCCTGAACAGCCGCGTCCTCGACTGCCCTTTTTTCCACTTCGGTAACACCGGAGGGGACACATATCATGACCCGGGGCTTGAAAAGCTTGAAAAAGCTTCTGGCGCAAACTTTATTGATGAAATGCTTAAGCATTTTTTCAGTGACATGATAATCAGAAATTACACCTTCACGCAAGGGGCGTATGGCGACAATATTTCCCGGTGTTCTTCCTAGCATTTTACGGGCTTCTTCCCCAACCGCCAGAATCCTGTCGGTATTCTTGTCAATGGCTACAACCGAGGGTTCCCTAAGCACTATGCCCTTTCCCTTGACATAAACCAATACCGATGCGGTTCCTAAATCTATTCCGATGTCCAATCCAAGACCCAAATCTATACAACCCCTTTTCACTTCTTATTGTATACATTTTTAATATTAGCAATTTATTTCCCTTATATCAAGTGGCATACCTGCAAATCCTGACAAAATAGGGTAGACCCGTCTCGACCCGTTGCAAGAATCGGCCCCCAAATGCAAAAAGCCGGTTATTAACCGACTTTTCTGCCATCTCTTCCATATTTCATCTTGGTTGCTTCGCCCCCGCGGATGTGACGCTCCGCTTTGTTTTCGTCCAGTATTCTCTTAACCTGCCCAGCCATAGACGGATCCAGCTTCGAAAGCCGCTCCGTCACATCTTTATGTACTGTAGATTTCGATATTCCGAAACTCTGTGCAGCTGCCCGGACTGTCGTCCTATTCTCGATAATGAAGCTCCCAAGCTCCAAGGCGCGTTCCTCTATGTAATGTCTCATGCGCCTGCCTCCCGCACAGCGCCTAAATCGGCTTGATGTCCCGATACTATCTATATGTGAAAAGGTGGGAGGCTATACCCGTTCTTAAAAGTTTTGTTTATAGGAGACTTAAAATACCGGAATAACGGAACCCTGGTACTTATCATTTATAAATTTCTTTACTTCCTCGGAGGTAATGACCTCTTTAAGAATTTTTATGGCTTCTCTGTTTTCGTCGCCTGCGCGAACAACCACGATATTGGCAAAGGACTGTGCGGCAGCGGAATCCTTATCTTCGGCGATTAACGCGTCCTTAGCAACATTGAGGCCGGCCTGAATGGCATAATTGCCATTGATAACAGCCAAGTTGACATCGGGTAAGGCTCTTGCTAATTGTGCAGCAGCCAGCTCCTCTATTTTAAGGTTTTTGGGATTTTCAATTATATCCTTTGCAGTAGCATTGAGGCCCACGCCTTCCTTTACCTTAATCAAGCCTGCAGACTCCAAAAGGAGCAGGGCTCTTGCTTCATTTGTGGTGTCGTTAGGCACAGCAATGATATCCCCATCCTTGATATCGTCTAAGGACTTGGTCTTTCCCGGATAAAGACCCAGTGGCTCGAAATGAACAGCGACGGCCGAGGTCAGAGTAGCCTTTTCCTTGCTGTTAAAATCGTTCAGGTAAGGTGTATGCTGAAAAAAGTTGGCATCCAGCTCTTTGTTTTTAAGCGCAGGATTGAGCTGTGCATAGTCTGCAAACTCCATAACCGTGAGCTCTATGCCCTTTTCCTTGAGAATTGGTACGATGTGATTCAGAATTTCGGCATGGGGCTCCGATGTCGCGCCAATGGTCAGCTTTTTCTCATTACGCGCTTGGCTACCGCATCCTACAAGGGATACTGAAAGCACTAGAACGAGTACGAGGAACAATGAAAGTCGTCTGTTTTTTTTCATGATCAATCTCTCCTTTTTTTGTGTAACTTTTGCTTCATTTATTAATATAAATAAATTTTTTGTTGTCTCTGCTAACGTTCATCACTTATCTGATTTTTTATCAATTTTCCGTGCCAAAAAATTTCCGAGGCTTTGAACAACCTGTACAATGATGATAAGGAGGCCAATAGTCAAAACCATCATATCATTCTGGTAGCGATGGTAGCCATATCGAATCGCCAGATCACCCAAACCGCCCCCTCCAACAGTACCGGCCATAGCAGAGTAGCCGATCAGCGTAATGGTCGTAATGGAGGCTCCAAGAATGAGGGAAGGAAGCGTCTCCGGCACCATTACCTTAGTAATAATCTGCATAGGACTTGCACCCATGGCAAGAGCGGCTTCAATAATCCCCTTGTCAATTTCCTTTAGCGAGGATTCAACCATTCTAGCTACAAAGGGTATGGCACCTATCACCAACGGCACAATGGAAGCCGTAGCTCCAATACTTGTTCCTACAACCCACCGCGTAAACGGGATTACAGCAATCAGCAGAATAATAAAGGGAATGGAACGTGTGAAATTGATAATGGCATCCAGGGTGCGATTTAGCTTAGAACTGGGCAGAATTCCGTGCTCCTCTGTGATCACTACCGCAATACCAAGAGGCAGGCCTAGCAAATAGGAGAAGGATACCGAGACCAGAACCATATAAAGCGTGTCCAATGTTCCTTTACCTAAAAGGTCAATATATTCTTGAATTTCCATTAGCGCTTAACCTCCTCAACAATGATGTCCTGATCATAGAGGTACTTTAAAGCTTCATTTACTGTATCAGGATTTCCTGACAATTCTAAAAGCATTTCCCCGAAAACCGATTCCTTGACATGATCGATATTTCCAAACAGGATATTGGCGTTAACCCGATATTGCATGATCATATTGGAAATAATTGGCCGAACCGTGGCCTCACCTCTGAATTTGATCCTTATCAAAACGGCATCAGGAATGGCGCTGCCTATTTTCCTTGCGTCCAATTCCGGCTCAATGGAGTGGCCAAACAAATTCTTGGCTGCCTGACTTTTAGGATTGGCCAAGACTTCAAGGACGGGGCCCGTCTCTACAATTCTTGTATTATCAATAACAGTGACCGTATCGCAAATTTCTTTAATAACACTCATCTGATGTGTTATAAGGACAATCGTAAGACCTAATTCCCGGTTAATGTCCTTAAGCAAGGATAAAATGGATTGGGTGGTCATGGGGTCCAAGGCCGAAGTGGCTTCATCACACAAGAGTAACTTCGGACGGTTGGCCAAGGCTCTGGCAATGGCCACTCTCTGCTTTTGTCCGCCACTGAGCTGGGCCGGATAGCTTTTGGCCTTATCCGTCAAGCCGACAAGCTCAAGAAGTTCCTTTACCCGCTCCCTTATTTCGTTCTTGGGTACCTTTGCGATTTCTAGTGGAAAGGCAATATTGTCTTCAACGTTACGTTGCATGAGAAGATTAAAATGCTGAAAAATCATGCCCAAAGAGCTGCGCAGCATTCTGAGGTCCGGACCACTCAAGGCCGTGATATCCTGTCCGTCGATTTTTATGGTCCCGGATGTGGGCTTTTCCAGAAGATTCATGCAGCGAATAAGCGTACTTTTCCCTGCTCCGCTTAGACCTATTATTCCGTAGATCTCGCCCTTGGTGATGCTTAAATTAACATCCTCAAGAGCCAGCACGTCACCGGCATCACTCTTATAAACCTTTTTCAATTTATTAATCTCTATCATAGCCTGTCTCCTTGTAAGTGTAAGAGATATTTCACAAAATCTATAATAGCAGATATATAGAAAGTTAAACAATACCTAGTATTCATATATGTTTAATTATTACGATGTTTTATGATGATTTTAATGCTTGATAACAAGGATGTCAATAGTTTTCTTAAAAGAAAAGAGGAACCTTAGGATGTGTGGTAAAATGTTACTGTAGACCAGAATTTATTCGGAGTTGTATTGTAGAAATGATGAATGATATTATCCAAAATACAATCAATAATTTAAATAGAAACAATATGGCTGGATATTATGCAGATTCCATTGCACAGCTACACAAAACCATTCGGACTCTGATTAAAAAGGGCGAAACGGTAGGCTGCGGGGATTCTGTAACGCTTGAGCAGACAGGTATATTCGATCTTATGCGAAATGGCGATTACAAATTTTTAGATAAACATCAACCCGGATTGAGCCACGAGGAAAAACGAGAAATCTATCTCCAAAATTTTCGAGTTGACACTTTTTTGACAGGAATCAATGCGGTGACAACAGATGGGAAGCTGTTGAACATCGACGGAAACGGCAGTCGGGTTGCTCCAATTTTATATGGCCCAAAACAGGTGATCGCTGTGGTTGGAATCAACAAAATTGTGAACTCCGTTGATGAGGCTATCATCCGTACACGCCAGATTGCCGCCCCTTTGGATGCAAAGCGTCTAGGAAAAAGCACTCCCTGTACGAAACTTGGCAAATGCATCGATTGTCATCACCCGCAGAGAATCTGCAATGATTTTGTGCTGATTACAGGACAATTTGAAAAGGATAGAATCAAGGTTATCTTTATTGAAGGAAATTATGGTTTTTAAAAATCCCCAAAACACTTTTGATGGTGTTTTGGGGATTTTTAGCTTCATGGCCTACCTTACCTTAAACTTACTTATGGATTCATTGAGACTCTTAGCTGCATCATCCAGCTGCTGGGCAAAGCTTGATAGTTCTTCAATAGATCCAAGCTGCTCCTCGGTGGAGGCCGAAACCTCCTGTGTAGAAGCTGCGATTTGTTCGGATACCGATGAAATATTATGGATGGAGGCAATGGTTTGATCCTTGTAGCTGTCCATATCGGTTATGCCATCCATAATATCGTTGACCTTCTTGGCCAATTGCTCCATGGAGCTTGATATACTCTTAAATACTTCCAATGTATTGGCTACGGCCTCGTTCTGGGACTTAAGAATATCCTCTGAGGACATGGCTCGCTCAACCACCATTGCCGTCTGGTTTTGAGTATCCTTGATGATAGCTGCAATCTCCCTTGTTGCTGCCGTAGATTGCTCTGCGAGCTTTCTCACTTCATCAGCCACAACCGCAAAGCCTTTGCCTGCTTCACCCGCCCTGGCTGCTTCAATAGCCGCATTAAGGGCAAGGAGATTGGTTTGAGCCGCAATTCCGTCAATAACCTTTACAATCTTTCCTATGGAGTGGGAATGGCTCTCCAGGGTTCGTACATCGGTAATGATGGTTTGTGTTATTTCCGTGGTTTCCTTAGCCTTGCATTCAAGATCGACTACTGAGGAGAGGCCTTGCTTCGTTAAATTAATGGTATCCTCGGAATAAGCTTCTATGGTCTTTGCAGAGTCGGAAACGGCATTAATTTTAAGTGCGAGGTCTCTCATTTTAATGGTACCCTGCTCGGAATCAGTGGCTTGGGCTGAAGCGCCTTCTGCTATTTCCTGCACCGTTCTTGCGACCTCATGGGACACAACAGAAACCTGTTGGGAGGTGGCTGCAACCGTCTTGGCCGACTCAATAACACTGGTTGCCGTATTTGAAGCGTTTTCGATAAGTTCCCTCATTCGCGCTATCATTAAATTGATACTCTTTGTCAGAGTGCCCAGCTCATCCCGTCTTCTTGATTTAAACTCTACGGTCAGATCACCGTCCGAAGCTTTATGTGAGGCATTAATGATACGATTAATGGTTCTGCCCATACCGATTGCCATGTAAAGACCAATGATAACAGCAATGGCAGCGGCAATAAATGTAAACAAAACAGTTATGCTTCGAATACCTTCTGCAGCAGCCGAAAAATTGGCGGTCGGAACAAGTCCCACGAGAGTAAATCCGGTTTCTCCAACCCTGGAATGCAGTATCAGGTGTTCTTCCCCTTTATACGCTTCCATAAAGGATCCATAAGCCTCTTCATGCTCAGCGATCTTTGTAAATAATGTTCCCCCGGTAATTTGATTTACTGGGTCTATTGTATCCAAGGTTACATTCTCTACATTTGACCTCCTGAAGGCAATATCCCGGCCATCGGGACTAATCAGGTGAAGTTCACTATTAATGCCAAGGTTGATATCCAAAAGTGCATCTTCAACCATTTCCTCTTTCACATCAATGATAAGAAGACCCATAGGCTCTGAAGAATAGAAATCTTTTGCAATCCTTATTGATGAAAAAGCATAATTTACTGTTCCAACCGCGGACTTTTGTCCATCAATATCAGGGTGGGATCCGACCCAGAAGGCCTTCCCATTCATTTCTTTGGCCATGGTCACCATCGGACCGTCCTCAATATTCTCATATGCTTTATCTTTAAATACATATCCGGAAGAATTAATGGATCTGCCGTTATGAAGCAACAGGGTAATTGCTCTGATATTTTTATTCCCAAAGGTATAACTGGATATAAGCGATGACACACTGCTCTGATAAGTTAAGCTATCAAAGGTTAACTCTTCATCGGTTGAAGAAATAAATTTCTGATAGTCAGGATCCATGAGAATTTGTGTGGACATTGCATCAATATTGGTCAACGATTGCTCAAAGTACTTATTAACCTGCTTCATGGTTTCCAGAGATGTATTTGTGGCATTATCCTTGAGGGCTGTAAAGGAACCGTTAAAAGAAGAGACTCCCAGTAGAATGATCGGGACAATAGTGACCATAAAAGCGGCAATTAACTTAATACGAATACTGAAAAATACATTGCTTTTGATGGAAAGGTTCTTCCTAAAATTGAAAAGCCTAGAAAACGGTTTTGATAGAACTTCCAATAGTTTCATGTCAAATAACCCGCCTTTATATGTATTTTAATATTAATGCCTAATTATTACCCTAACATTGCCCTATTGTAATTATAAAATTACACTATTTTTTTGTCAAATTTTTCGTAAAATTGTCATTATGTGACACAAAACAAAAAAGGAGAGGTGGTCAACCTCTCCCTGATGCCTATAAATGTTTCTTCACTTAATAATGTCACTTGGCCAGATCTAAATATGCAGCCGGATCTACAAGTTTATTTTCCTTATAGAGCTCAAAATGCAAGTGTGTGGGCTCTGCGCTTTCAAAAATAGCTGTTGCACCCACTGAGCCGATGGGATCTCCAAGCTTGATTTCTTGGCCAACCTGCAGGGTTTGGTCGCTGGCAAGGTTTGCATAAAGCGATTTGTATCCGTTTTTATGGTCAATGACAATGGTAAAGCCGAAACGCGGGTCATTTTTGATCTCCAAAATTGTGCCGTTTCCTATCGAGCGCACAACCTCTCCCCTGGGAGCAGAAATATCAACGCCACTATGGGTCCGCCATTCATTAAAGGTCGGCGAAAAAACAAGCTTGTCCATGGAGTATTCGGCCTGAACCTTGCCCGCTACAGGTGCGCTGAAGGCCGGTCTTACCACGGCAAGCACCACATCCTGCGTAGCATCGTTTTCACCAATACCGGCCTGGGTATTACCGGAAGCACTTTGTGCAGCTTCACCCTTGGCTCCGCCGTCAGCTTCCTTGGTATCATTTTGAGCCACATTGGTATCTGGCTGCTGACCGGCATCTCCAACTGCACCGCCGGATCCCTGATCACCATCATTTATACCGGTATAGGGACTATCTTCAGCGTTTTCAGATCCATCATCCACAATAGAGCTTTGATCAGGTTCATCAAAATCAGGATCAGTAAAATCAAATCCTAAATCATTCTGATCCGGTCCATTATCCTGGGCCTGATTCTGATCGGGATCAGTAAGTAGCTGGTTGGTTGAGAAAAATACTGCACCTGCAGCCAGAGCACACAATCCTACCAATATCGCAATATAAAAACCGCTCTCTTTGAAAAATCCTTTAACTTTTTTCCCAAATGATCCTTCGTCTTTAAAACTTCCCTTGTTGTTCACAAAATCCACCTCCGTTTTGTATTATTGCCAACGGAAGGTGATTTATACTTTAATGTGCTATTTCTTCCACATTAATGCCCGTGTAATAATATTCCAATATCTTGATGTAGTCGTGGCCCTTTTTGCCCATGGCATCGGCGCCGCACTGACTCATTCCCACACCATGACCATAGCCTCTGGAAATAATTTGTACTGTTTTTTTATCAGGAATACGGATGTCGAGATTGGTGGATCTTAGGGCTAACAGCTCTCGAAATGCTGTTCCAGGCATTTTAACCGACCCGATTCGGATCTCATCAATACGTCCGCTGTCACTATAGGCCATAATTTCAATTTCTTTAGAAGGATCGGAACCAAGCTTGGCATCCGGATATTTATTTTTCACTTTTTCCTTGATTTCATCCCAGATAAAAAGCTCTTTTTTCTCATATTCAGCATATTGGCTGTCATCGGGGCTGTAAACGCTTTTAAGATAAGGCACCGAGCCCAATACCGACCATACCTCCTCAATAGCCTCTGTCACACCCCCGCTGTTGGAGTGATAGAGAGGATTTATGAGGGTTCCTCCATAGGTCATGACCCGGTTCTCAGTATCCTTAACAGCCTTCTTGATCTTTTCCCAATCCTTTTCACTGCCATAGACCTGTAAAAAACGCTCATGGGAAATCCAGGCCTGGCAATGTCGTGGTTCTGTACAAACATGTGCGCCGAAGTGGCTTTCCGTAGACCCATAAAGCCCGTTCATACGACTTAAAGCAAAGGTTCTCGCCGCCACAGCCTGAGCCTTCAAAGCCTCTTCATGAAAGCTGGACGGCATCTCTGCTGCAACAACACCAATAATATAATCCTCAAGAAAATATTCATCGATCACTGATTTTGATGGGTTATAGACCGTAATTTTAATTGCTTCCCCCTGAACAGTTTTAACTTGTCCCACTTCTTCCTTCGAAACAGACTTTTCCTGTGGCGGAACAAAAGCAAGCAGCAATAAAAGGGGCAGCAAAAGAAGGATAGCATCTCCGAGCCTTAAATTCCGAATTTGTCGGCTGCGTTTGATTTCCCTGATACGCCTGCTGCTATGTATACGATTTAAATAATTGAGGCGGCTGACGCCAAAGCTTCTTTTTACCATGTCTCATTTTATGAGAAAAAAAGGAGGGCCATGCAAGAAAGTTCATGGTATTGGGCTTACGGGCTGGAAGAATGGCAATGATATTGATAGAATGGTGTTTAGAGATTACCAAGAGGAAACATGATCATACTCTGGAGGTTTGAGCTTGATAAAAAACCCGTATATGGAGGAGGCCATCAAGGAGGCCTGGAATGCCTTTCATAAAGGAGAAGTCCCTGTTGGCGCCGTTATTGTAAGAGACGGCAAAATCCTTTCCCGTGCCCATAATCTCAGAGAAGTGTGTCACCAAGCCACTGCCCATGCCGAACTCCTGGCTATTCAAGAAGCCTGTACCAAGCTCGGTTCCTGGCGGCTGGAGGACTGTGACCTCTATGTGACGCTGGAGCCCTGCCCTATGTGCGCCGGAGCCATAATCAATGCACGGGTCAGAACCGTCTATTTCGGAGCCTATGACGCTAAGGGAGGGGCCTGCGGGTCCGTGGCGGATTTATTGAAAAAGGGATTATTTAATCACACCCCCGAAGTCTATGCGGGCATTATGGAAGATGCCTGTGAACAGCCTTTGATTGAATTTTTTAAAAACCTGAGGTGATCTTACCTTTAAGGTGCCTGAATCGGTAACCGTTCCAGGCTCATTCTGCTGCGGTATTCACCGGGGCTCATGCCTGTTTTCTTCTTAAACACCTTACAGAAGGACGCAGAGTTATCGTATCCCACTTGCATTGCTATGGCAGTCACCGTTAGTTTCGTGTTTTTGAGGAGGTTTCTTGCCACTTCGATTCGAAAACCTATAAGCCTTTGTTTAAAGGTTTCCGATTTGTATTTCTGCAGAATACGGTACAACTGCCTTTTGCTTATAAAGAGCTGGTTTGCCAGTTCCACAGCAGTGATACTGTGATTGAGCGTCAGGATGTTGTCAATGGCCACCATGTCTGAGGCCCACATCGCTTTGGGCTCATTCGTGGTTGTATGCGAATGTATTCGATTCTCTCCAGAGCCAACAAGTCGCATGAGCTCGGTGAGAATGAGTGTCAAGTATGCTCGGAGCCTTTCCTTATGTGCTATCCCCTTTTCTTCTATCTCTTTACATGTAGAGCCAGCAAGGGGTATCAATGCATGACAGCTATGCCAGAGACGTACCTCTGTTTCTTCAAGATACTGATGAAAGCCAATATGTTTTTTCGGCTGTTCATTATAGGTGATCTGCAGTTCAAATCTCTCAAGGGGAACCTTTTTGTCGCTTGCCAGAAAATGTCGTGTGTTTTTTCCAATCAGTACACAATCGCCCACATGGAGAGGATAGTCTGAATTCTCCGTATGAAGATGACCTCTGCCACCTAGAATGACATGGAGTTCCAGGACGCTGTGATCATGCATGATGGGGCCGGTACGATGCATGTCTTTGGGAAGGGGATCCCTGTAAAGGATGGTATAGTCAAAGCCCTCTACCGTGATGGCTGTAGACTGCCGGAACAACATACCTGGCTCCAATAGGGTATGCGTCATCAACATCACCTCCTGTATTTAGAGTATAGTACTAAAGAATCATATTGTCCATTTGTGACAAAAAATCCGTGTTTTCGGCGTAATAAATTATATATAAATGATCAAACCGATCTATATAATGAAAGCTAAAAGAGTGACATTTTAATTACATCCGGTGCTTATTGCACTGAGGCTAAATGAGATTGGGGGATTACGATGAAAAAGAAAACAGTTGCATTTATTTTGACAGTGCTCATGCTTTTCAGCGGGTTGCCGCTTCCTGCCGGAGCAGGAACCGATGGAAACGTAACTGCTACACAGCAGCAATTTACGGACATGCCCCAGAACTATGCCACAACCGCGCTTTTAAAAGCTGTAGCCAATGGGCTCTTGGTAGGTGACGGAAGTAGAATTTACCCTGGAGACAACCTTACCCGTGCCCAAATGGCCGTTATTATTGCACGCTCCTTCGGCGCTGCAGCAAGTACCGATCTAACCGAATTCATCGATGTTGATAGTAATGCATGGTATTATGACGGTCTGGCGAGTGCCGTTGCCATGAAGATTATTGCCGGGCATGGAAACAGGATGAACCCTAATACACCCATCACAAGAGAGCAGGTTTTTGCCATTCTCGCAAGGGCACTCAAACTTCCTCCTGCTGACAAAGCCGAAAAGAATTTTGAAGATCTCAGTGAGGTATCGGATTGGGCAAAAAAGGATATTTATGCGATGATCAATGCCGGATATGTAAATGGCGGGGATGGTAAATTACATTTGCACCAGCCCATTACCCGGCAGGATTTTGCGGTTGTTCTAGATAATGTTGTTAATACCTATGTTCGTACAGGGGACGAGGTACAATCAGTCGAAAAGGGCAATGTCATGGTGAACATCCCAGGCGCCAAACTGAAGGATATGACCATCCATGGTGATCTTATTCTGGGTGACGGCATAGGCAATGGAACGGTTACCCTTCAAAATGTCAATGTCACTGGGAGAACCGTCGTACGAGGCGGTGGCGTCAATTCCATTATTATTAGCGGTGCCTCAAGGATTCCCCATCTTGTTCTTGCCAGGACTGACGGATCTGTTCGGGTTTTGGCTAAGGACGGGGCTCAGATAGACGCAATCTATGTGGCTGACGGAAAGGGTGACGTCATTTTCGAGGGAGATGCCTCGGATATTACAATCACCGCTCCCGGTGTGAATGTCATCCTGTCCGGAAACGTCGGGAATGTATATGTGAAAAGCACCTCCAGTGTACTGGTTCAAAGAGGAGCGGTTATCAATTCAATCACCCTGTCTGCTCCTGATATTTCAGTTTCCGGTAATGGTCTTGTTCGAAATGTCACTCTAGAAAGTAAGGCTACCAATGCTACCATCACCGTCCCCACCTCCAGTTCGAGCAACCAGACTGAGATCGTACCGGACACCAATAATGAAGCGCCGCCGGCGACGTTTCATATTGACGTGCTCACGACTGCAAATACGATATTGACCGGCAATACCCTTAAGCTTGACTCACAGCTCATAAACAATAGTGGTGCTGTTATCAGCCAGGCGGTATGGCGTTACGAATCTGAAAATGAAGGCATTGCGACTGTTGATGATGCGGGAACTATCACGGGAGTGAGTGTGGGAAATACCAATATCCGCATCACTACGGAGTATGCAGGTAAATTCTTATCCACAACGATCGCCATACGGGTACTAAGCCGAGTGGTAGAAGTGGAGCAGGAGGAATTATTCACGATACAACCTGATGACGGGGGTATCAACCAATTCCCTGATGCCTTCAAGCTCGGTAACAACATTTTTGTAACCTTCTCCAAGCATATGGACGCAGCTGTCTCAGGCGGTCTCAACGGCATGCGGATATCAAGGGACAATGGGCTGACCTTTGACGAATATCAGGAATCGCCGGATTTCCCGATGAATGGTAATATAACAAACCTCAAAGATGGCCGCTTGTATTTTGTACAAACCGGTTCCTCATACGGAAGGGATTGGCTGACATGCTTTTCCTGGGTTTCCGATGACCTGGGGGAAACCTGGACAAAGCGAACCGGCAGAATCACAACGACAGGTGAGCCATTCACCCGTGTTGGAGCCGGATTCAGCTCCATAGTCTTCTGTGGTACTCCCATGGTCGAGAGCGACGGGACTATGTACAATTCAATGTATGGCATGTATCTTCAGGACTCAAAATGGCGGGTGCTTTGGGCAAAGTCAACAGACAACGGTCTGAACTGGGAGGTTATATCCACTATCGCATCAGGACTCCCCTCCGTTCCGCTGGATAGGGAGGCAGACGGCTTTGCTGAGCCCTGCGTCATTCGTTGCTCGGATGGCTCACTGCTGGCTGTTATGCGTACACGCACCATGCTGCCGTTTCTGCAGTCACGCTCCTACGACAATGGCCTTACCTGGACAGAGCCTACCAAGCTGCCAAACGCTGCTGGAGGACAGATTCCGGATGCTGATGCAGGCTCTGTGTATCCAAAGCTTCTCATGTTATCAAACGGCATGCTGGCATTGAGCTACGGACGGCCTGATGTAAAGCTTCTCATCTCCGTGGACGGCTGTGGCTACCAATGGGATTATTTAACGCTCATCTATGATGACCCTACAAACTTAACACAGTGCAGCGGAATGACCGGCATTGTGGAAACTGAGCCTAACAGACTGTTAATCGTATGCGATACCGGGGCAGTCGCGTACAGTCCTCCAGTCAAGTCCATATGGGGAAAATTCGTCAACATCCATACGGCGTCTTCAAACATAAGGAGCTACAGTAAGGCCTATATTGAGTCCAACATTGACGAGATCCCGCTGAGCTCAGCAAGAGAAACCGTCCATCTTGTGGTGCTTGACCAAGATGGGAGAATGCTTCTGGCTAAGGACTACTCCGTCAGCTACGCATCGGATAACACAGCTGTTGTTACGGTGGACGAAAACGGTCTGCTGGTCCCTATAGGGGTTGGCAGTGCTACTATCACGGCGACAATCAACTATCAGGGGAGCGAGCATAAGATTGAAAAGCAGATGTCCGTCATCGACGACGACATCATCACAGAGCTTGGCTTGAAGGCAGTGGAGACGGATATTCAGACAAGCGAGCAGACCCGTCTGATTGCTTGGGTAAACAATGGCCTTGGAGAAGAGGTGAAGGAGGGTGTCTCCTTCGTATATGAAAGCAGCGCGCCGGATATCGTATCCGTTACATCGGATGGCATCATCAAAGCAGGAAGCACGGCAGGTCGCGCGACCATAAATATATCCGCTACAAAGGGCAGCGTTACCCTTAATGGAAGCGTGGACATCACTGTGGTACGCAACGTGGAGCAACCCATCACGTTTGAAGAGGACACAGAACTTCCCCCCGGCTTCACAACAATCTTCGGACAGGCACGCATTGAGCCTGTCGGGGAGAACAAAGTTCTTAGAGTCTTTGACGAGTCCAATACCAATGCCGCAACGGTGGAGTTTGTTGGTACAAATACCACCACCAAGATCCTCGAGGCAATGGTCTATCCTCAGAAGCTCAGCAAGGGTTTTGTATTGCTGATGCTATCAAAGAGCGGTATTAAGGAGGTCGCCTACCAGATCAACATCACGGCGGACGGGGCGGTCAACTACTACACCGACAAGGCTTATCCTCTTCTTGGTGCGGGAACCATCAAGCAAGGAGTTTGGTATAAATTCCGTATGGACGCCGATTGCCTTGGCCAAACGAAGCTTTACATCGACGACGAATATATCGGGATTCTCCCCTTGCGTACCGAATCGCTTGTGTCGGTTGATAGAATGCAGTTTATCGTTGGCTCCACCGCCGGAGTACAGGACATACTTTATGTAGACAATTTCACCTTCTTTGAACCTAATGAGGAAAGTATGACGCTTTCCTCATTCACGGCGCAGGTTGACAAGACAACTCTGCCGTTGGACTCAACAGCACAAATCAGCACGCTTGCCCACAACGTGTACGGCCTGTCTATCTTTGACGCAGAGTACTCCTTTGAATCAGTTGACGAGGGCATCGCGATGGTAGACAGTACAGGGAAGATCACTGGTGTAGCACCGGGAGAGGTTGGTATCAAGGTGATGGCGAAAAAGGGCTCCGTGGAGCTTGAAAAGACCATCTCCATCCGGATAGTCTCGGATGCGCTTGGAAGCGTCACAGCCGCCATCAGTAAAAATCCCATCATCGCGGGAACAACAGCAACCATCACCGCATACGCCAAAACCTCCGATGGCGAGGAAATAGACGGCGCGGCGTTTACATATGAAAGCGAGGATATCTCCGTTGCGACAGTAGACGGGTATGGCGTGGTCACAGGTGTGGCACCAGGGATCACGAACATTAACGTTTCGGCCAGCTATAGGAGCACCACCATAACCACCTCAGTCGCTTTCGAGGTGCTATCAGATGTGGAGGACTTTGAAAACTATGGGTCAGGCGAGGTGCCTGTTGATTTCACTGCAGCGAATCTAATCGGACACGTTGCCATGGACGTCGGCTACACCGGAAAGGGCTACGAAATTTGGGACAATATCGCCGGTTCCGGTGCTACTGCAATAACCACGATAGCAAAACCAAAATCGACGTCCAAAACCGTAGTGTTTAAGCTCAAGCAGAGCTTAAACACCGCACAGGCAGGTGTGCTTTTATTACAATTTAAGGGGGACGACGGAAAAGAAGCGTTTTACATCAAAATCAATCCCGATGGAACCGTTTACAGCTCGGCCTCCGCGGTGATTGCGGGAGCAAGCATCCTAAACAATAAGTGGTATGAAATTTCCCTCAACCTCACCGCAGGAATGCCCTCCGATATCACGATAAAAGACATGGATACCGGCGTTTCAAACACTTATACTCTACCCCCCTCCGTTACTGCCGCAGCGACAAATATCGCAAGCTTGACTATCACCTGCGGCCGCTCAAACGGAAATACGGATAAGGCCTATCTCGATGATTTCAAGTTTGTCGACAAGGCTGATTGAGTGAGTCTATCTATTTCACGAGGACGGTTTTCTCGCTTCCTTAAGTTTACTGGGAAGCAAGAGAACCGTCCTCTTGCTTCCACTTGATAAAACTCCAGAAATGCTTTATAATAGTGATTCAAACAACCCATTTACGGAAGAGTGGTTGAGAGGTCTAAGGCACCGCACTCGAAATGCGGAGACGTGGGAACGCGTCCGTGGGTTCAAATCCCACCTCTTCCGCCAGCTCATCCCCTAGGATTTGATACAATCCTGGGGGATGATTCTTTATAGGCAAGCGGCTGAATTTGCCCGCGTTTTGCACCGCGGATTATGTATTCGGAGAGGTTTCACTATGCAAAGTAAAAAGGCAAACCCTTTTGATGAATGTCCTGTTTATGAGACCGAACATTTTATTTATAGTTTCATAGATGAGAACGACGCGGAAGATTTGTTTGCGTGCTACTCTGACCCTGTCACTTTGAGCCACATGAATAACGATAACTGTAGTGGTGAATTTCGATGTGCGTCCATTGATGTTATGAAAGACGCGATACGGTGCTGGCAAGAGGAGTATGAACGTCGTACTTTCATCAGATGGAGTATAAAAGACAAGGATACTGGCAAAGGGATCGGAACTATTGAAATCGCTCCGTTGCCATGGGGAAAATGGTTCTTTGGAAAAGAAACGCCTATCGGGATTTTAAGGATCGATTTATTGTCCGTTTATGAGCAGGAGGCAAATTTTGTCGAAATTATCAGGTTGCTGGCTTCTGAACTGGCAAATGACTTTGAAGTTAGTCAAGTTATCATGAAAGCACCACCGGACGAGCTTAGCAAAGTCAATGCTCTTGCGACAAATCAGTTTCAACCTTATGGAAAAGGGGCATTTCGATTTGAACATTACTTCGTAAAAACCATCACATCATTATAGGTGTTAGTTCCATCATTTGCGCCATCCGAAAGGGTGGCACTTCTTTATGCCAGTTGATATTGCAAATTTAGGTGATATTCCAAAACACCAGTCATCTCTTGAGCCCTAAATCCGTGTTATTGTAAAGATAGCTTTCAAGACTTTCAAACATGAGCTGTCCACGAACGGGTTTATAGTAAACCCCTGCAATCTCAGTGAGAATTTCCTTATCCTCTGTTTCATAAAAGTTTATGGTAATATTGTCCGCTTCTGTTTTACCCATTGTGCTTGTCATGACTAAGTGGCTCCCCTGGCCATCCGTTTTCTCTGCACGGTAGTAGGATAGAATTTGCATCAGTCCTTCCCTTGACCAGGCGGGATTCTCACAAAGAACTTCATCTCCGTTGGTTTGGTTCCGAATAAAAAGATAGGAAATTTCATCTTTATTAAAAGGTATGAGATCGGATAGACGGGGGTATATACTGCCCTGTTTGTATAAGGATTGAACGGCAGCACTCAACTCTTCTGATATGGGAATATAGCCACCAAAGGTATAGGCCATATTGACAGATGGGTAGAACTGCATATGAAGGGCCATGCCGTCTGCAAAAATGAGGTTGATGGGTACCCGATAGCTTGATTGTTTAGAAGATTGATCCATTTCACCGTAGTTCCGAAGGGATAAGCCCGGAATATCCTTGTTCATAAGAGAAATCAGGTCAAGGTCCTCCGATGTATGCATCCATGCGCCATTTTCCTCATCGCGCAGTTCCACTGAGACGATTTCAGGACGATCCGACAGCATACTGAAGACTTCTGCCATGGTAAGATTAAGCGGCTCATCGATATCGGATACATGCTTACGGCAGCGATAAAATGGTGCATAGGAACCACCAAAGTTAACGAGAATGGCACTTTTCCTGTCAACATTTCTTATTTCATAAACCTCAGTACCAACATCATAAGTACTCGAAAAATCAGGCGGTGTACCCTTATAAACCTTTCCTTTAAGGTCTAGGGTCACTTCACCCAGCTTATTTCCTTTCATAGACACATAATCATTTTGGTCGGACAAGCCCATTGAATATCGCAGCCACTCAATGGGCTCATAAGCATATCCGTCCAAATAGACCACTGAAATATAGCTGCCGAAATCTTTAGACTTTTCAGCTATGATCTCAAATTTTTCAGCCTTGCTCTTATCGGAAGCTTCTAGTCCTGGCTTATTTAGTATAGCCGGGATTAGAGTGATGCTTATAACGATCAGAAGAGACAGAATGGCCAGTACAGGTGCCAGGCGTATGGCTCTACTGCCGCTTCTACGATTTTCCCCCTTCAATGCAGTCTCCATCTTTGTCTGAAAGTCTTCTCCGGCCTTTATCTTATTCATTGCTGACTGGTAGTTTTCCTTAAACATCAAACTCCTCCTCCAATTTTGATTTCAGAATGATGCGCGCCCGATGGAGTTGTGAAGCTACAGTTGAGGCCTTTCGTCCCAACAATTGTCCGATTTCCAATACGCTGTATCCCTCAATATAGAATAAATGAATAACACTTCGATATTTAACGGGCAGCTGCTGTACAGCACTCAGTACATTGTTTTCCTCAGGTGTAAAGGGGACGTCATACTCCTCCAATGGTTGAGTTTTTACGAACCATGAAGACCTTAAACGATTTTTGCTGAGATTGATGGCAACTCGAAGCAGCCACGCCTTCCGATGTTCCTCATTTTCAAAAGTCGGTTGGCGATCCATAAGCTTTACAAAGGTATCCTGAGCAATCTCCTCTGCATCATGAATGTTCTTTACATATGAAAAACACACTCGAACCAGCATGTCTGCATATCTTGACACGGCCTCCATAACAGAATCGTTCGTACGCAACGATTCACCCATTGAAACGCCCCCTTTGACAGTAATACAATTTATATCTGCATTATATTGCATGTTAATTAATATTTGAAAATTATTTTTCAGCAAGCTAATGTTGTATAATAAAGCCATATTGCAAAATCTTCCGATTTCATGCCAATCCTTCAATGGGAAGAAAGGAAAAATACATGTCAAATATTATCATTAAGGGTGCCAGAGAAGGAAACCTGCAGGATATTTCATTGGAGATACCCCGTGATAAGCTTACCGTTTTTACGGGGCTTTCGGGCTCCGGCAAATCCACGTTGGCTATTGATGTTATTTTTCAGGAGTGCCAAAGACAGTATTTGGAGGCAATGGGGCTTCAGGGGTTAAATAAGCCAAAAATTGATTTTATACGAAACTTATCCCCGGCTATTATGATTAAACAGATTGAATCCAACAAAAATCCCAGGTCTACTGTTGGGACACTTACCGATATTTATACGGAGCTCCGGATGGTTTATGAAAAGCTGGGAGTTCGGACCTGCCCCTGCTGCAATGAAGTGATATCAGCCGCAGAATGCAAGGAAGAGGTTGAAGGCGGACGGAGACTTCAAGGTGTTTATGACATGCAACCGCTGCAATCACAGGATGGAGAAGCTGACCAGGACCCATTTCTCCTACAACACGCGGGAAGGGGCCTGCAAAACCTGTCAGGGACTCGGAAAGGCTTTGTCCATTAACAAGCATGCTACTGTTCACGAAGTTCTGTCGTTGGAGGAGGGCGCTGTTGACTTTTGGGAGCAAAAATATAAGGAATATCAAATTTCATCTTTATATAGCGCTTTCCTGCATTATCGCATTCCGGTTGAGGCCAACACACCGGTCGCAAACTTTAGTAACATTCAAAAATCCATCCTTTACCATGGAGTGGAAAATGATGATGTAATAAAGACATTCCCAGAGGTACTTCCACCGAAGACTGTTGCCGCAGGCAGGTTTGAAGGTGTTTTCTCTACGCTTTGGAGGCGAATGTCGGAGAAAAAGGGCGAAGCAAAACAAATTGATCATTATTTCGATTTTGAAATCTGTCCCGCTTGCAAGGGAGAACGTCTGGAAGAGCCAAGCCGCCGGGTAACGGTTCAGGATACCCGCCTTCCGGAGCTGTCGTTACTGTCTTTAGAAGATTTATATGCCTGGATAATCAAGCTGGAAGGTTCTTTGAACCACGTCAGCCGCATTCTTGTGGAATCCTATTTACTAGATCTGAAAACAAAGATCCAGAGGCTTCTGAATGTCGGGCTGGGATATCTTTCTCTTGACCGTCAAACCATTACCTTGTCCGGCGGCGAGCTTCAAAGGGTAAAGCTGGCTGCCGCTTTGGATTCGGATTTGACAGGCATCATTTATATCATGGATGAACCCACCATTGGCCTGCATCCCAAGGATACCCAGGGAATGATCACCATACTGAAAAAGCTGCGGAATTTGGGCAATACCGTCATCATCATTGAGCATGACCCGGATGTTATGCGGGAAGCCGATTATATCGTGGATATCGGCCCCGGCTCCGGAAAGCATGGCGGTAAAATCATTGGGACAGGGACACTAGAGGAAATCAAAAAGCTGGAAGCTTCGGCAACAGGGCTTTACTTGAGAGAAAAACCACAGTATAGAAAAGAGCTCAGAAAGGGAACCGGCGAGCAAATCCGGATTAAAAATGCCGACTTGTATAATTTAAAGCATATTGACGTTAGTTTCCCGGTTGGATGCCTAATTTCCGTTACAGGCGTTTCGGGCTCAGGAAAATCCACATTAGTCTTTGAGGTGCTAGCAAAATCAGGAAAGACAAAACAAGCTGAAAGCAACATCATATCCGGAACTGAATGCTTCGACCAAATTGTCACGATAGAGCAGTCTGCCATTACCCGAATGAAGCGCTCAAATGTTGCCACCTATTCCGAGGTATACACGGAGATTAGAAAAATCTTCGGAGGGCTGAAGGAATCCCGGGATAAAGGGCTATCAGCCAAGCATTTTTCCTTTAATACACCGGGGGGCCGCTGCGAAAATTGTGAGGGCCTGGGGCATGTCATAAGCAATATGCTGTTTTTTGAAAACATAGAAGCGGTGTGTCCCGTTTGCGGTGGAAACCAGTTTAACGACGAGGTTTTATCTGTCAAATACAAAGGGTTCACCATAAAGGACATTCTCCATCTGTCAGTTGAAGAGGCGCTTTCTACCTTCAATAAACACCCTGTAGTCCATAGAATTCTAAAGCTGCTCTTTGACGTAGGATTAGGTTATTTAGAGCTTGGCCAAACCCTGACAACCCTATCCGGCGGCGAAGGCCAGCGTTTAAAATTAGCCAAGGAACTGATTAGCAATACCGGCAGACACAGCTTGTATCTGATGGATGAGCCTACCACCGGCCTGCATCCGGCAGATGTTGAGAATTTTCTATTGCTTCTCAATCGCATTGTGGATTCGGGAAACACTGTCATTGTCGTGGAACACAACCAGCAGGTTATCAGAGCCTCCGACTGGATTATCGATTTGGGCCCCGAGGGCGGGAAAAACGGAGGGCAGGTTGTATTTGCAGGGACGCCCCTTGAAATGTTGGAAAAAGCGTCAACCCCTACGGCCGATTGCCTGAGAAACTCTTAAGCGCAGGCGTGGCACTATTTCCAAAATAGAGCAGGCACAACATAGTTGATGTGTCAACTATGTTGTGCTATTATTGACTTTGTTAGTATGCAGCCTGGAGGAATTCGCTATGCCTACAATACGAGAATTTTGGATAAGCATGAAATCGATTCTGCGCTCTGCAAGACAAATCGTCAACTCTGAACTGGAGCCGCTGAACCTCACGAGCGCGGAAGGGGACATCCTGTTCCATTTACTTTCTAATAATGATGGGCTGACACAAGAAAAATTGACGGAGCGGCTTGATGTCGGAAAAGCGGCAATCTCACGGACTGTCGATTCCCTTGTCAAGAAAGGCTATGTAAAACGAGAGCATCATCCAAATGATGCGCGGGCGTATCGTATCCTATTGACCGAGAAGGCTATCGATATAGGCGGGAGTATTGAAAATGCGTATAATGGTGTTTATGAGATTGTGAAAAGAGACATCCCGGAAGCGGAATTCAAACGCCTGGCCCTATTGATTAGCCACGTGTCTGATAATCTCCATGCTGTGGAGGTTAAAAAATGATTCAAGAATTCTTTACAGGCTTTGCTTTTTTAACTGGCTATTTCGTTGTATGTGCATCATGTGCATTATTGCTTCGCAGATTTGTCAACATGCCGATTGAGGTTTTTCGCAAGACATTACATCTCATTCTCCTTTTTTCGCTGTTTGTATGGGTTTACGCGTTCCGCACCTGGTGGGTGTCTGCGCTGGCGGCGGTTGTGTTCGCTGCTATAGTATTTCCGATACTCGCACTGGGGGAACGGATTAAGGGCTACTCGAAACTGCTTGCGGAACGTAAGAAAGGCGAGATAAAGCACAGTCTGATACTTGTATTTGGCATGTTCGCCGCAATGATAGGTATCTGCTGGGGCTGGCTTGGTGATAAGATGCTTGTCCTTGCGTGTATTTTTGCGTGGGGCTTTGGCGACGGGGCGGCAGCATTGGTCGGAAAACGGTATGGGCAGCACTTTCTTGAAGGGAAGCTTATTGAAGGACGCAAGAGCATTGAGGGAACTCTCGCGATGTTTGCTGTGTCGTTTTTATCGGTTATCGTAGTATTGCTGCTTCGGGGTGGTCTGCCATGGCACGGATACATACCAATCTCTGCGCTTGCAGCGGCAGTCTGCGCGGTTGTAGAGCTCTACACTCTCCGTGGATTTGATACGGTAACCTGTCCGTTTGCGGCAGCAACCGTTATTATCCCGCTTACGTGGTTGTGGGGAGGTATGATGCTATGAAATCCCACTCCGGCGAACGAACTCTGCTCGCATCTGTGGTATTGAGCTCTCCCGGCCCTATTGTTGTTGGCATTGGGCTCTTGCTCGGAAGGTCGTCCACGCAGCTTGCGGATTTCATCCGCCGTACAGCAGAGCTTGCTGCAATTGTTGTTTCTTGGATTGTGTTCCGCATTACGCATAAGGACGATGCAGGAGAGGCAATAAAGAAAGCGAAGCTTGAGCGCATTGCCAATCTCTGTGTTGGTGCAGCGATGTGCTTAAGTGGTTCTGCTATGGTGTTAGTTGCATTTTTATCGAACAGCGGTCAGAAAGGCAATGTGATACCAGGCCTTGTTATAGCAATACTCGGTGTTATTACAAATTCATGGTTCTGGTTCAGATACCGAAATTTGAATAAAGCTCATCCAAACGCGATACTTGCTGTTCAAAGCAGGTTATATCGCGCAAAAGCTCTCGTAGATATTTGCGTAAGCTCTGCACTTGTCACTGTTGCCGTTTCCCCCGCTTCCGCGGTTGCGTACTATATGGACATAGCGGGGTCGGTAGTAGTAGCGGTGTATTTGATAGTTAATGGTGCGATCACAATATTGGGGAATAATACCAAGTCACATTAACAAAAGGTCTGCAGATTCGTAAAAATCCGCAGACCCTCTTTTTGTTGTTGCTGAGATTTCCTACTTTTCATGCTCCACAAGCCCCAGAGCCTTGAAAAGCTCCATGACCGGCAGAGGAACAAATGCCAGTCCCAAACCGATAAGATAGAGGGAAGGCGTAAGTGTCATAAGCCCGAAGGCCGTGGACAAGGGCGTAAACAGAACCAGTGACATGAGCAGCGTCGAAATCAAAGCGGCTCCGTTTAGATTACGGTTGGTAAACACACCGATTTTAAAGAGAGAGTGAGTCGAGCGCATATTAAAGGCCTGAACAATCTGGCAGAACGCCAGAATCATAAACGCCAGGGTTTGGCCGCCAACCAGATCGCCGGTGACATTTTCACCTATCCTGAAGCCAATCAGGGTAAGGGCGGCGAACATAAAGCCCTGAAGTACCACGCGCAGGCCAAGGCCGTGGGCAAAAATACCCTCATCCTTGGGCTTGGGCTTCTTATTCATGATATCCGACTCGACATTTTCCATTCCCAGGGCAATAGCTGGCAGGCTGTCGGTGACAAGGTTGATCCAAAGAAGCTGCATGGACACAAGAGGTGTCTTGTGCCATAGGATCATGGCGAAGAATACCGTCAAAATTTCACCGATATTAGTACCCAAGAGGAAGCCCACTACTTTTTTGATGTTTGCATAAATGCCTCTGCCCTCTCTGACGGCATCCACAATGGTGGCAAAATTATCGTCGGTCAGGGTCATATCGGCTGCTCCCTTGGCCACATCGGTACCTGTAATACCCATGGCGCAGCCGATGTCGGCAGCTTTCAGCGCAGGTGCGTCATTGACACCGTCGCCGGTCATGGAAACCACCTGTCCCTTGCGCTGCCATGCCCGGACAATGCGGATTTTGTTTTCTGGAGAAACCCGGGCGTAAACCGATATGCTCTCGATTTGGGCATCGAACTCCGGATCGGACATGGCATCCAGCTCAACACCCGTAATGGCTTTGTCTCCCTCGCGCAGAATACCCAGCTCTTTGGCAATAGCCGAGGCGGTTATAACATGATCGCCAGTGATCATAACGGGCTTGATACCGGCTTTGCGGCAGGTGGCAACAGCCTCTTTGGCTTCGGGACGAGGCGGGTCAATCATGCCCACAAGTCCCGCAAAAACAAGATCCTTTTCCAGTTCCTCGATAGTGGGTACGGCAGGAACGCTGTCTATTTCCTTATAGGCTACGGCAAGGACGCGAAGGGCATTGGTGCTCATTTCGGCATTGATTTTCGAGGCCGCCTCAATATCGCCCCTGATACACTTGGCTGATAACACGTCAAAAGCGCCCTTGACGATGACAATATGCTTATCATTGATTTTGTTGATGGTGGTCATTAATTTTCGGTCGGAATCAAAGGGAATTTCACCAAGACGCGGGTACTGCCTGTTCAGCTCCTCCTTGGGCATGCCGTTTTTATGGGCTGCCAGAACGATGGAGGTTTCGGTGGGATCCCCTACATGCTGTTCCCTGTCTCCCTCGAAAAGAACCGAGCCGTTGGAGCACAAAGTACCGTACATGAGAAGCTTCTTCACGTCCTCCGAGTTTTCGGAGGTGATATCCTCCATTTTACCGGTACCATCAACATAGGCTTTTACAAGGGTCATGCGGTTCTGGGTGAGGGTTCCTGTTTTATCCGAGCAAATCACCGATGCGCTTCCCAGGGTTTCAACAGCAGGAAGCCGGCGGATGATGGCATTTTTCTTAACCATACGCTGTACGCCGATGGAAAGGACGATGGTGACTATGGCCGGAAGCCCTTCCGGAATGGCTGAAACGGCAAGAGAAACCGCGATCATAAATATTTCTATGATGGCCATTCCTTCCAGAAGGCCGACGATAAAGATGACGACGCAGGCAACAAGAGCAGCGATGCCAAGATATTTTCCCAGAGACGACAGCTTCTGCTGAAGCGGCGTCTGCCCCTCCTCCTCCCCTTCAAGAAGGTTGGCGATTTTACCCATTTCAGTATCCATGGCCGTTGCGGTAACTACAGCCGTTGCAGTACCGTAGGTGATGCCGCAGCCGGAAAAGACCATATTAGTGCGATCACCCACAGGTGCGTTTTCCTCGACCTGGGCATCGGCATCCTTTTCAGAGGGAACCGATTCACCGGTTAAAGCGGATTCTTCAGCCTTCAAGCTGGCCGAACGGATGAGCCTGGCATCTGCCGGAACAAAATCTCCCGCTTCAAGACGGATGATGTCGCCGGGGACAAGCTCAGAAGCATTGACAACCTGTTCACTGCCTCCGCGGATAACCCTGGCATGAGGTGCGCTCATATTCTTTAAGGCATCCAGGGCTTTTTCAGCCTTGCTCTCCTGTAAGACACCCATAACGGCATTTATAATAACGATTAGGAGAATCAGGGCGGGTTCGAAAAATTCCTTGGTGTTCCCTTCCACACAGGCCACCACAAAGGAAACAACAGCTGCGGCGATAAGGATGAGAATCATTACATCCTTGAACTGGTCAAAAAAGCGCTGCAGATTTGTCTTTTTCTTTTTCTCACGCAGCTTGTTTTCACCGAACTTCTGTCGTTTTTCAGAAACCTGCTCCATGGTCAGCCCGGTATTCGTGTTTGTTCCCAGTAAACTGATTATTTCATCTAGCTTTTGATTGTGGGATATCAAAATCTGTACCTCCTGCAATTTAATAATTTTAGTATATCTGATACCAATAAATAGGGCATCGGGTAAAATTCCGAATGTGTTACTTTTTTGGACAAAAACCGATTATTGTCCCAAAATGGTAATTGAAATCGGCTTAATATTATATATACTTATTTATGATAACCTTATTCTTGCTGACCCAGTAAAGGTGGTGAACCCATGCCGGATTCGGGAATCACAAAAAAAGCTCTTGCCCAGGCCATAAAAGACCTTATGGCTGAGGTTTCGTTTTCAAAAATAACCGTAGGCGATATCTGCGACAAATGCCAGATGAACCGCAAAAGCTTTTACTACCATTTCAGGGACAAATACGATCTCGTAAACTGGATATACTACACCGAATTTGTTGAAACCGTACACGGTAAAAGCTATGAGAGCGGCTGGGATCTCTTTGAGGATATCTGCCGCTATTTATATAACAACAGGAGCTTCTATGTAAAAGCTCTTGAAATATCCGGACAAAATTCATTCCGGGGATACTTCAGCGAGGTCTTGGAACCCATCATCATGACCTATCTTGAGGAGGATTTTCCCGCTGACAAGGACCGGTCCTTTTTTGCCGAGTTTTTTACCGACGCCTTCCTTATATCCATTGAAAAATGGTTATCCAGGGATTCCTCACTGCCTCCCAAGGAATATGTGGCACTGCTTAAAAAAGCGGCTAGCGGTGTGACTTCTATGATCATTTCCCATGAGACGGATTAGGTTTTCCCTTTAAATTGTGTCTGCTGAGAATATCCGAAAGCGACGCGTTCAGTATGCTTTGATCCGTTTTCTGCTCATAAAACTCCTCACAGGCGGTTATGGTCCCATCGGAAGCTATTCCCATAAAGCATGAATCATCGGATATAATTTTATCGATAAACAGGTTGTCGGTATAGTAGTCCATGACAAATGCCGGTGCTGTTTGCCGGCTTCGGACATCCATAATATACGCATTAACATCACGGCATAAATCTATTGGACAATCCGGTGTGGCAAAAGCAAATACAAACACACAGCCGAAATCCGCCATTTCACTTATCCATTTTCCGGAACAAATTTGCTCTGCATCCTCAGAATCTGCATAATAGCGATGTACGCCCCACAAGCAACGGTTCTTTTTAAGAGCATCCACAGCATCGGCAAGACCCCTGCCCTCTGAATGAACCGAAATCATGACATTTTTTAACGCCATTAATTCCTTTGCTGTTCTATCAAGAAGCACCGAGGGCTCCATATAAACAACAAAAGCACAATGGGGCTCGTCTTTTATGATGGTGCACAGCTCTGGCAAAAAGGCTGCGTTTGCCTTGATATCAAATAAATAGGAGAAAATCCCCTCTCCTTTTCCCTGAGTTATAACCCTTTGGATGATCTCTTTTGAAAGGACGCCCGAGGTTTCACTGGCGTGAATGGTTATGGCCCAGGGAATATTGTAGCCGCACTGGGCCTCTTTCTTCCGAATGATCTCCGATCCCAGTGTCAGACTGTTGAATCCTATATTAACGCCAAAGGCTTTGAGCTTGGCTCTGTCGGTTCCAAACACCATTTTCTTGGCCAATGCATAGTAATGGCTGTCTTCGTTTTCCAAAACCGCCATGGCCCTTTCAAAAAACCTTCTTTGAAACTCGCCCTTGGCGAAATTGCTGCCCAAATCCACCAAATTGCGAATACTTCGCTCCGGGTTATTCTCTATATCATCAAGAGTCTTATTTATGGCGGTTTCTATCATTATTTTCGTTATACTTGATTGTTTCACCCCACATACCTCCTTGCTGCTATCCTCATATGATTATAGCCAAAGCATGTATCCGGGTATATGGACAAAAACAGATAGCTGTCCTAAAAAGTAACAGTTTCCGTATATGTCCAAAAAATTGTTTACTCGGGAAGGCCTTTATTGATATCGTTATCCAGTATCATACCGGTATACATGACAGGATCCTTGGCGGTGGAAAAAGGAGGCGCATAGGCCAGATCCAAATGGAAAAGATCCTCGGCCTTTGCTTTAAAGGAAATGGCCGTCACAAATACGTCAATCCTTTTATCTACCCCTTCATAACCCACGATTTGAGCACCCAGCAGCCTCCCGCTGGTTCTGTCGGCAATGCCTTTAATGACTATTTTTTTGCCACCCATGTATTCCGGCTTGTTAGGTATAATAGTGCGGCCTACTGCAGTATCATATCCCAATTCCAATGCTTCCCGCTCCGACAGGCCTGTTTGGGCCACCGTCATGTCAAAGATTTTAAAGATACCCGTTCCCAAGATTCCCCTGAACTCCAGATTGCCGCCCGTTATACTGTCACCGGCAATCCTTCCGGTTTTGTTGGCTGTGGAACCCAAAGGACGATAAACAGGCTTTCCTGTCACCACATGAACCTGTTCGGTGCAATCACCACATGCATAAATATTATTAATACTGGTTTGCATTTTATTATTAACCTTAATGGCACCGGCCACGCCAAGTGCGATACCGGCCTGATCGGCCAGCTCGGCATTGGGTCGTATACCCGTTGATACAAGCACCATGTCGGCCTTTATGACTTTACCATCCGATAAAAGCACACTGTTTTCAGTGATTTCTGTAACAGAAGCATTGGTCAGAACCTTAACCCCGTTTTTCTCCAGATGATCCTTTACGTATACCGCCATATCACTGTCAAGCCCCGGCGTTACCTGGGGCAATTTTTCAAGCATTGTGACCTCCATGCCGAGGACTTTTAAATTCTCGCAGACCTCAAGGCCGACAAAGCCTGTGCCAATGATTGCGATGTTTTTGGGGGAATGCGTGTCCATAAAGGCTTTTATCTTATTCATGTCCACAATGCTTCGCAGTGTAAAAACATGACCCGCCTCCACACCTTTTATGGGAGGGATCACTGCTCTTGCACCGGTAGCTAAAACAAGGATGTCATAGTTATCGGTAAAGACTTCCCCGGTGTCAAGCTTCTTGATATCTAGGGTTTTTTGTGCCGGATCAATGGAGAGTACCTCATGGGCGATAAAAATATCGACATTGTACTTGGCTTTAAAGAATTCAGGGTTTCTTGGTGTCAGCTCGCCGGGGTCTTCAAACACACCGCCTAAATAGTAAGGCATACCACAGCCTGAATAGGAGATAAAGCTGTCTTTTTCATATATGACAATCTCTGCGTCCTTATTGTTACGTCTTGCTTTGGCTGCTGCGGACGTTCCGGCCGCCACCGCACCTATTATCACAATTCTCATGGAAGAACCTCCTCATGCACTGTATATCTTTAATATACCCCTTATTGCATGGCTCGACCCGTTAAAAAGAGGTGTGCGCCTTGGGCAGCGCACCACAAGACTCGGCCCGTTAGTGGAGGTGCGTAAAAAGAAATGGACACACCCGAAAATCAACAAACTTTTGGGTATATCCATCTTCTATCGTCAGTGGCCTCATTATTTTATTTTGTTACCCCATTTCTTCTGCGTTTTAAAAGATACCCCGAACAGACAAGCAGAATTCCCGCTCCTATGGGTAATGCCGCCGGTATGCCCCCTGTTTTGGGAAGACTCGTACCCTGAGGAACTTCCTCGTTAAGAATAATAACTTGATCCGGTTCACTGCTTTCATCGGGCAGGGGATCGGGATTCTCAGGCTCAGGTATTACAACCACCGGGGTAGGCTCCGGGGTTGGGGTTACAGTGGCCTGGGGCGTAACAACGACTGTTGTGCCGCCATCATTGCCACCGTTTTGGTGATCGGGCTCGTGGGATTCGCCCATGGGTTCGGCATATAAAATCAATTTTATATCAAGACTAAGATTCTCATATTCATTCCCCGCGCTTTCGTCCATTGCAAGGACGACAGTAAGCTCATGGACAGCACCCCCGTTTATTTCGGTTGTATCAATCAAAGGAGCCTTTATGAAATCCAAAAGCCTATATTCACTTTGGGTGCCGTTTTTGATTGTCTTTAAGCTCAAAACATCAGCCAAACAGGGCTGTGACGGATCATAGACAAAATCAAGGCCCAGCTTATACCTGGCTCTCATTCCAAAATTCTTGATCTTTATAACCGAAGTCTTAGACCAGCCCGGATAGGCGTTGCCTTCACTGAGCACGGGGTCTGTCACTTTAGCACCGGCATCGTTGATAAAAGCTATATCCATTCCTTGCTGAGGGCCTGATACCAACGGCTCGTTAATAACCCAGGCAAAGGATATGCTGGTAATGAGGGTTAAAAATAACAACAGCAATATCAGATAAACAGCCATTCCGGTCTTTTTACTGCCCATATTACTATCCCTTCATATACTTATCAGCTGCGGTATGATGCTTAGCATCATATATATGCGTATAGATACTAATTAAATCGTATCTGTTTTAGCTCGTTTCATCTTCCTTCTATGGTTTATTAAAATTACCACAAAAGACTTATCTTGAATGGTCAATAAGTATACCTGCGATAGAGGATTCCTTGTCATCTACAGATTGAATAATGGCATTTGTCTCATCCGAGTAATACTTTCTTGGTATATTGGCTGTGTCTTCAATTTTATAGAAATACATCTCCTGATGGTTTAGGACATAAAATGTGCCTATATGATTTGCAACCTCATTAAGCTGATACACTATCGGCTTATTGATTTCATCGGAAATGCGAACCAAGTCTTCAATTGATCTTACTTCATATTTAAGCTCATAGGCCTCAGATATTCTACTTTTTAAAGCAACCATACGGTCTCCATGCTTCTTAAATATTTGCGTGAGCAACTTTTCCCTTAAATCAACCTCTTTTGATCGGGTAAAGAATAAGATAAATACCAAGAGAATGAGTAATAAGGCATCACCCGCAATGAAGAGATAAACCTTCCCATAATTAACGGGAAGAGGCCGTTTGACGGTCTCCTCAATTACTCTTGGCTTGTCTTCACTGGGAAGTCCGCTTATTTTAAAATAACTGCTCATAAGCGGGATCATCAGGCTTGGTGATAAGCTCTCTTCAATTATTCCATTATCCGTCATCACTTTTATATGTACATTCATATTAATAGTCAATTGAGTGCTTGCATTGATCTTGGATTCGGCGACAACCATCTGAATAAATTCATTGAATTGAGATAGATCAAGGTTGATCTCTTTATTTATATTGAAGGAATCGCTTTCTTTTTGCTCAATTTGTGTTTTCGGCAAAAAAACATAATTCTTATTCCAGATTACAACTTTTTTCTCAGCCTCTCCGGAATAGGCCTCCAGTACTCCCGTAATCTCATAATCACCTGTAATGGCAGCCTTTCTTTCTCCTTTATAAGCATAAGTGTAGGAAGCTTTTATAGAATCCACATACTGACTAATGATGTACTGGCCTTCATCCAGGATTTGCTCTTCATAGAGTAAGTTTGGCTTCAGGATTACCTGGTACTTGGCATCTGCTTTATTTTCGCATCTGAATAGTGTTTTCTTCTCCTCTCCGAAATGTGGGGTCACAAGCTCACTGATAAAAATATAGGATAAGACAAGCACTAAGATTGTTATTATGACTATAAGTGCTGTCCTTAAATTTTTTTTCAGTTCCATATGCAGCTTACCTCCCAAAGCAATTGCAGACTTTTACTTCAACATTATACAGGAATGAATCATTTTTCTGCTTGTCTGGGTAATATTTACTCTTTTTATATCTGGTTAAAAAGTACCAGTTCAATAAGTGGAATGTACCACTTAAAATAGACCGGTCGCATAAGTGGAATTTATCATTTGGTGTGAGGAAACCGGCATCAATCAAGGCTAAAATTATAGCTGTTGTGTGTCGAACAAAAAGCTTATTAAGCCGGCAAACCAGTTTTTTGTTTGTAGCATTAATGGGCACTTTGAAAACTTTAAATATTGAGAAGGAGAATGAACATGAAAAAAACTCGTTTTTTGGCTCTTGTACTTGCTATTTCAATTATGCTGGTAGGCGCCGGTTACGCCTATTGGGATCAGACCCTGACAATCAACAATACCGTTACAGCCGGCAACCTGGATGTTAAGTTCATTTGCAGGTCCGATGTAGATGATTGGGATGATGGCTATATCAGCGGAGACCATTCTGATTTGGTAAGCAGCAGTGCTGTCATAGCTCAAGGCGGTCAGAGTATTGATTTTGTAATTGGCAATTTCTATCCTGGAGCCGGTGCCTCCCTGGACTTCCTTGTAAAGAATACAGGTTCGGTTCCTGCCAAGATCACCAATGTTGTCGGGACAATCACACAGAATGAAGCTCTTGCCAATGCACTCAATTATAAGTTTGACCGGATAGTAAGGAAAACCATATTTGGTTTCTCTTATGAGGACATTGTACCGGTGGACGCAAACAATGTCAGTGATCTTGCAACCGGTTTAACAGAAGCTCTTAAAAACATTGTGATACAACCCGGTGAAATACTCATGCTCACAACCAGAAACATTATCGTTAATGAAACTGAGGAACCGAATTATCAAATCTTAATGCCTTCTACAATTACCGGCGATGATTTTGAGCTTGAGACAACCAGATTTAACTTAGCATTGAATTTCACACAGGTCAATTAAGCGAAAGCCTTTACCGATTTTAAGATAAGCTGACCCTCTAAAAATGGTCGGCTTATCTTTTTTTATAAGTCAGCGAATATCAGCAATGTGTCCGAATCATCTGGAACCCAATTCCAATAAGGGTTCATCTTGTCTTCGCTTGAGCAAAAGGGTCGGCCATCCTATCTTAGGTACGACAAAGGTTACTTTTCCTTTAATAAATTCAGGCTTGACGAGCATGGCATCTACAGCAGAATTATTATCCCCCTTAGTCCGAAAGCTCTTGGCATTTTGTTCTTCCACTATTTCAACGATGCGATGAGATATCAATATATTTTCCCTTTTGAATTGTATGATGTCACCTTCTTTTAATAAGCCAATATCTTCTTCCTTAAGGATTTTCTCGACCAGTATCATATCTCCCGGCATAATCAACGGCTCCATGCTGCCTGTTGCAATGACCGACGGATAAACAGGAAATACGCCAACAGCGAACCAAACCATTCCTATGGAAAATACACAGGTCATGATCCAGCTTAAAGAGGTTCCCTTTTCAGTCATGCTCTTTCTGTTAATCTTCTGATGCTTTTGATAAAAATTTTGCATTCCCAATAAAGAAAAGACAGGGCACATAATGCCGATGAAAGCACCCGTAATCCACTTTAAATCCGGCAGAATAGGAAAGAAGTAATTGGCAGCATTTATGATTCCTACATAACAAAGTGACGCTACAGGCCCTCCTATAAAGGCCAAATAGGTTGCCATCAGATTCTTGGATAGCTCGGGGACAAAAAACTCAGCTAAAAATTTGACCCAATCCTCTAAACTTTTGAAGCCTATGTATTGATTGAGGTTATAACTCACTGCTGTAAAGAAAAAGGCGATGAGCATGAATACCAGATAACTCTCTTCTTTGGCCGCGTTATTGACCAGATGACTCCTTATAAGCTCCTTAGCCATTAGCATTGTTCCAAACACAATCAAATTGGTGATTATACCATAAAAAGAAAGATCATAGGGATTTTTACCAAACCCATCTGCAACACCGGCACCAAACCATAACACAACATATACGCTTGCATATATAATTGCGCGGAAATAGATATTATCCCTCAATCTAAGCCTGGATTTGGGTCTGACTCTGGGATACCGCCACGCTATCAACATAACGGTACACCAATAGCCGGACTTTATAATACCGTTGTAAAGCTTATAATCCAGAAAGGAAAACAGTGATAGGTTATCCATCAGGTAATAACCTATCACTAATCCTATCAATATAAAGCACGATACTCCAGACGGTCGTGTCGGTGAGTACTCTCTCTTCTTTTTCATACCGCAATCCATCTTAGCCTAAGCTATTCCTCTCCAAGTACAATAACTTCAGGCGTTGTGATATTGGTTTCTTCTTCATCTAAAGTGATGGCGTCAGGTGTGCTGATTTGGGGTTCCAGCTGCTCAAGCGTGATGTACAGACTCTTTCGCCAGCTGTCAGAGTTATTAAACAAAATATAGTCAAGCTGCAATTCTTTAAAACCGTCATATATTGATACATCTATTTCTATGGGTTCATCACCGGGACTAATGGTATGATCTAAAATTTTAACAGGAACGCTTCCCGTATTTTGTACCAGCAATGTTAATAATCCTTGATAGCCTTGATTCATTTCCGCGGTTATAGATGCCGTATTACCCTCTATCTCTAAGTTCCGGATATTAATTCCCTCTTCCGGTTCAACTTCACTATAGCCGTGAATTATAAGTCCTGACGTTCCTGTATTAACACCCACCCCCGCGTCGATAGAATCATTCCAGCTTGCATAGCTGATGCCTAGTACGCTCATAAACAGTATTACTGACAGCATGATGATTTTTGTATGAGCACCCTTTTTTTTCACTTTCCGCCACCTCTTCCTCTATTTAAAAATACAATTATGGTCTTAATGAACACTTATGCTTAATTCTCTGTTGGCCAACAGCGCCGCTTCCGTGCGGTGGCTCAGTCCAAGCTTACCCAATACGGCGCTTACATGCTTTTTGACGGTATGCTCGGAGATATACAGGTCCTTTGCAATTTGCCGGTTGCTCAAGCCGCGGCCAAGATCCTTCAATACATCCAATTCTCTGTCGGTCAGTTCGTCGAACAAGGTTTTCTCCGGGGACCTGAATTTATATTGCATGACGGCTGGGTCATAGAACTTCAACCCGCGAATAATGACCTTGAAAGCGTAAATGATGTCGTCTGTAAAGGCCTCCTTAAGAATATAGCCGTCCACATTCATGCTCTGAGCCCTTTCAAAATCCTCCCGCCTGGAGGAAGAGGTTAAAACAAGGAATTTGGACTCCAAATGGCTCTGTCTGGATTTCTTCACAATTTCAAGGCCATCTTCCCTTCCAAGATTTATATCGATAATGGAAATCTCCGGCTTTCTTTTGGATATCATGGCCATGGCTTCCTCAATGCCGGACGCTTCCAGTACTTCCTCAATGTCTGATTCAAAGGCCAGGGTTGAAGCTATTCCTTTTCTGACCAAGGGATGATCATCAACAACCAATACCCTCATACAATATCCTCCTTATATATTCCGGTTTTGAGATCAACAGGAACTTTAATGTTTATAGACGTTCCTTTGCCAAGGGTGCTATTTATCCGAATGCTTCCCTTGAGGGACTGGGTCAGCAACTGCATATTTTTAATTCCCATCCCCATATCGTTGGCCTTTTCAGTCCCATTAATGTCAAAGCCTGTTCCGTTATCTGTAATTTGAAGCACGACATCGCGGATACCCACAGCCAGCTCTATGGCGATATGTCCGGCTTTTCCATGCCGTAAAGCATTCCCTATCCCTTCACAGATAATCCTGTAAAAAGCCGTTTTGTGGTCCGTAGAAAGTAATTCATAATTATCCTTGGGCTTAAAATCGATTTCAACCTCATGGAACCTTTTAATCGAGTCTATCATTCGTTGGATGTCCTGAATAAAATCATTAACGCCGTTTTTCTTCCAACTATACCCATAGATTGTTGATCGCAGGTCGCTCATAGCACTGTTGAGCGAGGATTGAATGATTGTAAGCTCCGTTTCTGCCTTCCTGGCATTCATTGAACCAAACCTTTTAGTCAAACCATAAATTCCGCATGAAATACTAAAAAGCTTTTGAAGCACACCATCATGTATCTCATTGGCAATTCGATTTTGCTCTTCATTTATCAAAAGCCTCTTATTTATTTGTTCCAGTTCAGCTTTTTCAAGGACTATCGTACTCAACTCCGATAAGAAGATGAGTTGTTTTTCCCTTTCCTGATGCTCCTGGTTATCTGAGGAATGAGTTACCTCCACACCAATGACACCATAAATCTCAAAATGACACTTAACCGGGGCAACCATCCATGATTTATTGTCAAGTTTAAAATAATCAATGGCATTCATGCTGCTTACTTCTTTGAAGTGCTCTGAAAGCCCTAGCCTAAGGCGGTTTATCTCATTAGTATCTGATTGGATGGATGTTTCGATAATCGGCTGCCGGTCGTTCCCATTCTTTACAAAGAACACTGTTTCTGATTTTGTTATTCTTAATATATATCTCAATATGATGTTGGTAAGATTGTTTTGATTCTCCTGGGCAGATAATAAATGAATCGCCAGATACAGCTCCATTGTAGCGCTCATGGACTTGCTTATTTGATTATTGGCCAATAAGAGTTCATGGTTTTTCTTCTCAAGGGTCGAGTTTTTCTCCTCTATTTTTCTGTTATAGCTGGCCAATAATTGTACGGCTCCTGTTATCAAAACAAGACTTATCAGTAAATTGGACTCCGTTTGAAGCGTCAAAATTGTTTTAACACCCATGAACCTTGAAAAGACCCATATTGAGCTGAATAAGTAAATAAGCAGATTCACCCAGCAGTAAAGCTTTCTCTTTAATGCCACTGCTCCTACTAAAATCGTATTAAGAGAATACCAAATATATGGACTGGCAAGCCCTCCTGACGGTATTAATAGAAATGCGTTAAAAACCGTCTCAATCATTAAAAGCGGCACCACAAATCGGGCATTACTCAGGTAATGACTATATAGATGATTAAGCATCACAGAGGATATGCCAATGCAGCAAACGATAAACATCTTCCTCCCAGAAGAATGAGCTGTTCCTCCAATCAAAAAGAAAAGAGAGGTTACTGCAAACGAAGCATATCTGAATAGGACCAAAACTCTGTTGAGCTCAAAGGGTCCATATCTCATTCTGATTCTATTTAATATCTGTTTAGTCAAGTTTGCCTCCGGAATAATACATTAATCTCTTTAAGCCCATTTTGGCTACAAAAAAACCAGCTGCAAATTACTTTACTGGCCGGTTGCACCACTCGCTCCTCATATACCAAGGTACCCAAATGAAAGTATATGTCTCATCGCTTGCCCTATATGACTTACATACAAAATTATTTTCTGTGTCAATTTACATACGATCTCATTCCTTAATGAAAACGTGGTAAGAGTCTATAATTGTTTATATATCTTATGTTTCATTATATGAGGTTCCTTAAGTAAATCAAGACGACAATTTCTTAGTAGCCGTGAAATCGTTTTGTAATAGTATTTTCACAGTTTTTACACAATTACGATATTGCCCCTCTATTTCCTCGACATTTATCCAACAGTTAATAGCAAATGGAGGTGATATAGATATTTTCATTGAAAAAAGAAGCGCACCTTGGAAGGATTCCCTATGGTACGCTTCTTGCGGATAGCGGGTCTTATGGAATTACAATGTCACCAAATCCGGGGTCGGCATCAGGGTTGATGTCACTTGAAATATCAATACCTTCGATGATCTTGAAAAGCTCTTCAATCTCTTCGTCAGTAATAGAGTTGAAGTATTCTTCCAGCTCCTCATCGTTGGTAATGACCTTAATGGATTCCTCGGTTTCCTGAGGCTTTTGTGTCCCTTCTGTACCATCAGTCGCAATGCCGCCTTGAGTAGTATTACCGTTCCCCTCTCCTCCTGGCAGATCAGAAGGGGATGAAGTGGCTGTTACATCATTTCCTGAAGCATCAAGATCAATATTTTTATCCTTATTAGAACAGGCGGGTGTCAATAAGATACCCGCCAAGGTTATTATAGCTATATATTTTTTGATGGTCTTGGACATGTCTTCCTCCCTTGCTAAGGATTAGTCGTCGTCCTCATCATCGTGGTCTTTATCATGATCATGATCGTCATCTTTATCATCATCATCGTCAACGTCTATCTTAATAGCACCAATCTCCTTATGTACTCCCGTCTTAATCTTGACAAGCAGTTGCTTGGTTTCAACTAATACATCATGAAGCCCGTCTTTTGCTTCCATAAGTTTAGCATTGGCTGCCTTAAAATTTTTATCTGCCTTCGTAGAGTCGGTTATTGATGAGAACATGGCAACGGCATCAAGGTAATCCAGACGAGCTTCTTCAAGTTCAGCTGTGATGTTCTTATGAGCTTTTTTGAGAGCTTCCACATCAAGTTTTATGCTTGAACTAGTAATATTTATCGCATTGATACCTGCTCCCAGCTTGTCAACCAGGGCTTTGGTCTCATCATAGGCAGTCTTTAAACGGGCAGCACTGGTAAGGCCGGTAATACGCTTTACAATAGTCTGATGCTTAATAAAGTTGTTCTCAATCTCTTTCTTAAGATCCTTAAGCACTTTTGAGTCTGTTGCAGCGTTAATACGCTTCTTATAATCATTGATCTTATTAATGGCTTCGTCAATGCTCTTTAATACGGCATCGCCTGTCGCCTGGTCCTTAAATTCTACAAGGAACTTACCTTCTTTTGATATGATATAACCCTTAAGCTTAGTGATCTGGGCGATCATATCATCGCATGACTTGATAAGAGATTGCTTTGACTTATCCAGTTGACTATCTTTTTTAACTTCATTCTTTTTTACTTCATTTTTTTTATCTTCGTTCTTTTTATCCTGCTCTTTAATTTCAGGTTTCTTGACCTCGGTTTTCTTTTCATCATCTTTCTTTTGGGTAGCACAGGTCTTTGCATCAACCTTAGTCGTTACAATTGCCGGAGCCGTCTTTGAAGCTTTATCCTTTGGCTGCGCAAAAGCAACCGAGGTAGCACCCATTATCATAGTGACTGTAAGAACTGCAGATATGAATTTTTTCATCATGCACACACCTTTCGTTGATTAATTTCTTACAGTATCAGAATAACACCTACCTTTGAAAGTTTAAGGGTAGAACTATGAAAAATCAATGTAAAATGTTTTACAGTTGGGTTGCTGTATCCTGTCTATTACTATTTTATATATATCCTTAAAATGTTGCAAGGGTAGTAGATAGTGTTCTTTTATTACTTATGCTACAATGATACAAAGGAAACATAGAAAGGATTAAAGCATGATCCCAAAGATAATACATTATTGTTGGTTTGGCGGTAATCCGTTGCCTGAATTAGCTATAAAGTGTTTAGATAGTTGGAATAAATATTTACCTGATTACGAGATTGTCAGGTGGGATGAAAACAACTTTGACATTAACACCAATTTATATGTTAAACAGGCATACGAGGCAAAAAAATTTGCTTTTGTTTCCGATTATGTAAGGCTGTATGCACTGTTTAATCATGGTGGAATATATATGGATACTGATGTGGAGGTTCTGCAACCCCTGGATATGTTCTTAAATCATAAGGCTTTCTCAGGATTTGAATCGTATATATACTTATCAACGTGTATAATGGCATGTGAAAAAGGTTTTACCGGATTTAACGAATTATTGGAATTATATAAAACAAAACGATTTATTAAAGACGATGGCACTTATGATGTTACGACAAATGTCGCTTTTATAACTGATTTTTACGTAAAAAAAGGATTACTACAAAATAATACACTTCAGACAATTGAAGGTCTTACTATCTACCCCGAGCAGTTTTTTTGTCCCCGCCCACTTATCGGTGGAAAACACGACAAAGAAGCATACATCGTTCATCATTTTGCAGGATCATGGCGCTCCGCTGAGGAGCAAAGAAGGAAAAACAGCTTGCTTTTTAAAACATATTTCAGACTGCTCATGGCAATAAGACAAGCTGCAATAGGCATTCTTGGGAAAGACGCTTTTGAGAAAACCAAAGGACTATTAACTAAAAGAAGGAACCGGAATGAGCCGAACTAAACTTGCGCTCTGGAACATGCTCTCAAATATTGTATACAAAATAGCTACTGTTGGTTTTGTAGTTATTTTGCCAAGGATTATGATTGTAAGCCTTGGCTCTGAAATAAACGGATTTATATCTTCAATAACCAGCATGTTTGTTTATATTAATCTACTGGAAGCTGGAGTTGGCGGTGCCTCAACCTTTTCCCTATATGCGAGTATAGCCTATAATAACAGGGATCAGACAAATGGGATAATGGCCGCAACAAACAGGTATTACAGGAAAATAGGCGTTTACTTCTCCGGGTGCATCTTTGCTCTTGCCTTCATATATCCTTTTATCGTAGATTCAGATATGTCCTATCTAACGGTATGTATTGTTGTATTATTGACTGCAACACCTTATTTGTTTAATTACTTCGTCCAAGGAAAATACGCTATCTTATTATCTTCTGACAATAGAAGCTATGTATTAACAAATGTCAACACCATCATTTCCATTCTCTCAAATACCGTAAAGATAATCCTTTTGATAAATGGTCACAGTATCATCATCGTGCAGTTGGCCTTCGCCTTGGTAAGCTCCTTACAAGCAATTATGATATACTTATATATAAAGAAAAAGTACCCTTGGCTGAATTTATCGGTAAAACCGGACTATCATTCTATCCGGCACAGGGCTTCTGTAATGATCCATCAAGTTTCCGGCGTTTTGTTTGCGAATTCCGGCATACTCCTTTTAACCTTTTTTTCCGATTTAAAAACAATAAGTGTTTATACCGTTTATATGATGATTTATTCACAGGTAAGCGCAATTCCGCAGTTATTTCCCGGAGGAGTGCAAGCTAGCCTAGGGCAGATCTATAACGAAGATTTTAAACGGTTTCGTGACTTATTTAGCAGCTTTGAAATATATTTTTTTCAGGTAGTATACGCTTCATTTGCAACTGCCTATATGCTTACCCTGCCATTTTTGCGACTTTATACCGCCAATATAACCGACATCAATTATATTGATGAAAGGCTTCCGATTTTATTCGCAATCGCTCAAGTATTGATGAACCTGGAGATACCCTATGCTCTGCTCATCCGTATTTCCGGTCATTTCAAGGAGACACGGGGTCAAGCCGTGCTTGAAGCTATAACCAATATTGTTGTATCTTTCGTATTAGTTTTTAATTTCGGAATCTATGGTGTGTTGATCGGGGTAATAACATCCGTGTTATATCGCTGCATAGTTACCATACGATACTGCAATAAATTTATTTTAAGAAGATCTTTTACTATAAATGCAGTAGATGGAACTATAAGCGTTCTGTTATGCGCAGGTGTCATAGCAATATTCAACACACACATAAAATCAATTGTAACCTATGGCCAGCTCTTAGTTTGGGCGTTTACCCTTTTCACAGTTTTTATATCGGTGCTTGTATTAAAAACGATACTAACCAGGAGAACGGACACTCAAATACTATGGTCTTTTATACGCAAATTTGCGGGACTTAAAAAGGCTTAAAACTACCTCTTTAATACTTTATAATTCTTGAATATAAAGCCTAACCTTGCCAGAGCTAATATTATGCCGTTTGCACCCACTCTTCTTGCTGCCTCACCATATGAAAGATTATACTTCCTAGCAGCATATGTGTAGCTTCCCAATATTTTAAACTTTTCTATAAAAGGAAGAGTGTATCCCATGATTTCTTTAGTAGAATGTGTATATCCCTTGAAATTTTTAACTGCTATTGCTTTATTGGAAGTCAGGCCATCAGGAAGATAATTGCATATATAGATAATATCATTAAACCATCTAAGCTTATATCCGTCATTTGCAATTTTATACCAAACGGTCATTTCAGTTACAAATTTTTCACCTTCAAATTCCGGAAAGGGATATTTAATTAAAATATCTGTATAAAAAATCTCAGCTTTATCCCCTATAATGTTATGTTTACGTCTCTCTAGAGAAGTAGCATCTACATAATCATCTGAAAATGTTTTACCGATTAGGTGGTCGTTACTGTATCCCCTATTAAAGGCCAGACCCGCAAAGCCTTGCTCAGGCAATACTTTCTCCTTTTTGAGTATTAATTCTATTGCAGCATCAACAAGATAATCATCTGAATCTACTATAAAAAATAAACGGCCTTTTGCTATTTCAACTCCCTTATTTATTGCGCAATGCTTTCCTTGATTTGGAGTTGAAATATAGTTAATTTCAAAGCCATTATCTCTGGAAATCCAAGCATTAATCAACTCATTTATATTATCCGTGGAGCCGTCATTAACAATCACCCATTCAAAATCTTTAACACTTTGCTGACAGAGCGATTTGTATAATTTTTCAATAATATATGCCCTATTATAAACCGGAGTGAAAACAGTTATTGATACCATCTTAGTCATAATATACACCCGCCAATTGATTTTTGTAATTGTTGATATTATTGATTCGAATAGCCCTTTCTTTTGACAATTTGGCCATTTCAGCTCTTTTTTGTTCATCAGTCAGTAAATGGCATATATGATCAGCAAGCACTTCATTCTCATCAGACAGGTAACCCGTTTTTCCCGGGATTACTAATTCAGCCAAACCATCTGTAGGTGTAGAAACAATAGGAACACCAAGTGCCATGGCTTCTAAAGCGCTCATGGGAGTACCTTCATATATAGATGTCATGACAAAGACCTTTGAATCACGGAGTACTTTATAAGGATTGTCAACGAAACCTGAAAAGTCAATATTATCAATAATTCCTATCTCACATGCCTTTTCTTTTACTTCGTCAGCCAGATCTCCATTTCCAACAATAGCGATTCTGGCATTCGGTATTTTATATACAACTTGTTTCAGAACTTCAATTAAACGTATTGGGTTTTTTGGATATGATAAACGGCCTACAAAAGCCACATCATAATTATAAGCCTTTATATCCTCCGAAACACGTTTAAATAGTTCATTAATATTGATTATGTTATTTAACACCATACTCTTACTATGAACAAAGTCTTTATATTTGTATTGATTAAGGGAAGAATTGGATACCCATATTATTCTTTTGAATTTATTGGACACCATCTTATAAAGGAATGATTTTAAAGATAAGCTTCGCATATCTTCATGATTACCATGAATATGGGATATTAGAACAGCTTTTTTACTAAATCCTGATGCAACAATACTGGCACGAATATCATGAGCGTGGATGATGTCTGGCTGAAATTCCCGAACTATACGCTTTATTTCACTTCTGCAAAGCTTTCTAATCGGAAAATAAGTTATCTTACGTTCTTCCAAGGCATAGCGTATCTGTCCGTTGAGGCTGCAATACGCCATTTCATATTTATTATCTTGGAACATCTTGATGATTTGGCATACAACATTTTCAGCACCAGAAAACTGACCTGTATTCAACAGATGTAAAACTTTTATTTTCTTTTGCATTGCATATCCCTCTTTTACCCAGCACCTTATGAGAATAATCTTTATCATTGAACATGGTTATGATTAATTGTTCCGCTATATCCGGGCACTAATTTTTTTATGAAATCTGAAATAGATATCTCATTTATTCCTGAAATAATGATATCCTTTAAGTAATCTATTTCATGACGGATAAAATCATAATCCTCGAAAAGCGGCTGAGCAATATACAATTTTTCATTTTTTGTTTTTTCTATTCCCTCTTCTGATAACAGGAGCTCCTCGAAAAGCTTTTCACCTGGTCTCAGTCCTATGAATTCAATCTCTATATCTTCATAGGGCTCAAAGCCGGAGAGCCTGATCATGTTCTCTGCCAGATCAAGAATTTTAATCGGTTGCCCCATATCAAGAATAAAAATCTCTCCACCTTTTGCAAAAGCCCCTGCCTGAATAACCAATTGAGCCGCTTCTGGTATAGCCATAAAATAGCGTGTCATATCCGGATGGGTTACTGTAACTGGTCCACCTGCTTCAATTTGACGCTTGAAGAGGGGAATTACGCTTCCGCTGCTGCCAAGCACATTACCAAAGCGGACTGCCATAAACTCAGTATGGCTTTTGCTATTCATTGCTTGGATAATCATCTCGGCTATTCTTTTTGTGGCACCCATGACATTGGTTGGGTTTACCGCTTTATCACTGGATATCAGAACAAATCTATCTACATTGGCTTTATCGGCTGCTTGGGCGACATTCCAGGTTCCCAGCACATTATTTTTTAAAGCCTCCTCTGGATGCCACTCCATTAAGGGCACATGCTTATGTGCAGCAGCATGAAAAACAATATTAGGTTTTATATTCTGAAAGATGGTTTGAATCCTGTTTTCTTCACGGATATTGGCAATAACAGGCTCAAATATTGGGTTCGGATATTTTGTTTTTAATTCTAAAACAACATCATGTAGATTGTTCTCATAATTATCCAGCATAATCAGTTTATGTGGATTATATACAGCTATTTGCCTACATAGCTCCGATCCAATAGATCCTCCTGCACCAGTAACAAGAATAACCTTCCCTTTGAGAAATGACTCAATTTCAGCAGTATCAAGCTTAACCATTTCTCTTCCAAGTAAGTCCTCGATATCAACATCCTTAACTTTCTGCATTACAACGGATTCATCAATAATTTGTGACATGGAAGGCAGTATCCGTATTCGGCATCCAGTTTTTGCACATTCTCCATAGACCTTGTTCAATAGCGCTGGCTTTGCCTTGGGGAGGGCTATGATAATCTCATTAACTTTCTCCCTTTGGACAACTTTAAATATCTTTGAGTCATCTCCAACAATTGGTATACCGTTTATTTTATTCCCAATTTTAAACGGATCGTTATCAATAAAAGCTACAGGTTTTTGTTGGAGCTCCGGATGATGTTTCATCTCCCGGGCAATGATGGCACCAGCATCCCCAGCACCGATAATAAGAACACGCTTCAGCTTATCGTAGTCAATAGCAGCACCTGTTACGTGTCTTCTATAAATCCGGTAAAGTAACCTGACTCCTCCAACAGCAAAAACATCCAGCATAAAAGTAAGGGCAAAAATACTTCTTGGGGCAAATACCCATCCCATAAAGTCATATTGTAGTATGAGTACTGCCGATAAGATAGTATTAGCAACAGCAGATGCAATGACCACCTTTATGACTTCGTAAGCGCCTGCGTACCGCCACAGACTATGATAGAGCTTGGATAAAGAAAAAATAATGATTTTAATTACAGTTGATAGTATAGCAATAAAACCAATATATTGTGTAAACTCGCTCGGAATTGCTTTCAAATTAAAATCAAATCTTATAAAATAGGCAATAAAGAGCCCGATATTTAGTGTTATTAAATCAGCAAAATAGAAAACCGCACTGCGGTATAATCTTTTCACTTTTGACCCCCATTTTGGTATTTCTAGGCTTCCTTTATTTTATCACACCGCTTGATCAAATCAATTGGTTAAACTTACAACAACAAGAATAAATAACTATCAACACTCCTAGAACTGATTTCTTATTATCTCAATTACCCTAGCCTGTTCATTTTCAGAAAGACCGGCACCCGAGGGGATACAAACACCCCAATTGAAGAGATCCTCCGCTATGCTTGTTCTACTCGATGTATGACTATAAAACATGCATTTAGAAAAGACAGGCTGCATATGCATAGGTCTCCAAACCGGTCTGGACTCAATATTTTTATCCTCCAGGGCTTTGATAATAGAAACAGGTAGAACTCTTGATGTTTGATTAATCAGTATAACCGTAAACCAATAGTTAGGCTGGCTCCAATCAGGTACAGGAAACATAGAGATCTCTTGGATATCTTTAAATGCTTTAGAATATGTATCGTATATTGCTTTTTTCTTGGCTATCTTTTGGACAATCTGCTCATACTGACCTATACCTATACCTGCCAGAACATTACTCAACCGGTAATTGTAACCGATCTCTTTATGTTCATAATGAATAGCTTTTTCCCTGGCTTGAGTGGACCAAAAGCGGCATTTTTCAATGGCCTGACTGTTATTTGATACAAGCATGCCTCCCCCACTCGTCGTTACAATTTTGTTTCCATTAAATGAGTAGATTCCGAAATAGCCAAAGGTACCGCTGTTTTTTCCTTTATAATAGGCTCCCATGGACTCGGCAGCATCTTCAATAACCGGAACATTGTAGGCTTCACATATGGGTAATAGTCGATCCATGTCCGCACTTTGACCATAAAGATTAACAATGATAACAGCTTTAGGGAGCCTGCTTTCTTTTTTTGCATTGCTTAGAGCCTGTTCAAGAGCAATCGGTGACATATTCCACGAATCAGGCTCAGAATCTATAAAGACGAGTTCTCCACCCTCATAACAAACCGGATTACAGCTTCCTGCGAATGTTAAAGAAGAGCAAAAAACAGTATCGCCTTGACTCACACCCAGATATTTAATCGCTAAATGCATAGCAGCTGTTCCTGATGAAAGAGCAAGGGAGGACGATACACCAATTTTCGATGCAACCATTTGCTCAAACCTATCAACATTAGGGCCAAGCGGTGCTATCCAATTGGTTTCAAAAGCTTGCATGACATATTGAATTTCATTCCCGGTAAGATCCGGAGGTGAGAGATAAATCCTTTTATCCATATTTTTCATTCCTTCATTTCGCTGGTATACCCTTAACTATTACACCATCAATAACATCTCTGACAACAACTGCACCTGCTCCAATTATTGAATGGGCACCAATTTTTATATTATGTATTATAGTTGCACCTGCTCCAATATGAGTAGATTCATCTACCCATACATTCCCGCAAAGTGTTGCGTTGGGCGATACATGAACAAAATCAGATATCTTGCAGTCATGTTCAATAACAGCAGCTGAATTGATGATGACATGTCTGCCGATAACAGTGCCTGCGTTGATGATACAACCCGGCATAATAACAGACCCTTCCATAATCTGAACATGAGGGCTCACAATTGCTTTCGGATGAATGGGGGTAAACCATTGGGTTCTATATTTCTCAGTGATGGATTTTCTGGTTTGATTATTCCCGATAGCGATGCAGAAGTTAACTTCTGACTTTGTAAGCTCATCTATCTGATCTAAACTCCCCAGTCTTCTATAGCTCAACATCCTTGATTTTAAAGGATTATCATCAAGGAATCCAATTATTTCAGCCTGCTCACCATTTCTAATCATACATTCTATGATGTCGGCAACAACCATAGCATGGCCGCTGCCACCGATAATGCAGATTTTTTTCATCATGATCAGCCCCTTCATTTATGAGAACCCGTAAATTTCTCCATTGTCACGCTTCCCTGAGAGGATATACCTTCACGCTTCAATACTTTTTTGACGGTTAAGAAGAGTATTTTTATATCCAGCCAAAGGCTCCAATGATCAATATACCATGTATCTAAGCTAAACTTTTCTTCCCAGGAGATAGCATTCCGACCGTTTATCTGTGCCCACCCTGTTATTCCTGGCTTCATATTGTGCCTTCTCATCTGTTCCGGGGTATAGTAATGCAAATACTCTACTAATAGAGGTCTTGGGCCAACGAGACTCATATCACCCTTAAGAACATTAAAAAGCTCAGGAAGCTCATCCAAACTGGTGCTACGCAGAAACTTTCCATAGCGCGTTAAGCGCTCTTTATCAGAAAGTAGATTACCGTGCTTATCCTTTGCATCAGTCATAGTTCTGAACTTGTACATATAAAATACTTTTTTATTAAACCCAGGTCTTGCTTGTTTGAAAAAAACGGGTTTTCCCAGCTTTATAAATGATACAACAATAATCATAATAAAAATAGGCAATAGTACAACTATAGCCATCAGCGATATCATAACATCTATACACCTTTTTGTTGCCAATCCCATTCTACTACCTGCTCATCAAACTTAATATCTTATCAACTACAGCTTCTCGATCAAAATTTTTCTCAATATGCTCTCTGGATTTTTTACCCATTTCCAAGCGCTGATCCTTAGATAAAAGTATATACTGAATCATTTTATCATACAAATCATTTGAATCTTTTGCTTTGCACAAATATCCAGATTGCTGATCCAGGACAGCCTCTCTGCAGCCTGGTATATCTGAGGCTATAATAGGCCTTCCCATAGCCGCTGATTCTAATAATGTATTGGACATGCCTTCATGATAGGAAGGCAAAACCACACAATGGGCTTTTTCAATATAGCTTTTAACATCCTTCTGAAAACCATAGTAATGAATAATACCTGATTCGTCTAATTCTTCAATTTGCTCTTTATAATTATCCTCAAAAAAACCAAGGACATCAAACTCGACATTGTATTGGTTTTCGGTCTTAAGGCGTTTAGCAGCCTTAAAGAATTCGTTTATACCTTTTTCCGCCATAATTCTGCCTATAAATAAGAATCTGAGTGGTTCATCAAATTTCATTGGTGAGTAGCGATACTCCTCAATGTTCACCCCAGCTCCGTTTACCAATACCGCTTCTTCTGCAGGTATAATGCAATGGTCAACGAAAACTTTGAGATTTGTTGTGTTTTCAAAAACAATAGCGTTAGCTCTCTTTAGTGCAAATTTATATAGTTTAATGATAAGCAATTTCAAAAGCCCTGGTTTCTGAAAGGCTGTTCCAAGGCCGGTTATTGTCGATATGTATTTTACCTTACAAAATCTGCTGGCAAGGCCCCCATAAATATTAGGTTTAATGGTATAAGTTAAAACATAGTCGGGACGCTCTTTTTTAATCAAACAAACATATTCCCTTATTATTTTCAAATCTTTCAGGATGTTCATGGATCTTCTTTCAATCTCTGTCTTATGATAATTACAGCCCATTCTTATAAGATCATCTACCCTTTCCCCATTGGGTAAGGATATTATAACTTGATGATTCTTGTTAATTAGCTCTCCTAAAAGTTCTTTACGAAAATTATAAAGACCGATGTCGTTATTGGCTAAAATAATAACCTTCATCATACACCTTATCTAGGCTGTATTTTTACATCTTTATTTTTATGGAGAAAGGCCAAACCTATACCCAGCAAAATCCAAAATACTGGTGCGACAGCTACATTACTATCGTTGAAAATACCAGCTATGCAATATCCAATTATAGCGCATACTGTTGATACTCCAATAAAATAATCATAACTCTCCTGAGGTTTAAGCCAATGTATAAGTGATTTTATTATAAACCAACCTAAAAATACCAATAACGCTATCAGGGATACGACTCCTGTATTAATCCCTACCTGCAAGTACCAATTATGAGGCTTGTCTGCAAGTACTGTGGCGCTGAAGAGATTGTTTATTTTCCCTGCTATATCCTGCTGCGGAAAGTAAATGGAGAAGGTATCCGGACCATGGCCCAATAGAAGAGTATTCTTTATAAGGGGTATACTTCTGGCCCATAAATAGCCTCTGCCCGATCCAAAATTTAAGTGATTCTCAAACCCCCAGGAGGGAACCTCATCCACCTCTTCATAAAATAAACGCGGCGTTGGCGCATAAAGCATTTTGTTATCCGAAAATAAAAAGGGCATTAAAACATCAGCATAACGGAGGTAAGCAACACTCTCATCCATTTCAACGGAATAGTGCTCATAGCCCTCGTCCGTAAAGGTGATCTTGTTCTCCTCCTGCTCAATGTACAGCTGCTTGCCTTGTCCATTGTAAAAGCCAAGGGAATCGCCCTCTAGCTTCATGACAAAGGCTTCTGATTCCGTTTCGAAGCTAAATACATTTTGGCGAAGCAGCGCTGATTTGACGGGTTTCCTTTGGGTTGATTCCGCTGTACCGGGTTTGTTTTGATATTCCCCATCCGTTGAAATGGAAGAAGGCATTGTGTCCACAAATTCCTTTGTCACAAGTCCTCCGGAGTAAACATCCATTCCGGCATATATGATGATAAAGCCCAAAAGCAGTCCTAATGAAGCCTTCCACTGTGTAATGATGATTTTTCTTAAAAAGAATATTAACAGTATCAAGAGGGCAATTCCCCCTACCAGTCCTGCTCTTGAAAGGCCGCCAAGCCATAAAGTGAACGCCATTAAAGAAGCTATAAACATAAATAGCGCTTTTTTATTTGACTTACCAAGGTAATAGAAAAAGAGAGCTATGGAAATAGGTAAAATTAAAACGGAATAAGAGCCTAAATAGTTTGGATTATAGACCGTTGTATACATAACCTTCTGGCCTGCAAAATTAAAGCTCAGCTTTTCAGCCATGCCTTCAAACTCACTTGGGACAATTAAATGCCTACCCCAGTTTGTTTGGAGGATATCAAAGCCGAAGAACTGGCTGATTCCTATTATTCCCATAATGAAAGCGGAGATCATCAATGCAACTATAATAGTGTTTGCGCGCTTCTCATCACGAACAAGGACAAAAGCGGTAAACATCGTTAAAACATACGAAATGAGTATAAATAGCCCTTCATAGCGGTCAACAAAGCCCATGAGAGCGATATCTTTATACTCTGAAAAAAGAGTGGATAGAATAGCCATTACGATATATGTAAAAACAAAAATGAAAATCTTAGAAAAGGGTATATTACTTTTCTGAACAAGCTTGATCAGCCAATAGGTCACGAGCATAACAAGGGCTATGATAAGAAACTGTGATTTAACATAGCTGAAAACATCAATGACAGTGCTTTTCCCCGTCCAATACTTTTTTTGACTGTCGGTTAAATCAATTTGCTGCAATCTGACAATAAGCGGAATAACCGATGCGATGAATGCGAGGATAAACATAGCACATTTATCCCAAAAGGAAGTATTACCGTCCAAGCTCGAGTTCACTTTTCTTTTTAATTTTTTCATCTGATTCCTCTTAGCACTTTTTTATTACATCATAACCCAATTTTATTTTTAGAGCAAGAAAAAGGAGTAACTTTCGTTACTCCTTATCTTTTTGAATGTACTAGATTCTAATTAATAAGAACTCCAAGAACTGCCTGATTCCAGAGCATTACCATCCATGTCGGTAATGTTGTAAACCTGGCTTACAACTGGCTTAGCAGATGTTCCATCAGCTTTAGCCTGAATCTTAAGAATTACCTTATTACCTTGGACATCGTATGGCTTAACTGTAATACCATCACCATAAAGCTTACATCCATCAACAGAGAAGGTCAAGAAGGAAACAGTGTTATCTTTAATTGCTTCAGTGAAAGTAATTGTAATTGTTCCTGTATTGTTTTCCAGAACAACGCCATCTGTAGTAGTAGCAGTAGTATCCCAAACTACTTTAACATCGTCCACTTTATCATCAGGCTTATTAACAGGATCCAGTGCTATTTTAGCAACAACTGGTGCCAGTTTGTCTTTTACATTAGTAACAGTAGTATTTGGCAACAATGTTTCGCCATACATGTTGGCTGTAACATGTTCCGTGCTTCCACTTGCAAGTAATGCTGTTTTGACGCTAAGATCAGATTTATCATATGCATACTTTGTATCTAAGGTATACACTACCTCTGTCTTGCCGTCTACATTGTCACGGGATTCAATGCCTGTAACAGTAACATTTGCGATAGGATTAGCACCTGTCTTTGAGAATAGAACTTCTTTGGGCTCAAACTTAGCCAGTACATCGGAGAAGATAACCTTCACCTTATCAGCAGCAATCAACTGAACCTCTGAGATTGTGATATTGCTTTCATCCTTTACAGCAACAAGTCCTTCAAAATCAACAGTGTAATTTCCGGCAGCATCTGCAACTCTGGCAACTTTTATTTGTGTGCCCGATTTATAATCTCCTACTGCTTTACCTACAGGAAGGACATCTGAAGGTAGATAGAAACTAGAAGGATCCACTTTATAATGCTTATCTGCAAATACAATCTCAACAGCGTTACCATCATCTACAACAGAGATAGAAGCATCAGTAATGCTCTTAATTTGTTTTGTTAATGTCTGACCTGCAGCAGTATTGCCAACTATGACATACTTAGACAGATCATCTACGGAATAAGCACCTTCTGTTGCCATTGATTCGCCAAAGGAAATTTTGATAATCTGATCCTTAACTGTTATGTTAGGAACATTATTAACCGTTTCCTTACGCTCGTTAGCTGTATATAGCTTAGCGGAGAAACCTGTAAAAGCAGGATCTGTTTTGTCAGTTACGGCAAATTCCACTGATGTTGAAGGCATTGCATTTCCAGCGAAATCTTCAAGGTTCTTAACGACCAATGTATAATTGCCGCCGCCGAAATTGGTGGAATAGACAAGGGTAATTTTCTTTCCGTCCTGAGTAATGGATTGAATGAACTTCTTAACTTCCTTACCATCCTTGTCCAGCACGGTGTAATTGGCCCTTGTGTTATGCTCTTTGTAGACTACCTCGTCAAAGGTCAGTTCAAGAGTATTTTCCTTCTTTGCTTCAACAGTTTTGAGGACAGGTGCATCGTTGTCAATGTCAACCTCAACCTTGGTCATCTGCTGAGCATTCTTGTTGTTCCAAAGATCCTTAACGGCATCCTTTAATACATAGACATAAGCAGTACCATTGGGAAGCTTATCAGCTTTTGCGAAGGTCAGGGTCATTTCGTTACCGTCAACCTCAACCTTAGTGGCCTTGTTGTTACCGTTGGTATGATAGAAGTTGGAAAGGGCACTATCCGCCACTACGATATCTTCGTTCCATACCAGTACGATGGAGTTAGGCTTAGCATCCTTAAAGGAAACAACAGAGGGAGCTTCCTTGTCTTCATTGACAGCTAATTTACCGATGAAACCCATTGCGGTGAAGCCTGCGTAATCTGTAGGACCAACCTTTACCTCGAAGGGCAGCTCGCCGGTCTTGAGGGATACATAAAGCTCAACCAGGAACTCGGTATTATTCTTCTGAGCTGTAACGCCCTTTACATAGTACTTTCCGTCATTCACTTTGAAATCAGAAGGCTGTACTTTGGACATAGGCTCTGAGAATGTAACCTTGATTGTGGAGATGCCAACGACCTCTGTGGCAACGATGGAAGGGATGGTTTTGTCAAGGAAAGAAACTTCCTTGGTAACCTTTTCCATTACAATGCCATTGGCGGATTTAACACCGCTTATGGTCAGGGCAGCTTTCTTTTGCTGAGCAACGCCTGCCTCAAAGGTCAAGGTTGCACTTGTGCCGTCTTCTGATACAGCTACGTTCTTAACGGTAATTTTGTCAGCAGTTGCAAATTTGTAGTTGTCTTTATTACCTGCGGAATCCTTGTCTGCGGGCTGATTGAATTCAACAACAGCCTGGATAAGGTTATCAGCAGATACGTCTACTACTTCAAATTTTGCGGGTGCTGCTTCGATGAAACCAGCGTCAACAGCATCATCCTTGGCAACGAATCCAGAATCGATAAGAGACTGAATGAGAGTCTTACCGTCTTTGTTCACACCATTCTTAGCTGCGCCGTAAAGGATAGCTGCAGCATCATCACGGATAAGAGCTGTCTTTGTGCCATAAGTAAGAGCCTCACTTACAGAAAGAACCTTTGCTGCGTAAGCAACGTCAACTACATTACCGGTTGTTACGTCAGCATAACCCATACCGGACTTGAGAAGGAATACGAGGAATGATGTTCCGCTGATAGGCTCCAGAGGTGCAAACTTACCGCCGCCAACACCAACAGTAATGTTGTTCTTGATTGCGTAAGCAGTATACTTCTTTGCCCATGCAGGGATTTTGTCAGCATCTGTGAACTTAGCAAGTTCAGCTGCTACTTCTGCGTCTGTCATTGCAATAGCATCTGCTTCTTTACCAGCAGCCCTGATTGCAAATGTCAAACCTTGGACTCTTGTTACGCCTTCCTCTAACTTGAGGTCAGCAGGTCCGCCAGCCATCAGCCCAATAGCCTGAAGCTTGAGAGCTTCTGCTTCGTGGGAAACGGCAGCGAGTGCAGGAACCATCATCGATGCCATTAGAGCAACGGCTAGGATCACTGCAAAAACTTTCTTAAGGTTTCTCATGATGAAAATCCTCCCTTTTGTTTTGGAAGCAGGTCATTAAGGTTTCAAAGTCGGATTACGCCTGCTTCCTTACATTGCAATCCGGCTTTGTTTGCTTTATTGATTCAGATGGAATTGGATGAACAACCCATCATGAATTCGTTTTTGATTATATCACCCCCATTTGAGAGGGTCAATAATACCAATCGAGGTGTAAACAAAATGTAACTTAGCATAAGAAATAGGGGCTTTGTGTAATAAGCTATTAACATTATCGGTATCCTAGATGCTTATCTTAAGTAGTTATTCAATATTTCAACGACCTCTTCTTTGCTTTGTGTCCTGAAAATCTGCGCACGTGCCTTCGCACTTTCAGGAAATCCATGGAGATACCAGCCCACGTGCTTTCTCATCTCCAATATTGCAGTTCTTTCACCTTTTACTGTTTCCATAAGCATATAATGCCTCAGTATGGTTTCGAAAAGCTCCTGCTTATCCGGTTGTTTACTATATACCCCTTTTTCTAAATAACTAATAATATTTTTAAATATCCAAGGATTTCCTTGTGCTCCTCTACCTACCATAATAGCATCACAGCCGGTAAAGTCAAACATCTTCTTTGCATCTTCAGGTTTTCTTATGTCCCCATTACCGACTACAGGAATAGTAAGCGCCTTCTTTACTTCTTTAATAATAGACAGGTCTACATTTCCCGAATAATATTGCTCACGGGTTCTCCCATGAACTGTAACAGCTTTGGCCCCTTCTTCCTCGCAAATAGAGGCTATTAATACAGCGTTGATGCTTGAGTCATCCCAACCTTTGCGAATTTTTACCGTGACAGGCTTGGTAGAAGCCTTTACAACTTCCCGAACAATGCGACCTACAAGTTCCGGCTTTTTCATAAGAGCAGAGCCTTCACTGTTCTTGATTATCTTAGGCGCAGGACAACCCATATTAATATCTATTAAAGAAAGATCCGGTCTATTCGTCAATTTAGATACGGCCTCTGCCATAGTGTCAGGCTCTTTACCGAAAATCTGCACCGCAACAGGCCTTTCATCGGGATGAGTTTCAGATAGCTTGAGGGTTTCCTCATCATTATAATGCATGCCTTTAGCACTGATCATTTCCGTATACACCAAAGAAGCTCCTTGCTCCTTGCAAAGAAGCCGGAAAGGAAGATCCGTAACCCCTGCCATGGGGGCTAAAAAAATATTTCCCGAAAGTTCGAGTGAGCCGATTTTCAACTAAATGCCCTCCTATGTGAACTCATTAACCAGAATATCCCCAAAAAAAGAACCTTCTAACCACTTGGGCAGAAGGCTGTAAATTTGCGTGTAATTATGACGGATAAAGAAATCAGAATGGAAGATCCTCGTCGTCCTCATTGAGGGCGTAGAACCCGTCTCCGTTCTCAGGCTTATCGGCTGGGAACGCTGGAGCAGAAACCTGAGGCGTATTGCCCATGTAGGCATTATTTGAGCCGCTGTCGCGTTTGCTGTCTGCAAAGTAAACCTGGTCAGCATGGATATCATCGCTATAGCGTTTATTCCCCTGCTGATCAGTCCAGGAATTGTTTCGAAGATAGCCTTCTACCAATACCTGTTGACCCTTTTTAAAATACTTAGCGACAAACTCAGCAGTAGTTCTCCAAGCAGTAATATTTAAGAAGTCTGCATTGGGCTGACCTTCCTGCGGTTTGCCGGGCCGATTAACAGCTAGCTTGAAGCGGGTCATGGGGATGTTGTTTTGCGTGTAGCGTGTTTCCGGATCGGCTACCAGCCTGCCCATTAATATGACCTTGTTCAATCAAAACACCACCTATACGTAATTTGGTTTCTGCTAACAACGGTTGATCGAAATATCATTTCGATTGCACCTTAGGTATCAGAAGACTTAAGCGTCTTTTCTGATGACCATGTACGTTAAAATCTCCTCTGTAATCTTGAAATTTCTTTCAAGCTCAGCAGGGAAATCCGATTTTGCCGAGAAGTTCATCAGTACGTAGTACCCTTCCTTCTGGTCTTGGACTTCGTAAGCAAGCTTTTTCCTGCCCCATTCCTCAACCTTTTCGAGCTCACCGTTAGCGGATACCAAATTGTTGAATTTCTCAACAAGGCCCTTTACGTGCTCTTCATCAACGGTTGGAGAAATGATGTAGACGGTCTCATACTTATTCATGACCATGTCACCTCCTTTTGGACTCATTCGGCCCTGCAATATCATGCAGAGCAAGGATAGCCGCTTCGTTTTTGCGGCATTTGTTATGTTATCACATTTATCGGAGTTTTGTCTATATTTTTGAGTCAATTCATCTGATTCTGCGCTTTTTGCTGTTTATTGATATCCTATATGACCTGCCTCTTTGCCCGAGGGTGTTTAATCTGATCCTTTTTTATAGCCTCAGGATGGGTGCTTTTTTTAGCACTTCCGGGTGTAAAAAAAACTCTCAGGGTTTGGATAATGAGCTTAATATCCAAAAGAAGTGAGTAATTTCTTATATACATCAAATCAAATCTGAGCTTATTGTCCGGTGATGTACCATAATTTCCATAGATCTGTGCATAACCTGTGATACCTGCCTTTACTGCAAAACGATGCTCATATTCAGGCAGATCATGAATGAACTGCTCCACAAAGAAAGGGCGCTCAGGTCTTGGACCAACCAAGCTCATATCACCTTTTAAAACATTGAAAAGCTGTGGAAACTCATCAATCCTTGTTTTCCTTAATATCCTGCCTATCCGGGTTACACGCGGATCATTCACTTCAGAAAGGACCGGTCCCGTAAGGTCTTCGGCATCCTGCTTCATAGTTCTAAACTTAATTAGGGCAAAGCTTCTATTGTTCTTCGTCATTCTTTCTTGTTTATAGAAGGCTGGACCTTTTGAAGTCACCTTTATAAGTAATATAATCAAAAGTAATAATGGACTTAATACTATAATTCCTAATAAAGATAGAAGTAAATCGAATACTCTTTTAACAAAGGCCTGTTCCGCACTGAGACCCAGTTTGTCAATCATAAAAGCCGGTGTGTCATCAAGCTGCATAACCTTTGCGTTAATGAGGGAAATCTCAAATAGATGAGGAACAACATAGATAACTTGTTTTCCTCCCATGCATTGCTTTAAAACTTCTGCCTTAAATTCAGCAGGGATATCTGCGCTTAAAAAAACCTCGTCCATGTCTTTTAAACGTCTCATGATTATTTTCTCTTGAGACAGATCGAGAACTAGCTTTTTCTCAACCTTTACACTTTTCAGAAAGTGATCTACTTTTTCAACTATTCCATTTGAACCTGGACTGGAGCATATAATCATAACAGTTCTTTCGCCTGACATGAATCGGCTCCAATAAAGAAGGACCAGATTAAATGATCCTAATAAGATAAACTGGATGATCGGTGTAACAATCAATATAAGCCTTGGAAATGAAAAACCTTGCAGCATATAGGTTACAGCGATGGTAGTAATACCTAGTAATGCTACTAGAAGAGCAATAGATTTTAAGACATCATAAACGGTTTTTCTGAAGAAAGAAAGTACTTTGTACATATCAAGATATACAATAGCGGCTATTATAATGTATGGAGAGGCATTAATAAATGGGATAAAGTTATATGCAGGCAGTTCCTTATACCTCAATAGGAAGGCTATTACATAGGAAATAAATATAAGAAAAAGGTCAGCAATCAATATGTATACCTTATAAGGACGTTTGAGTCGTTGAATTATGTGGGTCATTTTTAACCCTCTCCCTGCATTGCTTATTGGGCTTTTTTCTTTATTAAAATTCCAATCTACATATCGTGGACATCAAGCCGAGCCTCAATGGTATCAAAACGCTGATCATAATGCAGCATTTTTTCCTATTATCTGTTAATACTGTTACAAAATAATTAATCACACCCGTAATTCTTAATTCGTTTATTCCGGCAATTTATAATAGATCCAATCACTATAAGTCCGAGCAAATGTTTCGTCAACTTGCTCATATGTTATGAAATCATAGGATACTTCATAATCTTTCAGATTATAATGCATCCCAGTAAAATCATACATATAGAACGCAATAATAGCTTTCTTCTCTTTACTGGACTCTTTTAGCCCGGTTAAGGCTGCTTGTGTATGTACACTATTGTTGATACGGGTGAGTATCACCTTGGCATAAGGGATTACGTTCAATGTCATGAATACGCTGATAAGCACAGCAGCTATTCTATTTGTTAATCGATATTTGTGCAACATATCTATTTTATTGACAGTGTAGAAACAAGCAGCCAGTGCGGCGATTGGAATCAAGTACAATTGTGGAATATACCTCACCTGGTAAGTACCCGGCAAAAACATCATTTCAATGATATTAATCGTCATCAAGCAAGTGAAAAAGATGAAGCCACGATGTCCTGCTTTGATTGCTTTTACCAAGTAATAAACAAACATAGGAAGACTGATTACAAGAACTCCGCTGAAAAACACACCAAATCCTCCAACCCTTGGGTCAACTAGATTGTAATAAAACAGCTCATCGCGGCTGAACGTAAACGGAATCTTCAAAGCTTGATCTAATGTTGAAAATTCGCCATGGCTAAACTTAGCGAATAACGAAACGAAGAACCGCTGCGCATTGTTTAGCCCATCAATGCCAAACTCTCTTAATATAAAGTCATGCGAAAACAATCCGTTGAACCCATGAAACGGAGAGCCATAACGATGCAGGTTTGTAAAATAAGGGGATGCACCCACAACCATGAAGGCAAAAACTGTGCTAAGCACAAAGAAAGAGAACCGCTTTAGTTTGTGCCATTTCTGCTCCTTACGCCAAAGGACGGAAATAAAAAAGATGATACAACTGGTTCCCGTAAACAACACGACGGAAAATTTCGTGTTACAGCCAAAAATAATCAGGCAGAACACAATAGCATACAACTCACTTTTATAACGATTCCACGAATTGTCATAAAGTGCAACACACAGCAGTATCAGCCCTAACAATACGTAAGCGACCAATCCATCCAAATAATAGGACTGTAACTGCGACAGACTAATCGGGTTACATGCAACTAATATGGCAATCAAGAGTGCCTGCCAGCTTTTGAAGGATTTATGTTGTTTAAAGTAATCAAAGAACATCGCAAAAGCGATGAACATGAACAACAGCGTGTACGCCTTCCCGGTTTCGATATTGTCTGTGATATAGTATATGGAAGCCGCAAAATACCAAGTAGCCTTGGGATAGACCTCAGCCCAAAGCAAGGGATTATCGGCAGGGTACCTCACACTTTGCGAAAGCCGGTTGAAGTCTGCTGAACTCTGGTAGATCGGATTCCACCCTTCTTTAAGCAGACCTACTGCCTGCTTGTGGTATGCCGCACCATCCCAAGTGGTATCAAACACAGCACCAGAAAGTAAAACACATATAATAAATATCGATAAGGATATCAACAAGATCGTTGCTGTCCGTTTTACAGACTGTTGTTTATAATAGATGTACAACGTAACACTTACTAGGGGAAATAGTATATTCATAGTGCTTACAGGAATCCCTACAAGTAGAAAAATTGCGGTTGTCGCAACGATTCCCGTAATAAAAAGCAATAAAAACAATGCTATATCAAATATTTCTATCCTATTACATGTTCGTTCCATAGCCTATACATCTCCTAGCCCCTGATTTGATTTGCTGATATAAAGTTAAAATTTTAGTATATCGACCACAATTTAGCCGTACTTTTGCCGCTCCATGTAGAAATCGTATTCCCCTTAACCATAAAAGCAACTTTCGCTTTTTCGGCCAAAGGACTATCAGCCAATGAATCAGAATAAAATTCGTTGATTACCACATCACCCAACTCCTGCTTTAATCGTCTGACTTTTTCCTGGCCGCGACAATTCTCACCTGTAAAAGCACCCGTCTTTTTATCGACAACCGAAGCGATCAAAGCATGAACGCCCAACTCTTTGCAAATTGGTTCAAGTAAAAAATGCGGAGAAGCTGATATAATTATATCATGCGCATGTTTTCGAGCAAGATAAAAACGCTTGAACTTATTCTTTTTCTCATCCCAAAAGTTGCGCATCGTTTGGTCAACATCGGGGATACTCTGCAAAAAGGAAAAGAAGCACTGTTTGAACTGCGTTTTGTTGAGTTTCTTAACCATATATTTTAGCGTCCCTATCCCTATAGCAGGTAGTTGACGCCAACATGCCGGATAAGTTTTCATACAGTATATAAAAAAGTCCACCGAACTGTCCCCATCATAGATGGTTCCATCAAAATCATACACAATCATAGACACACCCAAATTCATCAAGTAACATATAAGATCACAAACATCATACAGGCATATACGCCCATCAGCAGAAGCAACGCCTTATCTGAAAACACCACTTCAACAGGATCTCCGTCACTATTCCCCTCAACATTGAGGCTGTATTTCATGCAGATTGTAAAAACCAGCGGAATCGTCAACAAAATGAACGGTGTCTCCCTGCTTTCAACGATCGATTGACACCACAGGGAATAGAATGCAATCGTGAGTCCCAAGCACATATACATATTCTTCTCAAGAAACGATGTATTGTACTGCTTTAACACTTTTCTTGTTTCAACTTCCTGAGTCTTCATCTCGTTTCTTCTCTTACCTAGGCCTAGGAAAAAGGCCATGGACACCACAGTTAGATACAGCCAGCTTGATACTTCAATGCCCGCGATCAGGCCACCGTAGTAGATCCGTAGGATATAACCAAGCACAAGGATAAAAATATCCAACAAGGCAACATTTTTCAAACCCATACTGTATGTAAAATTGATGACAATATAGAGCGCAAGCACACTCCACATCAATAGGTTGTCCGCCGCAACTAAAAAATTGAGCGCAACGACCCCCACTAAGATCAATCCGCAGGTCAGCCTAGCACTCCGAACGGAGATCGCACCGCTAGCCAAAGGCCGATTCCTTTTTGTAGCATGTCGTCTATCATTCTCGATATCAAGGATGTCATTGATGATATAAATTGCCGATGCGGAAAGGGAAAAAGCAAAAAAGCCAATGCATACCTTCGCAAACAAGTTAGCATCGAACAGACAACCGCCAAACACCAATGGAAAAAAGATTAAGCCGTTTTTCAACCAATGCTTAATGCGTATAAGTTTCAAATATTTCTTCATCGCTGTCTCCTCTTAAAACTGTAACGTATTAGCGAAAGTACTTATTGACCGGCTTTAACGCTAAATTGTTCAGCTTGCCAAATGTAAATGCAAGCGCATATGTAATTGCTAAATTACATATAAAACTCAACACCAACTTGTATCCCTTAGGAAGCATAATTATATTGGCATTATAGGCTATGTAAAAAATGATGCTTCCCCCAAACCCTTGATACAGATAGAGATTATATGCATTTTTACCTGAATATTGTAGAAATTTAAGTATTTTGTTATTTTTGTTAATTTTTTGGCTGGCTTTCTCTTCAAAATTTTTCAAATAAAGGGTCGCCACCACGGAATATGTTGAAGCAATTAAATAGAGCGCGGATGGTGGGAACTTATTCGCTTGTAGATCTAATTTGAAGTTGAAATAACATAAACACAATCCAAGAAGAAACGTTAGTGAAATAATAATATAAATAAACTCTTTTATGTTCAAGGTCATGTCACGAGTATATATCCCAAGGTAGTAGAACAATAGGTAAAAAACGATAACCCTTATGGAAATTAGGTTTAATACAACAATGTCTCCAATCCCTGTTTCGTAAGAATTAAACAAAAAATTTAACAATAAAAGAAAAATAATAAAAAACGCACTTAAATTCCTCATATTTACAATCCGCATAAGTACGGGTGTCAGGATGGATATTATGATAAAAGGTGCTAAAAACCACATAGAACCCATTACTACGGGTAATTCAAATGATTCGCGAAAAGTTAATGTTAACCAACCCCATATCGTTTGAAACGATATAGAGCGCTTGTAGAAAACGGTCAATGCCAAGGTTAAAGTAGCGATTGTGATGGCATAAGGAATACATAGCTTAATGAACCTCTTGAGCGTTGTTTTAAAAGACTGCTCGTGGAGTGATGTAGCCCAACCACTTAAAAAGAAGAATAATGGTACATCAATGAATAATGAAAGTTGTCTAATTAGATCACTTTGCATATAGACCTGACCAGACCACCAAACGGTATGGATAAATACGATATTGATAATTGCAAACCCTTTTACAATATCAAGTATATAGTTTCGTTGCTTTTGTATACTTTCCAAGTAATTTACTCCCCCATTACTTATCTTAGGATAAACATTACCACAAAATGTAGAAGTTTGGAATATTAAAATTAATTAAGTTTCCTCGACAGATGTGTGCCAAAAAACCAAATTTTTAAAAACAAATCTCCCCAACCCATTCCTTTAGCCCCTGCACAAGCGAATACTGCGGTACAAAGCTGAAATCTTTTTTGAGCCTTGTAATGTCCGCTACGCAGTCGCTTATTTCCATTCGCCTTTTTTCCTGAGTTGAATAGTATGGCTTGGTGATGCCGGTCGCCTGAAACACGCTCAAAATAACATCCTCAACGCTTGTAGATACACCGCTTCCGATGTTGTAGACTGAAAAAAGCGCTTTAGGATGCATGGTCGCTGTCATAGCCGTAATCACATCCATAACATACACATAATCGCGCTTGGGTTCTAAATCCATGACGGAAATCTTTTCAACCCGGGGGTCTAAAACTTGTTCTAGAATTTTTGCAATCAGAAAATTCTTATCTTGACCTTTTCCATACACATTAAATGGGCGAAGCACCGTTGTTTTTACATGAAAGTGTTCACTATAAAAAACGCATAGCCGTTCGCAAAAAATCTTGCTTTCATGGTATGGAGAAGCGCTTTGGATTGGATGAGCTTCATCTACGGGAAGGTATTTTGGTTCACCATATACATATGTACTCATTTGCGTCAACGAGCAACCTTGACTGCGGCAAAACTCCAGCACATTCACCGTTCCCATCACGTTGACATTAATAAAACCACGGATGTCTTCCCAACTGGCTGGGACAGAAGTCCTTGCCGCAAGGTGAAAAACATGCTCAATCTTATCAAATCCATCCAGTGCGCCGGATACGGTAATGTCACCATCCCCGATCGCATGGCAAAACACAATGTGCCCTTGCGCCCTCAAGAACTGAACTAAATGGCTGCCGATGAAGCCATTCGCTCCTGTTACGAGTATCCTCATCTTAAAAAACTCCCATTTTTCTCATCGAAGTCGTCTGTCGCCTTTTGATAGTCCTCGGGTCGTCCGATATCCATCCAATAGCCATTATACACGATGATCCGTGCTTTCTGACCATGTGCAATAAGTTTTAGCATCAAATTGTCAAAACCGAAATACTCATCCTGTGGGATGAATTCCAAAATCTTTCGGGAAACGGCATACACACCCATACTCACCGTATAATGAAGCAGGGGCTTTTCCTCAAAACCACTCAAACTACCGTCAGAATCGATGTGTAGTACACCGTAATCCACCATGTGCTGACGGTTGTATCCAGATATGGTGAAAATGCTTTTGTTGGTGATATGTTCTTCAAGTAGTGCGCCATAGTCTAAGTCGGTAAGAACATCGCCGTTCATCACAAGGAAATCGTCTGGCAGGGTGTCGATGTTTTTAAGCGGACCCATCGTACCAAGCGGTTTATACTCAAGGGAATACTCAATATTAACCCCCCACTTGCTTCCATCCCCACAATAAGCCCTGATTAAATCCGCCTGATGGTTTACAGTGAGAATGATTCTTTGAAAACCCTTGTTCGCCAGCTGGCGGATGATAATTTCAAGGATGGGATAATCTCCAATTGGCACAAGGGGTTTGGGCATTGCGACCGTATAGGGACGCAAGCGTGTGCCCCTTCCCCCGGCCAATATAACAGCGCATCTTTCAGACATTGTAAATACCTACCTTATACTTCTTTAAGTTATCGCCTTGCGTAAACCATTCTATTGTGTTTTTAAGGCCTGTGTCAATATCGTACTCCGGCAAAAAACCCGTCAACTTTTTGATCTTTGCATTGTCGCACCATAGGCGAAACACCTCGCTGTTTTGTGGACGAATACGCTGGGAATCGCAGACAATTCGCGCATCGCTACCCATGATGTTCCGGATTTTATTAAGGGTATCCATGATACTGATCTCATAACTCGATCCGATGTTGATCGTTTCACCGGACACATTGTCGCTGCTCGCGATCAGACACAGGCCACGACAGGTATCTAAAACGTAGTTGAAGTCCCTTGTAGGCGTACCATCTCCTATCTTTATTTCCTTCATGCCCGATGCAATCTGAGTAATAATCGTTGGGATGATCGCCCTTGCTGATTGCCTTGGCCCATAGGTATTGAATGGGCGCGCAATAGTCACGCTCAAATTGAAGGTGTTATAAAAGCTCATCGCAATTGAATCTGCGCCGATCTTGCTAGCGCTGTATGGGGACTGCGGCTGGAGTGGATGAGTTTCATCAATGGGAACATAGCGAGCCGTACCATAAACCTCACTCGTAGAGATTTGGATCACCTTGGGAACATTATTAGCGATGGCTGCCTGACAAATGTTTAAGGCACCCTTTACGTTCGTATCGATGTAGCTTTCGGGAGCAATATAGGAATAAGGAATTGCAATTAATGCCGCCAGATTGAAAATGATATCGCACCCCTTGCTGATGTGGGAACAATAGGCCGAATCCCTGACATCCCCGCATACGACTTCAATCTCATTGCGGCAATTCACATCCTCGAGCCAACCCCAATTATTGAAGGAATTGTACTGCGATAATGCCCGCACCTGCGCCCCCTCTTTCGCCAGCATCTCCGTCAGATGCGAGCCAATAAAGCCATCTGCCCCTGTAACCAGTATCTTTTTACCGATAAACATACCCATTGTATCTACCTCGTTTTTAAGATTAATCTTTATAGATTATAGTCGCTTTCTTTGCTCTTGTGTAACAATTTTTTATACCACGGCTTTCTTATCTCCTCTTTGAGATAGTGTTGAAGCTTTTTGCTTTCGTTGGCAACAGCGTCAAGTTCTCTCTCCTGCTTCTTGATAACAGCGACCTGTCTTTGCGTTTCGGTAATAAAATGCTCCTTTGCCTCGTTGAGCTGCTCAGACCAAGTCTTAAGTTCCTTGATGATATCATCCCGTTTTTGCACCTCGGCAACAAAGTATTCTTTTGCCTCGTTCAGATGCTCCGACCAAACCTGAAGCTCCTTGATGGTGCCGTCCCGCTTTTGCACCTCGCCGACAAGAGTTTCCTTCGCCTCGTTCAATTGCTCTGACCAAGTCTGAAGCTCTTTGATGATACCCTCTCGCTTTTGCATTTCGGCGGCAAGGTATTCTTTCGCCTCGTTAAGTTGTACCGCCCAAGCTCTGGAATCCTCTATAGAGCGCAGCAACTCTTGCATACTAAACATGTAATTTTCAACCTGCGTCATCAAGTATTTTTTTGAAATAGCCAGTTCTACCTTATCTTTTTTTTCAAGCCTCTCGATCAGTCTAAGACACGCTGCCTCTGTCTTTGGGGGAAGGAAAACTGCCTCTTCGCTTTTATCACAGGTCTTAGGCACAGCATATAAAACTGTTTCATCAGCATTGTATTGATGATGTCGCAAATAGAAACGGTAGTTACTATTCATTTCACGGATTAAAAAGGGGATTTCCCTAAGGTCGCAAGGAAGGTGGTAGACGCAAATAGCAAGCATGGGGGTCTCAATTCTTATATGCCTTTCAGCTCCGCGCAAGGCTTCCTTTTCACTCCCTTCAATATCCATTTTGATAAAACCGATCGGCTCAGGAATATCCTCATCTAAGGCAACTGCATTTACCAAAATCGTTCCAGTTTCATCAGCCCTCGAACTGCCGCTCACATTTGCGCTAAAATGCAGCGTTGTGTTTTTGTTAAACACCGCTGCTTTGCGCAGAACAATATTTTCTGCTTGCAAGGCACTGATATTTTCAACACAGTTTTGATAATACTCCTCCATTGGTTCATATAAGTAGATTTTCCCGTAGGATGAACAGTGAAGCAAGAATTGAGCGGTCGTATATCCGTCCAAAGCCCCGCAGTCGGCATAGACGCAACCCTTTTTATAGACCGCAAGGGAAGAGTCAAAGTATTGCTGGATATCGGGGTGAAACGCGTTGAGTATATATCTTTCCAATCTTGTTAACCGAAATGCTAAAAGATTAAACAAAACTTCTTTTGATATCTCATCCGCGAGCATCGTTTCATACATCAGCTCATATTGATCAAATTGTTCTTTGATATCCTGCACTTCTGCCTGAACAGTATCACCAAGGATGATCGTAAACTTACCCGCTGTCGCTACGTTGATTGCCACAACCATAGATTGCACATCGTCCACACTTTGGAAGACGCATCCATGAACAATACCTAGATTCTGCAAAGGTAAGGCTATTAGCATATCCAGCGTATGTGCTTGAACATATGCCTTGATTTCGCCAAAATACTTAAAGTCCATAGACTCTCCTATCTATTCCTCAAAAAAAGGTTCCTCACTTTACTTAATACCCGTCCGATCTTTGTTTTATCCATAAATCGCATATATTTTTCCATTAATCTCCATGTGCGCATGGAATAAATTTCTCTTAGGCGAGCCTGCGCCACCTGCTCAGCAAATAAAATTTGCTCGGCAGATACATCCTTCACTGCAAGTGTACAGGAAGCGCATTGCTCGAATGAAGCTGATTCCCTACTCTTATCATTACATGTAGTTTCATACAACTCCCTATACCATTCTCTCGCCCCCCATATTTCTGCTGCTTCCCGATCCTTGGCTTCATAGGTGATATACAACGTAAGATAATCCTCGAGTATGTCCCTGAATTCTGAAAACCGATGAGTAATTTTCGCGCGGCTTTCGCAGACGGACGGCAAAAGCAATTGATCAAATGTTTCGTAAAGGTCATTCATAAGACACGAGAGCGTGAAACCATCAAGCACCTTTTCGCGGCACCTTCGCCCCATCTCTGCAAGATTTGTTCGCCCATTTAAAAGCTCACAGATGACCTCCGCATACTCTTCTA
>JAEZTB010000017.1 GCA_023443745.1 Bacillota bacterium
TTATTGAAGATGCAGACATATCCAACGATATGGATTTTGTGAATATTTACAGTTTGATTGAAAAAAACGGTACTTCAGTATCGCTGGCGAGCCTATCCGAGACCACTGACGGAAAGACCACCGTACAGGTGGAGGCATTTAACAACTCCATGCAGCCCATAAATAACGGGAACATTATTGTTACCCTTCGGGATGAAAATGGTAATGCGCTGGAAACGCAACAGACTTACATCTCCCCAGGCGGCGGCAGCCTTTTGGCCATACCGGGCGAAGAGTCCAAAACGGCAAGCGTTCAATTTAACCATACCGGCTATACAGCAGATGTGACTTTTGCCCGGGTATCAGAGGAAAGCTCCCTCCTCTCAGTGCTGAATCTTACCGGTGTCCCAATGGATTTTAACCCTGATGTATTTGAGTACAATCTTAAGACTTACGGCCTAAATCAAACCATACTCACCGCTGTGACAGTAGATCCGGAATCCACCATTTCGGTTATGAAAAACGGCGTTCCGGTATCAACATCAAGCCCCATTGCCATGCCTTACGGAACCACAGTTTTTGTCATCACGGTGACTATGGGCGAGAGTAACACAGCCTACACCGTCAGGGTGGAAAATAACAGACTGGATGAAGGCACGGATCCCGGAGATGATGATCCAGTTAGTCCGAGTAAACCTGGTAGCGGTGAATCTGGCAATTTCGTTGCAGAGCTGACCATAGACGGTATCAAACAAAAGAATTTGAGCATCCTCCAGAGGGGTAGTCGTGCAGTGGTATCTCTGGGCACCTTGGCCCAGGAGCTTTTCACCGGGAACACAGATGTAGCTTTAAATTTACCCGTGATTCCGGGGGCGGAGGGCTATACCTTGGAGATGCCAGCCAATGCCCTTGCCGGCCCGTATACTGGAGCAGCCGTCACGGTTTCCACTGAGCTGGGGAGCCTACGCGTCCCTGCCGGAATGCTGACGGGCATGGAAAATCTGGAGGGAAAAACCGCAGGGATTACCATTGACAGGTTCGACAAATCAAAGCTTCCGGAGGATATCCAGGCGGCTATTGGCGATCGTCCCATCGTATCCCTTACCCTTACGCTAAATGGCGAGCAGGTGGGTTGGAATAATCCTGATGCACCTGTGATGGTGAGTATACCCTATACACCTACAGCCGAGGAGCTGAAAAACCCTGAAAGCATAGTGATCTGGTACATAGACGGAAGCGGTAATGCGGTATCTGTACCTAACGGGCGTTATGATCCGGTCACAGGCACAGTGACCTTCTCCACCACCCATTTTAGCCAATATGCCGTGGCTTATCGTCCTGTGTACTTCAACGACGTAGCAAAAAATGCGTGGTATCATAATGCTGTGAGTTTCATCGCGGCAAGAGATATTACCCGGGGTACAGGCAATGACAAGTACAGTCCTGAAGCCACGCTGACACGGGGTGAATTTATTGTTCTTTTGATGAGAGCTTGCGATATAAAGGCAGACGAGAATCCCACGGACAATTTCTCTGATGCCGGCAGCAACTATTATACCGGTTATCTGGCTGCGGCAAAACGGATTGGTATATCCGCGGGAGTGGGAAATAACATGTTTGCTCCGGAAAAAACTATCACACGTCAGGAAATGTTTACTCTGCTGTGTAATGCTTTGAGAGAAATAAAGCAGTTGCCTGAGATGAAGAATTCTAATGAGGTTGGCCGGAGCAAATCGCTTTCTGACTTCACAGACGAGGGACAAATAGCTTCCTGGGCCAGGGAAGCCATGTCACTGCTGGTTGAAACCGGTATTATCAACGGGAGCGATGGAAAGCTTACACCAGCGGGGATAACCACAAGGGCGCAAATGGCGCAGGTTCTGTATAATCTGATGACAAAGTAAGGGCCGCCAAGGCCCCACTAGGTCCAAGCGGCATCTTTTTTATATTCTCAAGGCACGTTGAGAGTATAATTCTGATGACGTATTGTGGTAATATGGAGAAAAAATAGAGCTTGACCACAACATGCAGTGGTTTGAGGACGAAATTTGGGTCAAAAATCAGTGGAAAAACACCGTTTTTTGACCCTTAGAAATAGGGTAAAATATAGATGACATAGGGTAATTTGAGTGATGACAAGGTAAAAATGGTAAAGTTAGGTTGGTAAATTTCTGGATGATTTAAATACTATAATGTACATAAGTAGTATTATATGTATTAATTTTTATGAAAGGGGGATTTAAATAATGCGAATCTATGAAATTCCTGGCACTGACGAAGTAATAATTGATGGTATAAGAGTTGGATATTTAGTGGAGGAAGGAAACAAGGTAGAAGAATTACAGCTGTGGATATGATTTCTATGATAGGACACGTTGAAGTCGTAACATTGCTTGTGAGGGAATAAAACTACTGAAGAAGTAGCCGTGTATTTTATATGAGGAATGTCAAAGAAGATAAATTGAATGAAGTATAATTGGAAGTATTCTAGGTTAGAGATAGCTGAGTTTAAAAAAACTGAAAAATAAATAAGTCACTCCGAAAATCTTCTAAGATTTTCGGGGTGACTTATCATAATTATAAGATTTAACCTAGATGTTTTGCAGCAGGAGAAATTATGAGTTATTAATAATTTTTTCAGGGAATGAAAAGATTTCTGTGTATGAGTGATTTTTGACACTTCTCTGGTAAATAGGATTAGCTTATGTAATTCGATTTAATAAGATAGAGTTCGTAACGATTATTCCCCAAAATATAGTTTTTATG
>JAEZTB010000048.1 GCA_023443745.1 Bacillota bacterium
CATAAAAACTATATTTTGGGGAATAATCGTTACGAACTCTATCTTATTAAATCGAATTACATAAGCTAATCCTATTTACCAGAGAAGTGTCAAAAATCACTCATACACAGAAATCTTTTCATTCCCTCTTATGGTTATTTGTCTTTACATCATTGTTTATTTAATGCTTGCAATGCCAATATTTCTGTGCTTAAAACTACTATTCCCTATGTTGCCAATAACGGTAGGATTCGATATAGACATGATCTGGTTAAATATTTTAACTGCTATCGTTTTATCAGCAATAGGCTATATTATGATAAAAAAATTCAAAAAGTACGGTTCAATATTCTTTAGCTGGGTCTCCGGATACTATGGAAAAAGCTTCAAATTCATCAATGGGAAACAATGTTAACACTGTTCCAACATAATAATAGATAGTTTGATAGATATCCTTACTCTCTCCTTGCATGAAGCAGAATTTAGTTTTTATTTCTTCAGGACTCATTTAATATATTGGTGTACTTCTTTTTGTTTCACAAAAAAGTATTTCTATTTTATAGTTTACTTTTCTACATGCATCAATATATCTTTTTAAAACCTAATATCATTACAAACATCAACACAGTAGCATTAAAATCTGATAACATAACGCTTCTATCGATATAATTATTAAAGAAGTTAATCTCATCAGTACTTAACCCTGGAAAATACTTATCAATCGGCCATACATCTTCCTTCAACACCATAATAGTTTTTATAACCATTTGCATAACTTCCGACTAGTCTCTTTAATATAAAACCATTTGGATTGTAGTTTGCTTCTTTTTTCACGCTACTCGCCCATAGAAGGTGTTACAATAATAATATCTGTTGAGCCCGCTTTCCAGTCAACATCCCAATCACGAAAATGTGAATGACATAGATCCACTTCACCAACAACTTTACTACACTGTTCTTTTACCTCATGCAAAAACTTAATTATCTTATTTAATCCTTCTATATCGGATTGAAAAGTAACCTCTTGTAGTTCTATTAATTCTTCACTATCTTTTTGATATCCAAATACTTTCATAATTATTTCCCCGCTTATTATTTAAGCAATCTATTGTTTTATTACCAGCATACAAAAATATTATACTTTTATTCTTTTTTGTTCGGTCTTACCAAATTATCACCCTGGTAAACTACAGGGACAAAGGACTAGTCCCTTTGTCCCTATTTAAAAGAACTTTCATATTTCACCTTTATTTGGATTAACAATAAAGTATTTCCTTCGTTAATTCTTCTTAAATAAGTTTATCCATAACTTCTTTTTATTCTCGAATTTAGGAGACATCTCTAATTCGAGGTTCCATTTCTTTATCATTTCTTTAAGTTCAGCTGCTATTTGATTTTTTTCTTCTTCAGTAATTTCTGCTCCTTCGGTCTTTATTTTTTCGAATCTTTCTGAAAAAATATCATCAAATAATTTGTTTAATATATCAATACGCTGTGATTCACAAATTTTTATTTTTTTACTCTTCTGATAAAGTTCAGTATAGGTTTCTTTAATTATGCGAATTTCATTTTCATTTAATATCAAAATACATTCCTCCCTATGTTATCTCCTATTATTTATAGCCTTTAAAACAACTTCCAATGCATCTTGAAGACTTTCTGCTTCTGCACTAGATTTCAATACATCATAAACTTGTTGGGTAGTTTCGTATCCTATTACCTCTTGAGATACATCTTTTATACTTGTGGTTACCTTTTTTAAGGCTTGATTTAAACGTGTCCCGGGCTTTTGAATAAATTGTCCATTACTAGGGTTTCTTAACGGTTGCTTAAGCAACAACTCCGCTTCCTCAACCACTTCTTTTGAAGCAGTCGAAACTAATCTTTTTGAACTCACCGTTCCCTTAGCAACAGTATTTTGCAAAGCATTTGATGTAATTTTTTTAGTAACAGCATTTACTGCCTTTGTTGTTAGTCCACCAAGAACTGATGATACTACAACATCGGTTGTAAACGAAGCAACATCAAATATTAACTTAACACTCTCATCATAATGACCTACAGCTTTTTCTCTTAATTCATTAGATGTTTGTAAATTACTCATACCTGAACGCATTATCGAGTCTCCAAAATCTTTGATTGATTTTTGAAAACTTGATTCAGGTATGTTGTAGGGTACTAATCTATTATCTGGCCCGGCTATACTTTTTATATAATTACCAGTAAATAATTTCGCAGTACCTATTGTATCATTAATAAACTTCCCAGCAAGTGCCTCAGACATTGAAGTCTTTTTTTCAAGTGGATTGTTAATTTGATATTTACCCGCATCAGCAGGGTTATAAATGATAATAGGTTTATAAGTATTCCCCATCCCCTGACTTAATGAATTGGTATTAAAAATAGCTTTTGTTACTTTTTCTACACCACTTTTCAGTGCATTTCCTACTGATTTTATTACATTTGCTATAGGTTTAATAGAATTAATAACGGAGGTCACAGCACTTTTAACTTGGGGTACTATAGTATTTGCCTTTGTGCTGCCAACAGCCTCCTTGATAATTGGTACTTGCGGCTTATTAATAGCAGAGCTTTGACTTTCTGCTTTGGCTAACAACACCTCTGTTCCAGTTGACGGAGTAACACTGCTAGAAGAAGTAGTTTTTGTACTTATTACCTTGCTATAAGCTTGAGTTTTCGGCAGTGGTCCGTATTCATTAAGTTCATCTTTGTGTTCATTATACCACTCCTGTGGAGTAAAGGGCACAAAGTCTACTCCCGAAGTTTCATCTGTTTGGGTGTATGTTTTTGTGTATATATAAGAGTCTATTACTTCTTCAGTAATATCGCCCTGATCCTCCACATATTTGGCGTGCTTATACCAAACATCATATTCCCAGTGTTCACTTACACTTTTGCTCCAGTGAGTGTACCAACCATCTGATCCCTTTTCTGTATTACTACTGTTTAAAACTGGGCTATCTTGCCAATAACGCGTTTTGGCATATAAACGGTATCTATATCCGGTGCCATAATCATCAGTCTCAGACCAGTATTCTCTCATATCCGATTCAGCATAACCCAGAGGATCCCACCTATTAACAGGATTATTGCCTACATAGGCATACCTGTTCTGGGTATAGGGCTTTAACAAGTCACCATAGTAAGAGTCTTCGGTGGTGAAGCGTCCGACATTGGGGGAATACCATCTGGAGTGCATGTCTACAAGGCTTGCCTTGGGGTCGTATTGCTGGCCTGTATAACCGAATGTGTTATAGGGTGCGGTTATTCCTGTATAGATGTTACCGAATACGTCATAGCGGTAATCTTCAATCACATCACCATGGCGATTTGTAATGGCGGATACGTTTCTAAGGCCATCATAATGATAGTACATTAGCCCACCGGTTGTTTTAAGGTCCGGGCCGCGACCATCAAGGCCATGGTTCCCAAACATTTTCTTGGAAACGATGCTCTCGTTGGCGTAATAGTACTCTCCCAATGGGGAGCCATTACCGGTATATTCATTCAGAACATTGACTCCAAAACCGTCGTAAAGATATCTTGTTACATCTGTTTCAATCTTTAAAGGCTTATTGGGCTTATTGTTATTACTGCTACCATTACTATTGCCATTTCCATTACTATTGTCTTTGTCATTACCATTACCTTTATTTTTCCCGTTACCATTCCCTTTACCGTTTCCGTTGTTTGTTCCGCTTCCATTTTTTATACTGCTTCCACCATTGCCGTTCGACTTGGATTCCTTAAGCTGTCCCGGAGGGATAAAGCCTGCGTTTCCATTTCCGGAGTTATTCCCGGAGTTATATCCGGGGTTCTCCTTATAGTAGGCTTCGGTACGGCTTGTCTTTCTGCCAAAAGCATCATATTTATAAGCCACATAAGAACCATCACCATATTCTACTCTTTCGAGCATTCCAGACGGTGTATAGCTATAACTAATATCATAGTTGCCGCTAGTTGCCTGTTTAAGGTTACCATCGGCGTCATAACTGTACTGTTTCTGCCCGTCATTTAGAAGTCTGTTGGCGGCGTCGTAGGTATAGTTCATGGTACCATAATCAGTTGTCATGCTTGTCCTGTTTCCAACGGCATCGTAGGTATAGGCAGCTTCTGATGTAGGGTCCATGAGGTAATCGGGTTGTTCCTGATATTTGAGATAACCAGCTTCAGTTTCCTCTAATGTGATTTCGATCTCCCAAGGCTTTGGCTTCTTCTCCTTTTTAACCTTGTCATTGATTTTCTTTACCTTTTCAGCATCATTACCTTTGCCATTATTCTGTTTGTCTTTATTCTTGTCTTTCCCGTTTCCGTTGTCATTGTTCTTGTCTTTTCCGTTACCATTGTTGCCATCTTCTTTTTGATTGCCTTTGCCATTCCCGTTATTTCCATTGTTGTTTTCATTGCCCTTACCATTGCTGTTTCCATTATTGCTGTTCCCGTTATCATTACCATTCCCATTGCCATTGCCATTACCGTTATTACCATTCACATTACCGTTCCCATTGCTGTCACCACTGTTACCATTGCCATTATTTCCATTACCATTTCCACTGTTCCCGCTACCCTTATCCTCATCTTTCTCTTTACCGTTACCATTACCGTTATCGTTATCTTTATTGTTTCCATTCCCGTTTGCTGCAACTGTAATGACCTGTTCTATAGCATTGAACGTAAATGCCAGGAATTTCTTTGCAGGATTGCTTTTACCATTGGATTTTTCTTTCTCTTCTTTTTGTTTGTCATTTTGCTTTTCCTCTTCTTGTGTTACCTGCTTTTCTTCACCGTTTGCCGGTTCGCTTATATTCAGAGTTGCACCTACCGAGTTATCCTGCTCTATCGGACTTAATCTTTCAGGCAGTACCAGTTCCTTTTCACGTATGCCATTAATCTTTTCAATGGGGTACTCCACATGGATAATACGATTCAAATCATCGTACTCAAAGGTCGTTACAGCCCCATCCTCTTCTATTTGTCTTATCTTGTTGCCTGCTTCGTCATATTCATAGGTATAGGAAGAAATAATACCATCTGGTCCTTTGTTCACGATGCTTTCAAGGTTCCCATCGCTATCATAGTTTGTTTCAACAGATGTACCATTGGGGTGTTTTCTTAGAACTTCTCGACCCAGCTCATCATACTCAAAGGAAGTAACCCTTCCCTCCGGATCGGTCATAGTCTTAACCTGATTGTTTTCATTATAGGAATAGGTGATAATCCTATCCTCGGGGTCTGTAATACTTGTTCTGTTCCCTAATGCATCATAAGTGAATGAAGATGTTTTTTCCATCAATCCATCGGTTTGTGAAATCAACCTGCCAAGGGAATCATAGGTGAAAGACAGGTTTGAATCCTTGGAGGAAGCATGGGTAACCTGCCCAAGAAGGTCATACTCAAAGCCAACAGTGTCACCATTTTCATAGCGGATTTGAGTTAATTCACTTCTCTTATTATAGTTGAAGGCTGTATCCTGATCTTCTGCATTACTCTCCTTTGTCAATCTGTTGGACAAATCATATTCATAGGTTTTTGATTGGCCTGTGGCATTTGTCTCTCTTATGAGATTCCCATTAAGATCATACTGGTATTTTGTTGAATTACCTTTGGCATCAGTATTTTCTATAAGATTACCGGATTGATCATAGGTGTAAAGGGTGCTGCTGCCCAGAGCATCTGTCACCTGGGTTAATTGTCCGACCGCATCATAGTTGTAGGAGGTTTCTCTGCCCATGGGATCAATGACATTGGTAAGGTTTCCAATAGCATCATATTGATAGGTATTGGCAAAGCCATTTGGAGTGCTTTCGGAAGCAAGTCTGTCAAGCTCATCGAATTCGTATCCCCATATTTGCCCGGCAGCATCCGTATAGGAGATCAGGCTTCCAACGCTGTTATAGGATAAAGTGCTTTTGTGCCCTATAGGATCAGTTATTTCGGTGAGACGTCCTAAAAGGTCATAAGTTCTATTGGTAACCCTTCCCAACGGGTCCTTGACGCTTATGGGGTTTGATTCTTCGTCGTAGGTTGTCTCATATACATTGCCCTGGGCATCTGTTATATGGGTCATCCTGCTGAGGGCATCATAGGTGTAAGATATTACACTGCCCAATGGATTGGTTTCCTTAATAAGCCGGCTTGCTCTGTCATAATCATAGGAAGTAACCGCTCCAAGGGGATCGGTAACAGAAGTAAGTCTGTTAGCCGCATCATAGGCATAGAGGGTTTTAGCCCCAAAGGAATCCGTAGTTTCCTTAACGTTTCCCAAAAGATCATAGGCATAGGACAAGCTCCCGCCCCTGGGATCGGTAACTCGGGTAAGCTCTCCTCTTTGTGAATAAGAATAGGATGTCCTGGCTCCACGGGGATCAGTAACCTCTGAAAGCATGCCAAGAGCGTTATAGGCATACTGATAGCTTCTTTCCAAGGCATCCTTTTCTTCTTTGACACGTCCCATCGCATCATATGAAAAGCTGTGTACATTTCCTGCCTCATCTGTTACAGAGGACACATTTCCTGCACTATCATAAGTGTAGGATAATTTACCTCCAACAGCATTAACAATGTCTTGTAGACGCCCTGCCTGGTCATAAGCATACTGGGTTTCTCTTCCAAGGGGATCCATTTCAGCCGTAAGCCTACCTGCTAGGTCATACTGATAGGTTGTCTTTTCTTTATCGGCTGTTGTTTGGGAGATAATATTGCCAATAGCGTCATAAGTGTATTCAGTTACTGCGCCCCTTCTGTCCGTCTGGCTAATCAACCTGCTTAATAGATCATAGGAATAGCTGGTAGTGTTTCCAAAAGGATCTTTGACTGACACAGGTTGTCCAACCTTGTTATATTCAATTGTCTGAGAATTCCCGAGAGGGTCTATTTCTTTAACGACATTGCCTATTGCATCGTATTCATAGGAATAGGCTGCACCTATAGGGTCGGTAACGCGTGCTAGACGGCCGGCCTTGTCATATTGATAGAAAGTAACTGCACCAAGGGCATTGGTTACACTGGATAAATTACCATTTAGATTATAGGCATAAGCAGTTTTTGCTCCAACTGCATCGGTTAAGGAAAGTAAATTCCCCTCTGCATCATAGTCATAGGTTGATTTATTCCCTAATGGATCAATGACCGCTATAGGCAGACTAAGGCTGTTATATTGATATTGGGTTATGTTTCCGAGAGGATCTTTTGACGCTACCATTCTGCCAAGCAAGTCATAGTCCATGGTTGAAACAGCTCCATCAGGCGTTTTTACACTTTTCACCTGACCCATGGCGTCATATTCATATTGAACGGCATGACCTAAGGGATTAGTGATTGAAAGAACTTTTCCGGAAGGGCTGTATGCATAGGTTGTTGTTCTTCCAGTTGGGTCGGTGGAGGCCGTGAGGTTTCCGGAAGCATCATATTGCATTTCGGTTGCGGCACCATCGGGTCCTACGCTTTTTGTCAGTTGACCCATCACATCATAGATTAATTGAGTCTCATTTTCGAGAGCATCTGTAACCTTGGTGATACGATTCATATTATCGTATTCATAGAGGGTCTTTCCTCCCTGAGGATCAATAACGGCCTTGACTCTATCAAGCTGGTCGTATTCCCATAGGGTGGTATTACCCAGAGCATCTATAGCTTTGATTCTTCTTCCAAAGCTGTCATATTCGATTTTTGATGTATATCCAAGTGCATCAATAATGTTCACTAACCGATTGTTTTCATCATAGCGGTAGAACTGAACCGAGCTATCCGGTAAGGTTACCTTTGCCAGATTGTCATTAATATCAAAGGACCTTTCAGCTATTTTACCGGTTTTCCCTGTGTATTTAATGATTCGGTCATAAACGTCATATTCAAATTTTTCACTGTTTCCATCAGCATCTATCAGTTCGATAAGCCTGCCTGCGCTATCGTATTGATACTCTGATATATTGTTCTCAGCATCTTTAATTGTTTTTGTCCTGCCTAACGGATCATAAGTATATTCAGTAATGCCTTCATTGGGTGCGGTTACTTTAATGAGTTGTGAGCGAAGATTGTATTCATAATATACCGTTCTACCGTCGGGATCAGTTACTGATGCCATATTTCCGTCTGGGTAATAGGTAATGGCTGTTTTCTCACCATTTCTGCCTGCAATAGCAATAATTTGATTATTGGCATCATACTCGGCCTTGCTTTCCCTGCCATCAGGATAAATGCAAGTTATGGGTCTGCCTGAAGCGTTATAGACATAGCTGTAACTGGTTCCATCAGGAAGGGTCTCGGTCACCAATTGACCTGCTGCATTATACTCATAGGATGTTTTATTTCCAAGTGCGTCTGTTTTTGAAAGAGGCCTGCCCATTATATCGTATGTGATGGATATCGTTCTTTCCATCCCATCTGTTACAGATATGACCTGACCTTTTTTATTGTAGGTATAATCAAAGCTCCCATCCGGTCCTGTTGCGTTGGAAACACCGTATATTCCGTATTCATATGTAATTTTCCTGCCACCCGGCATTTCGATGCTTGTGACCCTACCAAGTGCATCCCGCTCTAATGCGGTTGAAAGACCATTTTCGTCTGTTACAGAAACACTTCTCCCCGCTGAATCATATTCGAAGAAATAATCTCTGCCCATGGTATCTGTGGTTTGTATGGCTTGTCCGGCCTTGTCATATTGATAGGTGTAAGTCTCTGCGTTTGCGTTTATTAGGGACACAAGCCGACCGGCTTTGTCATAGTTATAAATTGTTTCATATCCCAAAGCATCAATAGAACGGATGAGACGGCCTACTTCGTCATAAACCATCTGCGCCGTTCCACCATTGGGATAGGTTTCAGTAAGAATCCGTCCTGCTTCATCGTAGGTATAGACGGTCTGAACTCCTGTTGCTGGGGTGCTTTTAATAATGTTGCCAAATGCATCATACTCAAAGCTGCTGGTTTTCCCATCAACTGTTATGGTCAAAAGCTGGCCATAGGTATCGTAGGTAAATCGTGTTTTAATTCCCAAAGGGTTTATCTGAGCAATCAAGCTTCCCTTATCATCATATTCGTGCTTTGTTTCGCTTCCATCAGGTGCCACTTCTTTAGTCGGTAGGCCGAATACAGAATGATACTCGGTAATTTGAACACTGTTATCAACGCCTGTCACTTTTATTGGACGGCCATAGCTATCATATTCTGTTAATCGTGTTCCTTCAGGCCCTCTAACCTCTGTACAGCGGTCTTTATCATCATAAATATATACTTTTTCATCGCCTATTGGATTGATTTCCTTGACAATTTGATTGTCGTCATTATAGAAGTACTTCCATGTATGGCCTAAAGCGTCGGTCATGGTTGTAGATCCATTACCATATGCAAAGCTAAAGGTATCAAATCCAAGAGCATTTGTAACCTTGACAGCCTTACCATCCGAATTATAGGAGTAGGACTCGGTGCATCCCTCCTGATCGGTTATGCCATTAAGTCTGTAAGAGCCATCGTAAGAGTAATGGACTGCGGTACCATCTTCACTGATAACCTTGATGAGACAATTGTTTTGATCATATTGATATGTCTTTTTATAAATCTCAGGTATCTCTACAGAACTAATCACATCACCATCCCAGGTCAATGTGATCTCTCTTCCTGTGGTATCCTCTATCAGAGTAATTTTGCCATCATTATTATAACTAAAAGTTAAGGTATTGCCATACCGATCTTCCTCTTTTATGAGCTGACCGGCCGTTTTAGGCTGTGTTCTCCAGGGTGCGATATATCCTTTAAAGAATGATTTGGAGCCATCCATGTGAGTTACAACATATAATTCGGCACCTAATCTTGTGAGAATATCTCCGGTCTCGGCTGCTTCATAATGTCCTTTATCGAGATCATAATTAATGAGGTTATCCCCATCAAAGCTATTGACAAAGCCATCTGGGTCATCTTGCACAAATTTATAAGAGACAACCGTGCCGTCAGCTTTGAATTCTGCAATGTCAAATTCACTGTACATTCTAAGGTATCCACCCAGATTGCTGCTCCAGCCACGGCCAAAATGTCCGGCGTCTGTAATCAAGCTTGAATAGCTTCTTGTGAGAACAAAATCCATTCCTATTCCCGACAGGTAGATATCCTCAACATACTGTCTTACAGCACCCGAAGCAGGCGCAACAGGATGTTCTGATGAATTTTCATCAGGCGGTGGCTCTGGAAGATTAATGGCTGAGGGTGCTTCCGGAGGATTGAGCATATTACCGCTTCCCCCTGGGATTGAAGGTACAACACCATTTAATGGATTCGGTATATTAAAGGGATTGCCCTGGAAGCCATTGATATTATTCAGAATATCGTCAGGCATTAAGAATGGAGGTGCGTCTCCCCACGAAGGGTATGATTTCAATGCGAAGGCTTGGTTCGGATAGAATAGTGAAGTAACCAAAAAGGCAATGAGTAAAAGAATAGAAACGATCTTGCGGCTCTTGAAAGACGTTTGAATACTCATAATATGTAACTCCCCATTCAAAAAAAATAAGAACCCCACCCGCTTACGAAATTAAAATTTCGAGCGGGTACCCGGGAACCTTGTTACTTCGTAATAAAAAAAAAAGACTCATACCAAAACAACAGGCACAAGTCTTAAAGACCTTATCAGTCCATTTCGGTAACTCGGCGATCATTGTTCATAAGAACTTTAGACCCGTAGCTTTGCGTCCGTAGCTTTCGCTTACGTTTGCTATTTTCGTATGGCATGTTGTGTATTCTCATACATATTTTGTTTTTATTTGTAGGAAGAGTTTAACATATCTAATCTATGCTGTCAAATTTTTCTTATAAAAAGTCTGAACCTATAATTTTTGACTCATTTTAGTAAAAAGACTCGTACCTCGTAAGGTACAAGTCTAAAAATCCTGTTATCATCATGATAATCTTAATTACACTTTTTCAAATACGCTCTTAGGTTTCTTGCATACTGGGCACACATAGCTCTCAGGGAGTTCTTCAAAAGGTGTTTCCCCATCATAGACATAGCCACATACCGAACAGCGGTATTTCCCCTCCTCATCCTGTTGATGAGCAGGATTATAAGAGGGAGCCTCCTTGGGTGTCGTTCCTTTTTTGTGAGTCCGATAATAATCATATGTCAAAGGTTTTTCTTGGCCGATACTTTGAGCATCCAATACATCAGCAATAAAAATCGTATGGGTCAAAGCGTCAACAGTTTCAAAGACCTGGCATGACAGCATTGCTACTGTTTCTTGGCCAAGAACGGGGTTGCCATTGACGTCCAGTGTATAAGGAAACTTCTCAAACTTGTTTACTTTTTTTCCACTATTGAAGCCAAATAGAGCGATAGTGTTCATGGAAGCTGATTGGGCCAAAACAGACACCGAGAAAGTCTTTGACTTCATTATCATATCGTGAGTCAAGCTTTGCTTAGAAACAACTACCACACATTTAACAGGTTCGGCTGTAATTTGCATGACAGTATTAATAATACAACCGTTAACCTGTCCTTCGTTTGCTGCCCCCAGTACATAAAGTCCATAAGATACGCTAAAAAGTGCATTTAGATCCATAATAAAATTCCCCCATTGTATTTTTAACTCTTCTTCTCCCGGATAACGAATTTGCCTTCTCTTTTTCTGCGCGTGTCTTGCCAAATTAATTACCCTGGTAAATTATATCATATTATTATTCAGGGACAAGGTACCTATCCCCTTGTCCCGTCAAACTTTTTTAATGTCACTTGATCTTATCTCATCAAAGAAAGAACTCCATCTCTACTCTTCCCCCGGATAACACAGGTTCCACTGGGCACGTATTTTATCCATGGTCTCCATGATGGCTATGGTCTCATCAAGGGGCATTACGTTACTTTCAAGCTGTCCATTTTTAAGGCAGTCCATGGCTTCCTGGGCTTCATATTGGTATCCGGTGGATTCAAAGTCGAACCTGAAGGTTTCCTCATGACCGTCTTTAAGGGATAAGGTCGCTTCTTTAGCTCGGAAATAATAAGGAACACGGATATGTCCTTTGGTGCCAAAAATCCAGGCATCATTGGGCAAATCCGTGTTTATTGCTGACATGAGATTGGCCATTTTCCCCTGGTCATAGCCAAAGAGGATTGCATTCCTCTCATCTACCCCGGTCTGACCAATATTAACGATACTGGTTATGGTGCTGGGCTGTGCGCCAAAAATCATAGAAGCGAAGGAAACAGGATATATCCCTATGTCGAGAAGGGCTCCTCCGCCCAATTCTAAGTTATAAAGCCGTCCGCTTGGGTCCCACTTGCCTATGGCTCCATATTCAGCTTTTAAGCAATGGACATCTCCTATTAAGCCTTTTTCAATCCATTCCTTGACTTTGACAATAACAGGAATATAACGCGTCCACATGGCTTCCATAAGAAAGAGATGCTTTTCCCTGGCCAGGTTAACCAATTGGCGGCTGTCTTTGGCATTCAATGTAAAGGGCTTTTCACATAGAACAGCCTTACCCGCATTTAAGCAAAGCTCCGAACCTTCCTTGTGGAAAGGATGAGGTGTTGAAATATAAACGATGTCCACTTCCGGATCTGATACCAGTTCCTCATAACTCCCATAGGCTTTTTCAAAGCCATATTGGCTTGAAAAGGCCTCGGCTTTCTTTAAATCCCTTGAGCCAACAGCTCTTAATTTTACATTATCAAGAGTCAAAAGTCCTTTTACAAATTTATTGGCTATGTTCCCGGTTCCCATTATACCCCATCGGATAACATCCCTCATAATACGCCTCCAAAAGCCAGATATTGGTTCACACTTAATGTCTTCATTTTACCACAATTTCCTGACCTTTAGGAAACGATATAAAATTATCCTTTGAGCCCCGAGGTTGCGATACCCTCCACAAAATACTTCTGCGCAAAAAAGAAAATAAGCACACAAGGCAATATGGCCAGGGTGGACATGGCCATAATTTCACTCCAGTTAGAAGCAGCAGTTGTATCCAGGGACATTCGCAATCCGAGGGCAAGAGTATATTTTTTTACACTGCTGATGTAAATCAAAGCATTAAAGAAATCATTCCATGTCCAGATAAACTGGAATATGGCAGCTGAAAACAGTGCGGGCTTCAATAACGGAAGTAGTATTTTGATCAGTATGGTAAATGAATTGCACCCGTCAATGGTTGCAGATTCATCCAGTTCCCTGGGAAGCCCTCTGAAAAACTGTACCAGCATAAAGATAAAAAACGGGTAGCAGGCAAACAGCGCAGGAATGGTAAAAGGCAGGTAGCTGTCCAGCCAATCAAAATTATTGAACAAAATATATCTAGGTATGATGATGACGGCATTGGGAAGCATGAGTGTTGAAATCATCAGTCCAAAAAGGACCTTCTTAAACGGAAATGTAAAACGTGCAAAGCCATAAGCCACCAGACAGCTTGAAAATAGCGTAAACAGAACCGTCGGGATGACAAGCTTAAAGGTATTCGAAAAAAACAGGCCAAAGGTGAACTGGCCACCCTTCCAACCTTCTGAAAATGAGTTCCAAACCACCTGCTTGGGTAAAAGCGCCAATGATCCAAAAATCTCATCATTAGGCTTAAATGACGAGAAAAACATCCATATTAGTGGGTAGATCATAATGAAGCCAAATAAACTCAAGAATATATAAGTTATTATTTTTTTCAGTATTTTACCGGTTTTCTTACTCTTACTCATTAGAATTTACCTCCATCCTCATAGTGAGTCCAGGAAGCTGATGACTTGAATGTCAACGCAGTAAAGGCCAGAATGATGATAAACAGTACCCACGACAAAGCTGAGGCATAGCCCATTTTTAAAAATAAAAATCCTTCATCGTACAATTTCATAGCATAGAGGTAGGTGGACTTCATGGGGCCGCCGTTGGTTATAACAAATGCACCGGTAAATTCCTGAAATGCATTAACCATCTGCATAATGAGATTAAAGAAAATAATAGGTGTCAAGAGTGGAAGGGTAATGGTAAAAAACATTCTGAGCTTTGAAGCTCCGTCCACTCTGCCTGCTTCGTACAGCTCCTGCGGAATTTGCTTCAATCCGGCTAAAAAAATGACCATGGACGATCCGAACTGCCAGACCGTCAAAAGGCTGATGGTAAAGAGGGACACATCCGGGTCGCTCAACCAACCCACCGAAGGTATATTGATAAGGCCAAGGAGATGGTTGATAAAGCCGCCATCGGCAAAGAGAAATCTCCATAGAACCGCTACAGCCACACTTCCTCCTAAAATAGAAGGCAGATAATAAATTGTTCTATAGAAGTTCACATACCTGAGCTTTATATTCAATATCATGGCGACGATCAATGCAAAGGCCAGTTTCATGGGCACAGCCATAAAAACATAGCGCAGTGTTATCCAGAGGGAATTGTAAAACTGTTCATCCTTGGTAAACAGGGAAATATAATTCTGCAATCCTACGAACTTTGGCGCTGTTGACAAATTATAGTTCGTAAAAGAATAGACAAAGGATGAAACAAACGGGTAGAGCTGTAATACCAAAAAACCAATAATCCAGGGCGCTATATATAAAAGACCGATATATTGCTTCTTATGAGTTGTTTTAATTGCTGAAGAGCCCTTCATATGATCAACCTGCTTTCTCTATGTTCGATAGAAGGTGCGAATTAAGCATAGGGTGTCACACTTTTACTGCAACACCCTATTCCAAAGCTTTTTAAAATTTCTAAAGCGTCTTACTTCTTCTCGGCTTTAAGTGCATTGAGCTTTTCTGTAACGCGTGTAATAAGCTCATCAGCCCCTTGCTCCGGTGTAGCTTTACCGAATACGACCTTCTGGCAGACATCCTTGGTGATTTCAGCTATTTCGCTATTGTTCATAACCAGAGGAACAGGCTCTGCGGGGTTTTTCAAGGTGTTTTCAACCATTGTCATAATGTCCTTGTCCAGTACATTCCCATCGATTAAAGCTTGCCTTGAAGCCTGGGAACCGGGTATGGATCTGCAATCTTTTAAAATGAGCGCAGCTTCTTTATCATTGAGCAACCATTCAGTGAATTTCACGGCTTCGGCAACATGTGCTGATTTTTTATATACAGACAGCAGCATGGAGGGCTTATATGTAGTAGAAGTGTCTACGCCGCCCTCTGCGGTTATTGCTTTCCCCACAACAAAATTCTCAGGCTTTATGACAGCTTTATACTTGGCCAGAGTTCCCGACCAATCCTGGGTCATACCTATCTGCCCGCTGATAAACTTCGGATGCTGTTCAACTTTATTATTGTATAGTGCTGATTCACCCAAGGGTAATGCGGCACCACTGTCAAACATCTCTTTCATAACCGAAAACTGATGGGTCAGGTCTTCCTTGCTGATGGCTATTTCAAAGTTGTCATTAATCCAGTACTTTCCTGTCTTTGAACGAGAATAGTCGGACATGAACTTAACTTGAAGGCCTGTGGGATCTTCTATCATCAGATAGGCTTCCTTATCCTGTTCATGAACCTTCCTACCCAGTTCAATTATCTTTTCATAGGTCCATTCCGTATCAAGAGGAATGTTGAATTTCTCTAAGAAAGCTTTGTTCATTTGAAGCCCAAAGCCGTTGATACCCATGGGCAGGCCTATAACCAGGCTATCTACTGTACAGAACCCTTTAATGACCTTGTCTTCAAATTGCTTTATATCAAGAGTGGCTTCTGCACCCAGATCCACAAAGTTTTCTTTCTGAGTTCCCAGTTGCGCGTTCCAGATGGGATCGATCTGAATAAGATCAGGAGCTGATCCACCGGCAAGTTGAGTCATCAGTTTCTGCTGGTAGCCGTCATATCCGCCGTATTCACCCTCGATGGTGACATGTGGATTCTTTTGCTTATATGCTGCTATCGCATCCAACGTGGCCTGATGTCTTATGTCCGAGCCCCACCAACTGAATCTCATGGTAATGGGTTTTGCAGCTTCCGGCTCTTTTACGGTAGGCTCCGGCTTAGAAGATTCACTTGTTACTGCCGGTTTTGCCGCCTCTTTCCCACACCCTGCAAAGGATGTAATGAGAAGGGTCGCAATACACACTGCGCTTAAAACTCTCATAAGCTTTTTCATTGACAACTTCCTCCTTAATTTTTTTGCGGTTTAGTCGCTAGATTTAATTATAAAGAGGCAGGTTTTTTTTGGTAGATATCTCATTTGATATTCTATATCAGTAATTGAGTAGTCTAAAGAACACAGATTTCATTATATATCATCTCTTGATGATTTAAATCAGTAATCGACATTTGTCAGAAAACTGCACAATAAAATGAACTGCATATTTAAACATGGCATTATAAAAGGTATACTTAGATCAAGATAAAACAGTTGGAGGCATTATGTATAGACTCCTTGTTGCAGATGATGAGTACGAAATTCGAAACGGCTTATGCAGGTTCTTTCCCTGGAATGAGATAGGATTCGAGGTTGTGGGTCAGGCAGAAAACGGGAAGCTCGCCTTGGATTTTTTAAAAGACCACTCTGCTGATGTCATACTTTGCGACATCATGATGCCTGTTATGACGGGCCTCGATCTGGCTAAATCGCTGCATGACTCAAAATCAAAAGTTAAGGTTATTTTTTTTAGCGGGTACAAGGACTTTGATTACGCACAAAAGGCTCTCGAATATGGTGTCAACAGCTATATTTTGAAATCAACGAATTACAATGAGCTAATCCGGGTTTTTACCAAGGTTAAAAGCGATCTCGATGATGAGCATAACACACATTCCCCAATTGGCACATCCAATCCCCAAGCCCAAAATGAAATGAACTTTAATGAAAAAATCATATTCATCATCAAGAAATATGTTAATGAGCACTATAAGGATGTAACGTTGGAGGATCTTACCAAGCAGGTCCATATGAATCCCGATTACATCAGCCGTTTTTTCAAACAAAAAACAGACCAGAACTTTTCAGATTACTTAATTGAAGTCAGAATGAAAAAAGCTGCTGAGCTTTTGGATGATATCCGTTATAAAACCTATGAAATAAGCGACATGGTGGGCTACAGCAATTCCTTCAATTTTACGCGCATGTTTAAAAGCTATTATGGGATGAGTCCCAGAGAGTATCGCAACAAAAAACCTGTGGACTAACATTAATCAGGATGTGCAAATGCTTATGAAGAAAAAATTCTTTTTGAAAAATCTCATTCTCTTTATTGTACCGCTTCTGATCCCTTTAATCATTCTGGGTACCTTTTCCTTTTCCCTTACCCAAGACTATATAAGAGATGATATTGATAAAAACAATATTAAAATGTTGAATCAAACTAAAGAAACCGTTGAGCTTATATTCAATGAGTTGGACTCCTTGAGCATTAATTTTGAGCTGAATCCCTCTGTCGTTATCAAGGTAAAGGAGCAATTGGAGCGGAAGCAGAACGATTACGAAAGTATCAGTATCATGGATTTTATCATGGATTTGATGAATCCCCCCGTCAATTCAAAGCCCTACATTCAATCCATTTACATCTATTATAAAAATAGTAATCAAGGTTTTTTTGTATCCAACCAGGGCATAGAAAATTTAAGCAGCTTTGTGGACAGTTCCTGGTATAGCAGCTTTATTTCAAATACCAAAAAACCAAACACATGGATTGAAACAAGGGATACAAAGCTGTTTAGTTTTGAAAGTGAAAAGACAAAGCTCATTACTCTTTATAAAAAGCTATATTCTCCCGGTTCAGTCAGGGCAGATGGTGTTATCGTCATGAACATAAAAAGAGAATATGTAGAAAACATGCTCAAAGATCTTATATCCTACAAAGAACAGACCGTTCTTATTGTTGATGCAGACAATAATGTAATATCTTCAACTGGGAGCAATCCTGATATCAGCGAAACGGATATCAAAAAAATAAATGCAGATCCTCAAAGCTTCTTTGGATACAGGTCGGATAAAGGTAACTATATGGTCTCACAAATTAAATCCGACAGATATCCTTTAAAGTATGTGTCCATAATACCCAGAAATTCCTTATACAAAGTACCAACAAAATTGATTTATATGACCGGATTGCTTTTGATGATATCCTTTCTGCTGGGCCTGGCCATAACCTATTCCATTACCCGAACAAACTATAATCATCTTAAAATCATCATTTCAACTTTTGAGTCAGCCGAACAGGGAGATCCGCTTCCTAAGCTGCCCTCCCGTATGAAAGATGAATACGGTTTTATTTTGCAGAACATTATTAAAACCTTCGTCGAACAAAGCTTTTTAAAGGTCCAGCTATCAGAAAAAAAGTACCGTCTTAAGGCAACCGAAATGATGGCCCTGCAGTCTCAAATGAACCCCCACTTCCTTTTCAATACCCTAAAAACCCTCTATTGGAAAACAATCGCTTTGACCGGGGACCAAAATGAAGCAAGCAAAATGATCGAACACTTGTCAGGCATCCTGCACTATTCCCTTGGCAGCTCTGACAAGACGGTTTCCCTTGAAGAAGAAATTCAAAATACCCAGAGCTATATTGAGATTCAAAAAGTTCGTTACAAGGATAAATTTGGTGTCACCTGGCAATATAACGACAGTATCGTCAAGCAGAAGGTCTTAAAGCTCCTATTCCAGCCCTTTATAGAGAACGCCATTTACCATGGTATAAAGGAAAAAGAAGGATCCAGCTACATAAAAATTAAAATTAACTTGATAAACTCACACTTGAAAATAGCCATTATTGATAACGGAATGGGCATTGAGCAGAAGGCCTTGGAGAAAATCAAGGTAAGACTTTTAGAAGATGGCGAACACTCCGAGCATATCGGCTTATTTAACACGAATAAAAGATTACAGCTCATGTATGGTGATCAATATGGTATAAAAATACGAAGCAAGCTTGGACTTGGAACAGTGGTGTATATTGATATTCCTTCGATGTGATTAAATAAAAACCTTGAAAGCGTTTAGCCTTCAAGGTTTTTGTTTGGAGCTGGAGGACGGATTCGAACCCCCGACCTGCTGATTACAAATCAGCTGCTCTACCAGCTGAGCTACTCCAGCACTTCCGTATAATTGGGTAAAATGGTGACCCCTAGGGGACTCGAACCCCTGATACCGCCGTGAGAGGGCGGTGTCTTGACCGCTTGACCAAGGGGCCATATACTTTACCCGAAAACCGGACAAAGACTATTTTAACGGCTCGGCACCCTCTTGTCAAGCTTTTTAACTTATATATTTTTTTACGATTCTCCTATCCTTATTCTTCCGCCATATATTTACAGGAAAAGATCAGTCCGGTTACCTCAGCCTTCTTGAGCTGCACCCCTTGATAATGCTCACTTATCAGTCTAAAAAGTATTAAAGCTTACCATATCCTCCAGGCTCTTCTTTTTCCTTACGGGCTTTTCATCAGGATAACCAATACTAATCATGGATATGATCTCATGAGATTCCGGGCAGTTCATCAATCTCTCGGCTTCTTCTGAATGGCTACGCTTTAAGGAGCTCATCCAGCAGGTTCCCAATCCATAATGCCATGCGGCCAGCAGAATGTTTTCTGTTGCAGCGCAGGCATCCTCTATGGGGCAAACAGCATCCTTCTTGACAAACACAGCGATGACGGCATAAGCATCCTTTATAAACTTCCCGTAATAGGTGATCTCAGTGAGCTTTTCTTTCAAGACTTGATCCGTGACCACAACAAAATGCCAGGGCTGCTGGTTATGGCCTGAAGGCGCAAGCCTTGCACAGTCCAATATATCCAGGAGGATCTCTTTAGGCACCTCCTGCTTCGTATATTTCCTCACACTTCTTCTCGTTTTCATGACCTCTAATACGTCCATCATCTTACCCCTTCCTATCCCTTTTCTTTTTATCATTGAATTGGGTTTTAGAAGTCTTTTTTTCGGACTTTTTATTTTTCGCCCCGATATGCTTAAGGACCTTTGCTTTTTCCTTATTCTCTTTTTTTTGCAGTTTCAATTTTGTTACAACGGGTGGTCCTACAAAATGCAAAGCTTCCTCATCCTCGTCCCCATCAAGGAGGATAAAATCTATCTGACGGGACTCCGGGCTTGCTTTAACCAACTGAACCTTCACCTTATCCCCAATTCTGAAAATTCTTTTGTTCCTTTCTCCAATAAGGCAAAGGGCACGCTCGTTATAGTTATAGTAATCGTCGTCCATGCTGCTTAAGCGTACAAGACCTTCAATGGTATTCTCAAGCTCCACAAACATACCAAATGCCGTAATATTGGAGATGGTTCCCTCAAAGTTCTGCCCCACCTTGTCCACCATATATTCGGCCTTTTTAAGGTCGACGCAGTCTCTCTCAGCGTCCTGTGCGGCCCGTTCTCTATCTGAGCACATATGGGTTATGCCTGGAAGAATGCTTTTGTAGTGCTCGATTCTGCGTTCATCAAGCTTCCCGCTAATTTGTTCCTTCATAATGCGGTGGATGATAAGATCAGGATAACGGCGTATGGGTGAGGTAAAATGAGAATAATACTCTGCAGCCAGTCCGAAATGCCAGTCGTGAATATCACTGTACCGGGCTTTTTGAAGAGATCGCAGCATGATCATATTAATGGCCTTCTCCTCAGGTTTGCCCTTGATTTGGTTAATGACATCCTGCAGCGCTTTCGGATGCACATCGTGATAGCCCTTCAGCTTATAGCCAAAGGTGCCCAGTATGGTATTAAGGTTCTCCATTTTTTCAGGATCGGGGTCCTCGTGAATTCTGTAAACGAAGGGTACGCCTATCCAATAGAAATGCTCTGACACAACTTCATTACAAAGCAACATAAATTCTTCAATGATATGATTTGCAACGGTCATTTTATAGCGCTTGATGTCAATGGGTTTTCCCTGCTCGTCCACAATGACCTTAGCCTCGTCAAAGTCAAAGTCCACTGCACCTCGTCGTACTCTTTTTTCCTTTAAAATTTCTGACAGCCTTCTCATATAATAAAAATCATCAAGATGGTCCTTGTAGCGAACCTTAAGCTCCGCATCGTCTTCTTCAAGAATTTTATAGACATTGGTATAGGTCATGCGCTCTCTAATGTGAATGACGCTTTCAAATATTTCATGGTCAACTACAGTACCTGATGCATCCACCTCCATCATGACACTGAAGGCTAATCGATCCACACCGGCATTTAAACTGCAGATATTGTTTGAAAGCTCCCGGGGCAGCATGGGAATGACTCTGTCCGGGAAGTAAACACTGGTGCCTCTTAAAACAGCCTCGTCATCAAGAGCAGAGCCTTCTCGTACATAGTGGGTAACATCGGCAATATGGACACCCAGGCGGAAATTTCCATTGGGTAAAGGTTCTATGGATACGGCATCATCCAGGTCCCTGGCGTCTTCTCCGTCAATTGTCACCATTCTGAGGGATCTTAAGTCTCTTCTGTTTGTGGCTTCAGTCTTTGAAACCTCTCTGGGAGCGGCTTCAGCTTCGCGGGATACCATTTCGGGAAACTCATACGGTATGCCGTAAGCACGTATGATCGACATGACGTCAACACCGGCATCATCTTCATTGCCCAGAACCTCAGTAATGCGTCCCTCGGCATTTCGGTTTTTCTCCGGCCATTTGATAATCTCTACAACAACTTTTTGTCCCTTCAAGGCACCGTTGATATGATCCTTTGATATAAAAATATCGCCGGATATGCGGGAGTGGTCAGGAGTGACAAAGCCAAAATTATCACTGCGATCAAATCTGCCGACCAATGTTTTATTGGCCCGCTGTATAATGTGCGTAATTTCACCTTCTTGACGCCTGTCACTCGAAGCATGCTTATTGAGTCTTGCTATAACGCGATCCCCATGCATGACACCATTGATGGCATTAGCAGGTATAAACACATCCTCCCCTCCTGTGTCGGGAAGTACAAAACCAAATCCTCTTGCATGGCCCTGGAATTTTCCCACTATCAATCCCATCCGCTCAGGAACGCCGTAGCGCTCCTTTCGAGTCTTGATAATAAGTCCGTCCTCTTCCATTTCATCTAGGAGCTTATGCAAAGCAACATTATCCTCACTTGGAACATCCAGGACCATCAAGAGTTCTGCAAATTGCAGAGGTTTATAGGCTTGATCACGCATAAAGGAGAGTATTCTGTTTTTTCTCTCTTCCATTATTTCATTCAGCATTAAATTACCATCCTTTGTTACTCATAATATTGGGGTTAGCTCCCTCATTGTCAACGAATTATATTTCGATTAAAAAATGAAGACGGCATTTTGCGCCGTCATTTCTCACTTTGCATGGTTGCTTCTATCCTATTATTTATCCTTATTTATACAAGTATACTCAAGTTCTTTTTTATAGCCCCAATTGTTCACTGATTTCTTTCATAGCTTCAAGAGAAAGCCTTATAAACTCTTCCAGGGATAAGTCCAATTCAGAGCAGGTGGTAATTTGCTCTCGATTTGCCCCCCGTGCAAAGCCATTCTCGTAAAAACGTTTTATAACAAAAGCTTCATCAATTTTATCAAGTTTTTTTTCGGGCAGTATAAGCGCACAAGCCGTAATAAGTCCCGATATAGGATCAGCGCAATATAAAGCCTTGTCGATTCTCCTTCTTCTTGCATAATTATTACGTGGATTATGGGCTCTTACAGCATAGACAATGGTACCGTCAAACTCAAGCTGTTCCAGAATATCCCCGCCCATCATGCCATGTAGATCCATATTGTTATGAACTCTTTCAAGATCAATATCATGAACCAGACCTGTTATCCCCCAGAGCTCTACGTCATCATGGAAGTATTCTGCCAGTTTTCGCATGATGGCTTCAACAGCTAAGCTATGCTTAATAAGGTTTTCGCTTTCAATGCGCAGCATCAGTTCTTCCATGGCCCTGTCGCGATCCATGACGATTCCTCCTTGCATTTGGTAACAATTTCATTAATACGGAGCATCAATAACTTGGGCACCCGTTCGAAATTTTAATTTCGTTAACGGGTAATGTTATTATAACACAAAGTGTTTCAATGTTTTCGGACAACCCGTACGAATTCTTTGATTTCAAATATTTAAGATCATACACCATAATCGTTATTGCCAAGGGACATAATATCCGTTACAATACACTTCGTGGGTTAACCCATGCCAGTTCGCAATATCCTGGCAAGGCAAATGCCTTAAAAAAACTACGAAGCTGCGGTTGGCTTAGGAAAAACAACCGATATTTGCATTTGTCTGCGAATAAAAAGGAAAGTTATGAAATTTTCAACTAAAATCCTAATTCAGGCAGCATTAATAGCGGCTGTGTACGCAGTTCTGACCTTAATCCTAAAGCCCTTTGGATATGGCCCCATCCAGTTTCGTCTAGCCGAAGCGCTTACAGTTCTTCCTGCCATTCTTCCCTCCTCCATCCCAGGCCTATTTATAGGATGTATTTTGGCTAATTGGCTGGGTGGATTTGGTCTTGCTGATATTGTCTTTGGAAGCCTGGCTACCCTCCTTGCGGCCATATCGACCTATTTACTAAGGAAGCATCGTTTTCTGTTTCCATTTCCACCAGTCCTTTTTAATGCAACTATAGTTGGTGCATATGTTTATCTGCTATATGACAAAACCTATCCCCTTGTATTGACCATGCTCTTTATAGGCATCTCCGAATTTATTCTGTGTTATGCTCTTGGTCTTCCGCTTATCTCCTTTATCCGGAAAAACCCCGGATTGCGAAGAAGCCTCAGCATTGACAATTAAAGAAATTCATTGAAAATTTATATGTTACCCGTTAAAAAAAACGGGGTATATATTTTACTATTGTTATTTGTGAGTACAACAAGGTTCACAGGACCCTTATAATGCTGACTTTAGGAGTTATCAATGAGGCTTATTGGTATTGACCAGATTAACGGAGATGAAGTTTTAGGGCAGGCTCTTTATGATCTCGACGGCAGAAAGCTATTAAATGCCGGTGTTACATTAAAGCCCGCCATTGTGCAAAAGCTCTCTGATAAAGGTATTTCGAGTGTTTACATAGATGACGAAATTTCAGAGGGCATTGAAGTTGAGAGTCTTATAAGCGAAGATACCAAAACAAGGGCCAAGCTAATCATTAAAGAAGAAATGCAGAGGCTTTCACAAAAAAAAGAGATTGATTATAGTAATGTCAATGGTGTTGTTGACTCCATCATGGATGATCTTCTTTCAAAAAGATTGGATATACTTAATGTAAAAGACATCCGCATGCAGGATGAACAGACCTTTGCTCACTCGGTGAATGTCAGCGTCATGGCCATAGCCTTAGCCACAAGGCTTTCTCTTCCTATTTCCAAGGTTAAAAGCATTGCTATGGGAGCTCTGATGCATGATATCGGCAAAGCTCTTCTCCCCCAAGCGCTTGTGAATAAAACGGATCAGTTAAGCCTGGCTGAAATTGATGAAATCAAGAAACATCCTGTTTTAGGATATAATATCATAAAAGATAACAACGAAGCCTCCGCCACCACAAAAATAGCCATTCTCATGCATCACGAGCATTTTAACGGCGGTGGATATCCCTTTGGGCTTGCAAATGATAAAATTCACTATTCCGCAAGAATTGTAACAATCTGTGATGAATTTGACAGAGCAATCAACGATAAAAAAAATAAAAGTGTCCTTCAGACCACCGATGCTGTAGAATACCTGATCGGTGCTTCGGGCCATGTCTTTGACAAAACCATGGTAGATGAATTTATTAGAATTATACCAGTTTACGATGTGGGCAGTATCGTTCTTTTAAGTAACGGTAATTTTGCTATTGTCGTTAAAAATAATGAGATCAATCTTACCCGCCCTGTGGTCAGAATGTTTTACAATCCCAAGACCAGAACAAAATTCAGCAGTTCAAATATCATTGATCTGACTGAAGAGCTTTCTATTAAAATACTAAGAGAAATTAAATCAAATATTAACGAGATGATGCTGTAAAACTGCGTGTACAAAAAGTGGACGGGGTCATATGACCTCGCCCACTTATCATATACTAATAGTTCATTCCGACTTTTAAGATATCCATTTCTTCAGGAATCATATAGTGCTTTTTCGCGGAGAGAACACTATAGAGCGCCTTTTCAAAGCTTTCAACCTTGATGCAGCCTGTTTCCTTAATGAGCTTTCCAAGAAGGATAATATTTGAATATGTTTTATTACCTGCATCATTGGCAAGCTGGGTCGCCGGAACCTCAACCAACTTAATGTCAGTCCTTTTAACTTTTTTCTGGACAAGTGAGCTATCAACAATAAGAACCCCACCGGGCTTCAGCCAGCTTTCAAATTTTTCAAGGGACGGATTATTCATAACAATTAGAGCCGAGCAGGAATTGAGAACAGGTGATGCAATGGGCTCCTCAGAAATCTCAACCATGCAATTGGCTGTCCCACCCCTCATTTCAGGGCCATATGACGGAAGGAATGACACTTCCATATTGTCCAGCATCCCTGCATAAGCCAATAGTCGTCCGGCTGAAAGAATGCCTTGGCCGCCGAAGCCTGCAATAATAATTTCATGAAGAAACATAGGCTAAACCTCCAAGTCTGCACCGACAAAACAGCCGAGCGGATAATGCGGAATTAGTTCTTTTTCTACGCGTTTTAATGATTCAATAGGATCAAGCCCCCAGTTAGTAGGACAGGTAGATAAAATTTCAACCAACGAAAAGCCCTTACCGGCAAGCTGAACCTTGAAAGCTTTCTTTACGGCATCTTTAGCCTTCTTGATATGCTTGATATCATGAAGAGAAACCCGTTCTATGTAGGCGGGCCCTTCAAGGGTAGCAAGCATCTCACTCACACGGATTGGATAGCCATGGTCCTTGGCATTTCTTCCAAAGGGTGATGTGGTGGTGACCTGATTCAAGAGGGTGGTCGGTGCCATTTGTCCTGAAGTCATGCCATATATGGTGTTATTGATAAAAATAACGGTTATATTTTCGCCTCTTGCAGCAGCATGGACGATTTCTGCAGTACCGATGGCAGCAAGATCACCGTCGCCTTGATAGGTAAATACAACATGATCGGGCAGGCTTCTCTTCACGCCGGTACCAACAGCCGGAGCGCGGCCATGAGCGGCTTGAATCATATCGCAATTAAAGTATAAATAGTTGTTATATGAGCAGCCGACAGGTGAAACACCTATTGTCCTGCCTTCTATGCCCAGCTCATCAATAGCCTCGGCCACAAGTCTGTGGGACATGCCATGGGTACAGCCAGGACAATAATGCATGGGAACATCGCATAAAGCATGCGGTGCTTTAAAAACAATTGCCATTTACTGTTCTCCTCTCTGTTATCAAAGTTTCATCGGCCATTTTCTTTAGGGATGATCGAAATCGATTGCTCCTTAGCTGTGCTTCTCTCTGATTTCATTGATTTTGGATATAATGTTGTTTTGTGTGGGAATCATACCGCCCATTCTGCCTGTAAAGTAAACGGGTTTTCTCCCCTCCACTGTGAGTCTTACATCCTCGACCATCTGACCTGCACTCATCTCAACGGTTAAAAAGGCCTTTGGAATATTCATGACCTTTTCAAAGGCTTCTACAGGGAATGGCCATAGAGTAATAGGCCGTAAAAGTCCTACCTTTATTCCCTGTTCTGCGGCTGTTTTTATAACGCCCTTACAAATTCGGGCTACCGAACCGTAGGCAACAAGAATAACCTCAGCGTCTTCACAGTTGTATAGCTCATAGCGCTGTTCATTTTCTGAAATAAGCTTATATTTATTTTGAAAGCCTATATTCCATTGCTCTAAAACAGCAGGATCAAGGTGAATGGAGGTAATGGTGTTATGTTCCCTCTTATCTTCGTGGCCGCTGGCCGCCCAGGATTTATCAACGGCTTCTATCTTTTCCTCATCACGGAAATTAACGACCTCCATCATCTGCCCCAAAACTCCGTCACCAAGAATCATGGTGAGGATACGATAACGGTCAGAGATATTAAAGGCCTCTACAGTCAGTTCATATAGTTCCTGAACACTGGCAGGTGCAAGGACTACCATATGGTAATCCCCATGTCCACCGCCCTTGGTAGACTGAAAATAATCACTTTGTGATGGTTGGATACCGCCAAGGCCCGGGCCTCCACGCATGATGTTAACGATAACTGCAGGAAGCTGCGCACCCGAAGCATAGGAAATACCTTCCTGCTTCAAACTGATGCCTGGGCTTGAAGACGATGTCATAATGCGCTTGCCCGTACTGGCTGCACCATAGACCATATTAATTGCAGAGACTTCGCTCTCTGCCTGTAAAAAAACGCCCCCAACCTCCGGCATTCTTTTGGCCATATAATGAGCAATTTCAGTCTGAGGTGTGATGGGATAGCCGAAATAATGGCGGCACCCTGCACGAATTGCAGCTTCCGCAATGACCTCATTGCCTTTCATTAGAAGTTTCTGTCCCATTGAGGGTTCCTCCTTCTCATTTTTCTACTTCAATAACGCAATCTGGACATATGGTTGCACAAAAAGCACAGCCAATGCATTTATCCATTTCGATTACCTCGGCTGGATAATAGCCCTTTGCATTAAGTTTTTCCGGATTTTCCCGAATGATTTTCTTTGGACAAACATGGATACACAGGCCGCAACCCTTGCAGCGCTCTTCCCTGAAAGTCACCTTCGCCATATTGCAACTCCTTCTTTTGCTTAAAATCTGGTAGTCAGAAGTTTTTTCTAGTTTTAAAAGTGGGACTTTATCACTTTTAATTATAGCATACCGTGTGTTTTAATTTCACTTACTAAAACAATAGAAGTGCGTGAAACGCACATGCAAGTTAACTCGCATTAAATTTCATAAAGGTGTTTGTTGGGTGAAATCGCTTTTAAATAGTTTAAAACTTATTTGTAGTCTTGTCAACAAAAGGAGATCCTTTATCAATAGGCTCTCCATCATATTTTATGAGGCTTTGACCAGATATAACATTCATTTTTGATAACGTATTGACCCTTTAGGACACAAGAAAGGCTGAAGCTTTAACTCCAGCCTTTTGGAATACTGTTATAAGCTATGTGTCTGCTTACCTTCCTAATAACAGAGTTCTTAGGAAGCTTCGCTCATCATAAATCTTCACCTATTGAGGTAAATATTGATCACTGTTAAGATACGCTCTTAACAAGAAGGCAATGGCTTGTTCACGGGTGCAATTTTCGTTTGGGGTAAAATTACCTTTTCCATCACCTACAGTAATCTTATACTTAGCCATGAATTTAGTAGGCGTATTTGCATAGGCTAAAATGAGCTTCTGATCCTTAAAATCAGGTACTCCGGATACATCAAAAACAAGGTCCTGATAGCAAGCCTTCAATGTACGTGTAATCATTGCCGCCATTTGCTGACGGAGCAAATAGGAATTAGGCTCAAATTTTGTTCCGTCACCTACACCGGCTGTAATTCCCAGATTAAAGGCCTTTAATACCTCAGGATTTTTGCAATCGGTAAAGGTCTTTGTGGGATGGGGCTCGGCCTTTTTACCAGTCACCAATTGATAAAAATTAACGGCAACCTCGGCAAATTCCTCGCGGGTTATGGGAGCATTCATCTTGCCTTTGATTTTATCTGTAATCAAGCCAAGTTCAGCAGCCTTGTCAAGTTCTTTTGTTGCCCACGGAGAGGCTGATTCGTACTTTTGAACTCCGATTGGCACGATATTTGAAAATTGAGAGTAAACATGATTTCCGTAGGTGGGCTCATATGCATAAAGTACTCTGAAATAATAGGTGTTCTCTTCAATGACAATTTTATCGGCAATATCGAGCTTAACAGGATCAAAGTCTATTTTGTTATCATAAAAGTTACCACTCCACCAGTCATGACCCTGTATCTCCGAGTACCATTTGTCATTACCGACCTTAAAGTCCACCTTGACTTCAATGGGGAAGCTCTTATTTACTGTATCCACCGCGGTGGGGTTAGCCCAGGTCAAATAGAAATAGGGACTGCCATCAGTATTTTTTTTCACTTCAGCTTTAAGATTGGTTGGAGCAGCAAGGCTTGTGGGCGGTGATGCCTGCGCTTTTCCTCCGATAGAAGCTTCATTAGAATAAGAGGATGTCAGATAATTTTCACCCTCTTTTTCATAATCATTAAATGCAAAACGCATTCTGAAGGTATATGTATCATTCATAAGTTCAAATTTTTCTTTGTCTCCATCTGCAATTCCGAAATGGAAGTAAACAAAGAAGGTTTCCTGGACGTTTCCGACATCTGTTTTCATGCCTTCTACGTAGCCTTTAAATTGATCATCATTGTCATCATATGAATTTAAGATTTCTTCGCTGATAGACCCTCCATATTTCCAAGGCCCATTATTTATTTTGTAGTCAATAGCATAAATTATTTCACCAACGCCGATGGTGTTTTCGGAGTAATCCAAAACACTCTGTGGTACTGTCCAGCGAAGATATATTGCCCCATCTTCGATCCTTGCGTTTACATTCTTTGGAGCTTCCAGACTGGTGGGAACGGAGCCCTCTGCAAAGCTAAAAGTGGCGGTTGGTAAAATGAATAATAAGGCAAGCAGAAATGAAAGCAGTCTCTTTTTCATTAAAAAAACCTCCTCAAGATAAATCGTTGAAATCAAGATAGTTACGTTGTCTTTCCTATTTGATGTGATCCATATGTATTATACCAATTCTATGTATTCAAAACCAATTTTTATTTTATAAATACAAAAATAGCAAGATCGCTTATTCAAATCTTGCTATTTTGATGGAAATATTTTTAAATTCTATAATCACATAATGATTATACCCTAAAATGGCAGTAAGATATTCTTTTTCATTACATAAACTGGATGATCAAGCTGTTCAGTTAATTGGCTTGACAATTCATTCATCATACAGGTAGCCGCCAGGGGGATATTCGTTTCTTTAACTATTTCTCGGGCAAGCTCCAACCCAAAGTAAACATCTTCCAAAGTCGTTTCTCCAAGGAAGTGCGTGTTGTTTATCAGCTGTGTTATCTTAAGCCGTGACGCTTCCTCAATTTCCTTCATATATTTCAGGGTTCCTGCCAAGTCCCGGGTCATGGGTCTGGCGCGATTCAAAACAAAAAACATATCATAATCATCTTTAGGAATGTCCAGATGATAGCGGCCTAAAACCCTTGCACCATCTTCATCTCCCCCGACGTCCAATATGACATGGCGGGATTTGGTTCTTAATGCCGCCGAGATTTCAGGCACAAGGGCAGGTACATCCACATTGGTATTGGCAAACAGCGGAGCCACCACCTTGATACCACGCGCCTCCAGGTTATTTTTTGCATCAACGCTTCTGAAGAATGGATTCACAATGTCCATATCTGCTAGAAGAACATTCTCTTTCATTTCCTTTATTGAGATTGCGGCATTGACAGATATTTCAGACTTGCCGCTTCCGTAATGGCCGCAAAAAATATTGACTCTTTTATTAAAATGGATTGCTTCCATCGATATCACTCCTTTATTGCGTATTTTTCTCTTCCTTCCCTATAGCTATCCTTACCCGTTGCATCAATAATCACAACACAGGGAAAGTTTTCGACCTCAAGCCTGCGGATGGCTTCGGTTCCCAAATCCTCAAAGGCTATGACTTCTTCTTTCTTGATGCATGATGAGATTAATGCGCCTGCACCGCCTATGGCTCCAAAATAAAGAGCCCCATATTGCTTTATGGCATCAATTACACAATCGTTTCTAAGCCCTTTTCCTATCATACCCTTTAAACCCAAGGCGATAAGCTTTGGTGCATAGGCATCCATTCTGCCACTGGTAGTAGGGCCCGCCGAGCCAATGATCTTTCCCTCCGGAGCCGGACAGGGGCCGACATAATAAATGATCTGGCCCTTTAGATCAAAGGGAAGGGGCTCTCCCTTTTCAATAAGTGAAATCAAGCGTTTATGGGCAGCATCACGACCTGTATAAATCACACCTGAAATGAGAACCTGGTCACCCGCCTTTAAATCATTTATGTATTCATCAGTTAATGGTGTTGTTATCCTTTTTGCCATAGATATTTCCCTCTCAACCATTGTATTGTATGGTCGCTTCCTCGGTATATTGTCCCCCTTGATCATACATAATCAAATTCGGAAGTATGGTAAGACCCGGATTCCCATTCTTTAAGCCCTTAATCAAAATCAGAGACGGCTTTTCTCCTTCTCTTGGACAGACCAGACGGAGAAGCTTGGGCTCTATCTTCACTTTTCTCATACTCTCCATAATATCGGTTAGTCGATCAGGCCGATGAACCATAAAAAATTCACCCTGGGGTTTGAGCAAGGCGGCAGCGTTTGCAAGGACATCCTCAAGGGTACAAAAAAGCTCATGACGCGCAATGGCCTTGCTTTCACTGGAATTCACCAGACCGCCTCCCACTTTCGTATAGGGAGGATTACTCACAATGACATCGTAAATACTTGCACCCAACAAAGAAATAGCAGATTTTATATCTCCCGTTACAATTTTCACTCTGTTGTTAAGCCCATTTCCATCTACGCTTCTTTGGGCCATGGCGGCGATGTCAGGTTGAATTTCAATCCCGGTAATACTTTGTGCCTCTGTTTTTGCTGCAAGAAGGATGGGAATAATGCCGGTGCCCGTTCCAAGATCAAGCACCTTCTGATGCCTTCTTGCCACAACAAAATTGGATAAAAGAACGGCATCCAATCCAAAGCGAAAAGCATCCTTTTTCTGAAGAATGAAAAGTCCTTGTATCTGCAGATCCTCCAGGGTTTCATCAGGCAATACCACAAATCCCATATTATTGCTCCGTATTTGATAGCACTCTTATATTACAAAAAAGAGTCAAGCCTATGGCCTGACCCTCTTGTTCTTCTTTAAAACTCTCTTACTTAGGCTGTGGTGCTGCAACAGGACATACATTGGCACAGGAACCACAATCAATGCATGAATCTTCTTCAATTACATATACGCTGTCACCAGCAGATATACAACTTACAGGGCACTCAGCTTCACATGCACCACAACTGATGCAATCTTCGTTTATAAAATATGCCACGGTTTACACCTCCCAATACCATATAATTTAAATGAATAAATAGTTCAGAAATATCCTATACTATAAATTCTTTAATGTCAATGAAATAAGGGAAGTTTGAATGCACATAATTAGGTACATTATTGGGTTGGCCGATTTGACTTTGATTCAGTCCTCAAGCTGCTTTAGCTCCTCCAGAACCTTATCCTCCTGATCATTGCGCCTGTCTGCATCCTTAACCACACGAACTTCGTTTACCGCGTATTCTTTTATATCAGTACCCTGCTCACTGTCGAGCTTGACACGAACCTTTTCCTTTAAAAGATTGATCTGAACAACAACGCCCGGCCCGTTCGGCGTCTGTACCACAGCATCAACCTTAGGGCTCTTCTTTAGTAGGTATTCATAGGTATCTTGTTCATACTTGAGACAGCACATGAGCCTGCCGCAAGTACCCGATATCTTTGTGGGATTTAAAGACAAGGATTGTTCCTTGGCCATTTTGATTGAGACAGGATGAAATTCAGCCAGATGTGTACTGCAGCATAGTGGCCGCCCACAGGCACCTATTGCACCCATCATTTTGGCTTCATCGCGAACACCGATCTGGCGAAGCTCAATGCGTGTACGGAACACAGAAGCCAGGTCCTTCACCAATTCTCTGAAATCCACACGCCCGTCAGCAGTGAAATAAAACAATACCTTATTATTATCAAAGGTATATTCCACATCAATGAGCTTCATATCCAGCTCATGTTTTTTTATCTTTTCAAGGCAAATGCTGAAGGCTTCCTTTTCCTTCTCACGGTTCTCGTGAACATGCCTTAAATCCTCATCATCAGCCTTTCTAATGACATTTTTCAAAGGAGCGACCACTTGTTCATCGGTTACCTCGTGATTGGGTACGACTATCTCACCGCATTCGACTCCTCTTGCTGTTTCGACAATAACACTCTCACCCTTTTTAAAAACAAAATTACAAGGGTCAAAATAATATATCTTACCTGCAGTCCTAAAACGGACGCCTACTACATTTACCATTAAAATCCTCCCAGGAAACCATTGCCTGCCTTAAACATCCAGCGTTATTAAATCCACAGCCAGCTGGTAATTCATGTTGCGCTTCAGGTTGCTCCTAATCTCATGTATTCTTGAAATTTTCTCGGTTATTACCAAGGGATCATAACGTTGCGCATATGCTAATATATTATCCTTTTTATCTGAATTAATCAACCCATCCCCCTCATCCGCCGCTTGGAGTGCTTGTGACGCATGACACGATACCAACAGAATATCACGGTACACCGACTCCAGTATATCCATGCACTCCTCGAAGGCTTCTTTTTCCTTCGAAAGGTATTGATTAAACTCAAGGTGGGCAAATCCTTCCGGACTAAAGACATATTGCATGACTTTCTCACGGTTTTCTTCAAATTCTGTATCGCCAAGCAGCTGAAGCGCTTTACCGGTAATGCCATGACTCCAGGTAAGAATATGCTCCTTGCCCTTCGTATCCAGTCCCTTTACCTGGGCAATTCTATTCATATCCTCAAGAGAGACCGGCTTGAGCTTCATTTGGACAATTCGTGATCTTACAGTAATGAGCAGGGATTCATAATAGGCGGTTGTCAAAAGGATCACCGCATAGGACGGCGGCTCTTCCAATGTCTTGAGCAGACAATTCTGAGCATCCGGTGTCATGCGCTCAGCCTCTTCAATAAGGTATACCTTGCGGCCGGAAGCCGGACGAATACCTATATCTTCGATAAGTCCTCTTATCTGCTTAATGAGAATTTTTTTAGTTTCATTTCTTATAACAGTCAATCCCGGATTAGCACCTGCTTCAAAGCTCTTGCAGGCTCTGCATTGGCCACATGGAGCCATATCCTCCGGGCTCGTACAAAGCAGCATCTTTGCAAGATAATGAGCCAGTGTTCTCTTGCCTATTCCGACGGGTCCGGTAAGTGCGTAAGCGTGACTTAACATATTCTGTTTTATTTTATCTCTAAAGCCTTCTATTATAGGCTTCTGACCAATAAAGTGCATTTAGGGTCTCCTTTTTGGTAACAAGGTTTACAACTAAAGTACAAGGTCCAATACAAGCCCTCGAATATCCTCAATACGGCCCATTATTTCAAGATTATTTTTCTCGGAGCTGAGAACCTCACGTGTCAGCTGTTCCAGCTTTTCATTAATCGTCTTGACTGAAGCAAAGACCCGATGACGTCCGCGCCTGTCCAGAAAGCTCTCCTTTGAAAAACGACTGGAACCTCTTACAGCTTCATCTAAAAACTCCATGACCAGCCTTTTGTAGACTTTTAGCTCAGAAATATCCACATGCTCAGAAAGGCGTTTACCCTGCTTTTCTATCTCCTGAGCTTTCTTCTTAAGCTCTTCATCCTGATTTTGGGAAAAATGCCGATCCAGTTGAGTGCCGAATTGGGTCCCGCTCTTTCCCTGAACCTTGCTGGAATCGCGTTCTATCCGGTTTCCTATGCTCTGTGGCTTTCTGCCGGAGCTTCCATCAATCTTTAAAGCCATAGTACCTCCTACCTATTATCTAATAGCGTTTTTTGCAATAGAATAGATATCCTCATGGATGTCATCTATGGTTCTTATTTTATCATTCTTAACACATAAAACACGATTCCACTTATAGGCTTCGGCAATTCTGCAGGCATTTTGATAGGAATCCAGCAAATGCTCCTCACTCTTCTCATGGATATCCTTTTCATTTTTACCAGTAATTTTGTTTTTTCTCTCCTTCATAAGCTTACTCCCATATTCAGGAGGCATATCAAGAAAAATAACGCTATCCGGAACCGGTATTCCCAGCTTAACAAATTCAAGATCCCATAGCCAATCTAAAAATGCCGATTTTTCCTCATTATTCTTTATTTTTGATGCCTGATGGATCATGTTAGACATGGTATATCGATCTGAAACAACTATACCGCCATTATGATAAAAATCATACCATAAGGTCTTGTATGATGCATATCGATCCACCGCATAAAAGGTTGAAGCAGCGTAAGCATCCACATCTTCAGGGTTATTTCCGAATTCGCCATTCAAATACATTTTTACTAAGGCAGAAGATTGACTGCTGTAGTTTGGAAATTCTATTTTTTTTACCGGAAGGTTTTCTTTTAGTAATCTTTCATAGAGTTTTACGGCATGGGTAGCCTTTCCGCTTGAATCCACACCTTCTATAATGATGAGCTTGCCTTTCAATTGCTCTCCCCCTTAAGCTGATCCTTTTATTTATATGACCTGTATTTTCCCTTGGCTTACGCCGTGGACAGGACAATTCTCTTCCAAAAGAGCTTCAATGATGCCCAGGTATTCTGGAGAAATACGTTCTCCGGGATTCAGCAAGGGTATTCCCGGTGGATAAGGGATTACCGATACCGCACTGATTGCTCCCAATGCTTCTTTTATCGGCATTTCATGTCCATTATGAAAGAGCGCTTCCCTGAGAGTTAAAATTTTTTCAGGAAGCACGTTGGGCCATGAAATCCGCTTTCTTTCGATTGGTGCATCATCTCTGAATTCTTCTGAAAGAGCCTTAAGCGCACCAAATAATCGATTAAAGTCCTCCGGGCTGTGAAAGGGCGTCGCTATAAGCACCACATGCTCTAAATCGGCCATTTCGGCAAAAATGCCATAACGCACTCTGAGCAATTCTTCAGCCTTAAAGCCACTCAGTCGGGTATTTTTAAAGCTTAGAACTATCCTCGAAAAATCTGTAGCATAGCCATCATAACAACAAGCTACCCTTTTTATATTAGGAAGCTGTTCAAGTTTTTCGTTAAATTTCGTTATATGCTGCCATAAGTCCTCATAAAGGATCTCTCCTTTATCTTCCATCATCTGGCGCGCGGTGTCAATGGAAGCCATAAAAAGGTAGGACGGACTAGTAGTTTGAACCATTGAGGCTACTTTTTCTACAACCCTACGCGCAACTGTGCTTTTCTCATTTCCATGAAGAATGGCTGTTTGAGTAAGAGCCGGCAATGTCTTATGAAGGCTTTGAACACAGAGATCTGCTCCCAATGCCAAAGCAGTCTCAGGAAACGCTTTATGAAATCTGAAATGCGCACCATGGGCCTCATCAACCAAAAGAGGCATACGGTACTGCCGAGCTAACTCAACAATACCCTCCAAGGGTTGCGCAACCCCATAGTAATTAGGCCTTGTCAACAAAATACCTTGAGCATCAGGATGGGCTGATAAGGCTTCTCTAAGCGCCCGTTCCGTTATCCCTAACGGTATCTGATTTTCATCATCTTTCTCAGGCAAAACATAGATGGGCTCCGCATTGATCAAGGCCAACGCACTCAAAACCGATCGATGACAATCTCTCCCGATTATCAGTTTCCCACCGGGCTTTACAGACGCCTGAACCATGGTGTGAATACCTGATGTTGACCCATTGACCAAAAAAAATGAATAGCCTGCGCCGAATAAATGGGCTGCAAGCTCTTGGGCTTCTCGGATTACCCCCTGGGGGTGGTGCAGACAATCCGAACCGGGTATTTCGGTAATATCCAGGCATCCAGCGATTTTTAACTCTTCAGAAAGTCCCCGTCCCAAAAGGTGCCCAGGCATATGAAATGGAAGCGGGTTACTGCTTGGGTAAGCCTTAAGCATTTCATAGATTGGCATTTTCAAAGTATAACCACCTAATATGACATAAATTGTTATGCTGTCTTAGTTAATACTTCCTATTTTACTGAAAGGCAAAATACGGAAGATGGCTTTCCCCTCAACCCAGGAGCGATCAATAACCCCAAAGCTCCTGCTGTCCATGCTCTCACCCCGGTTATCACCCAGGACAAAGAGCTTACCCTCAGGTACAGTAAATGAATTGACACTGCCATTTAAAACTATATTCTCATAGGGATCAATTCTGGCGTAATCTTCCTCTTGTTTCTGACCGTTAACATATAGGACATTATCCCGAATTTCAATCTCATCGCCAGGAACCCCAATAACTCGCTTTATAAGGCGGTTTCTTCTGAATTCTTTCTTGAGTTTTTTTGATATATCACTTACATAAATAGAAGCCCTGCCAATAACGCCGTTAACGGGTTCATCTCTGAGAAAAATGATGATATCTCCGCGCTGAGGCTCTCCCCAACTATAGGCCAGCTTGTTCATAATGAGTTTATCACCCTCCACAAGCGTTTCCATCATAGAACTCATATTGACCTCGGTAAGAGCAAAAAGCTCGCTCTGAATAACAGAGGCGATTACAAAAGCAGTAATAATTAATGTGACCCATTCCATAATTTCTCTAATCGGACTCTTCTTTTTTTGTTCCAAAAATAAAAACCCCTTCCATAAGAAATCCTTATATGGAAATCTTAAGTACCCCTTCAATTTCTTTAACTTTAGCTGTTAACAAGGCAAAGTCAAAAGACTTTTTACCTGTCAACTGACATAGTATTTTCTGTGTATGATCATTGGTATCTTCGGCAAAATCCATACTTTTAATAACGAGACCCAAATCCTTGAAAATATCACTTAGCGGCAGTATAATCTCACTTTCAGCCTGAGCTTCAATCTCTAGCATTTTAGTTTTTTCCTTTGATGTCAGTCTGTCCTCGATAAGCTTAAGATAAGTGAGTACTGCCCAAATCAACAATGTTGCTATAGCCGCCCCAACGTAAAAGCCCACGCCACAAGCCAAGCCTACACAGGCCACCACCCATATGCTTGCTGCAGTGGTGATACCCTTTACAGATGAACCATGGCGGATAATAGCTCCCGCACCTAAGAAACCAATACCGCTTACAACCTGTGCGCCTAACCGGGTCGGATCCACATTAACCATACCCTCATAGCCCATAAAGGCAAATTGCGAAATCAGCATGACCAGACACGAACCCAGGCTCACTAATATGTGGGTCCTGAAACCGGCAGGTTTATTGCGTGAGTACTCCCGTTCAATACCAATAATCCCACCCAAAATACAGGCTACTAAAAGTCTGACTACCACAGTTAGAAGAAATTGACCATCAAATTGGAATACATACCAATCCATTTAAACCCCTACCTCTATGATAAAACATTTTCTTTTTTTATTAGCATAAGAGTGTCATTTCGTGTTTCAATTGTGTGCTCATGAAGAAGAACACCTTTTTTTATTATATACCGAATAGTGCTGTCAGAACAGAGCACAACACAACGATCCAAGCTTTCATAAGCCACGGTGCGCATTTCCTCTATTCCTTCAAAGCTTCTGGCCGGCTCAATATAGTCTGCAATATAAATAATTTTTTCTAGAGCAGTCATGCCTGCTTTGCCAGTAGTGTGCCAATGAATGGCACTTAAAACCTCCTCATCACTGACGCCATACTCAGTTTTGGCCAGGTGCTCTCCGATAATACCGTGCAAGAGCCGGGGTTGAGCCCATTCAATCTCGTCGGGCCTGTAGCCTATTTTCTCAACGAAGGCTCTTGCCTCATCCCCTTTATAATTTTTGCCACAATCATGAAGAATACCAGCAAGCCTTGCTTTGTCAACATTACAGCCATAGTGCTGCGCAAGCAGTCCACTCGTCTCCATGACATTGAGCGAATGTTGGAATCTTTTGCTGTCCAATTCTATTTTAAGCTTCTCGATCGTTTTTTCAATCGTCATGTTTTCCCTCGACCAAACTTAGCGATAAAGCCCCTTTTCCACAATATAGGCCTCCACTTTGGGAGGCACCAGATAATGTATGGAAAGGCCTTTTCCAACTCTTTCACGGATTTCGGTAGAAGCGTAATCCAAAGCCCTGGCAGAAGATTTCAATATATTTGCACCCAATTCTGCAATGTATTGATTAATGGTTTCTTCCAGTTGACTTTCATCGGTATCGGGCCTTGGTGCTACTATTATAGTGGCTAATTTCAAAATTGCGTGATAACTTTTCCATGTATGTAGCTGCATCATTGAATCAGCGCCTATTATGAGGGCAAGTTCCTGGTGGTCACCCAGGTTATTTTTTAAGTATCTGAGGGTATCTATGGTATAAGAAGCACCTTCCCTTCTCATCTCAAGATCACTGACTTCAAAATAGGGATAATCACTTATGGCAAGCTTCACCATTTGAAGCCTATCCTCAGCCTCAATAATTTGCGTACTGTCCTTATGCGGTGGCTTTTTTGCCGGCATAAAAATAATTTTATTTAGTTTGAATTCTTCTCTGATGCTTTCGCACATAAGAAGATGACCATAATGTATGGGACTGAAGGTTCCCCCCATTAAGCCTATCACAGCTATACTCCTCATATCCAGCTCTTGGTATATATTCTTGCACCGAATGGCACTAAAGAAAGCTTTGCGAGTTTTATATGCTGATGTCCAAAGGGAATACCGATGATAGTAATATAAAAAATGATTCCCAAAACAAGATGGGTTATGAAAAGCTCCCAACCCAGAAACAAGATCCAGATCAAATTCCCCACTAGACCACCCAAGCCAAACCCACCGATATCGATGTCTCTTCCGAAAGGCCAGAAAACGAAGGATGCAATTTTAAAGCACTGAATACCGAAGGGTATACCGATAAAGGTAATACAGCAGAGTAATCCTGCTACAAACCAAAGAATTGAAGAAACCAGTCCGCCAAATATTATCCAAATGAGATTACCCAATAAATGCATGCTTACCCTCCTTAAAACTTGATGTGTTGGATTAATTCAAGCTATATACGAATGCCCGTCCATCCAGGGACAGGCATTTCTTTTACGGGTCTTTTTGTGTGATCTATAGATCGTTATCTTACTTTATAACCTGCATCTTCAATGGTTCCTTTGAGTGTCTCCGTATAGAGTCTCTCATCATCGTATTCCACGACGACACGTTTTGTGCTGAGATCTACGATGACCTCATATACACCGTTGAGCTGAGTCAGTGCTGCTTTTATGGTATGTACGCAATGCTCACAAGTCATCCCGTCCACGTTGAAAGCAATATGTTGACTTGACAAATCTATCACCTCACAAAGTAGTCAATGAGAATTATATAATATTGCTTTGCCCGTGTCCATTAAAATCTGCTCTATAACTAAAATTCAATTATCTTAGGAAAGTTTTAAGCGATTGATTAAAGAGATGAAATAATCAGGTAAAGGAGCTTCGAAAATCATCTCCTCGCCGCTGCGTGGATGTCTAAGCCGTAGTAATCTGGCATGAAGGGCCTGACCCTGGGTGTCCATTATGGTACAGGCTTTTCCATACAGCACATCTCCTGTGACAGGATGACCCAGAGACGCCATATGGACACGTATTTGATGTGTTCTACCGGTTTCAAGCCTCAGCTGAAGATGGGTATATCCATTGAAGCGTTCCAGCACTTTATAGTAGGTGATAGCCGGTTTGCCGCTTTTGGCATTAATGGCCATCTTTTTTCGATTAGTGGGATGTCTTCCGATGGGTGCTACAATTCTTCCGAAATTTTCCTTAATGCCTCCATCCACAATGGCCTCATAGGTACGTTGTATCATGTGATCCTTCAATTGCTCGGATAGCTTGAGATGCGCCTCGTTGTTTTTGGCCACCACCAGCAGACCCGTAGTATCCTTATCAATACGGTGAACAATTCCGGGACGGATTACGCCGTTAATATCCGATAACGAATCTCTGCAATGGTTTAATAGAGCATTGACCAAGGTCCCTTCCCAATTGCCGGCTGCCGGGTGGACAACCAAATCCTTTGGTTTGTTGATAACAATGATGTCCTGATCCTCGAAAACAATATCCAGGGGAATATCCTCGGGTTTAAGCTCCAAGAGCACTGGCTCAGGCCTTTCGACATCGAAACGCATACCGGCTTTTATCTTCAAGCCGCCTTTTACTTTTTCCCCGTTATGTGTAACCGCTCCTTCTTCAATGAGCTTTTGAACAAAGCTTCGGGAGACATCCCCCATTTGCTCCACCAAATAGGCATCCAGCCGTTTGCCTTCATCCTCATTGACAACAATAAAGGTTTCAATTTTCTCCCTGTCCATTTGTTACCTCGACTGAATTGTTCAAATTCTCTGGATCATTATTATCTTCTTCATTTTTTATAACCTCATCCTCTGCGGTTTTGTTCATTTCTATTCCCGCAGGCTCTTTATATATGAAGATAAGAAAGATAACCAAGAAGAATACACCCACGCTGACACAAATATCTGCGACATTAAAAATTGGAAAATCATATCCGAATGGATAGAAATGCAGAAAATCTACGACAAATCCTCTGAGAAGACGATCTATAAAATTCCCAATGGCACCGGCGATTAGTAAGGTAAGGGACAACCTTATAACAAAATGCCGATTCTTTGTAAAGTACCAAATCATGCCTGCGACGGCAACCAGGGTAAGAGGAATGAAAACCCAGCGAAAGTTTTGAAGAATACCGAAGGCCGCACCCCGGTTTTCCAGGTAGGTCAGATAAAAAAAGTCTTTTATAACTTCAACATTCTCAAACTGGGCTTTATTTGTTAAGAAATACCACTTCGACCATTGGTCCAATCCCAGTAAGGCCATAATAGAGATGATCCAAAGCATACCTTTACTCCTTATCATATTCTTCTTCAAGCCTATTCCACCATTACACCTGTAAAATAGTGCATAAGTATTTTATCATAAGTATAGCCATTTCGGGCAAAACCTTTTGCACCTTCCTGGCTCATACCGATAGCATGCCCCCAACCTTTTCCGGTTAAAACATAAGTTCCGGAGGGCATGGTACCCGTGCCAGTACTTGTACCAGTTATAAGCGCAGAACCGTCTGAACCCAAAACCTTGACTGAGCCTATATTTGATGCAATAACTTCAGTGCCTGTGGATGTCACTGCCTTAGCGCCAATTATATTGACTGTGGTCTTCCCGTCTGCTGAAATAACAGATGCTGAGCTGCTGCCTGAACCAGATCCCCCTGAATTAATAGTAAACATACGGCTTGGAAGATAGTTTCCGTTATCACCCAGGATTTTTCGAATATCCTCTTTATTATAGGTAATGGAGCCTTGAGTTCCCACGATCTTGAGCTTGTTGACCCTTCCTGCAGGGGTATACTCCTCAGCTGTCATGGATACAATATCACCAATTTCCACGCCGCTTAAAAAAAGCTTCATCTTGATATCGGCTGCAGTAAATGTTTTCGACCAGTTGTAGTTATAAGAATTACCTGCTTCGTAGGGGTCGGACACACTTTTTAAATAAGGCGTGTCGGTCCCCCAAACATTGACATTATCCTCAGTCATACCGCCACTGGAGCTAAAGTAATGAAGGGATGCCAACCGTCCGTTATATAAAACCTTTTTGCCCTTTGTCTCGTTAACCGCTTGATTGGAAGCCGGCTTCTCAATATCATAACCCCCATAGACCTGCGAACTCACCGTATTGACAACATCAAAATCCCATTTTTTATAGTTTCCCATACTTAGATAGGTATAGGTACGGGCAGCAACAGCCTGAGCCTTAACAGCCTCAATGGGTGCCGATGCTTCAATTTCACCCGGTACTACGCCATAAAGGTATTGCTCTATATTTAATGTATTAATAACAGTCATATCGCTGTCAGAAAAACGACGGCATTCTATCTCACCCCTGTACTGTTTCCCATTGACCGACAGCACCGATGGATTATTGGCTGCATTGGGCCTAACCGTCAATTTATACTGCGAACCACCAAATATGAGTCTGGGCTGAAACCCGGAATCATAAACAATCAATCGCGACGATGAGGGGGTAATGACCTTAACAGCAGTATTTCCAAGCTTGGAAATAAGGCTTTGCACATCGCTATTGGCTTTGTTTTCATCAGAATAAAAACCGGTCCAAACAGACCAGCCATCTTCAAAAACCGTATAAGCCATGACACCGGATTGTTTGATAAGATTGGCCATGCTTTGAGCTGAAGCAAAATCCGATACCTTATCACCAATTTGAATGTGATAAGGGCCAAAGGTTTCACCGCTAAAAGGAACCCCCTCGGTAGGATTATACTCGGTAAGAACGCCCGAGGGCGACATGATAAAATTGGAATCCTTCCTAACTATGGCTTGCTTGCCTCCGGCTTCTGTCAGAATGGTGACAAATTGACCCGATTGGTAATAGCCAATCTCAAGCCCGGCTTTTGAATTAAAGGAAACACTGGAGGCAGGCGTACTTCCAAAATAAAGCCCAACCCTCACCGTTTCGGGATAGGCTTGTGCTTTGGTGGTTGTTCCTGAAAAAGTGAACAAAAAAAGAGATAAAATGACCAACAGGTAAAATAGCTGCGATCTCCTTCGCATAAGCGCACCTCATCTATCTTTTTCTTTAGTAACTTAAGCCACACTGTAAGATTGCATGAAAACACTACAGAGTTAAATCGGCAAGCTTACCCTCATTATATCTATAAACCCTCCTTCTGTATAGTTCGCAAACGAAACATCAACAATGTGAAATAAAATTGCAATATTAAATAGGACTAAGGTCTCAGTAAAGATAAACCAACTGCTTGATAGGCTTGATATGTCAAATTACGTATGATAGAGGTGTGAAAAGGATGTGATCTTGCATGAATAAGCTTCTTAAGAGTCAAAGAGGAGCGACAGTTATCATTTTTGGCTTAATAGCCGTCATTCTTCTAGGATTTGTAGCTCTGGTAACGGATGTGGGTATGATGACATTTCATAAGTCTCGGCTTTCCAACGCGGTTGATGCCGCTGCGCTGGCCAGCGCTCAAGAGCTCATCTATCAGCTCTCCCCCCCAGAAACAAAAGCTGCTCAATATCTTCAGAAAAATGGATACTTAAACAGCTCCATTGAAGTAGACCTTGAGGATGATAACACGGCCGTCAGGGTAACGGCCTCCTACGAGGTTGAATTCGGACTGGCCCGGTTATTGGGTCATAACTCAAAAAAAGTTGTTGCCACAGCAAAGGGCAAGGTTCTGCCTATCATTGGCGTAAACAAAGGCATCCGCCCATTTGCTATCGAAAAACAGGTACTGAATTTTGGCACACAATACACTCTCAAGGAAGGCGGTGGTGACGGTTCAGGCGGTAATTACGGCGGTATAGAGCTAGGTGGCTCGGGTGCAAGAGTTTACTATAACAATATTGTTAATGGCTACGATAGTAGGCTCATGGTGGGCGATATTGTTCAGACTGAGCCCGGTAATATGAGCGGACCTACTGAAAATGGTATCAATCACCTTATCGGTCAATGTACTCATTCTCCCCGATGCACCTTTGATCACTTTGACCCCGGTTGTCCCCGTGTTATAACCGTTATTATTGTTGATGATCTTGATGTAAATGGGCGTTCTGATGTTAAAATCATAGGTTTTGCCTCATTTTTCCTAGAGGGGGTCGAAGGATCAGGTAATGAATCCGAAGTAACCGGTCGCTTTATCAAAACTGTCACCAGCGGTGAGTTGGGTGAAACTCAAGAGAATTACGGCCTTTACGGTGTTCGCTTGATGGAGTAAGAAGCTCGTTTGCTCTTTAATATTGAAATTTTCATGAACAATTAAAAGCAGAGATAACGCAGTCTCTGCTTTTAATTGTTTTCTAGAAACGGTTATATTTTCCTCCATGTACGTGAATACTGGTATTTATAATTAAATAGGTTTTGGAGGTTATCATGAAACGTTTGGAAGGAACTGAAACAGCCATTAATCTCATGCGTGCCTTTGCCGGAGAATCACAGGCGAGAAATCGCTATTATTTTGCGGCGAGTACGGCTGATAAAGAGGGCTATAAACAAATCAAGGACATTTTTATCGAAACAGCAGAAAACGAACGAGCCCATGCCAAAGTCTTTTACAACCTTATAGTCGAAGGGTTTCAGGGCAAACTCCCTGTCAATATCGACATCTCAGCAGGCTATCCCGTGGTTTCAGGCAATACTGCGGACCAATTGCAGGGAGGTGTTGAGGGTGAACATGAAGAATGGAGTGAAATCTATCCCTCCTTCGCCAGGGTTGCCGAGCAGGAAGGCTTTCCCGAAGTAGCAACCGCCTTCAAGCTCATTTCCACAATAGAAAAGCACCACGAAGAAAGGTTTGCAAAACTTCATGAGAATGTACAGAATGGCAAGGTCTTTAAAAAGGACGAAAAGGTTCAGTGGATTTGCAGTAATTGCGGGTATATTCATGAAGGCACTGACGCTCCCACCGTCTGCCCTGCGTGTAAGCATCCCCAGAGCTATTTTGAGATATTCGTGGAGAGTTTTTAAGGTTAAAGTCCAAAGCAGTCATAAACATGCTCAAGATATAGTCTGACAATATCAATATCGCTGGTCATGGACAAAGTGCGGCTTCCTGCAACGTCTTCAATCTCGTTAAACAGGAAGTCGCCTTTCTCATCAAAGATAAAATCAACGCCCACCATACCAAAATCAAAATGGTTGACAATGCGCATGACAAGGCCCAATTGTCTTTCCGTTAAAGAATAGGGCTCTGCTGTTCCACCCTGTGATAAATTAGCCTTAAAATCTCCCTTTGAACGTCTTAATATGGCCCCCACAATGGTTTTGCCTACAATAAACACCCTGACGTCCTTGCCGGGGGTTCCGCACAGCTTCTGGACTACAAAGCGTTCCTTTGAGATGTCCTGAACGATACGGCGTAGCTCATCTTTAGAGTTAGCTAAAAAAACCTCTTTCCCTCCCCTTCCTTCTACTGTTTTAATAACAACAGGGTAAGTCAGGGGTAGCTCGCCATAAAGCAGGGTTTTTCTGTCAACAAAAAATGTGTCCACAATAGGGAGCCCCAAACATACAGCTTCCTGATAGGTTTTAGCTTTATCATTGCAAATCTCGGCTACATGACTTGAATTAAAAACTCTTATGCCCGTAAGCTCAAGCTGCTTTGACAGAAGGGGATCAATAGCCCGATTGATGACATAATCCGGGTACTCCATTGTATTACCCACTTTATCTAGAAGGCACAAGTTATTTAAGGACGTCCCGTAATATAGGTCATCATGATAAACAAGCTTCAGGGAGTTTTTTGAATGGTTGCCCAAATCTAAAAATCTTTGAGCAAAAACAGCGTTTTTTTCATAGTCTTCTTTTTTATAAAGCAACCAGCCCTTGAGCTGAGGCATGTCATGAGTCCCCCTAAATTATTCTAATTGGCTCTTTATATAGCCTATAATACGCTCAGGCACATCCACGCCCGTACACTCATAAATGTTTTTCATATGGGCATTGGAATTAACCTCGCATAAAATGGGATTTTCATTTTCTCCAAAAAGAATATCCACACCTGCAAAATGAGCACCTAAAAGCTTTGCAGCTTTGACGGCCATGTCCGTAAAGGTCTGTGGAGGGGTGAAAGCTGCCATACGGCCACCTGCCGTTATATTGGCCCTGAAATCAGTATCAGACGTGCGAAGCATTGCCGCCACAACCTCATCTCCCACCACCTGAAGCCGAACATCACGGCCATGGCTGGATTTGATATATTCCTGATAAATGTGAGGTACGCTAATAAGCCGTTTTCTCAAATTCAAAAGCTCATCCCGATTTTGGGCCATGTAGACTTGTGCACCAAAGGAGCCAAAGGCTTCCTTAACCACCATGGGATAGGAGAGTACTTCTTCGATCTTACCAATAAAAAGACTTTCATCTACCGGACAGCTTGGAAAAACAAGGGGTGAAAAAATGGTTTTGGGCATGGGAATATGATGGTTGGCTAGCACCTGATGAGTCAATACTTTATCATCACAGAGGGCAATAGCTTCAGCACCGTTGAATAATTTAAAGCCCATAAATTCAAGCTGTCTTGCAAGGCGCACGTCCTTATCCCAAAAGATAACAAAATCAGGTTTATCAGATGGGCCGTAAAGACTTAACTGACTTCCTAGGACGGCTGCAACCAGTTCGTCATTCCTATAGGGCATAAGTAAGATATCATTCTGCTGAGCGGCTTTAACAAACCACTCAACCTGTTCCATGAATTTTGGAGTCATGAGGCTTCCGTTATAAATAATCCAACCAGTCAATGCTTTTTGAGGCACTTCATCAAAAAGACTAATCTGTCCGGGCTGTTGTTTTTCCCCCTGCCTCGCGCCTTGTTTTGCCAGTTCGTCGGCTCTGTCATTTAATGCAACCCCGGTATGGCTTTCTACCTTCACCCATGTTATTTTGACCATGCAGGAATCGATAAATTGCTTGTAGGCCTGGGTCATTGGCGTATTGGTGCGATATTCACCGGTAGCCCATTTTTCTATGTTCTGAAAATCATAAAAAATTGCGATTTCGGTAACATTTTTCTGTTTGCACCATTCAAGAACTTCAATGACAGCTTGAATCTCTCCCCCTACCTGACGTGCGCTAAAGGCATCAGGTGTGTCCAAAGCTCCTGAAATTTCAGCTACAATAGTTCCCTGTTCCAGAATAACGGCACCATATCCCACACATCCATCAATAAATGAGCCGTCAACATAAGCATGACAGAGAATTCCCGATACATCCTTGGCAACTGTTATTTCAATGTTTTTTGTGGGATTAACTTTAGGATTCGGCTTTTCTTTTTCGGTAGGAACTTCTCCCATAAGGCTCAGAATACGGCTGAATTGATCCTCTGAAAGATCTGCATCCTTACGGAAGCCATAGGATCGCTTTTTAGGGCTGTAATCAATGATGAGCTTTCCCAGTGCCATTCCGTTCTCGCTGATTTTAATTTTAAGCAAATAGTCTCTTACAAGAGCAATTTCTGAAATAAGTCCATGGGAAGAAAGCAATGGCTCCAGATCGTTATAGTAATTTAATAGCTCTTGTTCGCAAATATAGGCCATACTCTACCTCCTTCTTTAGTATTTGTTCTGCAGAATACTCTTTATTTTCTCAATAATCATGGAGCTGGCAACCGTATTCAGCCCACCATTGGGAACAATGATATCCGCATTTTTTTTACTCGGCTCCACAAAGGCTTCGTGCATGGGCTTTACCGTGTTAAGGTATTGATTAACCACAGAATCAATGTCCCTACCCCGTTCATGAATATCACGAATAAGTCTTCTTGCGAAGCGAATATCCGAATCTGTATCCACAAAGACCTTTATATCCATAAGATCCACCAAGTCGGGATTCTCAAAGATAAGTATACCTTCGATAATGACAACATGCTTGGGCTCTTCCTTGATGGTTTCATCCAGGCGCCTGTATTCAATAAAGGAATAGACCGGCCTTTGTATCGGTTTGAATGCTTTGAGAGCTTTAATCTGCTCCACCATGTAGGTATTGTCAAAGCTGTTGGGATGATCGAAATTTAGCTGCCTGCGCTGCTCATATGAAAGGGTGTTAAAGGATTTATAGTAATAATCCTGACAAATCAGGACTACATCATCTTCAAAGGATTCTTTAATCTTTTTGGCCAGTGTCGTTTTCCCCGAGCCTGTACCACCTGCAATACCGATAATAACCGGCTTGTCCATCACAAAACCTCCAAATAAATACCTTTAAGGACTTAACTTTCTTTTATTATAGCAAGCCAAGATGAAATTAACCAGATATCATAGTTGTGTTTTCTAATATCGTATTTCCAGCAATAAACTGAATTTCGAAATAATAGATCTGGGCCATGAAATAAGCGGCTATATCCCAACTATAACCGCTTTTAATACTTGGTATTACAAATGCCATCATCTCAATGAAGATGTGATCCGCAATATTCGCACTGTACAATTTCGCCGTCAATAATCACGCTTTCTGCTCCGCAGCTATCACACTTAACTACTTTTTCTTGAGACGTGGAAGGATGGTCAGATAATTCTAGAGTTAAATTATATGTATAAACAGATTCATTTTCTATGCTTTTTAACTTCTTCCCTCTATAAAGCAAACATACAGCGATAAAAAGCATTAAGATCGCAACAAAAATCATGTTTCTTATGAAATTAGTGGGATCTTTAAGTCTAACTCGCAAAACAGCTGGCATAATAATGAAAGGACCAACAAAGAGAATAAAACAACCGATTATTGAAAAAAATATACCAAGCCCATAAAGTATTTTACCTTTTTTGATTCGTTCTGCTCTATTCGATTCCCTACTCATATAATCTCCTTGACCTTGTGCATTAAGACCAGTATTCTTTATTGAGCTACTGCAAATATGAGCCACAATACTCGCATTCTGTGACTTTGCCCTGTGTTACTACATTTGCGGCACCGCAGCTTTCACATTTGACCACTTTTTCTTGAGGAGGGCAAGGAAAATCAGGAAAATCAGGAAAATCAGTAAATTCAGTAAAATCAGTAAAATCCATGGGAAAATCATCTGAAGAAACAGTCTTTGTTTCAATTTTGATATAGGTTTGTTTAAGATTATCACTCCTGCTTATAGCTTCAAAATTAATATCAGGCATAACGGAAGTAACATCTTGCTTAATGCTAGTATTGTTGTCATGATAGAAAAAATTTTGTACATACTTATGATTATCACCTTTCATCTTCTTTTTCCCTATTATAATCAGCACTATACCACAAACCCATATCATGCTGATAAGGGCAATCTCACTTTCAGATGAAGAACTCCATTCGTTTTTTTCAAGAATAACAGGGTAAAACATATTCAATAAAATACCGGAAATTAACAAGAATACACCAAACCTATATAGTTTTTGTCCATTTTTTATGCTAGTAGCAGTATAACTTTTTGTTTTCATATAGTGTCCCCCTTATTGAATGATGGAGCCACAGCACTCGCATTCACCAATAGAACCTTCTATTTACATGCATTACATCAGATGAATTATTCCTATTTGAAGTTCTCATAAATACGGACGGCCATCATGACAGCCTGTTCGCGGCTGGCCGTATCAGTAGGACCTATTATACCGTTGTTAGCTTTCATAATACCATTTTTATTCAAGAACCTTACGCTTTCAAGGAAGTTGGGGTAAATACTCTTGATATCTTTAAAAACCTCAGCGCCTTCGGTAGACAGATTTACCTCGAGGGACATTTTTTTGACAGCGCGATAAAGCATGGCTGCTATCTGCTCCCTTGTTATGCTTTGCTTGGGTGTAAAAAGCTTCTTTACAATATCGGTGCCAAGGACAATCCCCAACTGGTTAGCCTTATAGATTTCGACATTATCGGTATCGGCAAACGGAGCCGGAGGTGTATAAACAGCCTGAGTTCCGGTGTATTTTCCATAAAGCTTGACAACAACCTCTGAAAACTCTTCCCGGGTAATGGGAGCCTGCATGTCGTTCTTGATACGATCGGTAATGAGGCCATATCCTACAGCCTTATCAAGCTCCGCGATTGCCCAACTGCTGGCTCCTTTGTATGGAGCATTTGCATCAGCCTTTTCCGGATTAGTGACCTTCCCACTACTGAAATCAACCGTCAGCACATTCGAAAAATCCGAGAACGCCCATTTACTGGGAGCATACTGACACGCAAAATAAATCCTGAACGAGTAAACACCTTGTACTTGTCCCTGATCAAAGTACATGTCATATTTCTCACCCAGATCGTCACTATAACCATCCGAACCTCGCATACCCTTAAGTTCGGTCTGCCATTTGCCTCCCTGTGGCTTATAATCAATATAAGTTATCACAGGTGTGGATTTATTTACTTCAGATATGCCAGGAGGTGCAATCCATGTAAAGTTAATAATATGTTTTTCCCACTTGCTCTCTAGCATAGCATCAAGCTGCAAAGGTTTATCCAATTTTGGTACTAAAGGCGCAGGTGTTCCCTTGCCTGTAACAGCCGTATTGGAGTAGGGAGAAATAAGTTCTTTCTCTCCCAGGCCTATGATGACATATCTTACCCTAAAATAGCATGTGTTGGATGAGAGCCAGCTCTGAACCGATCCTTCAATGCCTAGGGCTTGGCGCGATAGGGTTACGGTTACATAGCCGTCTTTATCCATATCTGTCTCACCAAAGATTTTGGTGAACCAAGTCGATGCTTCTAAATTCGTCTTGCTTTCTTCTAAGGTATCATGCCATGGACCGTTATTAATTTTCCAATCGATATGTGCGGTAGCAAAAGCTGTTCCCATTTTTTCCGCTGCTTTTATACTCTCAGGCACTTTCCATCGAAGATCAAGCGTCATGTACGAGACGGCTAAGCTCTCGGGAGCATCTGCAGTGGAAAGAGGTTGCGGTAAGCCAAAGTCATCAGTTTTCGTTTGAGCTCCTGTACCTGTAGGGTTTACAGCCCCCACTAAAACAGTATTTGAAAAAGGTGAGTGTAGGTTGACATTGGAATTGCTTGTATCATCCCAATACTCGCAATAATACCTGATACGGAATTCTATGTTATTTGTCTTCAACCATTGTGAGATTGATTCTGAATATGGGAGCCCGACCAAAAGCTTGCTTATTTCGGCTTTAGAAGCAAAATAACTGTTATAATCGTCAACATATACATTAGCAAAGAACTGATAACTAATATGCCCATAAAAACCATAAATACTGTCACCTGAAGGTACTTCCTTATCCAGATGCCATTCTCCACCATTGACTCGCCAATCAATTATATAAGTAACTGGACCGTTATAGTTATCGTAGCAGGATTTGGCGAACGCTTCGATACTTTTAGGATTTTGCCACTCGATGATAAATAGGGTACCCTCGGAACGTACAGTAACGTTTTGAGGTGGAGCTAAAGAAATGCCGACTTGTGCTCTGGCAGACACTCCGGTCAGGATGCAGGTTAATCCCAGTAAGAAAGCTAGACAAAGTGCTGTTGTCTTTTTCAACATAATATTGTCCTCCCGGTTCAGGTTCGCTTAAAATAATTGCTGGGCTGTCTCCTATGCTAGTCTCATCTAAGGCTTCTTTGGTGTGCCAGAGATGATTCGAACACCTTTTCTAATACTATTGAAGAGGTGTTCTGCAATACTCACATTCTGTAACTTTGCCTTGAATTATTACATTTCTGGCGCCACAGCTTTCACATTTGACCACTTTTTCTTGAGGATTTGAAGATTGATCAATGGAATTATCTGGATATATTATGGTTTCAGTTTTGACATAGGAATAATTACCATTTCTTAAGTTAGGTGTGCTGTATCCTGAATAATTACGGTTGTATGATGCCATTTGTTCACGCTTAAGGATTATCTTTTTCATTATGCTACCTATAATCATCAACACCACACCACTAATTAAAAAGAAAATAATCATTTGTTTTAAGGATTCAATATCCGTAGTTTGATCTTTGGTGGCCTTTATGCTCCCAGCAGACAACAGCAAACATAATACTCCCATTACTGTTAGAAAAACTCCGATTCCTAATACAATCGTTCCCTTATTACCCTTATTAGGCGGCTTGGGAGTATTACCTGATTTAAGATTTCTAAAAAGTAAATACAATCCGATAGGCCAAAAAAGAATAAGCATGACAACAACAAGTCCCCATGAAGTTGATTTATCTCTCTGCTCCATCTTAAGTCTCTCCTCTTACTTCAGGTATGATCCGCAGTACTCGCATTCACCAACAGATCCATCAAGAATCTTATTCATCGCCCCACAGCCGTTGCATGTTGCTATTGTGTATTTTTTTTCGGTCTCGCTGGGCCTTATGTTATTGGTATAATTGATTTGAACTTTTATATCGGATACAACGGTGCTCTGTCCCGCGAAAACCAAGCAATTTGTAGTAGTATCAATATAAGCGTTGTAAAAGTATCCTTTTTTGATCATCTGGTCAACATTAGCTCGCACTCTATCAACAGAACTGTTTGTAGCGGCAGCAAGATTATCTATAGAACGGAAGGGATCATTGGACAGTCTCAGTACATAGGCTTTGAATTGCTTTATAAGAGAGCTTCTTTTCTTTCCCTTAACAATCAGTAAAATGCCTATAGCAAGCATGATAAGGAAAAGAATAATAACGATCATAGTACCCTCGGTATTTGTGGCAAAAGCCCCTATCGTCATCAGTGTAAAAAATGCTGTTAAAATGATCCCTAGAGTCATTTGAATTTTTGAAATAATATTGCTGATGATAATCGCTGATTTGCTTTTATTCTGATTCATACCCCACTACTCCCTGATTTACATCTCAAATAATATATTCATGTGATCCATCGAAAAGGATTTAATTCTTCACTAGGAAAATTACATGAAATAAACGCGCTGATTCATTATGTTTTTACTTCTACAATCACCTTATCACAATACTTGTTAAATATAGTAATTATACCACGGTCTATAATGATTTCCAATCAGAATTACCTTTTAGGGAATCGCTAAAATAATGTTTCTACAACTAAAGCTTAAAAGAAGCATCATGCTTGAATAACCATATTAATAAACTTATTATGACTAATGAAAGAACTATATATCAAAGAACTACATGATACAATGAAATATGATTTAGCTACAACATTGTAAATAAAGGTTATATATATTAAAAAAATTGAAAATATATATTGCCTTCATTTAGATAAATATGGTACACTTAATTCAACATAAAAAATAAGTGTGCGAGGGACCTATGAAAGAGTATCCAACCATTGGCAATTCAAAAACCGTAAAATGTGCTAATATGGCATCCATATTAAATACCATCAGATATAATCATGGCCTTTCCAGAATCCGTATTTCTGAATTAACAGGCTTAAGTGCAGGAGCAACTTCTGCATTGGTAAACGAATTAATTGCGAACAGGCTGGTCACAGAATACGGTGAAGGTGATTCAAGCGGTGGCCGAAAGCCGATTTTGTTAAAAATCAAAGAAGATTGTAACTATGTTATTGGAATTGATATGAGTCAGAAAAATAAAATCGTGATCGCATTGATAAACTTTGCAGGTGAAATGATCAATTCCGTAGAAACCAGATATTCTTATGGCTATCATACAATTGAAAACATTACGGACAACATCATTGTTGAAATTAATAATCTTCTAAAACAGCTGAGTGAAGCCGGGAGCAAGATATTTGGCATAGGCATTGCCGTTGCCGGTATCTTAAATAAAGAAAGAGAAAAAGTTATATTCGCCATAGATTTAGTATTCGATTATGAGATTCTGATTAATGCGTTAAAAGGAAGATTCAAGGTTCCTGTATATATTGAGAACGATACAAGCCTGGAAGCACTGGCTGAAAACGAGTACGGTGCAGGTAAAAATCAGGGAAACCTATTTTACATGAGCGTAAAAAGCGGCATAGGTGCGGGGATCATCATTGATAATAAGATTTTTCATGGTCCCTTGGGAGGTGCCGGTGAAATCGGCAGAATTATCATGGATTTATCCGCTACTGCCTCCAATGCACCAACCAGAGGATATTTCGAGGAATATGTTACAGAAGAATCCATACGGCGAAAAGTTGTAGCATCTCAGATTTCCGGAAGAAAATCCGCCCTCTCACAAGTGAAAGATCTTAATCTGGAAATGATTTCAAAGTATGCGGAAGAAGGGGACTTGTTGTGCGTTGAAATCATTCAGGAAGTGGGAACGATCCTAGGCTTTGCAGTTAATACCATCATTGGTTTCTACAGTGTTCCACTCATTGTTATCGGAGGAACTGTTATTAAGCTTGGTCCAAAACTGATCAAGGTTATAAACGACACATTAAAAGATTATTCCTATACGGTATTTTCGGATAAGGTCAGCGTTGTACCCTCCGTACTTCAGGATAATGCAGCTTTAGTGGGTGCATCCGCATTAATCATACAGAAGATATTTAATTCTCCGGAGTTGATACTTGATATTTAAACAAAGCTCCGGCAAATGATCTAATCATATTCAACATGTCATCTAAACCCTACATATTTCACATAGAAATGCTTCTTGGCCGACTACTTCCCGCTTTTTAATCCATTTCTTTGGCTGCTTTATCTATACAGAATCGATGCTTAAGGCGTGTAAAAGCTTACAACGCTTATATTCAGTATGCCTCTCATTGTGCTTTAAGGAGTCAATTCATAGAACTGAATAGCTTCTAAACTGCCGGCTTTTATACAAGGCGATTTTATCATGCTTTTTTATCCATATGAAATATGAAAAAGGGTAGATGAATCATACTTAAGGAGGATATGTCTATTATGAGGAAGTATTCAAGAATCGTAGCAGTTTGTCTCATTGTCGTTTTCTCTATCGGTATTTTGTTGACTGGCTGCGGAGTCAATCAACAACCTGCAAATCAATCGTCCACACCATCTTCTACAACATCAGCTTCTAGCTCTGCAGGAGCTACTTCTGCAGCACCCAAGGAAAAAACAAAAATCACATTCTGGCAATTCTGGGATATCGATGACAGCGAGTCATCCATAATGCCTGCTATTCAGAAGTTTAATGATGAAAATCCGTATAATATCGTGGTTGAGCCTACCCAGCTTAGTTGGGACGACGGCTTAACAAGAATTCAGACAGCAATCGGTGCAGGCACAGCTCCGGACGTTCTGGAACTTGGCTCCACATGGGTTGGCGGGTTTATTCAACTAAGCTCTTTAAGCGATCTTTCCCCTTATATAGGCGATTTCAAGCAAGACCTTATCAACTGGGAGCTGGGTGAAAAAGACGGAAAAACTTATGCAGTTCCATGGGCAGTCGGGTCAAGAGCATTGGCCATCAATCATGATGTATTCAATGCTGCAGGGCTTGATCCAAAAAAACCGCCAAAGGATTGGAACGAAATGCTCCAATATGCAAAGACCATCAAAGAGAAAACCGGCCTTGATGGATTCAATATTACAGTTAGTGATCCTACAGGCGGATACCAGCTTTTGGCTAACTTCATATTCAGTGCCGGCGGAAATTTGGTTGATATGAACGGACCTGAAGGCAAGCCCGTCAGCGGATTAACCTCCGACCCTGCAAAAAAAGCCCTTGATTTCCTTGTCAGCATGAAGCCTTATAGTTTGATTGATACCTTGCAGAACGCACATCTTGCTTTTTGCAATGATACCCTGGGTATGTATGTAACTGACGCTCAGGTTATATCAGAAAGGCTTGAACAGGCTCCTGGCAAAGAATTCAGCCTCGTTCCAATTCCAAACTGCCCGGATACGGGAATGTCAAAGTGTTTTCTTGGCGCAGAGGTTCTAACCATTCCTGAGCAATCCAAGAACAAGGAAGCTGCCATCAAGTTTATACAGTATCTCGCCAGTGCGGAAGGTGCTATGAAAATCTGCGAGCTTTGCAACTACAATATCCTTCCGTCCACCTCCAATCTTGCTGAAGAAGAGAGATTCAAGAATCCCCCGACAGAACGTGAAAAATACGCTATGGCCTTCGTTCAAGTTATGAAGGAAGGAAAAGTAATGGCGCCGCCTCTCCATCCTGAAATCGAGAACATAGGAATGACCATTTCTGCCGAGTTGATAGATGCTATTTTCGCGAGCAATGTGCCTGCCGATAAGGCTTTGACTGATTGTGAGGCTCAAATCAACAAGCTTTACCTTAAGTAAATTATTACTCACTGGTTCCTATGCTCCGGATTTATATGGCTTCGGAGCATAGGATCATCTTTATTAGACGCAAGTGAAAACCTGATCAAATTGATTCAATCGGTACAGATATCTTGTTTAAGGCTTTTATAGGAGAGAGGGATGATGATGGAGAACGATATCAGAGGCGACACTACAAGCGTGGCTGCTAAAAAGCCTGTAATGACATTTAAGAAACCTTATCATAAAATAATTGATTCTATAACGAGCTATGTGTTTGTATTACCATGGCTGATCATTTTTTTAGCATTTACAGTTTATCCCCTGATCTATTCTTTCTATGCAAGTCTTACCAATTATGCGGCCTTAAAACCGGAGACAATCAAAGATTTCGTATGGCTGAATAACTATATCGAGCTTTTTTCCGATGCAAAATTCCATATGTCATTATTAAATACACTTAAATTCTCACTCATTACCATCCCCATCACAACGGTTCTGGCTATGCTTCTGGCAGTTTCCTTGAACCAGGGCGCCAAGTTCAATAACCTATTCAGAATAGGCTTTTTCTTCCCTACAGTAACATCCTTATCGGTGATCTCTCTTTTGTGGCTGGCCTTGCTTTACAAAGACGGAATCATCAGCAAGTTTGTTGAATTGCTTGGATTCAAGGGACGGAATTGGCTGACTGATTCCAGTACAGCCCTGCCTTCCATTATGGTGATGTGCATATGGTCAGCAATAGGTTTTTATATGCTCATTTATGTTTCAGCTCTTCAAAGCATACCAAATGAGCTTTATGAGGCTGCAACTGTCGATGGTGCTAATGGTGTCCAAAAATTCTTTAAGATTACATTACCCTATTTAAGACACACCACCATCTATGTTGTGGTTTTAAATACCATCAACTCCCTCCAGATTTTTACCGAACCTCAGATTATGACGAAAGGCGGCCCGGGATATGCCACGACCACATCGGTTTTGTATTTATACAGAACGGCATTTACCGGAAACAGAATGGGATACGCTTCGGCGGTAGGCTATGTTTTGTTTTTTATCATTCTGCTGTTCTCGCTTATTCAAACCAAGGTATTCAAGCTCAACAAAGGAGTTGATGATTGATATGAGCATTATGGACTATAAAAAACAGAATCTGAAAAGCTATATCCTTGCTTTGGTGCTGCTGCCCTTTCTTATCATTATGATATATCCCTTTTTGTTCATGATTTCCTCCACGTTTAAAACAGCTTCAGGCGTTATTAACGAAGGGTTCAGCCTGATTCCCAAAGTGTTTACCACACAGGCATACAGCATAGTTTTTTCAGGCACTTCCTTTGAAAGATATTTTATTAATACCGCTATCGTAACGTTTATTGTGGTAGCAGGGAATGTTTTGTTTGCACCGATGGCCGGTTACGCCTTCGCTAAAAAAAAATTTCGCGGCAAAAACACGATGTTTATTTGTCTGCTGGCTTCGATGATGGTGCCTATCCATATTACACTCATACCATTATATAAGCTTTTCATGGAAATTAGCTGGATTGATTCCTATAAGGTAATGATCATACCTTTTTTGGCCTTGCCCATGGGCGTGTTTCTGATGAGGCAGTATATTCAGGGACTGCCTTCTGCCATAGAACAGTCTGCCAGAATTGACGGGTGCAGCGAAATGGGTATTTATTGGAGAATCATCTTTCCGTTGACAAAGCCTGCTCTGGCAGTGCTTATTATTACTACATTTCTTAACATATGGAACAGTTATATATGGCCTTTTATCTTCGTCCAGGATAAGAATTTGTGGACTTTAACCGTAGGTATTGCTAACTATGCCTCCTATAAAAAGAACGCCTTCAACGAAACGATGGTTACAGCCACCATTGCGACTCTCCCAACGGCTATCGTGTTTTTGTTCTTTCAAAAACAGATTATCTCGGGCTTGACTGCAGGTGCGATAAAAGAATGAAGGAATCTCAGTAGTAATTTAATAATAGACAATTAGTAAAAAAGTAAAACCCTCAAAGCATTTAGCAATGAGGGTTTCTTTGGCGTGCCAGAGATGATTCGAACACCCGACCAACGGATTAGAAGTCCGTTGCTCTATCCAACTGAGCTACTGGCACAAGTCATGCGGTGAAACACCGCACTCAAGACTTTACTATTATACAAACGACACTGAACTTTGTCAAGCTGTTATTATGAAAGAGTTTCGACCACATTCAAATCGGTTATTGCACAGCTGGAAAGCAGTTGTTTCAAGGCTCAGAGGGTTTGCTCTTGGATTTGTCGCTTCATCTTTAATTAGGTGCCCACCAGTTCCCAGATATCAAAAGCAAGCAAAGGAGCGATATTGAATCACTGTAATAACCTTGTTTTACTCTCTTTATCAGGTACCAGCCTTCGTTTAAATACTCCTGGTGAGTGCTGTCAACGATGCAGGCAGCTATAAAAGGGGCCGTAAAGGCTGCGCTTCCATAGTCCGCCAATTCTCCGCCGCCTAAACTGTAACCTGCTTTAATTTTTGAAGGATCGTTTGAGGTCTGCTCCTTTATCCAGTTGACCATTTTATTGCAGGCCTCTTTAGCCTCAGGCGTACCGTATAAAGCATAGTCCATAACTATTCTGAACGGATACCGGCAGGAATTCCAGGAATAGTCCCCATCCGTATCGCCCTCAAGAAATTGCTTCGGAGCAGGTTTCGGTGGATCCTCCACAATAAAGTCGGGCATCAGCCCTGTGTAGGGTGAGTATTCCTCAGTGATTCGGTTTATTATATCATATACCGTATCAGCCGCTTCATTCCAAAAGGGATCATTTGTCGCTTTGTAATAGGCTCTAAAATGGCCTGTCATCCAATCCGACGCTCTCGTATTGAAGTTATTCGTATCCCAATCGCCAAGTATTGTTCTTTTTGTCTCAACACTCATATCGCTTACTTTTATGCCTTCACTGATGATTCTTTGCGCTTCCTTAAGATAATTAATTTCACCGTCAGAGCCCCATTGAGCATCTGCCAAAAGCAAGGCGTAGGCAATATCCATATCGCCATCCGTCGCGCTTGCTGAGTCCTTTTCTGTCAGTTCACTCTTATCGATGACCCATGACATATTATTTTTATTGCCTGTACTCCTGTGCTTGTTGTACATGTTATACATTCCGTCAAAGTATTTCTTTGCATCCTTTTCATAGCCTGCCATTAATGCAAAAATAATCATTCCATATCCATGGGCCTCAGAAGTGGTTATTTCGTTCCCATCTCCCCCTGTTCCCTTCATTTCCACATAATAGCCGCCACCGGGTGTAACACCGTTGGATTCTTTGATATAAGTTCTCTTCCAGGACTCATAGCATCCTGTTACCCCATCTATTATTTGCTCCTTGGTAACATGGTTGGGTTTGATGCAGTTTTCATAGTTAAGGTCTTGCGGAAAAGGCTTGTTAGCTTTTATTTCAGCTTCCGGAGCAGGTGTTTCTTCCTTTGATTCATTATCGGTAATAAGCGTTTCACCAGTTGGCTTGATATCAGGAGCGGAGGGTTCAGCATCTACATCAGGCTGCACCGTTGAAGCCCCGCCGCTACATGCGGAGAAAGAAACCGACAAGCATAATAGGGCAGTCAAAATGATTTTTAGTTTTCTATAATTCATACTTTTTCCTCCTGATTTTATTTAACCTCATTAAACCTTTTGAAGGCTATATCAGCGGATACAAATTCCCCCAAAGCCCAGATAGCAGCACCTGTAACCGGAGGATTTGAAAGTGTTATAAAATGAATATTGCATCCTTCGTTTTGAGAGATAACCTTTTCCTTTAAGGCTTTGATTAGGATTGATTCACTTTCCTTAACATTCACCGATCCTGCCAGAACCACATCAATAACCTTCTCCTGATTGAGTCTCAATTCCTGAATCATGCTATTGATCGATGCGGCATAATCATTACCAATTCCCATCAAGAGCTCTGTTGCAACTTCATCACCTAATTGTACGGCTTCAAAAGCGATCTTATTGAGTTCTGGGATTTTTATTGCGCCTTCCTCTATTTTCTGTGTCAGTATATCTGTAAAGTCATGCTTTGATGATATTTCAAGCTTCTTAAACATCAACTCCTGCATCTGAGTGTATCTGGCGCCTTTATAGAGATGATGGTAGACACTTCTTACCACTGCAGACCCAATAAAAGATCCTCCACCCTTATCTCCGGTTAGGTCTCCCAAACCACCAATCTGAAGCATATCCCCTCTGGAATTTATACCTGCAATAGAACAGCCTGTTCCGTTTATGGCACATATGCCAAAACCGCTGGGACAACCGGCCTTTATTCCCAAATAGGCATCATTGCAAAGCATAAATCGGTCAAGACCCAATTTTGATAAGATCTCTGATATGCAAGCATGCTGTCTTTTTGTATCCGCACCGGCTAAACCCCAGACTGAATATTCCAATTCACCTAAATGAATACAATTTCTGGTCAGGATCAAGCTTAATAGCTTCTCCAATTCCTGTTTCAGCTGCCCGAAGCCGCCGGGCATGCCCTCATGATTTAAAGGGCCCCACTGAATCATATCTCTCCGGGTTCCTTCAACATCGGTAAGAATACACTGTGTTTTGGTTGCGCCTCCATCAACGCCTAATACATATCTATTCATGTTGATTGTCCCCTTTAAAAAACTGCGGCAGATAAGCCTTGTTGGCTTCAAGCATGTCCTCAAGAACATCCCTGGCCTTTATGTAATCGCCGATTAAGGGGTGTACCATTAATGCCGACAGCGCTGCATCTTTGCTTCCCTTCAGCCCGGCTGAAACTGTGAGCTTTTCATAGGCCTTTACTGCCTTCATGAGGCCGACGATATGGGGATTATCAAATTTATCGATCTTGACAGGTGTGGCTCCCTTTCTGTTAACAAGACATTTTACCTCAACCGCATCATCATCATCCATAAACGGAAGCGCTCCACAGTTCTTGACATTTACCACATGAATTTCATTTTTGTCATTTTCAATGGCATCAATCAGAGTTACGGCTGCAGTTGAATAATAGGCTCCTCCGCGATTTTCCAATAATTCAGGCTTTCGATTCAAGGATTTATCCTGATAAAGCTCCAGAAGGCTCGCTTCTATATTCTTGCATTCTTCGCCTCTTGTTTTTCCTGACTCTGAAGCACGCTTTTTTTGTTCATCTCTTAAATAGAAATATTTTAAATAACTGGAGGGCATTGCATTAACGGCCGTTAACATTTGAATATCATAATCCATATGGGGTATATTTTTCATGGTTGATACTTCAAGACCGCTTCTGATTTTTTCGCTTAATATCTCTTTTCCATCCGCATAGACCGCTGTGATCCAGCTTAAATGGTTTAATCCCACATAATCATAGCTAAAGGACTGTGTGCCGGGCGGCAGAAGCTTTTCAGCATCTTTTATCAAATTAATAGGGACATTGCACAGACCCAGCATTTTAATATTGCTATGATTTAATATGGCTTCTGCTAATATGCCGGATGGATTTGAGAAATTAATGAGCCATGCCTCAGGTGCAAGCGCCTCAATGCGCTCAACCATATTCATGATAACCGGGATCGTCCGAAGCGCGTTCATAAAACCGCCTGCTCCTGTCGTTTCCTGCCCCAGAAGGTCATACTTGGCAGGAATCTTTTCGTCTTTTATTCGGGAATCCAGCCCCCCCACCCGTATTTGTGCCAGAATATAATCCGCTCCTTGTATTGCTTCATCAAGGCTGGAGGTGAGTATAAGCTTTCCGGGATGTCCCTTTGCTTCAAGCATCCGCTTGGCCAAGCCACCGATAATGTCCAGCTTTTTGGGATCAATATCCATTAAAAAGAAGGAATCGACCTTTAATTGATTCACTCTTTCAATAAAACCTTCTAACAGCTCAGGGGTATATGTACTCCCTGCGCCAATTATCGCAATCTTCAATCCTCTCATGTGCGCCCTCCTCTTTTCTATACACTCAAAGGCCGGATGACTCCGGCCTTAGGAATGATCAAAACATAACTTCCGATAAATCTGAAAAAGTTTCTATAGATTACTTGCCCTTCTTTGCTTTCCATTCATCATACTGCTTCTGCTGTTCTTCGATAAACCTGTCAACGCCAGCATCCTTCAATGCCTTCAAAAATTTAGGGTAGTGCTCCTCGATGTTAACCTGTCCCCAAAGCATCGGATCTCTGTATTCGTTGAGAACATTGCGGATGGATGAAGATTCAGTAAGAACGTTCTCGCCTATAAAGTTGAATCCTAAGGCAGGAGCGGGTATAGCTGAAGCATTTAGCTTTTCATAGGCTTCAAAGGTATCCTTCGGATAGCTTTTAGGCAGCATAGCCGTATATATGCTTCCGAGCTCCCAACCTATACCAAAATCAAATCCTGGATCCTTGGAATCCTGTCCGGGAGCAAAGTCAACAGTATTTTCATCAACCTTCACCCAGTGCTTGTTCTCGATACCGTGTCTGATCATGGTTGCCATATACTTGTCAGTGTACACCAACTCCATAACCTTCGCTGCGGCTTCCGGATTCTTTGACTGCCATGGAATAGCAGTGGCGGAGCCTACAGTATCAGCGGTTTCAACTATGGTTTTTCCTATCGGAATATAAAGGTGCTCATAACCTCTTTCTTCGGTCAGCTGTTTCTCATAATTGGGTGCGTAGGTAAGGCCTTTACTGAATACCTTTCCGTTTCTCCAGTCATTCGGAGCGGTATTGGTTTCATAGTGAGTGTCACTAGGCAGATATCCCGCCTTCTGCCATCTCTCCATGGTAACACAGAACTCCTTGAACTCCGGCGTATCATACTGGTTGAAAATCTTGTCGTCTTTTACTGTGTAAGCTTCTATCCCTGGAATATTCAAGGCGCCGGGCAGATCAATATCACCCGTGATATGGTTTTTCGTCAGCATACGTTCTAACGGGAAGGGTGCTTCGATCATAACCATATCGGGTTCATTTTTCTTCACGATTTCATAAAGAGGCTCCATATCCTTATAGGTTTTAATATTTGAAACGTCAAGATTGTATTTGTCAACATAAGTTTTATTAATAAGGAAGCCGTACTGCTGTCCGAATTCCTTATAGGTAGGGAAGCAGTAAATCTCACCGTTGATCGTCACACCATCCCAAAGGGCTTGGGGAACATGAGCCTTTGTCTTGGGTGCATATTCGTCAATCAACTTGTTAAGAGGCTTGAAGGCTCCTTTAGCAACGCCCGGAACATACTCGTTGAGCCACGAACACGTAAAGACCAAATCCATGGCATCGCCAGCGGAAAGCATAACGGGCATTTTAGAAAAGAAATCATCATAGTTCAAATATTGCGCGTTAACTGTGACGTTGATTTTTTCTTTCAGGTATTTGTTGATTTCATCCCAGACAATGCCTTCGTCTCTGAAGTTATAGTCCGTATAAAGATACCAGGTGATTTCTGCCGGGTCACCTTTCGGCGGCTCCTGTGTGCCGGCTGACTGACTCGGCGTTGTTGTGGCGTCACCTTTTGTCGGGCTTTCTGAGCCGCATGCTGCAAGTAATGAAAGAACCATTATTAATGCCATAACCAAGCTGATCATACGCTTAAAGCTTTTCATAGTTTTCCTCCTCATGCTTTAATTTATTAAAACCGCTTATGAGCGGGATTAACCCTTTACCCCTCCGATTGTCAGTCCTTTAATGAAGTGCTTTTGAAAGAATGGATAAGCAAATAGAATAGGGGTCGTTGCTATAACCACCAGGGCCATACGTCCGGATTGACTGGGGAGTCGATTGAGTAGCGCCTGGCCCTGGGGGGTGGCTAAAAATCTGGAGTTGGTCCTGATGAACTCGATGGAATTGATGGCCTTCATCAGCAGCTGCTGAATGGGTACAAGACTTTGCTTCTTGATATAGAGCATGGCTAGCCACCAGTCATTCCAGTACATGATAAGCAGCATGAAGCCTATTGTTGCCAAACCGGGCTTTGCCAAAGGCATGACAATGCGGAAGAATGTTGTAAATTCACCGGCCCCATCTATTTTAGCCGATTCAATGATGGAATCAGGCACTGTGGTTTGAAAGAATGTTCTTAGAACCAATACATTCCACGCACTCACCAGATAAGGAAGAATTAATGCCAAAATATTATTGTTTAAGTTAAAAACCTGCGTGTTAATCATGTACGAAGGAATAAGCCCGCCGGAAAACAGCATGGTGAAGTATGCTATAAATGCAAACACATTACGCATTTTAAAGCTTTTCCTGGATATGACGTAAGCAAACATGGCAGTTGTAAGCAAGGCTAATATCGTTCCACATACCGTTACAATAATGGATATCATATAAGCGTTCAGAATATGATCCCCTGTTTTAAACATAAAATCATAAGCAAAGAGACTGAATTCCTTAGGGATAAGCTGGTACCCATGCTCCGCAATACTGGCTTCACTGGAAAATGATACGGAGTAAACCAGCAGCACAGGAATAACGCACAGAGCGACCATACTGATCAATAATAAATTGAAAACAATATTCCAGCCTGTAGTCAGGGCGTTTATTCTACTTTGCACCATTCTTGCCATAATCTGTTCCCTTTCTTGTTCTGCTATTCAACATTTAAAATAACGCGTAGCCTTCGTCCACCTTTTTGGTGATCTTATTGGTAACAACGACGAGGATGAATCCGACAACAGATTGGTATAAGCCTGCTGCGGCGGACATCCCAATATTCCCTCCCCCTTGTACCAGACCGTTATAGACATAGGTATCGATGACCTGTGTGACCGGATACAACTGTCCGTGACCAAGCGGAACCTGGTAGAACAGGCCAAAATCGGAATTGAATATTTTTCCGACCGCCATGATGGTTAAAATAATAATCATGGGCTTAATGGAAGGTATGGTAATATAAATAGCCTGCTGCCATTTGGTTGCCCCATCTAAAGTTGCGGACTCATAATACTCAGTTGATATGCCCGTTATGGCCGCCAAATAAATAATACTGTTATAGCCCAATGTTTTCCAAAGTTGAGCAAACACGAGAATAAAAGGCCAGTATTTTGTTTCAAAGTAAAATTGTGCTTTTTCTAATCCCATTGAAGCCAGAAGATGGTTTATATAACCGAGATCATGGTCAAGGAAGGCCTTAGCCACAAAGGCTACTACCACCCATGATAAGAAATAGGGCATGATGAAGACGGTCTGATAAATTTTTGAAGCGATACGGTTCTTGATTTCGTTTAGAATAATGGCTATGAAGGTCGCTAAAACCAATCCGAGTACGATAAAAACTAAATTGTATAATATAGTATTGCGTGTGATGGTATAGGCGGCATTGCTTTTAAAAAGGAACTTAAAATTATCAAAGCCTACCCATGGGCTTTTTAGAATGCCACTTGCATAATTGATCCTTTTAAAGGCAAGTATGACTCCGAACATGGGCAAATAACTAAATGCCAGTAATGCAATTAGGGCCGGCAGGGCCATAATATACAAAGCTCCATCTTTTTTAATGTTGCGAAAAAAACCCATAATAAGCCCCCTCATTCGCTCGTCTTTTCTATGATTTTAATCATTGTATAATTCCAATGATTCCCTGCTACATTTCCATTATAAATTAAAGGGCTTTAACTTTCTATGGTAACTTCTTTAGATATTTTATACTTTTTTTAAATAGAGCTTATTCTTTGTATGGAATCCTTATTTCAGCCACGACGCCTCCGTCGCACCGATCGGCATAATTAAGGCCGTACCCCTCACCATAGCTCATTTTAATTCGTTGATGAACGTTCTTTATTCCAAACCCGTCAGAATCTTTAACGGAGGTCTTTTTCCCTTCAAGATAGGCGTTGAGCTCGTGGACATCAGCGCCGGCCCCGTTATCCTCCACGCGAATAACGGCTTGGCTGCCATTAATCATACAGGATATAACGATACGTCCTTTAAGCTTTATGTTGGCGACACCATGAACAACGGCATTCTCCACAAGGGGCTGCAATAAGAACTTGGGAAGCTTCAAATTCATTTCGGATGGCTGAATGTCATATACCACTTCAAAGCAATCCTCATATCTCATGGCCTGAATATTGACATAATTCCTGACATGGTCGAGTTCCTCTTTTAACAATACGAAATGGTCGGGATCCTTGATGCTGTATTTTAATATACTGGCTAGTGAGGATACCATGCGTACAATATTATTCTGATTGTTTAAAAGAGCCATCCAATTGACCGAATCCAGGGTATTGTAAATAAAATGTGGATTGATTTGAGCCTGTAATGCTTTTAGTTCAGCGCTTTTTTGCTTGACACCGCTTTCGTAGACATCTGCTACAAGACCATCAATTCTTCTCATCATTTTATTAAAGCTTTTGTAGAGTATACCCACTTCATCATGGGACGGGTAGTCGATATTAGTTCGGATACTGCTTTCATTTCTAACCGCATTCATGACTCCTGCCAGCTTCTTGATCGGTCTTGTTATACTGAAGGAAAAAATGACCGTCAAACCTATTCCGATGAAAACAGCTATGACAGTTATGATGATGATCATTTTCGTAACAACATTAAGCTCTGCCAGAATGTCTGTGTATGGGATAACCGATATAAGTCTTAATCCCCACTTTAAGCGGCTTATTGCTGTTACATAATGTTGATCCTCATATTCCAGAACATGGTTTTCCGTTCTAATATGGTCATTGACATATGAGATAAGCCCGTCTTCTTCTACTCCTTTCCCACGCAACGACGCATTATTGGAAAAAATCACCCTCTTGTCCTCATCCAGTAAATAGACCTGTGCATGGTCGGTAAGCTTTGCGGCATCAAATTGCTTCTCAAATTCTCGCACATCAAAGCCCATGAGCATGACTCCCATTTTTTCCATGCTGTAAATATTGATATAGGGATTTCTGACCAGCCTTGATATATAAAGGCGCTGATTATCCCCCTCCAGATAAAAGCAGTGAAAGGCTCCGTTAAGCTCAATTGTTTTGAGATACCAACTCTCTTTTTTTTGGTTATCCGCTTTAAAAACACCATGCCGCGTACTAACCGCAGTATTTAGAGACACCGGAAAAAAGGCTTCTGTAACGGGAAAGGCGTCGTCTATGAAAAAGAATGCGAAATTGTAATCGGTAAAATCCATTAACTGTATAAAATATTGTCTGAACTGGCGCTCAATGGCTTCCCTGCCGGAGTACAGCTCAAATGAGCCGTTACAATCGCTATTAAGCACCTCGACCAGCTTTCCGTCCCGGCACAGGTTTCCTACCGCTAGGTTAATATTATTCAAAAGATTATCCATATTGGTGGAATTATGGGATATGATTTTCTCTTGCTGCTCAATGGTTCTGTTAATGATGATATCACTGACCAGGAAATAAAAGATGACATTTGATGAAATCACCACAGCCATAATGACAAAAATAAAAACAAATGAGATTTTTTTGTTAATGCTCATATTCTTAACTATCATGAGCCGATCCCATCCTGATGCTTGTTATTTAAGATCAAGTTTCTGTATTCGGAGGGTGTCATCCTGGTTTGTTTTTTAAATGCACGGGTGAAATAGTGTTGGTTTTGGAAGCCTACCCGGTCCGAAATACTGGATATGGTTAGGGATGGGTCATTTAAAAGCGCACAGGCCTGATCAATCCTCAATTTCTTGATGTGAGAAATAACATTGATACCGGTGAATTGGCGGAAAATGACGCTCAAGTATGCAGGTGAGAGTTTTAAGCTGTCAGCAATTTCAGAGACAGACATATTCATATCACCATAATGTTTGTTGATATAATCCTTTACATACTCTGTGATGTGCTCGGACCGAGAATCCTTCTTTTGAGTCGTGAATTGCAGCACATCCATATACAGCTGCTCCACATAGGATTGCATGCTCTCACGGGTTTTTAAGGTATAGAGCTCTTCAAACACCCATTCCTTTGAATTCAGCAGGGGATGTATATTGACACCCATACCGCTGAAGTAATTGAACAGGATTTCGATCAGGCGAATATATAATGCTTTGGATTCATGGCGGCAATAATCTTTTTGATTGAGGTCCTTCTCAAAAAACCTCTCAAAATATTCACGGTCACATCGGCTTAAGGCCTGGTTCAATTCCCGCTCCAGTTCTTCATTATATATGGTCTTATACAGACTGAGCTTTTCTATCCTTTTAGCATTGAGGGATTTGATTAATTCAATAAGCTGCTTGATTTTATCCTGGTCTATTGGTTTAAGTATGTAGCTTTCTACCCCGTATTGTATTGCAGTGCGGGCATAATCAAAATCTTCATAGGCACTTAGCAGAATGATGGAGGTGTCAACCATGACATCATGGACTTTCCGGCAAAGTTCCAAACCATCCATGATGGGCATTTTAATATCTGAAATGATGAGATCGGGGCACTTTTCAAGGGCTATATTGAAGGCGTCCTCTCCGTTTCTGGCTTCTCCGACAATGTCAACACCCATTTCGGCCCATGGAATAAGAGCCCTTAACCCTTTACATACGTATACGTCGTCGTCAACAATCAAGACCTTGATATCGCATCAACCTTTCTATCAGAAATCCTACTGGCCCAGAATTCTGTCGGTCATTACCTCAAAGGTTTGAACGAACTCGTATAAGTCGAATACTTTCTGAAAGTCATCCTCATGGTCACATAAAAATTCCTTTATAGCATTCCACTTTTCATGTGTTCCTTCCCTATTCCCTAATGAACGCTGTTCCAGCATACTCGCATAGTGAACGCAGAAATCCTGATGCAGCTTAAGGTAATGCCAGGATTGTGCCTGACTTTTATTTGAAAGCTTCAAATTATCCATAATGACCGGGGTGAAGGTCTTCACATAAGCTTCAATCGAAGCATAGCGCTGTGAAGTCTCCATATCCACCATCTCTCTCTCACCTCTCAGATAAGGAGGATCAAAAAGATCGGTAAGCTTTTTTAGGTAAGCCATGGCCTTATGGCCATCAGCGCCGTATGCTTTTTCAAAATATTCAACAGCCTCTTGTTCAAAGTCAAAAGAGCTATTCCAGAGGGTTCTGCCCATCATATACATCCCAAGGCCGTTAGGAAAAAAGCTCCTTTGAACCTGGCAGCTTATAAAGCCATTGAGGCCCACTTCTTTTAAATTTTTTATATCCTCGCTAATAATACGGGAGACTGCAAACTGTCCCGGATCACAAAAGTGATCCCACATGTAATGATAGTCAAAATCGAAGCTATCCCCCGAAAAAGTTTTCTGCCAGTCCTTAAGAAAAGCAATATTCCCCTCTATGGACGAAGGAAAGGTCACCTTGTTGCGTATGTAAGTCGGGGTGCTTTCAGGTAGTACATCTGTAGAGAAGGATTTACTGTAGGTTCTGGTGATGGGGGCAAACATCAGAATAAACCTGTCAGAATTATTGATTTTACGCACCTGAGGCGCCCACATGAGCTCGCAGTAAATCAGAAATACTATTTTATTATTCATTTTCCTTTGGATCATAAGCTCATCTAGCTCATTAAGCATCTGCACATAAAGGTCGGGAGGAATCTCCTTTATGCAATTCTCACACTCACATTGGTTATTATAGCCGTCAGCCAGCCAGAAATGAAGAGCGTCAATATTTTTATGCTCTTCAAGATATTCAATAATGCTGTTGACAACGATCTTTCTAACCTCCGGATTGGAATAGCAAAGGTTCGTATTTAAGGGAATACCACCCCATATCTCCCTTTTTCCGTTTACCTGTGCAAGGTATTGCTGGACTTCCGGTGCTGCCTGAATATCATTCTTCTCCCAGCTCAATCCTGGGATACCAAAGGGCTCACATGTCCAGCCATGTCCTACGGCATGATAGGCTAATCCTCTTTTGTTTATCTCTTCTTCAAGCGCTTTTACGATCTCTCTCGCCTTTTCTATAGTGAAGCCTTCAGGTGTTTTTTTATGATTGATGTGGTGATTATACCAACGGTCAAAAAAGGCATAGGCCTCACGGAATTGAATAAAATACGAATTAAAACCCAGCTTGGGGGCCCAGTCAATCATATCCCGCACATTTTCAAAGCTGACGGCTCCTTCTATACAAATGCCCCTATGCCGATAGGACGGCGTTTCATCAATACTCGCATCCAGATTCAGGATATCTGCTTGGGGGATAATTTCTCCGTCTTCCGAGGGCCTTATCCACCTTAAGCCGCATTCATACAAGAACCTGTATACCCCGAGAAGTACGCTCCTTGGGTTGATTCCCATAATGAAGCCGGATGAGTTCTGTATTTCAATATGATAAGCGTCATCAAATACATTTTGATCACTGATGGGGTTCGGCAGTCCAAAATCAGAATATAAGCCAAGCTCAATACACTTTTGAGATTGATTGAGATTACACCCGACATCTACTTGCACCAATTCTTGTGTTGATAGTTTTTCCAGATATTTTTTCAGTTCCATACCAGAAAAAACCACAGTCGGATTCTCACTTTTCAAAACAAGATTCAAGGTATCATTCATAATCATAAACCGATCCTTTCAAAACTTTATACGAAGTTTTCTTAATAATCCTTGTCTTGGCACCAGCAGTTAATCCATTATTACAACATCGTTTTAAGCATATCAAAAAGAAGGTCGGTAAGCTCTTCGGACTTATTGACCTCACCAAACCTGTCATCCAATGTAAAGCTCTGGTCATTGAATCGGTCACTGGCAGGTGGAATACCTAGGCTGAACCCATCCTGACCGGCTTTTGTGCTTCTCAAAAAGCTGATGAGCTGGCCAATGCTGAGCAGAGGAAGGCAATCCTCCTTTAAAAAATAGTCACCGGGATCATCCATCATCATATCAAAGCTTTCATCTTCAGATGATTCAGGATCAAAGGATTCCTCAATATCTTCAACCATGAGATCGTCCAAAAGCCTTAAGCGTCTTAATGTAATATTTGTTCCATGCTTAAGAATAATCTCACCCACTACAAACTCAAAATCTTCATAAACGTCATTCTCGGCATCCTTGCATACAGAGGCAACAACGCGATCGTATTTTGCCGGAAGCCACATGGAATTAAGTGTTTGTTTCTGGTTATCAGACAGAGTTTTCAAATCCTCGACAGTAAGATATTGCTTCATGATTTCCTCCAGGATTCCACTTTTTTTGTTGGGTGCCCGCTGCCTTTAGGCGTTCGAAATCTTTGATTTCGGTAACGGGTAATGTTATTATATCATGCCAGAAGCTTGTTAGAAATATCTCCCTTTTTGTAATAAAAAAGGAGCCGTGCTAGGCTCCCAAAGATAGCTTTGAATTGATTAACAAATGAGAACATGCTAATTGACGTTCTTCCAGGTGATATTATAGCTGCCCTTGTGGTCTTTTGCATTAACAGTAATTTTGTACTTGCCTTTTTTGTCAAGGGTAACGGTAAAAGAAGAAGTAGGCATATCAGTTCCCTGATAAAATGACTCATCCTGTTCATTAACTATGGAAAGATCAAGCTGGCCGTCTTTGGAAACAACATCAACGTCTACTTCCAGTATCTCGTTATCCTCTATTGAGAGGGAAGCAGTTTTATGCCCATTCATTTTCGCATAAGTCATAGCCATTGACGTGGATGTATTTTTTTCAGTTGCAAGAGTTGCTGTATAACTGCCAGTCGTGCAGCCAATCAGTGATGCGACCAATAAAATACTTATCAACAACCCTATTAAACGTCGTTTCATTTTTTTCTCCTTAAATAACAAGAACACCTTGTTGTAGTCTCAATAATTGCAATTATAGAATATTATAGCATGGCTGTAAACGACGATTACAGTATTTTTTGAATTGATAGTATCAAAAAAATTATTCTGATATACTTTATATGGTGATGGTATGAAAAAAATGGAACGCCTTCAAATGATTATTATGCGTTTAAAGCAAAAAGGAAAGCTATCCGCCTCAGACCTGGCTACCTTCCTTGAAGTCAGCAAAAGAACTATTTACCGGGATATAGATGCTTTAAGCCAAATGAATGTTCCAATCACAACATTTGAAGGAATCCACGGAGGATATGAAATTGACGAATCTTATTTCATGCCTTCAGTGAAGCTTTCAGAACGTGAGGTACTTATTCTTTTGCTTCTTTTGAAGATATCCAATCAACTTAATCTTCCTGAACTTAAAGAAAGTATAAATTCTCTGAACTTAAAACTCCAAAATACCTACCATGATACAGCCACGCAGTTTAAAAAAAACTTACATTACATTTCTTTCGATGTCCAGTCAATTTTCCCTGAGACATATATCCATGGCGCTTTTGAAACTATTCTTGAAGCCTTTAATCAGCAAGTTAAACTGAAAATTCTATATTTCTCGCCGCTTAAGGACAGCACGATCGAACGAGTTATAACTCCCTTTCATTTATTTTACAATGAAGGTGGTTGGTATTTGGATGCGTATTGTCATTTAAGAGAGAAAAAGAGAACATTTCGCCTAGATAGGATTAAAAATATCTCATTACTATCAGAAAAGCTTGATGATTCACTTGAAAAGCAATATAACAGCAATGCTTTTAGCGATCCAAAGCTTCTTTTGGAATTCGACATTAACAAAGAACTGTTTAATCTTATCCAATATGATGATCCAATGAGAGATGCAAAAATTATTTCAGAAAATAAATCGGTTTTTAAGATGCAAGTGTTGACAAACCGTATTGTTTTTTTTGAAACCTTGGCCTTCCGAAACTCTGACCAGATAACCATCCTAAAGCCTGAATCCTTAGTCCGAAGCATTCAGAAAAAACTCATAACTGCCCTGAAAAAATATCAATAGAACAATGACAGGTTTATGTCAGTATTCTATTGATATTATAGGCTTGAGATGTGTACTCGTTAGGTACACACCTCTATAGGAGGGTTAAAATGAATGTCGCAATTTATCTGTATGACGGTTATTTTGAAACAGAATTGTGTGTGTCATCTATGTTGTTTTCCAAACAAAATATTTTTACACTTGCAAGTAATCAGGCAACAGTGAAATGTATGGATGGAAAAAAGGTTGTTATCGATAGGAATGTGGCCGATGTAAAGCCTGATGAAATCGATGTCTTAATTATTCCCGGCGGCAGTCCCATTCCCAGAGAGGACATTTTTGAGCTCATCCGAGCCTGTGAAAAGCGCGGCGCTATTATAGGAGGTATATGTGGCGGAGTTGACTATCTGGCCTATGCCGGTATTCTTGAAGACCGTAAATATACGAGCTATTATGAGCCCAAAGAAACCTATGAATTCCTTCCTCGTACGGGACAGTTAACCTACGGTCTCTATGAAAGTGATAGAAACGTAGTCTCTGCCAAGCCTGAAGCTTACCTGGACTTTGCTCTGGAATTATATCGTCTGGCAGGGCTTTTAAAACCTGAAAAAATTACTGATTATATGGAATGGTTTAAAACACCTTCAGGTTTTATTTTTCCTGCATCTTGTTTTTATCATAATAAATAATAATGGGATAAGATAAACAATAAGCAGCCCCAATGTTACAAAAAGCATGGTATCGGATTCGGGAGCCATACCGATCAGGAGCAGCATGGGAGCCCCCAGCGCAATGGCGAAGCTGCTGCCCGTCAGCAAATTATTGGCAGCGGGTGTTTTAAAGGAAGGATCAATTTCTCTTAAAAGCAAAACACCTGAGCTGATGGTACCGGTCAGCATCCCATACATGGAAACCATCCCTTCATGCTCGTATGTGGAATATATTTTTTTACAAATCCACTTGAGATATACAAATGTGACAATGCCTCCGATAACAGCCATAAGAATGAAAGGAACCCAAAGCCCGCTTAAATCCTTGAATTCTATCGAGGCGATGCCTGCTATGGTCATAAAGTCGAAAGCACTGCCTGAAATTCTGCTTAAGAGATAATTATTGGTATACTGCCGTGTCATAACCTTTGCTTTTGTCAGGCTATTAAAAACAGCACGACAGCCAATGGCCAGAATGGAACCGATAATAAAATTAAATCCCCAAATAAGTGGTGAAACTGTTTTTGACAGCCCGGGTAAGGATTGCTCAAGCCATGATGTTATTCCCAGGGATACCAGGTAGGTTCCCAGATAAATGAGCAATACCAAGGCAAACTGCACGGACAGCCGATCAACAGACTGAGATATAGGTATTTCGTTATTGTCTTGAAAATCCTCAACAGTTACAGATCCAGAGAGATAATGAGATGCCTGTATTTTAACTTTATTTCTTTTATTTAAATAGTTTAGGTAGATGACCCCCACAACGCAGGCACAAACAAAACCCGCCGCTGCAATGGAAAGCCCGAAGGATTGTCCGCCTGCAAATCCCAGCTGCTCATATGTAGAGCCCACATTATTTGCCTGTCCCGGCCCTTGCCCATAGCCCATAGGCAGCAGTATTCCCGATGCCTTAAAAAAGCCGGGATTTAAGGTATAAGCTAAACCGATGGAGATAATCAGACCCACAATCCCCTGAATCAAATAGGTACTGACAATAAGCGCACCGCTTTTGAGGGCGGTGAAATCCTTTTTTTCCGACTCTTCATATTTAGACGGTGTGCGTAATGAAAGTGCTATAAATCCTATTCCGATGGTATGGTAAGTAACCATCTCAAGAAAGGATTCATTTAAAGGCAATATTCCTGTCTCTCGAAGAATGAGTGCGACAAAGCCGCCTAAAACAGCTGTGGGTACCATGCTTTTACGAAAAAAACTTATCTTTCGCCGCAATACGTTAGCCAGGAGCATGATTCCTGCAAGGATGCCCATTTGAACGATAAAGTTCCATAATGATGTATTGGCTGCTGAAAAATCCACACTCATCACCCCTCTGCCTTATTTTAATTTCCTTTGTTTGCCTTTAATACTTCATAGTAATCCAGGTATTTTAGTGCGCTTCGCGGATGATTTGATTTAATTTCATAGGACTTCCTGTCGGATGTGGAAAATATCAGAACCATCTGACCATGAATGGCCATATCGGATATTTGATCAAGGTAAAAAGTTTGTTCCTTCCCGTCCTCAAAGACAAGAGAAATCTTATCCTTATAAAGGTACAGCACGCCTTTGCCAACAAACTGACTTTTTCTTGCCTTATTAACCAGCCAAAGACTCTGGTCCTGGTCGGACAGAATAGGTTGATCACATGCTGACGCTTTTATATTGGATACCCGTTCGACTACTCTGGTGCTCTGCCACCTACTCCATTCCAACACCGTTGAAAAAGGTGAAGGATTACCGTTCTGAGAGACAAAATAGCCCTTGGTCGTATAGCGTAGATCAAGCCCGCAGGTACAATAAAACCTGTTATCCTGACTGATGAGAGAGGCTACATTTTTGCAGCATGGGCAAAGATATAAAGCGGTTTCAAGGTTTTCTGCAAGCTTTAGACCGTTATACTCAATGGGGTGCCTTCTCTGCTCTTCATATGCATTAACATTGAGATCATTTTTTATAGCTTCATTCAGCTCATCCGCCGTCATATTTTTAATTTCTTCCGGGCTGTACACCCTTACCTTTCGACCATTCATAACGCCGCGGCGAATGGTCCTTGACCAGCGTGGGCTTGAAAAATAGCCGCCATCCAGCCTATATGTAACTAAAGCAACTCCGCTTCGTTTGATGAGCTTCCCGGTTGACTCCGGTATGGCGCCGGTCTCACCTGTAAAAGACCGATTCCCTTCAGCGAATATACAAACATTTGCTCCAGCCTTCATTCTTCTCAATATTTGCTTGACTGTCTCCGTTTCAGTCACAGCTTTCATTCGTGGAATGGGATCTACCAAAAACATAATTAACTTACTGATAAACCCCCAACGAAAGATGTGGTCACTGGCTACATAATACAAGAGCCTGGGAAAGCTTACTCCCACCATCAGAGGGTCATAATCCGTATTATGATTGACAAGCACGATATAGGGCTGGTTGTGAGGTACCACTTTTTCAAATTGATAATTAAATTTCCTGTGTAGTAAATGTTTAATAGCAAAGTGAAAAATGTTAAATACAAACTTGTATTTAAGCAGACCCTTTAATTTATCGCTCATTATCTCAGTCCCTTACTTGACGATCGCCAAAGGATACTGTCTCTTAGTCTATTATCTCACAATCATACTTCTAGTGGAAGATAATCAAAGATTGCCCAATGCATCTTAGCCTATCGGCTTAAACAAAAAAACTGACCTAGAGGTCATTAACCTCATAAGTCAGCTTCTTACACCCAATCAACCGTTAATATGATTTCCTGAAATTCTCAGCCTCATCAGTTAATTTATAATTATTCTCTGCAACGATCTTCATAAAAGCTTTGAGATTTTTAACAAAATCACTGGCTCCCTCATCGGCGATGGCCTGTTCATAAGCGTATCGGACATCCTCCAAAAGCTCCCCGGTCTGACTGTCAAATAGGGGTGTAACCTCTGTTCCAAAGAAAGCAAGTTCTTTATAATTGTTAAACAAGGCTTTGATTGCATCCCGTTTTTGAGAATCATTATAAGCTTCTAAAAACCTTTCATTGGAAACGCCACGCCTGATCACTTCATCCCATCCAATGACCACTCCTCCCCCCAAAACAGAGGGTTGGTCGGATTCTACCGACATTAGTTCAATATATTCCTTTATATCCGGTGTTCCAAAGGAACTGAATTTTATGTAAAAGGAATAATCCATAACGGGTATGAATGCCCCTTCTACCTGCTCAACTTTAAAGCCGCTGTTTTTAGCCTTCTGAACAAGTTCTTTAAGGGAGCTGTCCTTTATATTTCCCGGGACATTCACATCCGTTCCTGCTTCAACCTCCTGCTGGAACCTAAGCTGCACATCCTCAGTATAAAAATCATCTTCCAGCGCTGTTCTGTGGTCATACTGCAGCTCTTCAAACCGTAAAATCATTTTTGAAGCATCTTCGGCCGAAACAGATGCAATGTTCTCCTCAATAAACGATGCTGCTTCATCAAGCTTTACATCGGCAAGTGACGTCAGTGTATCAAATTCGTTCATAATAGCTTTGGCATCAGGCTTTTGGGTATTTACAGGAGAAGATGTAACGGACGGTGAAGCTGTTGAAGTAGGCGATGCATTTATTGGTGTTTCATCGTCTTTTATTCTGGAGCATGCAATAAATGCAATCATGATAAATATTATTAAAAATATGATCACTATCCTTTTCATTCTTTATGCCTCCACATCACATGTTTAGAATACATCAGAGATATTATAGCACCATGGAATATTATAGCATCATGGACTATACTATCAAAGCTTTTGGATAAAAAGGGCCGCTCAGAATAAGATATTTCTATAGCATCTCATTCTAAGCAGCCCTTTCACCTTGACTTCATAATTACTCAATTTTTATTCATTATTCAATACAATGGCCTGGGACAGATTTCTTGGAGAATCCGCATTAATATTCTTCTTTTCTGCGATATAATAGCCCAGGAACTGACCGATAAACCCGATAAGCGCAGCATACTGTGTATCGTTAAAGCCATAGGTCAAATCCAGCTTATATTTCACATCGGGCATAGCCTTGCTGACATTCTCACCGATTGCAGCGGTTACAGCACCATAGCTTTTCATCTGTGTCAGAAGCTTTGCATCATATTCAAGCGTTTGGGAGTTTGCCAGAGTAAGAACGAGAGTATTCTGGTCGACAAGGCTCATGGGTCCATGACGATACTCCAGGCTGTAATAGGCCTCGGAATTAACAATACCCATCTCTTTCATCTTGTTCATGCATTCGTTGGCAACACCGTAGAAAACGCCCTGCCCAAGTGTAATAAACAGGTCCAGGTTCGGATTTTCTTCTATGATTTGCTTTGCCATCCCGTCCATTTTGGTAAGCAGTTCCTCTGCTACCTTGGCGTAGTCAGCCATTTGCTCAATTTCATTCTTCTTTCCTCCCACATACATGGCCAGAATTGCTGCAAGATAAACCATGCTGGTAAAGGAACGTGTCATAATCACACTGTCCTCAGCGGTAACCGGTGAAAGAATCAATGCATCATTATAATCCTTGCTGCCGCTGTCACAGGTAATGGCAAGGGTTTTGACATTGGGGAAGGTTCTGACTTTATCTATAGACATGCGCACTTCGGTGGTATAGCTCTTTCTTGTAATGGGTAAAACCAGTACATTTCCGCTCTTTATATAAGTTTCAGGAAAGAAAAACAGCTCTGAGCAAGGAACTGCTTTTGCTCGTATACCTGTATAAGTTGAAAAGGCACAAGCGGCGCTCTGGGCGAGGTAGAAGGATGTTCCGCAACCTGTGAACAACAGCTCGTCATAGTGGTTGGCCTTGTCAAAAACTCTGTCAAGAACCCTGTAAATATCCTCAAGGGTATCATTGATTCCCTGGAAGGAGGCTGGTTGACTATAAATCTCCTTGTGAGTTAAATAACTGTTTTTTTCCATTATAAATCCTCCCAAAATGATAATTCTAAACTGAAGCTAAAACACTACATTTCAATAACTTCTATACCTAAAAGGTCTGCAACCGCAATCATTTCATCTGCGACATCCTCCCATACAATGCTGTAATGATGAGGAATCCCTTCTTTTATGATATTTTCAACCACACTCCGCACAGGGGATTTTATCTTGATATTAACCATAATCCCCTTTGTATTACGTGGTGTATCAACAGCTTCACCCCTTAGCAAGAACAGCTTATATACGCCCCCAATATTGCAGAAGCGTGCAATTGTAACCTTTCCTGTTTTCAATGTGCCGTAGAAAGCCGTACCCTGTCCTGCCAGAGGGTGATTATTGATGGTGACCTCATGCTTGGGATTCATCAGGGATGGTGCCGCCTGGCCACAATGCCAGTAAGTAAACGTGTTCTGCTCTTCATCAATATTAATCATATCTGTAATAAAACTAGGCTTCCCTGTCAGATAATTTTGTACAATCAAGGCCAGGCCTGCATCCACATCGCCTTCACATACAATTTGTGTGCCCTCGTCGGCCAGTCTTCCCATAACGGCGCAAGGGGTGGTCTTCAGATTGCCCATTTCCGGCCAGCATTTGAGAGTGGCAAAATCATAACCCTGATTTTTAATAACATCTTTCATTGCAAAATAAAGCTTGGAGTGATTTTCAAGATGCTTGTCGGGTAAATTGCTCACATTGAATTTATCCGAAATAGCTTTCATATCCTTTTCAACATCTTCGGTCGGGATTTGCTCCATTCTGTCAAAAATGACCTTGAGATCAGTTTCTTCCATCCTGATTCCAAAGGTTCTTCTGATCAACCCCTCATCAAAGGTGCTGTTATAAAAGGCTGTGGGACGATATCCCAGTAATCCGAATATTGTGCCCTTGAGTTTTTTAACAACACTGTAAGCCTTAATAAGATTAATAATCTTGGAGGAAACTCGCTCATCCTCTTTGCTCCCATAAAAGACATAGGATTTGTGGTTCAGCCGGTGTAAGGAGGCAGCATTCATGGTAGCTGCCACAAGTGCATTGGCCCATAACCGGGTATCCTTTTCAAAGGGAGGCTCATAGGGTGCCCACAAAATGATGGGAACATTAAGCTCATCTGCAAAGGCAGTCGGTATGTCATCACCGGTGAAAGCGCCGTAAACCATGATGACAATATCGACAGAAGATTTTTTAAACTCATCAATGGTATCATTTACCCTTGAAGCCGTATCAACGATCTGGTCCGCTTTGATGAGGTTCACATCGGTCAGGTTCTCATCCAGCCATTTACCGTATTCTTCAAGCCTTTGTTGAGGAAGTTCCCTGGGCCATCTGCCTGACAATGTCGTTATGAACCCTACATTTAAGTTTTTTTTCAAAATCAACACCACCATTAAATATTTTTATTTTGTATAACGTTTATTGTGGAAACTATGCTTTACCGGCAGAGCCTGATAGATTAATAATATTTTTAATAACCTCTCCAAGCTTATTGCATGCATATTGGGAGATCATCCAGGAATGTCCCTGATGGTTAAGGGTTTGAATACCCTCATTATAGTACTCCACATATTTATATCGGATCTCGGTTCCAAAGTTTATTTTGGAAACCCCAAGCCCAATGGCTTGTCTTATTGTGTCTTCAGCCATGCCCGTGCAGCCGTGGAGCACCAGTGGAATATCTGTAAACTCAATGACCTTGCGAAGCACATCCAGCTTAATATCAGGTTCTCCATGATAATAGCCGTGGGCGTTTCCAATTCCTATGGCCAAGGTATCGGGCTGACAGAGGCTTAAGAAACTCCGTACCTGGTCAGGGTCGGCAATGTTCTTATTCTCTTTTGGACTGCCCCCTTCATCAAGGCGAACCAACTCTCCTATTTCTGCTTCCACAGGAACATCAAAGTTTCTGCATACCTCTATGACCTTGTTGGTCAGAGCTGCATTTTCTTCGATGGGTTTTGTCGAACCGTCAATCATAATAGATGTAAATCCAAGCTTCAACATCTTCATACAGGTCTCAAAGCTATCACCATGATCAAGATGAATGGAAACCGGCACGGAAACCTTATTGGCACACCATTGGGCCACTTGTACAAACCAATCGTTGCCTGAAAAGGCACCTGTGGATACATAATGAGCCAGAATAATAGGCGATTTCATTTCCTCGGCGGTTTTGCATATTGACCAAATAATATCGTAATTTCCACCCTGCGTATTTATTGCTGGGATTGCATAGCCGTTTTTGCGGGCTTTGTACAGCATTTCCTTATTGTTAACTAGCATTATTTCTCCCTTTCTTGCTACGGATTAATTAAGCACCGTCTTTGGAATTTTGCCGATATGTAGGTGTTTCCCGTCAGAATAACCTTCTTCGCGGTTTTCCAGCTCCTTAATCAAAATATTGCGCAATTCATGTAGTCGATCTGAGTAATCCGCCAGTTGTGACAAATTTCTCAATTCATGAGGATCAGCCTTCAAATCAAACAGCATCTCCTCGCCGGTATGTGAGAACCAAATATATTTTTCGTTTTCAGTGACGATATATTGTGTACTGGAGGCATTCTGCTGAGAGGTATGCTCTCCATGCAGGTATGTTCTCCGGCTTTCTTTATTCCTGATAAAATTCAGAAGGCTTTTACCCTCAACTGAGTCAGGAACTGAAAGGTCCGCCACATCAAGCAATGTAGGCATGACATCCCTTAATTCTACAAGTGCCGAAACCCGTTCGCCTCTCGGCAGATCAAGGTTGCTGCCAGGATCAAACAGAATCATGGGAATGGAAACGCTTCCTTCGAAGGCCTGGGATTTTCGGAACATATGATGGTCGCCAAGCATTTCCCCATGGTCAGAGGTGAAAAGAATCAACGTGTTGTCCAAAACGCCTTCATCCTTCAAGGCACGAATCAACCGTCCGATCTGATGATCAAGATGGGTAATGAGTCCATAATAGCCGGCTTGCATTCTTCGACTGTCATCCTCAGCCAATATACCCTCAAAACAGTCTACATTGGGATAATTCACGTCTTTATTCTCAGCCCAATCACCAATATAGGGTCTTCGCATACTTTTATTGATATACATGTCAAAATAGCAGGCTGGCGGAATCAGCGGCGGATGCGGGGCTACAAAAGATGTCCATAAAAAGAACGGCTTTGTGGTATCCCGCCTTCTCAAAAAATCTATGGACCGCGTTACTACCCAGTTTGTCGGGTGGGTGTGTTCAGGCAATGAATAAGGCCTGCCTACCCATGAGTTACAGTCAATCCCCCAGTCATTAATATCTCCACCGATTCCAGTTTGCTGCTGTAAGTAGGGAATATAATCGTCTACTCTGCTCCACCAGGTGTTAGCAGGTGTATTGCTGTTTCTATGGGGAAGAAATCCATCGTGCAGTTCGACATTGTGAAAGCCCATTAATGAACGTGGCGGCCAAACATGCATCTTCCCAATACACTGAGTGTGGTAATCATTATCGGAAAAAACCTTTGGCAATGTTACCTTGTAATCCCATGGAACAAAATCCTGATATCCAACGCGCTTATGGGATTTCTGTGTCATTCCGGTGAAAATTGCGGCCCGAGCAGGAATACAGGTGGGTGTGGCACTATAGGCTCTGTCAAAGACAATCCCCTTGTTGATCATTGTATCAAGATATGGCGTCCTGACATCAGGATGTCCTAAAGCGCTGATGCAATCTCCTCTCATCTGGTCCACAGTGATTAAAATAACATTTCGCTTCATTCAAAAAACACCCTATCCCTTAACAGCACCTGCAACAAGGCCCTTTATCATGTATTTCTGGAAGAAGAAGAACAGCAGCACCATGGGTACAGTACCAATAATTGAAATGGTATTGATTAATGACCAGTCATAAGACAGCTCACCCAAATACCTCAATGCGACACCTACCGATAAGGTACGTAGCACGTCATTCTGAATCAGTGTGGCGGCATGGAGGTAATCATCCCATGTCATTAAGAACGAGTATAATATGACTGCTACCATACCAGGCTTAACAAGCGGTGTTACTATTCTAAACAAAATCTGCATTCTCGAAGCTCCGTCAATGTAGGCCGCTTCTTCAATAGCAGTCGGTATGCTTTGGTAAAAACTCTGCATCAGAAGGACAGTAAAAGGAAGCATATCGGCAATGAGCGCCAGAATCAAACCAGGCATGGTATTGATCAAGCCCATATCTCCCATCAGGTCGTAAAGAGAAATCATTCTGCTTATGACGGGAAACATTTGAGAAGCCAACAGTATTGCCAATATCCAGGCATTCCATCTGAACTTGAACCTCGATAGTGCATATCCGGAAAAAATCGCCATCAGTGTTGTAAAAAATGCTGTAAACCCTGAAACGATAAAATTATTTTTATAATAAACAAAAAACTCATTGTTAGCTGTAAACAGCTTAATGTAGCTGCCAATATTGGGAGCCTCGGGAACAAATGTCGGTGGGAATCTATAGGCTTCCATATTGGTTTTAAAGGATGTAATCAATACCCAATAAATCGGAAACAGCAGAAAAAGTAAAATCACTATGAGCATTCCGTATTTAAGGAGATTGCCAAACAGCTTGCTTTTCATTGTATCTCCTCCCTAATCCACTTCAGTTTTGCCCAGTAGCCGATTATATATGAAGATAACCACTATCATCAGCAGCATCCATATGGTAGTAACTGCGGCACCGGATCCCAGATTGTTTGAAACAAACGCCTCGCGATAGCTTAAAATGGCAAGGGTGGTTGTAGAATTCTCAGGCCCGCCCCCCGTCATGGTCCAGATCAGCGGAAATTGCTTAAAGTTGCTGATTATAGCCATTGACATAGCAACACTTATGACGCTTTTCATATATGGCAGAACAATGCTGAAAAATTTTCGGGTTTTGCCGGCGCCGTCAATGGTTGCGGCCTCCAGCATATCATCCGGAACATTCTGCAATCCGGCCAGCAAAAGTAACGTCGTCAGCGGAACCTGTTTCCATAATGCTGCAATACCTATACCGAGCAATGCAGTGGAAGGATTATTAAGCATTGCAAAATTCTTAATTCCCCCTCCTGAAAAGAACTCAACAATATATTTCATTAAGCCGTATTGAGGCTGGAATATCCACATCCAAATAAGAGCTGAAATGATGGTGGGCACTACCCAGGGAGTCATCATAATACTTCTGAGGAATCGTGCGGCTTTTATATTTGAGTTTAAAATCAGAGCCAAAATCATACCAAAGATAAACTGAAGCGCAACAACGAAAATTACAAAAGCCAATGTATTGATAATTGCTCCTGTAAGCTTTTCATTCTCAAAAAGTCTGGTATAGTTCGCAAAATTATTCCAAGTTCCGGGCTTATTCGATATAATATTTTTTACCTTGAAATCCAAAAAGCTTTTAATGACTGAATCAGCAATAGGTAAGATTATGAATACAATCGTCATAAAAAGCGCCGGTATGACCAGTGCCATCGAAAAAATCCTATCCCCTGTTGACCTTTTCAATGGTGATCTTCCTATTTTTTTGGCAGTTGCATTTTCCATAGCGATCTCTCTTTCCACGTATTCTAACTGCTCATAACAATTCCCAATTTGTTAAAAAGTATGTGTAGAGGGTATGTTCCGAGGAACGAACCAACGACCCATTAAGGGGTCATAGAAACGGGATTTGCAATCCCGTTTCTATGACATGGGGGTCTCATTTCAGCAATGCACTTGCGGCTGTTTTAAAGCTTGCGATAGCATCGTCTACGCTCTTGCCGCCTACGGTGACAGCTTGAGCAAGGGTTGCGAGCTCCAGGTTAATATCATTTAAAGCTGGAACAAACGCACTCGGTACTGTTTTTCCAATAGAATCGGCTGCACCTTTAAGGACGGGGCTTAGATTTCCTGTATTCTCCATTGATTTTTTTGCCGGATAAGCAGGTGTAATATTGGCTATATAGTTATTGAGGACCTCAGGGGTAACCAGGTATTCAACTAAAAGACGTACTGCTTGCTTCCTGGCTTCACCGTTATCCATAAGCACAAGAGTCTGTGACTGCAAAATACTCTCGCCCTTGCCTTTTCCACCTGACAAAGGAGCTGCAGAAGCTGTAAAATTCTTGGCATCAGGATTAATGGACGAAACACCGTTGAATCCCCAGGACTGGTCATAATACATGGCAAGCTGTCCGAGGGCAAACAGATTTCTTAAATCCTTCAGCTTAGCATTCTGCGGGTTATACCCTTTATCATTTAAAAGCTTGAGCATGCTGATGGCGTCTTTGAACTCAGTTGTATCAACATTCAATTTACCTTCCATGTTTAAAACTTCGCCGCCGAAATTATAAATCATAGAGGTTAATGAAGAACCGGAAATCGGTACTGATGCTGTTGTTTGTCCAAAAGCATAAACCTTGTTGCCGTCAGCAGTTTTCAGCTTGGACAGTTTTTCAGCCATTACAAGCATCTCGTCATAGGTTTTGGGTGGCTTGGTGGGATCTAGACCTGCTTTTTCAAACAAGCTTGTGTTGTAATAAAGAACAAACGGTGAGACGTACATTGGTAATGCATAGGGAGATCCGTTAATTTTGAAGGCATCGAGAATATTTGAATGGAAATCGCTCAGAAACTCCTTTGTGAGAATAGTATCTACAGGGACAGATAGTCCTGCATCTTCAAAGGTTGGTGTCCAGCCGATTTCTCCAAATAAAAGATCAACCTTGTCTCCGCCACCGGCCATATTAATGACCTGATTGACTATTTCACCATAGGGAGCAGTAACATACTCGATTTTGATGTTTTTATATTTTGCTTCGAAACCGGTCTTTACACCATTCCAGAATTCTTCATAGCCTTTTTCCAGAAGAGCATAATTCGCAAATTTAATTGTCACCGGCTCCGTCGGGACATATCCCGAGGGTGATGGACTTGTTGTTGCAGGTCCCGGTCCTGTTTTTCCGCATGCAGCTAAAGAAAAGACCATAACAGCAACCAACAGTAATGAAATAACTTTTTTCACAACAATTCTCCTCCTACTTTTTTTTATTATCTTTACACCAATTAAGGTGTAAGAAACAAGTAAACTTTACCAATATATACACACGTGTGTATCTCTCGTAAACAAGAGCTCTGACTGCCTACACAATCAAAGACTAAGATAAAAAATTATGTACTTTCTCGCTCAATTAATTTTGTTGTAAATTGGACAGACTCCGGAATTGTTCCCTCATTAATCATTTGATGAAGCATTTCAATTGCAGATTTTCCTATATCCTTCCGCTGCATTTCCATTGTGGTGAGGGTCGGGCTTGTATATTTGCTCAAACTGGAATTATCAAAGCCGATAACAGAGATATCCTTCGGAACACCATATCCCAACTGCATAACAGCCTGCATGCCAAGGCATGCCAGTCTGTCGTTTCTCCCAAAAATAGCGTCAATTATGAAGCCCTCTTTAATCCGTCGTTGAATTTTATCAATGACCTGCATTTCATCGACACAACCGGTCACTATATTCAAATCCGACAGAGGCAATCCGCTTTCCTTCATTTGATCAATAAATCCGCGCATTCTTAAGTCTGAATTTGTACTGAAATTTCCATGGGAACTGTATCGGTCCAGATACAAAATGTTCCTCCGACCTTTTTGGATCAGATACCTGACGCATTCTCTTGCACCATTATACAATCCGGTGTTAATTGTACCAACCTTCTCAATATTGTCATAGTCTCTGTTCTTTAGTAGTACCACTGGAATATTGGCATTTACAAATTGCTTGATGAATGCTTCCGGGAAACTGATGGAGCTAATAACAATACCGTCATACTGTCTGCTTATGATCTGGGATACAAACTCTTCACTGTTACGATTTGCACATAAGGAGATTAAATAACCTCTATCATAAGCATATTTATCCATTTCACTGATAATCTGGCTGAAATGCTCATTGGTTATCTCATCGGCAATAAAGATAATATGATCACTGTTTTTCCCTTTTAAAGCACGTGCTATGTTATTGGGACGATAATTAAGCGCCTTGATTGCTTCTTCTACGCGCTTTCTTTTCTCCTTATCCACATAACGGTTGTTGTTTATAACATATGAAACAATAGTTCCACTTACATTGGCAAGTTTCGCAACATCCGCCCGAGTAACCCTTTTATAGGCTTGATCACTCATTTAGTCACCTCAAACAAATAAACACGTGTGTATATTATGGGTTTATTATATATTTCACTATAAGCTATGTCAATATCTTTCTTATCTCTTTCATTTTTTATATTTTGGTTTATGTATTTTCCTGCTTGATATATCTTTCAGTCCCACTTTTTACTCATTTTTATTTGATATGATCAAGAATCTTTTAAAAATCGAATTGACGAAGCTTCAATAACATGTTATTATTCTATAGAATCTTAAATGTATTAATTGAACTCACATGTTTTTGTAAGTCATTGACCGTTTAATGATTTACAAAAATATGTGAGTTTTTAATTTTTACAAAAAGGATATACTATATTTTGGAGGTGCTTTTAATGAATAAAGGTACAGTAAAATGGTTTAATGCAGATAAAGGGTTTGGATTCATTTCCAACGATGATGGCGGAGATGACGTATTCGTTCATTTTTCAGCTATTGAAGCCCAAGGATTTAAGTCCCTGTCAGAAGGCCAAAAAGTTACTTTTAACACTGAGACAGATGCCCGTAACGGCAAGCTCAGAGCTGCCAATGTTAACGTTGTTGGATAATTATTTATCTTAAAGCAGCAAGAAAACCATCTCGATTTTGAGATGGTTTTCTTTTTACTAAAGGATTTTTATAGTTTCTATTTATTTTTACTAAACAAGCTATCCATAAAAATCGTCATTGCAATCATATCGCTGACAATTTCTTCGTCAAGAGCAGTCCAACAATAACTATATCCTGGAAAGTATGTGCATAGGCGCATAACGGCAGCATTATATTCAATATCCACATAAGCTAGAGCCCTTTTACCATCAAGCTTTCCCTGCACACAATAACCGCATCTGTCGCATCTTTTTGTCCGACCGGTCACGAATTTTTTTGTCCTTTCATCCATGCTGGCGAAATTTTGAAGGACATCCTTCATACGGTATATGCATAACCCGATAAAAGGCGGTTTTTTTACCATATTGTCATAATTACAGGATATACCGGTGTGGCGGACACCATAGTTAAATCCGCCACGGATGAGTTCCTTTTCATTGTAGCCCTTAACATAATCAACTGATATTTTGTCGGACTCCCGGTTGTCTATTCGAGCGTAGCCACGCTCAATAAAAAAGTTTTCCAGGCTTAGAAAGGCTTCTTCGTTCCCGAATAGTTTCCTGTAAATAAAGCTGCCATAGTTATACCCATCCCAAAACAAGCAACGCGAAAATTTAAGCAGTGTCATTTCTGGTTTGTTTGACATCCACACCCAAGTATGGAACAGCCCCTTGTATTTATCATGTGAAAATATAGTTTTATTGTCTTCTGCCGATATATGGAACCCCAATTGTTTAAAAAGCTGCAGATGTTGCTTTTTTATTTTAAACGATCCGTCAACTGAAAGCTTATCTTCATATACACAGCCTGCTTTGCCTAACTCAATCATTAATTCAAAAAATGAGTCAATAGCCTTTGTAACTGCTCGCATCTTTACCCTTAACTCAGGCTTACCGTAACTGCTCTTGTTAAATCTGTTATCGTGAGCATCATCTTCATGCAGCTCATTAAGCAAAAGCGTTGGTTTATCAAAAAACTGTTGATACGTCTCTAGGGTAAAATGATACAATTGTTCCTGCGATTCTTTGCTAGGGCCGCTTTCATCTGGAACAAAAGGAGGAAATGTATCCAAATATGTACTTATCATACGCTGTTCAAGGCTATCAAAGGTTTTCAATATTTTAACCTCCATAATTTCCATTGTAATCTTGGTTTTATTAAATTGCCAGAAATGCGTGAGCCTTCCCCCTCAACTATTTCACTTCCAATTTTTCAGATGGGCGAGGAATCGGCAAAATGCTAACTACCATAATCAACCGTTGAAGAAAAGACCATCACTAAACCAAGAACTGTGCCATGCGCTTCGGATTACCAAATTTTTCACACCATATTTTCTGAGCTATTTTTACCCACTATTAAAGCAGACTTCTCAACTGGTGCAATAAATCTTTTATGATGTTTGAATCTTAAAGTAACAAATAATATTTTCGAACTGATAATCATTTGTAACTCCAGACGTTGGATCATAAAAAACCCCGTCAAAGTAAACTAGAAGATGGCTCTTTTCTATTCCTCTTGCGTTAACAATGCAACATTTCGGGAACTCTACTTTTTTACCATGAGTATAAACCGGCTTCTTATATGAAAAGCCAAAATAATCAAGGGTTTCAAGCACTTTACTCATGCTTGCCTGCCATTTCGTACTTTTCATTATTTTAATAACCTCATTAACAGGGATCCCGGCAAGCATTGCAAGGCATGTCTGCCCACAGCAGCCATTGCTAGGTTGCTCCAAATATCTGATGCTGTCAATATGCCTTATAGGGTTATCTTTACTGAAAGGACTATTATTGTTTATTCTTGTCAGTTGATTCAGCAATGTAAATTGAACCCTTTATAGCATCCTGACTTGAATGAATAACCCATTGCTTCTTCTCTTTTCTCTATTTTTTAACTACTGGAATCCAAACTTCCTGTCGGTTTTCCTGCATGTAACATTCAATAACTGGAAGGTCAGCCAATCCATAACCGGAATTGGGAAGCCATTCAGTGTAAAATTGCTTGTAAACCTTCTGTGTTGCAATTGGTAGTTCTCCATTAGCCTCAAAAATCGCCCATGTCGCGGCAGGATATGAAAATTCCTTCATTCCTTCAAGTGCAGGAACGTGCTTACATTCAGATACATCAACATGACTTGTAACAGCAGTAATATAATTCATTTCTTCCGAATCTCCCCATTGCCCCCCTGCAGCAATTCCTAAAAATCCGGCAGGTCTATAGTCAGGGAAGTTATCTATAAACTTTTTCATCGTCCCATCTTTCCATGCATTTTCCCATATCTGCGGTATAACTTCAAATGCAGTTGATGTTTTAACTTTGTGTAATATTCCCATTACCATAAAAGCAGGCCATTGCTCAATTTGATAATTCATATGATTTTCCCCTTTTATTGTGATTTGAAATGAGAGCTTAGGACAGGATTTCAGCTGAATTGTTTCGTTCCTGACGCTGGAAGGCAGTGCCCCATGAAAGCTTTTGAATGCACGAGAAAATGCATCTTGAGATTCATACCCATACTTCAATGAAATATCAATTATTCTTTCCGCACTGTTTAACAGATCAAAAGCTGCCATAGTTAAGCGCCTATTTCTTATATACTCAGATAACGGCTTATCTGCAATATACGAGAACATTCTTTGAAAATTATAAACAGAACATCCTGCAATTTTTGATATCGTTTCATAGGATATCTCTCCTGCAAGATTTTTTTCCATGTAATTTATTGCCTCATTGAGCTGCTTAACCCAATCCATCATCTCACTCCTGGTTCAATCATATCTTTTTAGAAATTAACTTACTCGACATTTTATGCCGCATTTTGTAGTCACATATGATGTTAACGCCTTGCTCATGGTCAATGGTCACCCTCCTTCGATAGCTCATCTATACCCAACAAAACGGTACCACAATCAATTATAATTATTATTAATTGTTATAGACTACAGTTTTTGTAAAACTGATTACTAAAATATGTCAAGGCAATATGCTTTTCAACACTGCTTTTAGCCTTTGAATGATCCTGGAAAGATTTTAAGCTGAAAAAATAAGAAAAAGTATTGAAAAGCTCCAGGTTCTTGTTTATAATATGAGAGTGCCGTGGGGGTGTAGCTCACCTGGGAGAGCGCTTGACTGGCAGTCAAGAGGTAAGGGGTTCGATCCCCCTCATCTCCACCACAATTTATCTGAAAACCCTTTTAAATAAAGGGTTTTTGTCATTCTTAGGGTTAAAAGCAGCACCGTTATTTAGGAATTCGGTGCTGTTTTTATATTTGTAAGTAAAAACTATAAATCCAGAGCTTACTGTTTAAAGCCCCTGCCTGATGTTCATCTGCAGTCTCTTCATAACATTGTGGAAGCACTCCTGCGTGCAAGCATTTTTGTATGTCTTCAGGTCTCTTAGAGCAACGGATTTCATCGGTTATTTCTGATCCTTCATAGTCTATGTTGTAAATTCACTCCGTTTTGTCATATTTCATGGCTACATTTGGAACAACTCCGTTCATCAGGCAACAATATATCTTCCCGGCTCTCATAGCCTTTGTAAGCAACTATCTCCAAGGTATCAGTTTAAAGATTTTTTCTCATACGAATTCTCCCCATTGAAACATTTTCTCCACCAATTGACAATAGGTAACTAGTTGCATATAATATGAGTAACCAGTTACCTATATTGCTTGATAAAGACAGGAGGTTAAGTATAAATGGAGAAAAAGACATACATTTTCGGTACGATTTTTACACTGTCCAACAAACTGCAGCTTCTCGGCGACAAAATTGACGCAAAGCTGACAGTGAAGCAATGGCTTTTTCTTGCCGGAGTCCTAAGATGTGATAACGATACGCCGACGCTTTCTGAAATAGCCGCGTGTATCGGAAGCTCCCGGCAGAACGTTAAGAAATTGGCGTTGATCCTTGAAAAGCAGGGCTTTGTCTTGATGGAGAAAGATGTCCGCGATGCAAGGGCGCTTCGAATCAGGCTGACGGATGCCTGTAAGGCGCATTTGAAACAGCGTGAGCAGGCGGAATCGCGATTTATCGAAGAGCTGTTTTACAACTATGGGGCGAAGGAACTGTCACTTTTGTCCGAAGGACTCAAAAAGCTTGAAAACAACGCAAAAGAGATGGGACTAAAGTATGATGATGAAAAGGAATCATAAAAAGTGTGGATTGTGATAGCTTCGGTCGTTCTTGTTCTTATGGGAATCGCGGTGTTCTAGCGGCGGTTACTATTCAGTATCAGTAATGAATGATTAACCAGGAGGTGTTGCAGGAACAACTTAGGCTCACCCCAAATCAACTGAAGCGTTGGGCCGGCAAACGGTATCTGGTGTTGATCGAGATTGAAGAGGCGCAGCAATTGGAGCCTTTCGCCATTGACCGGAGCGAATACGGTAATATGGATGATTGGCTGCCGGTCGGGGATATCGGGCGCGTTCGGCAGTAATTTTACCGCAAAATGATAAATGGCGAGTGAGCGCCGTAATTCATGATAGGAGGACGAATTTCATGAGGAAAAAGCACAGCATGCTGGATTATTGGAATATAGGTACATCTATCGGCCTTTGCGCTGCCATCGGCATATTGCTGGGAGCCTTGCTGAACAATCTGGTTTTATGGCTTTGCGTCGGAGCCAGTGTTGGCGTGGTTCTGGGAGCCGTTACGCAGATGTACAGAAAGAAGAAACAATAACCGCCCGAATGGATGCGGAAATGAAAAACGGAATGTGTCTGGGTTAATATCGCATTGCCCGACATGCGGATATCTTACCCATGGAATCCTTGACGGTGCAAATTAGCACTGCACCAATTATATGGCAGGCGAATGGAAGGAGTGCACGGCTATATGAAATCATGCAAATACATTCCCTGTTTTATGAATAACATATTATTTAAAATCCTGACAGCCGGTATTTTATCGTTGGTGGTGGTTGCCGTGATGTGGGTTCCGCCGTTGGGTAATGTGGAACAGGGCGTCCCTTTGAAGGTATTTACGAATACTCTCGATGCACGAATCCCCTGGTTGATGAAAGCATATGGCATTCCAGGAGCCAATATTGCGCTGGTTAAGGGTGGCCAGGTTGTTTGGATGGGTGCTTACGGATATGCAGATCTGAAAACAAAAAAGAAGATGACAGTTGATGCCTACCTGCGTGTGCAATCTCTGTCCAAACCCGTCACAGCCTGGGGTGTCATGAAACTGGCAGAGCAGGGTAAAATCGATCTTGACTGTCCAATAGATCAATACATCAAAAATTGGGTGTTTCCGCCCTCCTCCTTTTCAGCGGATCGAGTTACGGTGCGGCAATTGCTCAGCCATTGCGCCGGTCTGCCCCTGGGCGACATTTTCAATATGTATTCTCCACAGGAAAAGATGCCTTCACTGCAGGAAAACCTCACAAAGGAAGCGGTGTTGATTAGCGAACCGGGATCTCGCTTTTCTTATTCCAACACAGGTTATAATCTGTTAGAACTACTCATACAGGAGGTTACGGGCCGTGATTTCGCGGAATATATGGAGCAGGAGGTTCTTCTCCCGCTGGGTATGGAGCATGCTTCCTTTAAATGGAGCGAACAGTTCTGGCTGAGGGTTCCCTTTGGATATGACCTTTCGGGCAGAGCTATTCCGATATACGTCTATCCGGAGAGAGGTTCCGGCGGCCTTTTTGCGCCCATTGGGGATATTGCCGCATTCGTGGCAGCCGGTATGCCGGGCTCGGATCAGCAGGTATTATCTCCGCGGAGCGTTGAGACATTATATACGCCGGCGGCAAAGGATCTGGGCCTGTACCGGTTGGTGTTTGATTCATACGGGCTGGGTTATTACCTGCAGGATCTGTCCGACGGCAATCGTGCGGTTGCCCATGGCGGACAGGGTACCGGCTGGATGACGCATCTGCACGCCGTTCCCGAAACGGGCGATCGAGTTTTTATGCCAAGACGGAAGCACTGGCATCCGCTGCGCCTTTTGCAGGGAGGGCTCTCCACTGCCCTGATGACAGGCCTTTTGTGGTGCGTTAATCAAAAATATCTGTTTATATCCTCCGTATTCCCAATTAGTGCAGTATGGCTGGGCATTTCGGTATTCGTGTTTGCGCTGTTTCTGCTGTTGTCCGCCCTGTTTCCATCATACGACCAGAGAACCTGGAGTCCGGGAAGGGTCCATTCCATTTGAAAAGAGGAGAATACTAATATCCTTATATATTTCGAAAGGTAGAAAAAGCATGAAAAAGATAAGAATTCTGGCAGTATTCTCTCTCCTGTTGATCGTTATGCTTGGAACGATGATTTTTAGGTATGAGCAACTCGAAAAAGACAACAGGATAAATAGATATATCGATAGGTGGACGGGAATTGAATGGGTTGAGGTAAGGTACGCTTCCGGCGAATCCCGCATGCCCGCAAAATACTATCAAAATCCGGACGCTGCGGTGATTCCTGATGAAGAGACGATTGCGGATTTGGTACGGATCGCAAATACGGAACGTATCCTGACAATAGTATGGTGGGTTCTGTTATTTGTATGCTTCGGAGGAATTACAATGAAAACCTTTCACAGAAAGGGTTTTCAGCATTTTAATAAAAAATAACACTGTTTTCTTGATGTATTCGGTGCCTTTTTTATTGACTTGACTACAAGCCAGTGACTTGACATTGAAGAATTTCATTAGGTGTGCTATAATTTCATTAATATAAGCGAAAAGGGGCGTACCAATGATTTTATAATCTGTTTTGACAAGTTACCATAACTGAGAAAGCCCGTGCCTAATCATGGGTCTTAGTTTTGTTGTCAAGATTGGATTATGGAATCATTCTTTGCTGTATTGCACGATCTTTTTGTCTGCGTATATGGCTCTATGTTTGATGCTGTTATCCTCCTTGACAATGTGCCGGGGAGGATTTTTGTTATAGGAGGAAAATAATATGTCAATCACATTTAGAAACTACAACCCTGAGCTGATATTTAGCGAGGATTATTACAAACTCAGAAAATTCCTGATTAAACTGGATAGTCATAATTATCATTTTGGACGCTGGGACTGGATGATAACACACAGCTATCTTAATAAAAGCGGCTTGCCAAAGATCGGCCTTTGGGAAGAAAACGGTGATGTTGTCGCAGTGGCTACTTATGATTGCAGCCTCGGAAAAGCCTACTTGTTAATGCTTGAAGGGTACCGGCATTTAGGAAAAGAGATGCTCCTATACGCCAAGGATGCGTTCACGGAGGATGGTAAATTTTGCGTGCTGATTCTGGACGGCGATATGGAAATGCAGAACATCGCCGCACTTAATGGCTTCTTTCCCACGCAGGACAAGGAGTGCGACGCGATCTATCTGATTGACAATGATAAAATCCGTTACACGCTGCCAGACGGTTTCACGATCACTAGTATGGCAGACACCTACGACCTCTATAAGTATGGACAAGTGCTGTGGAAAGGATTTAACCACGAACAAAACGGCGAGGGACCTTTTGTATTCAAAGAAGAGGAATTACCAGAATGGGAAATCGGATTTAAGCGTCCCAATGTCAACCTTGATTTGAAAATCGCCGTCGTCGCGCCCAACGGAGATTTTGTGTCTTACTGCGGTATGTGGCAAGATAGCGCGTCTGGCAGCGCACTTGTTGAGCCTGTCGCCACAGACCCGGCCTATCGCAAAATGGGGCTTGGCCGGGTAGCTGTGCTGGAGGCTGTCCGCCGTTGCGGCAAGCTCGGCGCAAAGCGGGCGTTCGTCGGCTCATCTCAGCAATTCTACTACAACATTGGTTTTCGGCCTTATGCTACCTCAACATGGTGGGAACAAAAATCAAAGTAACGGAGGTATGACAAAACAGCACGAATTTATTTCAGTGCTGTTTTTTTCAACTGCTATAGTACAGCTGCTTGTGCTTCAATAGCAAGTCAGGCTTATATTTCTCGTAAATCCTCACGCCTATGACAATGCGCTCCTGCTTATCACTACTTTTGAAGACCGGGACTCTGGATTGCCTCTGTCAATCTCTTGTCAACCTTTATACCAAGCTCTTCCTCCAAGTACTTTTTAATACTGTAATAAAGCTTAACTGCCTTACTTCTTCTCCCCTGTGACATGTAAAGCTTAAGCAGCTCCAGGCATACATTTTCATTATAAGGATCTGCTGCTAAAGCACGTCTCAGAATTTCATCGGCAAGTTGCAATTCTCCACGCTTTATATAGATTTCGCTTAGCTTTTGACATGCTTCCATAAAGATGGATTTTAATCTTTCTCTTTCATGGTATACCAGGTCTCCATAATCATTGCCTTCCATCAGGTCCCCTTTATAAAGGGATAGCATTCTTTCCAGAATCTCTGCTTGCCTATGTCCTGATTGAGAAGTGGTGCTTGCATACTGGGACAATTCACTGTGGAGGCGCAAAAATTCATGTACATCAAGTTCTAGAGCATCATTCTTTCTTATTTGCAGCCCTTCCGGGGTTTCATATATAAAGGCATCGTTTCCCATAACTTCTGCGTTATATTGGGAAAGTATTTTTCGAAGATGATAAAGCGCCGTCCGCTGTGAAGCAATTGCGGATTTGCTGTCAGAGCCGGGCCAGAAAATCTCTGCCAGAAGTTCTTTTGATATGGTATTACCGCTGCCCAGCAAAAGATATTCAAGAAAACCCTTGACCTTTTTGGTTGTCCATTCTGTGTCAGGAATTTTTACACCGTTTACCGTAATTTCTGACTTTCCAAACAGGGATGCCTTTACAAAATAAAGCTTGTCTGCCCCATCCTCTTTGTACTCGGAGACAAAACCATTGATATAAGCAGTTATTCTGCTTTCATCCATGAATTTAATCTTTTCGCTCAAATACTTTACAGTTTTGCTGCCATAAAATTTGCTCAACAGCTCTTCGGCATAGCCGGTAAAATAGCCATACCGTATACTTCGGAGCACCATCTCAACAATAGTGGGGATATGGATATCCCAGAACATGAAATATCTATTGCTTACTGCCAGTTCTATGGCCTGCTTCAGATAGCGGTGTCCCTTTTCAATATCACCACTGGAATAATATAGTCTGGCAATGTGGAATAAGGAACCGCAGAGTACCTGATATCCCTTTTTTGTTTTTGCAGCCTTTATGGATGAAAGCAGACAGCGTTCCGCAAGATAAAAATCTCCTGATTCCCTTGCAATAGCTCCGAGTATGGACAGTGAAATTTCATAGACCATCATACCGGGACACATCTTTCGGATTAATGCCAAATCCTTGCGGGCATTGTCAAGGTCCGGGGCGGAATGGTTGTGTTGTATGGACCAAAGACAGCGTAGCAACCTGCATGCTGCAGCCATGGCCTTATTATTTATGCGCTGGAAAAGAAAAACGGCCTGGTCTAGCATCTCTAAAGGTGCCTCCGCTTCATGGGTCAGGTATCGCTCAAAGGCAGCCAGACGCATCCCGTGGGCCGACAGATATTCATAATCGTATTTCTCACCGATAGCGAGGATTTCTGCTATGTTTGACTGCAGATGCTCCTTTTCGTTCTTCAGAGTCAAGATGATAGAAAGAAAAAGAAGGATAAACCCTCTGGAGGGCTCAATATTTTTGAAGCTATTAAGCATTAAAGCAGTTCTCATGCATCGCTCTCCATTATCAAGCTTGCCCAAGCAGTAATAGATGATGCAGGAAAGGATTAAGTAAAGCCATTGACTGTCTTCAAGAAGCTGGTCGTACTGAATACTTTCGCTTTGTGATTTAGCCGTAGAAAATCGAGCTTCCCCGATGGACCGCACCATATCAAGTATGGCCAATGTGTTTCTGAACGCCGGTGAAACATCATGCTGTTTTTTGGGAATACCTGCTGTCATTTCGAGCAGCCCTTTCATATTGTTGCTGCACATATAAATATAGATAAGGACACTTGCCGCATCATAATAGATTACAAGATTATTGTCCTTAAGGGAAAGCTGTAAAACTCTTTTCAGAGTGTCTACCATTTCCGGCTGCTTGCTGTTAGGCATCAGTTGCGCTTTAAATAATAGGAGAACCGGATTGTCCCTGATCATATCCTCCGGCAGCAAATCCAACCACCTTTTCAATTGCCCGGTCTCTCCAATCATGAACTTATTGAAACCCTCTTTTGTCACCATATCCATGGCCGACGCAGAATTGCCGCATTCCGTCAGGTGCTCCGCAGCTCGGCCATAGGTCGCATGCCTCATGTAGTATCCTGCTGCTTTCAGGTGAAGTCCGGCAATCTGCTCGCCAGCATAACGGTCTTTTAATATATAATGCAGGAATTCACGGAACAACGAATGAAAACGATATACAACTTGATCTCCGGGAATCCTCTGGACGAACATCCCAAACCCCATGCAATGCCCCATCAATGATTTTATATCATCAATACCAAGTATCTGCGATGCCTCGGCCTCAGAAAATTCCTGAAGCAGCGCAAGTCTGGCAAGAGCATCCTGTGTATCGCTATCGACGGACTTGAGTACTTCCAGGGACATATATCGGAACAGGGCATCTTCACGACCCAGCTTACCGGCTTCAATTGAAGCAGTATCAGAACCTTTGCTTTTTACTGCCTGGTACAGAATAATAATACCAGCTATCCAGCCTTCAGTGCTCTTTTCTATAATGTCTGTCAATTTGCTGTCGGTCGTGGTTTGACCAAGGCTGAGCATTAAATCCTCGATTTCAACATTTTTAAAAGCCAAATCATCAGTCTCTATTTCTAAAATCTTTTTTTCAAGCTTTTGTTTTTCTGTGAAAACATCAAGACTTGAACGGGATAATATAAAAATTGCACAGGTTGGTGGAAGGTTATCAAGCATATACCTTAACATATCGCATATATCCTGGACTTGAGACACATTTTGAAAATCATCCAGCACAATAGTTGTCCAGGTATGATTGTCCGTACTATGATGTCCCCACATTTCACGGCAGATGGCAGAAATGATTTGATGCAGCTGCGATTGCATATTTACATGGTTCTCAAGCGTTTTCCTTGATTCAGCAAATTCAGGGGATTCCGAAGGGAATAATGATTCTTGTAGGTGAGCCATGAACACTGACAGATTATTATCCTCCGGATCAAGACGATACCAGCATACCCTTGAGGACATAATAGCTTGATGGTTAAAATAGGAGACCGCAAGAGTTGTTTTCCCGTATCCGGCAGGTGCGCATATGGTAACGGCCCTACATGAAGCCATATTTTCATGAAGCTTATTAACTCGATCTGTCAACAAAATGCTTCTGGACAGCTCCGGTATAATGAGTTTGCTCTTTAAAACGGAAATGCTGTTCATACACTTGACCTCACAAGTACATTAATTTATTTCTTTAAAACAACCCAAGTATTTAAATATTTTACTTTATTTTACCACGAAATAATCGAATATAAAATGGTTCTTATGCCTGATATTTAAGGAGTTTGGGCATCTACTTGACCTAATTCTCATTTTATACTTTTTTGATGGCTGTATTGTAAAATTTATAGCGTATTACAAAGCATATGGTTGGCAAGGCAATCAACCTTAACCAATCCATGGAGTGCGGTGGCAACGCACCACAAGCCTCGACCCATAAATTGAAAGGAGAAGATTTTCATGTCAATGAAAAACATTAGACCTTCAGGAAACACAGCAATAGGGTTTAAATGGTTTGCTGTGTTTTTAGCTCTGGTCCTGTTCACCAGTGGGACTCCCCTTCCCGCATCCGCGGAGGTGGTCGGCGCGACTGTCTCGCTGGACAAGGCTTTATATCTACCGAACGAGTCAATAACCGTCACCGCTTTAGGTATTACACAGGAGATGAAGGACGCAGACGCGTGGGTGGGTATTTATAAAGTCGGGGCCCAGCATAACCAGTGGGGTTCTTACAGATATCTCGAAGCAGGAAACAGCCAGGTGGAGATTGACGCTCCCGAAGAACTCGGCTCTTATGAAATGCGTTTTTACAGTAAAAACAAAGTATATACTGACGAGACTCTTGTCATGCGTGTTCCCTTTACCGTAGCAATGCAAAAGCAGGGGAAAATTTCACTGGAAAAGAGTGCATATCAGGCCCGGCAGTTTATTGAGGTAGCAGTGACGGGTATCACAAAGGAGATGGAGCAAGCCGAAGCTTATGTCTCCATATACAGGAAAGGGGCGGCGCACAGCAGCTGGGGAACCTATGCCTTCGTAAAATCAGGCGACAGTGTAGTTAACCTTGAGGCGCCTAACTTAAATGGAGAGTTTGAAATGCGCTTATACAGCATAAACCGCAACTACACCGACGAGTCCTTTGTCATGAGCGTACCGTTCACATTGAGCGGTGCTGTCGAAGAGAAGACTTCCCCATGGGCAACAGCGACAATTAAAAAAGCAGAAGAGCTTGGCCTTATCCCCAATATTCTTAAAGGCGCGGACTTGACCAAGCCAATCACAAGGAAGGAATTCGCGGCGGTATCGGTAAAGCTTTACGAAAAGCTGTCGGGAAAGGATGCGACCCCTGCTGCAATTAATACCTTCACTGATACCAGTGACACCGATATACTCAAAGCATACGCTCTTGACATTGTAGCGGGAGTGGGCAATAACAAATTCGCGCCCAATGAGCTTTTGACCCGCGAACAGGCTGCCACCATGCTGACCAGGGTTTATAAGAAAGTTAACTGGGAGGGCTGGACGCTGGCCGGAGATAACTCCTATACAAAGCATTCTTTGGATAATAAAGGCGTAACGCCGTTTTCAGACGATGCGAAGATTTCCGCTTATGCAAAGCCCTCCGTCTATTTCATGGCAAAATACAAAATCATTCAAGGCAGCAACAATATATTCGCACCAAGAAACACCACCAGCGCTGAAGCTGCCTCAGGATATGCCAACGCCACCCGTGAACAGGCTCTTGCCATCAGCAACCGTACCTTTGAGAATGCGGACGTAATTAAGGACGGCGGGCCGACTACAGCACCCTCAAAACCTGCCGAGCCTCCGGTAACCACTCCTTCGCCTACCACTCCTGCTCTCACTACTCCCACTGCTCCTGCCTCTACTCCTACCCCCACTCCTACCACCCCGCCACCCTCCGGGAGTAATTCAAATACATCAGAAGATTGGCTGAATAGAACGTGGGTTTATTCTACTGGAACATCCAGTGCAGGGTTTGCAATTATACTGGAATTCAAGGCGGATGGAACCTTTGATAAGGCACTGGGAACCGTGACAGGATACTATTATTATTCGTCTACCGCATTCGAAGGCAAATACAAAGTGTCAAATAATAAAATCCACTTGTATGAACAAAAAAAGAGTACCGCCTATGCATCTTCAAGCAGTGCACTATGGAGAATGTCCGACAGTATAGTTAAGGATATACCTGTAGAAGATGAGGAGTTTGCATACAGTAAATCAGAAGAAGGCAACCTCATATTCAACGATGCTGAATACCATCCTATGGAAGAATAGAGAAGAAATAAGAACGATCAGAGGCGCGTTCCCAAAGGAACGCGCCTCATGTCTCGATTCTTCAATCATCTGTTTCCGGTTGGGCCTCTTGATCTGAATCTGTTGGTGCATCCGCACTCTCTCCCTCAACAGCCGCCGTCTGAGGCTTCAGCTTAACATAATCCAACAAGGGCTGAACACTGGCTTTGAAGGTGTAAAAGTAGGGTCTGCGCTGGCTGTCAAGGACGAGTAAAATGGGGGCTTCCTTATCACTTATAATAATGAATACCGAATCCAGGGTCTTAATACCAGACTCATTTAAAAGCTTCACCTTGACATTCATAGGTGGATCAAAGGGGACTCGTATAACATAACCCTTTTCTGGAAAAGGCATTACCTTGGTATAAAGTTTATCTATAGCTTTAACATAATTAAATACTTCATTTTGTATATCAGCGGTTAGAGGTGCCTTTGAGATCACCTCACTCTTTCCGATATCGAATACCTCAATACCTTGACTTTCGCTTTGAGCTTCTACATCGGAAATATAGGCGATAAAATGCGTATCTTCAAACATACGTGTCATATTGAGCACCGATTGGTATTTATTTTCGTTTTGCGCGATTCTTACCGTACTGTAGATAGTCACTGCTACCAGGCATAGGATAATAGCCAATACGATAAAGCCAAGAGTTTTTCTTTTAAGACTGATAAAAATCATGCTGCTCACCTCCCTAGACTTTATGTAGAGGCGACAGCATTTATACGTTGTACCACTTTTTTATCTGCCTGAATACAAAGCGGTTTACGCCAACACCAGCTTTCATTTTAAGAGAGCCCAGAGGATGAAAAGAAAACTTGAATTGACATCATTCTTATGCTTCTCCTACGAACGGTTGCGAAAAGCACAGATTGTTAAGTGGTCATTTACCATCCCTACAGATTGCATAAGCGCGTAAACTGTAGTCGTGCCAATAAACTTAAACCCATGTTTCTTCATATCTTTGCTGATTGCATCTGAAACAGGTGTGCTGGACGGAACATCCTCAATTTTAGTCCATAAATTTACAATAGGCTGACCATTTACAAATGACCACAAGTAGTTATCAAATGCCGCACAAAGGGTCTCCATTTTTGCAAGAATAGTTGCCCAACTGAGGCCTGCCTGTTTGCCTTCCAATGTTAGCATTTTGAACAGCTTTCTATCATCATGAACCGGAACTCCCCACTCTTTGTCATGGTATTCCTGTTCCAGTTTGCTTTTGAGCGCCCAATCACACCGTTTTACTTCATTCATAATCATTTCCTCAATCATTCCCTTCACCATATTTCCGGCAAGGTATCAAGGCCAAACGTTGATCAATGGATTCTTATTTGATATATGCGCCGTAATGATTGTGTAGCTGTGTGCATTCACTGTAATGACCACTTCGTTCGCATACACATACCAGTTCTTGCCCTTTCTGATGATTGCGTCTGCTTGTAAGGTTTTCAGTTTACACCACCGGACGACATCGTCGGTTGTAAGCCCGAGATTTCGTTTGATGCGTTCCGATCCTAACGTTGTTGTATGGAGTAAATCAATATTTCGTGTAAGGTCATTCGTCATATCTCAAAATCCTCTGAAGTTCTAGCGTACCTGCTTGAAATCTTTGATTTCGCTAGCGGGTCAGGTTTTTGTACCCAAGCTGGGTGAGAGTTTGCATCCCCCGCCTTCGAGATTCTTCATTCTCAAATTGAATTTGCAGAGCCCCCTCTTCAGATTCCCTATTATTGAGAATACCAATATTTTTAATATTAATATTCTCTTTTGCAAGAGCGGATGCAATGACGGCAATAATGCCTGGTTTATCGTCAACATCTACAACGATGTCAAAGGTCTTTTGAATAAGACTTTTCCTTTCGGAAAAAGTCCCCCTGAGTAACCGGGCAGAATCAAAGAAGGCTTGAATGTTAGATTTATTCCCGACCTTTAAGTCATTTTCAAAGCGCTGTAATCCATCTTTTAAAACAGAAAGGGTATCCAGGACTTTTTCTTTGTTGGAGAGGCATATGCCGGTCCAGAGATCGGGAGATGACGATGCGATACGGGTAATATCTTTAAATCCGCCTGCTGCAATAGTTTTCATGGTGTTTTGGGAGTTATCCAGTTTTCCTACCAGATTAACAAGCAAGGCTGCTACAACATGAGGAACATGACTGATAGCGGCAGTCACCTTGTCATGTTCCTCAGGGCTTATTTCAATGGGAATGGCTCCCATATCCTTTACCAGCGTTGCTAAACGTTCCATCGTATTGCGATCGGAATTTTCTACTGGAGTCAGACAGTAATAGACATTTTCAAACAGATTGGCCTTAGAGGCTGAATAGCCTGATTTTTCAGACCCAGCAAGAGGGTGTCCTCCTATAAACAGCCTGTTAAGATCAAGCTCGGTTATGATGTTCAGAACTTCTCCCTTGGTACTTCCCACATCGGTCAGGATACAATTGTGCGGAAGGCTGGGTACAAGATTGATAAGAATATCTTTCATTGAATAAACCGGAACACATAAAAAGATGATCTCAGAATCCTTAAAGCCCTCTCCCAACAGTGAAACTCCGTGATCCACAACACCATCGGATAAAGCCTTTTGCAGGGAATCCTCATGCTGATCCCAAGCCGTAATGCTATATTTGTCCCCGTTTCTTTTCAATGCACGGGCAATGGATCCTCCAATCAACCCCAATCCAATAATGCCGATTCTTGTTTTCTCTGATGCCATAGATCATTTCCTTCCATACTACTAACCTACATTTGAAATAAAGCGCTGCTTGATGTTTCTTATTCCTGAAACGTCTTTTGAAGACCACCAGCATTATCCCCTGTCCTAAGAGGAACAGCGGCCAAGGTATGCCGAAGCGTATAAGGGGTTACACCATTTTCTAAATTAGCCATCCGTGTATATTTCTTAATGATTTTCCAAATGCCCTGACGTGAGATGCTCTTTCCGCTGCTGTTTATAAAGAGTGATTTCTCCCTGGAATCCTTTAAGAGGTAAGGGCGGGAACGCTTTAAATAATCTTCCAAATCCCCCAGACACAACGGCCTTATGGGTACACTTCTTTTTTTAAGCCCTTTATTGCAATAGAGACAGGCATTGTCAAAATCAATATGATCGATATTCAGCGCAATGAGCTCACTGACCTTTAAACCTGTCTCGTAGAGCAGTCCAATGATGGCTTTGTCCCGAATATTCTTAACACCCTGGGTTCCGGGCACTTCCATAAGCTTCTGAACCTCTTGCACTGACAGTATCTTCGGAGGCTTCCTTGATAGTTTGGGTGCTTCAATTCCCACAATTGGGTTACCTTCAATATACCCGTTTCTGATTAAAAAACGATAAAAAATTCTTAATGAGGCAACACATCGTGAGATAGTTGAAGGAGATTTACCGAAGTTTATGAGGGATGTAATGTAGCCCTGAAGAACCTCCTTGCCCGCCTGACGAATGTCAAGAATACCATGGTTGACAAGATAGGCGGTATATTGCCTTATATCCCGTTCATAGGATGCCATGGTATTGGGAGAAAGACTTTGATTCTCCCTTAGGTAGGACATACATCCATTCACAACATGGTTCATCTTTGTACCTCCGATAACCTCCAGAAAGTTTATTTATCTAAAATTCTTGCCGCCAGGAGAACGCCGGCCACTGTTTTTGCATCTGTGATGGCGCCTTCTTCAATCATCTCCAGAACCCTGTTCAAATCATAAGGTTTTGCTGATATAAATTCGTCTTCATCGGGGCTGGATTCTCCGTACTTCAACCCTGTTGCCAGATAAACATGAAGAATCTCGTCTGCAAAGGCCGGAGCAGGGTGAAGCGTCAGTATTTTCTTAAGCGTATGGGCCGTATACCCCGTCTCCTCTTTGAGTTCCCTTGCGGCGCAGAGCTCAGGGGCCTCACCCTTGTCGAGTTTTCCCGCAGGAAGTTCGATAAAGACCTTGTCATTGGGCTTTCTATATTGTTCAACCAGAATAATCTCTCCGTCATCTGTAATAGGTACGACAACAGAAGCACCGGGATTTCGGACAATATCCCGAGGTGCCAAGCGACCATTTGGAAGCTCAACAGTAAGCCGTTCAACATTTATAATAGAACCCTCATAAATGGATTGTGTACTGATGGTCTTTTCATAATAATTCATTTTAGTCCTCCTGTGATGCTCATTGCATTACTTCGTTCACTTTTTACTCCCGATCTCTCTTGCTTTCTTTGTGCACTCTCCCATGGCTGTAATGACCGCGTTTCTGAAGCCTTCCCGTTCCAGCGCCGCCACTGCCTCAATTGTTGTGCCTGCAGGTGAGCATACCATATCTTTTAGCTCTGCGGGATGCTTCCCGGTTTCCAACACCATTTTTGCCGAGCCCAATACAGCCTGGGAAGCCAATCGATAGGCCAGTTTTCTGGGTATGCCTGATTGGACTGCGGCATCAGCCATTGCTTCAATAAAGAGAAAAACATAAGCAGGGCTGCTTCCGGTAAGAGCCGTCACTTCATTCATCAGACGCTCTTCCAGTTCCTCAACAATGCCCGAATAGCTTAACAGTTTAATGACCGTTTGTTTTTCATCAGGACTAATCAACTCATCAAAGCTAATTAAGGTCATGCCTTCTCCCACCATAGCAGGAGTGTTGGGCATGGTTCTGACTACCTTGACCTCAGGCCCCAAAATATCCTTATAATATGAAATCGGAAGTCCCACAACTATAGATACCAATACCTTATTGTGAGTAAGTGCCTGTTTTATTTCTTTAAGGACTCTCTCACTGTATTGTGGCTTTACCGCAAGAACAATAATGTCGCTGTCATTAACCAGGTCGGTAACGTTCGTTTTAGCAGCGATACCATACTCCGCGGCCAACCCGCTTAATAAACTTATATTGACATCATAGGCCCCTACCGGATATTGTCCTTCTTTATCTCCGTTTACGATGCTCCTTATAAGAGCACCTCCCATATTTCCTGTACCAATAAAACCAACCTTACAGGCCATGGCTTCTACCTCCTTTTTCTCCTGTCCATAAAAGGTATTATTTCAGTATATGATCCAGCTACGACTCGTCACTATCCACCAAGGCTAATTGTTCATTATCCTGGTTCATATAGGGTATACCCAGGTGTTGATAGGCAAGCCGGGTGGCTTTTCTTCCCCTTGGTGTTTTCTGAATAAATCCCAGTTGAATGAGATAGGGCTCATAGACATCCTCAATGGTATTGGATTCTTCCCCGGTGGAAGCCGCCAGAGTATCAAGCCCCACAGGCCCACCGTCAAACTTTAGAATAATGGATTCCAGAACATTCCTGTCGGTGTTGTCAAGCCCCAATTCATCAATATCTAATGCTTTCAGTCCAAAACGAGCAACCTCAAGATCAATTTTACCGTCGGATTTTATCTGCGCAAAGTCACGAAGCCTTTTTAAAAGTCTATTAGCTATTCGCGGCGTTCCTCTGGAACGCTTGGCTACTTCTTCAGCAGCATCCTCGTCAATGACTATACCCAGAATATTCGCAGAACGTCTGACAATCGTTTTGAGCTCATCATGGGAATAAAGCTCCAAACGATTAATTATTCCAAAGCGGTCTCTCAGAGGAGCGGTTAAAAGGCCGGCACGAGTCGTTGCCCCCACAAGAGTAAATTTCGGTAAATCCAATCTTATTGAGCGTGCACTGGGGCCTTTCCCGATAATAATATCAAGGGCATAGTCCTCCATGGCGGGATACAAAATTTCCTCCACACTCCGGTTAAGACGGTGTATTTCATCAATGAAAAGCACATCTGACTCACCAAGGTTCGTCAATATGGCCGCTAAATCACCGGCCCTCTCTATAGCAGGTCCTGATGTGATTTTGATATTGACACCCAGTTCACTGGCTATGACACCGGCCAGAGTTGTTTTACCAAGACCGGGCGGTCCGTAAAGCAGCACATGGTCCAAAGCCTCTCCCCGCTGTTTTGTGGCTTTTATGAAAACCTGAAGGTTCTCCTTAACCTTGGACTGGCCGATATATTCTGTTATGGTACGTGGCCGTAAGCCAGATTCGTCCAGATCATCGCGTTTAAACTCACGACTGGTCAGTCTTTCTTCTTCCACGGAACCACCTCACTTTTAAAAATACTTAGTGAAACATTTGTTTTAATGCATCCTTAATAATCTGCTCAACCGACTTTTCCTCCGCAAAGGAACAAGAAACTGCGCGGCTGGCCTCCTGCGATGAGTATCCCAGCATGACCAGCGCACTTAAGGCTTCGGCAATCCGATTATCCTTAAAGGACGATTGATCGGGCATATCACACCTTAATTCAGGACTATTAACCTGTTCTTTTTTCAACTTATCCTTGAGCTCAAGAATTATTCTCTGCGCCGTTTTCTTGCCAATACCCGGTGCTTTGGTAAACTTATCGGCATCATCGGTTAAAACGGCTAAGCCAAATTGGGACGGCGCAATATTGGATACCAGCGACAGAGCGGCTTTAGGGCCGACTCCCGACACCGAAAGAAGCTGTTCAAACATTTTAAGCTCTTCCTCACTTAAAAAGCCATAAAGGGCCTGGATGTCCTCCCGGACATAAAAATGGGTATGCACCTTTATCTCACTTCCCGGCGCCTGGCAGCTGCATAGCGCCGTGGTAGTGGTAAAAACCTTATAGCCCACGCCATGAACATCCAAAATAATGCTGTCAGCCGTTTTTCTTTCCAGTATTCCTTTTAAATAGGCAAACACAATTAATCCCCATTTCCTGTGTAAGGATATTCCTTAACGCCAAGCTTGGCCTGGAGTTCCTCAACTAAAACTCTGTACGCTTCGATTTCCTCGCGAAGCTCTTTTAAGAGTTCATCCTTTATTCTGACTACCTCAATGATTTCTTCCTTTGACATCTCTTCTAGATTAACCACAAATACCCCTCACCTTTCGATTTTTTGATAAAAAAATGTTTCAATAGGCCTGATATCAAATTTCTGATAATTCATGATCTGCTCCGTACTACCAATAAAAAGCACGCCGTTCTTAACCAGTGATTTGCTGAATTCGGTAAAAATGTAATCTTTAGCTTCCTCAGTAAAGTAGATCAGGACATTCCGGCAAAGAATAATATCCATCCCCTTGGGATAGGGATCACGTAAAAGATTAAGCTGCTTGAACTGAACGCATCTTCTGACCTTCTCGGACAACTGGTATAGATCCTCATTGACTTTTAAGAAATGCTTGTCCAGAAACTCTTTAGGCAGCTCTTTAAGGCTTCGGGAAGAGTAAAGCCCCATCTTAGCCTTCTGCATTGCATTATTGTCTATATCGGTAGCCAGAATACTGATTTTCTCCAGTGGAAGAAATTTATTGAGAATCATAACCACCGTGTAAGGCTCATCACCCGTTGAGCAGGCAGAGCTCCATATCTTAACCTCGGATAGGTTCTTTTCCTTTGCAAATTCCGGGATTATTCTATTCTCAAACAATTCCCATTGATTGGGGTTCCGGTAAAACTCTGAAACATTGATTGTGAGATAATTAATAAATATATTGTAGAGCTCTTTATTAACCTTGATTTCCTCAAGAAAAGCTATATATGTAGAAAATCCGTACTTCTCAACCAACGACGTTATACGCCGCTTCATTTGCTTTTCTTTATAAAGATTCAAGTCGATATAGGAAAGACTATAAAATTTTGCTTTAAAGAGCTCATAATCATAAAACCTGTCCATCAAAGCCCCCAAAGTTAAAAACATTTTAAATCATAAATACACAACAGCAAGACCGGAAAGACCGGTCTTGCCTTAAAAATACATTTATAGCTGCTTTTGGCTTTACACTACTATTTCTTCTCATTGAGAATATCACCGATGGTATTGGGCATATCCTCATTATGCTCAGAAGGAACATCCTCATCGCCTTCACCTATTGGTTCACCCTCACGAACAGGATCTATGGGGTTAACTTCCTTAATGGAAAGACTGATCTTCTTAAGCTCGGTATTGATATCCATAATCTTCATCTCTACCTGCTGTCCAACAGTAAGCACCTCATCGGGTCTGCCAATACGTGCATTGGAGATCTGGGAGATATGGACCAAACCTTCCACGCCTTCTTCAAGCTCAACAAAAACACCAAAAGGAACCATACGAAGAATAGTACCGGTTACAACATCTCCAGCGTTGTATTTGTTTTCAATATTGTACCAGGGATTATCCTCAGCTTTTCTGTAGCCTAAAGAAATCTTCTTCTTTTCTCTGTCAAAATTAATAACACGTACCGTAACAGTATCGCCCACATGAAGAACCTTGGACGGATCATCAATCTTCTTCCAGGAAAGCTCCGAAACATGGATAAGGCCGTCAACACCGCCAAGATCGACAAACACACCAAATTTAGTGAGGCTCTTAACGGTACCTGTATATTCCTTGCCATTTTCAACTTCATTCCAGAAGCCTTCAGACTTCTTGTTCTTTTCCTCTTCAAGAAGTATACGGCATGAACCTACAACACGTCTCTTATTAGCCATTTCAGTAAGAAGCAACCTTACCTTCTTACCCTGAAAAGGTGTCAGATCCTTAATAAATCTGTCACTGAGCTGGGAGGCCGGGATGAAAATGCGAACGCTTTTAAAATCAGCAACTGCACCGCCTTTGACGATTTCCTTAATAACCGCTTCAATAGGTGTATTGCTCTTAAATGCTTCTTCAGCTATTTCATAGCCTCGAGCAGAATCAACCTTTTTCTTTGAAAGAGAGACATTGCCTTCACCGTCATTAATTTTTACGATGAGAGCTTCAATTTCTTTACCCGTCTTTAAGTCCTTCTCCGGATCGAAATCAGGATCATCAAGGAATTCTTCCATTGGGATAAGACCATCGGCCTTGTAGCCCAAATCTACGAATACGTCATTGTTATTGTATCCGATAATTTTTCCTTTAATGACTTCGTTGGTCCTAAGCTCGGTAAAAGTCATCTCCAGGGCTTTGCTGAAATCAATTTCGCCTTCGTGCCCATTCATCATGTCTTCCATGTGAAAAATAACCTCCTTGATTACCGACTCTGGTGTTGACGCCCCCGCGGTAATCCCCACTGTTCTCTTGTTTTTATCGAAAAGAGGCAACTCATCCGCACTTTCTACAAGATGTGTTTCAGAACAGTTCTCCTTGCAGATTTCATACAATTTCTGCGTGTTTGAACTATTCCTTCCCCCTACAACGATCATTACATCAACATTTCGCGATAGCTCTGCGGCCTCGGATTGTCTCTGCACAGTCGCATTACATATTGTATCAAATTTTAATACGAATGCAAACTTTTTCTTTAGAACTTCACAAATCTTCTCATATTTTGTTCTTTTAAAGGTTGTCTGTGCTACAACAATTACTTTTCGGTCAGTTTCATGCAGGCTTTCAGCTTCACTTTCTTGGGATATAATCAAAGCTTTTCCCCCACACCATCCGTTTATTCCAACAACTTCAGGATGTTGTGGATCACCGACAATTACAATGCCGTAGCCGGCCTGATCCTGAGCCTCAACAATTTCATGGATACGTTTGACATAAGGGCACGTTGCATCAAGTATTTTAACCTTACGGTTGTTTAATTCATCATAGACTCGCTTTCCTATACCATGGGCACGGATAATGACACAATCTCCCTCTTTTAAAGCTTCCACCTTGTCGAGGGTTTTAATACCCTTCATTTCAAGCTCATCAATAACCTGTTGGTTATGAATAAGCTCACCCATAGTATAGACTGTACCATCATAATTTAAGTCAAATGCTGTTTTGACAGCTTTATCCACCCCGAAGCAAAACCCGGAGTATTTAGCCCGTTTTATTTCCATCTCGACCCTCTTAATCAAATACTTTTTACTGACCAATCAAGCTATAAATCTTATCCATAATATTTTGGGTTATCTCTTTCAGCTCTTCTTTGGAAGCATGCTCTCCTTCTTGTTTTGGGGGTATAACAAAAGGCTCTCCAAAAACCAACTCCCAGCGCGTCTTTTTAATTTTGTTTACACCGACGGGAAGTATTGGAGAATTGGAATGCAAAGCCAACATGGCAGCCCCAGCTTTACGTTTGGCAGGGTCTTTCTTGGGCGTTCTCGTCCCTTCAGGGAATACTCCTACCACCTCACCCTGTTCAAGAAGCTTATATACGGTTCTTACTGAACCCACATCACCTTTGCCCCTACTCACCGGAAAGGCGCCAATCCTGTTTAAAAGAAAGGCCAGTATAGGGTTTTTGAATAGCTCTACCTTAGCCATATAATGAATCTTTCTTTTCATATAAACAGCAATGATAAACATATCCATAGCGCTTGGATGATTGGCATAAAGAAGAAGCGGGCCGGCAGCGGGGATGTTTTCCGCTCCCTTGATCTTTACGCGATAGAATAATGTAAAGTAAATATATAGTACGGCTCTTGCGAAACTATAAAGCATAGGTAAGCCCCTTCATTTTTACTTGTTCTAATATCTTCTCCACCACTTGATCTATTGTAAGGCCGCTTGTATCAAGAAGAACGGCGTCCTCAGCCTTTTTTAAAGGAGAAGCCTCCCGGTGGCTGTCATTATAATCCCGAATCTCAATTTCTTCCTCAAGTTCTTTAAAGGTTTTGGTAAGGAGTCCTTTATTTTTAAGCTCCTGATACCGTCTTTGTGCCCGTTCATGGACTGATGCAGTTAAAAATATTTTAACCTGTGCATTAGGAAGAACATGAGTACCGATATCACGTCCATCCATAACCACACCGTTGTTGCTGGCTATTTTCTGCTGGAGCTCCACAAGCCGTTCTCTAACTACCGGAATAGCCGATACATTGGAGGCTCCCATGGATACCTCATCGGTGCGTATTAAGCCCGTAACGTCTTCACCATCCAAAAGAACCTTCTGATTGCCGGATTCGAATGTTATCCTGATATCCAAACTGTGTAGAAGACTTGAGACCCCTTCACTGTCCCGTGTATCAATATCAAGACGGATAGCCTTCAAGGCTAGGGCCCTGTACATGGCACCTGTATCAAGGTACATAATTCCAAGTCTCTGGGAAAGGTACTTGGCTATTGTGCTTTTTCCGGCTCCCGAAGGACCGTCAATAGCTATCTGTATTGGTTGCATAAAACACCCCCGCAAAAAAAAGCTGCATTTATTCAAACCACCCTGTGGCCGGTTCCAATGGCAATTTCATTAAGGTGCAGGAGTCCAATTCCAAAGAATACCGCAACGCTTACATGTTCGCCATAGCGGGCTACTGCAATCTTCCCCCCGACATTTAAACCTAAGGCCTTGGGCATAACCTGGGATAAGGCCTCTCGTGCAGCTCCGGCTACCGCCCCTTCCTCATTGTGACATTCTTCAATGACACCTTCTCGTTTGGCAGAAACCACAGCTCTCTCAACGATTTTCATGACGGAACTGATAAACTCGCCGCCATAATCCACAGCAACCGTTTTAATGCCCTTTATTGCAAAGTTCTTTTTCAGTTCCTTTTCTTCTTCTCTGTCATTGGTAAGGGATATCATAATGGCAGCCTTGACCACATCCTTGCTGCCATAATTTTTATTATCAAGTTCCATGGTTTTGCCCTCCCTCAATGGTTGAAAAATCATGTGCATATACATGACTATTAATGATTATAACATGAAGTGTTTCAATAACTTGGGTACCTGTCACCTTTAGGCGTTCGAAATTTTAATTTCGGTAACGCCTAAAGGTGACAGGTAAGATTATTATATTTCAATTGGCTGATCATAACAAGAATAACCTTTCTAAACATAGCAACTAAAGCAAACCGAGTACGGGCTTCACAAGAACTTAATCCGCAAGGACCGTTTATTCAGCCTTCAATGTACGTACTTTAAAGATACGATTTACACCAGGGTTGATTAATACTGTACTTCCTTTCAGATCTGTTATAAGCTGCCCTTTTTGAGATAACAGAAAAACATAAAAAGGTGAGGCGTCAAGCTTAAGCTGAATTTCAACAACATCGCCGTCTGAAATCGATAGTTCTACCGGAAAGGCGTCAACCGTCTTGTATAGGGCGCCATTAATAAGCACAGCCGCTGTATTGGGTGTATAATTGCCTAAAGCATTCAACGAAAATGTTCCTTTATAAATCAAGGTTTCATATGTTTTAAGGGTCCTACCGTTCATGGAATCATCCGTGAGCTTTGACCGATAGGGCGAAGTCAAAAGAAGCTGGGTAGTGATAAGTATCGCCATCATTAATAAGGATAACATTTTTAATAGGTTTTCCATGCAACCAACTCCTAAGGCTAGCGTACGGTCATGCCGGTAGCTGTTAGTTTTCCCCCTAATAGGTTGGTTGATACAGTAAAGGTGCGTTTATGCGTTGCTTCCCGCTGTATAGCCTGTTGATAAGGCAATGGTCAGATTGTACCCGCCGGTATAGGCATCGACATCAATCATTTCACCTGCAAAATAAAGCCCTTTGACAAGCTTGGATTCCATTGTGGCAGGATTGATCTCCTTGACTGAAATTCCCCCCGCCGTCACTATTGCCTCTTCAATTGGGCGTGCTTTGGAAACGGTAAGCTTTAAACCCTTAAAAAGCGTTACAAGCTCCCTTCTTTCATTTTTGGTTATTTGATTAACCGGCTTTTCGGAAGGAATATCTGAGAGTGAAACAATTATAGGGATCAAGCTCTTAGGAAGCAGATCACCTAAGGCATTATCGAACTGCTTTCTTGAATATTTCGAAAAATCCCTCTGTATGCGCAAATCCAGTGTTTCTTCATCCAACGCGGGCTTTAAGTCAATCTTAAGGATTGAATCCTTAAAGCCGCAATCAAGAATATGACGGCTTGCGCTTAAAATCATAGGCCCTGAAACCCCAAAATGGGTAAAGAGCATTTCACCTTGCTCCTGGTAAACCTTGGTTCCAGCATTGTCATATACTGTAAGCCCTACATTCTTTAAGGCAAGCCCTTGAACCTCAGTCACCCATTTTTCTTTAGTTTCAAGGGGAACCAGGGATGGCTTGGGCTCTGCCAGAGTATGACCGAGCTCCTGTGCTATCCGGTATCCGTCACCCGTTGAGCCTGTCATGGGGTAAGAAAGTCCGCCCGTTGCCAAAATCACTGAATCCAACTCATAGAAGTCATTGTTTTGAAGCCTTAGTCCCGCTACCCTACCATTCTCACAGATGATATCCTTTACAGGGGAATGATAGTGGAATTGCGCCCCCTGTCTTTGGGCATAGCGAATAAGGGCATCAGCCACATCATAGGAACGATCAGACTTGGGAAAGACGCGATTTCCCCGCTCAGTCCTTAATGGGACACCATTCGTTTCAAAGAAGTCCATAATGTCATAGTTGTTATAATGATGCAGAGAAGAGTAAAGAAATCTTCCGTTTCCCGGGATATTGGAAAGAAGCTCATCCATTTGACAATTATTGGTGATGTTGCATCTTCCCTTGCCAGTTATTAAAAGCTTTTTGCCTGAACGATTGTTTTTCTCAAATACAAGTACCTTTTTACCCAAAGCTCCTGCTCTGCCTGCCGCCATCAGACCGGCGGCACCGGCACCTACTATTCCCACTTGGTTTGCCATTAGCTGCTTTAAACCCTCCAACGTAAAATTTCAACGTTGCATTAGTCATGAGCCAGTTCTGTATAATGCTCGTCCTTTTCGTAAACCTGGTACTCGTCCCATATTTTTTCAAGCTTTTCCAAGGTAGTATGAATATTTTCCTTGCGTTTTAATCCAATAGCCACAATGAGAGCGTTAATCATTGATAATGGTGCAACCAGCGAGTCCACAAAAGAAGCCATATCGCTGCGAGCAAAAAGGCTGTATTTTGAGTGAATAGCCAAAGGTGAGGTTTCATTATCGGTAATTGCGATTACAGTAGCACCCTGTTTCTTGGCAAACTCCATGGCCTTTGATGTACGTTTGGAATAGCGCGGGAAGCTGATACCAATAACCACGTCGCCTTTTTTCGCATTAACGATCTGTTCAAACATTTCACTGACACTGGTGGTATGTACCAACCGTACATTCTCGAAAATGAGATTGAAATAAAAACCTAAAAAACTCGCAAGAGGTGCAGAACTCCGGACCCCCAGAATATAAATCTTGTCACCCTGCAGTATTTCTTCTACAACATGATTAAAAGTCTCGGCATCAGCCTCTTCCAGCGTTGCGCGGATCTTGTTGGAATCAGATTGAAGCACACTTTTTAAAACAGTTTCAGAATCAATATGAGCCGATGAGACTTCCAGTCTTTGGGCTGAAGTCAACTTGCTTTTTATAACTTCTCTTAAAACCTTCTGTAGCTTTGGATAACCATCATAACCTAACTCAATGGCAAAACGCACTACGGTGGATTCACTTACACCGACCTCTTCACCAAGCCTTGCTGCCGTCATAAAAGCGGCTTTATCATAATGATCCATAATGTAACTGGCTATCAATTTCTGTCCTTTGCTGAAAGTTGTGTATCTGGCTTTCATCTCTCTAATTAGATTATCCATTAAAACACCTCAAACAATGAATTGTTATTACACCTATAGGATATATTTTTGCAAGATAAAAATCAAGGTTATGCAATTAAACATTTGGATTGTCCTTCTTTCATAAAGCATGGTAGCATTCTTTTGTCCCATTGCATATATTATTGTGGCAACTATGGTTGTGAGGTATAGTATGATTTTGTCTTCCTTGCAAGAGCTCGTTACCAGATTTTTATCTCAATACTTTCTGGCAGGCTTTATAACAGGGCCTCAGTCCTTTCCCCAGCCACTTTCTGCCACAGACGAGCAGAAATACGTAGAGGACTGCAGAAAGGGCGAAGAAAATGCAAGAAATATTCTCATCGAACACAATCTCCGTTTGGTTGCCCATGTTGCCAGAAAATACTCGGTGACCAATACTGATTCTGACGATCTTATTTCAATTGGAACCATTGGCTTGATTAAAGCTGTATCAAGTTATGACCCCTCCAAAGGAATCCGTCTTGCGACCTATGCCGCCCGTTGTATTGAAAATGAAATTCTGATGCACTTAAGAGCTTCAAAAAAACTTCAGAATGAGGTCTCGCTGAATGAACCTCTGGGGACTGATCGGGAAGGTAACGAAATCGCCCTAATCGACATTCTCGGCAGTGAGGATGAGGAGGTTGACGAAAAAGTTGATCTTACTCAGAGAATAAAGAAGTTGTACAGGCTCATTAAGTGTGTTTTGGAAGGCCGCGAACAGGTTATTATACGATTACGCTACGGCCTTTGCGGCAACAACGGCAAAACTCAGAGGGAAGTGGCTGAAAGTCTGGGGATTTCCCGATCCTATGTTTCAAGAATCGAAAAAAAGGCTCTGACAAAGCTTTACGAGGGGTTAAAATAAGAACCCCACCCGCTTACGCAATCAAAGATTGCTTGCGGGTCCCGGGAACCTTGTTGCTTCGCAATAAGCGAAGAATGCGTTACGGGTAAGGCAAAGCTTGTTACTTCGTAATAAGAACCCCGCCTGTTACCTTTAGGCGTTTACAGAGGTACGTTTCCAAAGGAACGTACCTCAATTTTTGTTCACTTTTGTTTATCCCCTGTCTTTTTATCACTCTCTTTTTCTGCGGGCTCAGTTGCCAGAACCACCTTCCCCTTGGAATGAAAACTTCGTTCATACCAATTTTTAAAACTGTCGTCCTTAAGGATTCCTTCAAGGATATACTTCACAATAACAACCGTTAAAGGTCCTACGAACATCCCTAATACACCTAGCAGTTTAAGGCCGATATACATGCCGGCCAAGGTGAAAAGGGGATGAACGCCAATTTGTTGTCCTACAATCTTCGGTTCAATGAGTTGCCTCACAAAAAGAACAATAACATATAACAAGAAGGTTGATAAGCCCAGCTTGGTATTGCCTGCTATAAGATTGATGATGGACCACGGTACGAGAACTGAGCCTGCTCCCAAAACCGGCAATACGTCGACCAATGCAATTATCAGGGCAATCAGCAGTGCGTTCTCAACTCCAATAATTAAAAGGCCCAGCAAAATTTCCGAAAATGTTATGCTCATGATTATAAGCTGGGCTCTTAGCCAGCCAAACAGAGCTACAAAAACATTATTTGTAATGCCTCGCGTTCTTTTAAGCCAGTTAGTGGGTATCTGGCCATCCAGAAATCTCAAAATGGTATGCTTGTCACTGGACATAAAATAGGTAGCCAAAATGGTTACCAATATGAAAATTAATACCTGGGGCAAGAACAGGGCAAATTGAATGGGAACCTGAGCTACATTAACAATGGGTCTCAAAATATCTTTAAGATTGCTGGTAACATCCTCTGCCGCCCGGTTAATAATATCAGTGATCTCCACAGGCAGTTGGATATAGATACCATTGATCTGTTCGACCAAGTTGTTGAAAAAGTCCGATATTTTATCAATATTAAATTCTATGGTTTGGTAGACATTCTCAATTTCTTTTATCAGCCTTGAAATAAGGAAGGTAAAGATGGCTCCGATGGTGCCTAGTACCACCAGTATCGAAAATACAGATCCAATTTTTCTTGGAATTCGAAGCTTTTTTTCAATTAGCTTAACAAATGGTTCAATCAGTGAGGCAAAGAAGTATGCCAGAATAAACGGAACAATGTATTTCCATATCTTAGTGAAAAGGAAGATTGCCAAAATCGCCAATGCAATTTTGAGGATAACAATCACGGCTTTTTTTATAGTCTCCGGCATACTCCCCCTCCTTTGGTTAGGTGATAATCAGTATAACACAAAGTGTTTCAATAACTTGGGTGCCTGTTACCTTTAGGCGTTCGAAATTTTTGATTTCTCTTGTGGGTCGAGGCTTGTTAACGGGTCGAGGCTTGTTGGTGCGTTCCGCACCCCTGTTGTTCGTTCTTTAGGAACGAACTCTGGTAACGGGTAAGATTATTATATTATACCATTATATTTTTCACATCATCCAATCATTCTGGTTTAAAGGTTTCATAGGCCTGCCTTATATAGGCTAAACGTCCATCTTTCCTGGTGCTTTCCATTAATGACAATCCAGAAACCGGGAATGAATGGTCTACTTTTCCCAAGTTTTTCTGTAATTCTGAAAACACCTTGTCTGAAACCGCTTCTCTTACCAGAGTTATATGGGGGGAATAGCTTTTTTCGTCCAGTCCGGGTACAATAGACCCCAACTTGGTCTCTACATCACTGTAGAGCTTGTGTAAAAGCTCGTTTCTTTTAAGTCCAGCCCATAGTATCAATTTATTCCCTTTTTCAAATTTACCAAAGAAGTTTAATGTTAAAACAAAAGAATGGTGTAGTTCGGTCACATTTTTTATCATGCTGCGGATTTTTTTGACTTGTATTACGTCAATTTCTCCCAGAAATTTTATAGTTAAATGAAGATTTTCAGGTATGCTGAAATTACCTCTTACCCCTTCTTCTCTGAGCCTGTTTTGAATTCCAGCAAGAATTTGCCTTGTCTCATCATTAAGTTCAAGTGCAAGAAAACCTCGCATTTATGCAACCAACCTCCGGATTTTCATATTTGAAAAAAGCCCGGTAGACCCTTATATACATTCTACCAGGCTTTTATTATGTGTTATACATTAAAACAAATTATTCTTCGTCATCAATGAAGGATTCAATCTCATGGTCATGGGCGCCACAGCTTCCGCAGCACCCGCTGCAGCCTTCATAGAGCATATCCTCGTCAAATCCGTTTTTTACTCTGTAATCCTGAAGAGCGGCAGCTATAGCTTCCTCGGCCAGAACAGAGCAATGAACCTTTGCCGGGGGCAGGCCGTCCAGAGCCTCCATAACTGCTTTGTTACTGATTTGTTCAGCCTCTTTAATGGTTTTTCCGATGAGCATTTCAGTAGCCATACTGCTTGTTGCAACGGCTGCGCCACAGCCAAAGGTTTTGAACTTGGCATCGGTTATTATGCCATCCTCAATTTTAAGATACATTTTCATAATATCGCCACACTTGGCATTGCCGACTTGTCCAACGCCATCAGCGTTGTCTATTTCACCCACATTGCGGGGATTTGAAAAATGGTCCATAACTTTTTCACTATACATAAAACTCACTCTCCCTTGATAAAATCTTCAAACAATGGGGACATATTACGAAGCTTAGTGATGATTTCATCCAAGCAATCTACCAGATAATCAACTTCATCCTCTGTATTTGCTTCTCCAAAGGATAATCTTAACGAACCATGGGCAATTTCATGAGGTAAGCCAATAGCCAGGAGGACATGGGATGGATCCAGCGAACCCGACGTACATGCTGAGCCGCTCGAAGCCTTAATACCCTTCATGTCAAGCATGAGAAGCACCGACTCGCCCTCAACAAATCTGAAAGAAACATTCAGGTTGCCGGGGAGACGTTTTTCCAGGCTGCCATTAACACGAATATGGGGAATTCTTTCAGTGATACCTTTTAAAGCACGTTCTCTAAGGCGAAGGAGCTTCTCGTAGTGAGCATCCATATTAAGTGTTGCCAGTTCAAGTGCTTTGGCGAATCCTATGATTCCGGGGACATTTTCTGTTCCGGCCCGCCGATTTCTTTCCTGATGTCCCCCATGAATGATGCTCTCTATTCTGACACCCTTTCGAATATAGAGTATGCCTGTCCCCTTTGGACCATAAAATTTATGGCCTGATATGGACATAAGATCCACACCTAAATCCTTGGCATTCAATGGTATATTGCCAGCAGCCTGAACCGCATCTGTATGGATGAGCACACCGTGTTTTTTACACACCTGAGCTATTTCCTTAATGGGTTGAATTGTTCCGATTTCATTGTTGGCCACCATAATGGTTACTAAAATAGTATCAGGACGAATAGCCCTGTCCACGTCATCAGGATTAACTAAACCCTCCCCATTAACAGGAATAAAGGTAATGTCATAGCCTTCTTTTTTAAGAAACTCACAGGTAGCAAATACCGCAGGATGTTCGATGCTTGAGGTAATGATATGCCTGCCTTTTTTTCTTAAAGCTAAGGCTGCACCCTTAATGGCCCAGTTATCGGATTCAGTGCCTGAGCCGGTAAAATAGATTTCGGAGGGCTCTGATGCGCCTATTGATTTAGCTACTGAGATGCGGGCATCCTCAACGGCTTTTCTATTGGAGCGTCCTATGGAATAGATGGATGAGGCATTGCCATATTCCTGAACAAAATACGGTTTCATGGCTTCAAACACTTCAGGTTTCACATAGGTTGTAGCGGCGTGATCAAAATATATAACCTGCTTCTGCATGCGTATCTTTCCTTTCATTTGTCCTAGTCTAAAATTGTATCACTGACAGTCCCTGGAGAATGTGATTTCAATCACAAAAAACAAGAACAAAAACAGCTCGAATATGAACCATATTTAAAATTAGCATTGCATATCTTAAAAGTCAACGACCTAAGGAGCAATCGAAATAAAAAATTCCGATTTTTCCGGCAATGTATATGCAAATCTTATGTTTTTGCCGAAAAATTTATCGGTAGTTATATTTCAATCATCCCTAAATTGTAAATATGATGTAAAACTCAGTTTTTTATCTATGGCGTAACAAGAAGCAGTGAGTTTCGTTCACTGCTTCCAACCTTTTATATTATCCTTCCATTGACGATTATTACGCGATACTAAAGCGTCCGGCATAGGCTTCGGTTTCATAACGCATGACGATCTTGCCGGATTGGCTGAATTGATCAAAGAGGTGTACAAGCTCAGTTATCATCTCGTTATATCCTTCATCCTCTACCTCAGGAAGGCAGTCATCAAATAAAAACCTGCCTTTGATTCCATCCAGATCAAGGACCTGTTGGTTTGGTAATGAAATGACCGAATAACAATCCGATCCGAAGAATTTTGAGCATTCTGTTTCTGAAATTTTATTAAGCTGCATCTTTTCCGGATTAAAGGCATAGCGCTGAAGGAGACGTTCGTATTCCAAGGAAAATGCATCACTTTCAACAATTCGTTTATTCCATATTATTATAACTGTACCATTAGGTTTTAGAATTCTTATAAACTCGCTTTTACACTTTTCCAGATCGAACCAATGAAAGGACTGGGCGCAGACGATATGGTTGACTGAGCAATCGGGAAGCGTCGTACTCTCTGCAGTTCCCATGATGGAAACAAACCTTTGAAACTCATCACCGAGAAGTCTTTCTGCTACCATTCTCATGGTATTGTCAGGTTCAATAGCTATAACACGACTGCCTCTTTCCAGAAGCAGCCTTGTAAACAACCCTGTTCCTGAACCAATATCTGCTATGACGGATTCACGTGAAAACCCGCCTTCTGTGTATAGAAAATCAACAAGTCTTTTTGGATAGCCTGGTCTATATTTAATATAGTTTTCTACTCGGGTTGAACAGTATTCCAATCCACTTTTAGACATATCCTCACCCTTACTGCTGAACCTTTTGCTTTAGTTGGTCGAAAATGCTTGAGATAAGTGTTTGTGCTGTTTATATGAATTATATCATAAATCCTCTCTTTGTCATTTATTGCCTGTCCATCAATGTAAAATCCCTATTTTCCGGGCTTAAAGATAACAAAATTGCCCTGACAGTTTAATATAACTTGGAGGCTCGATTAAACATACATTAAAGTTATGTTAGAAAGTGCCTTAATAACATTTTCCATGTTATAATGAAGCGGATTACAAAAATAATCGAGGAAAGACTAAAATAATAGAAGTCAGTCGGATTTGAGAACATTATAAGGAGCAGCTTGCATGACCTTTAATAAGATAGATAAATCAAAGATAAAATATATACTGGTAATCGCTGGTTTTGTTTCGATTTTGATTATATTGACTATTATCTTTGGTCCGGAAATTACAAATCTTATCCGTGACCCTAAGGATTTCCAGGAATTTATTGATTCTTATGGAAGTCTGAGCATTTTGGTCTTTATCGCCTTTCAAATTTTGCAGGTTGTTATAGCAGCTATTCCCGGTGAGTTCGTTCAGATAGCCGGAGGATATATTTTCGGTTCTCTGCTGGGTACCGTTTATTCAGTTTTGGGCATACTCATAGGAGCCGCCATTGCTTTCTTTGCAGCACGTTTTCTTGGGCATAAAGTAATCGGTAAGCTTCTTTCAGAAAAAAGTCTTGAAAAGTTTAAGTTTTTAATGAATTCGCATAAGCTGGAAATCATTATATTCCTTTTGTTCTTAATACCGGGCCTCCCCAAGGATATCCTGGTCTATGCGGCAGGGTTGTCTCCCATTAGGCCTTTACGCTTCTTCTCAATCTATACGGTGGCCAGAATGCCGGGGCTTTTAGGATCATCGCTGATTGGAGCAAACATACAAAGCCAGAATTACATTTTTGCCATTTCTCTTTTTGTTGTTTCCTGCCTTTTATTTTTAGGAGGCATGTTTGGTCGGGATTTCATCATGCGAAAATTCAAAGGCCGCCAAGGCCAACAAGAACAGAACGAAAAACCAGTTTAAGGATTATTCGTTATTCCGGTTTTTCAATAAATCTCTGATTTCGGTTAAGAGCTCTTCTTCCTTTGTAATCTTAACTTCAGCAACCGCTTCAGTCTTTGCTTCTTCTTTCTTCTTAAATTGGTTCAAGAAGCGAATCACAACAAAAATACTGAGAGAAATAATTAAAAAGTCGATGATGTTTTGAAGGAAGGCACCGTATTTTAAAACAACATCAGTACCTTTAAATGCGTACCCGATTTCAGAAAGATCCATCTTGCCCATAAGAAGGCCTAACAAGGGTGTAATAATATCATTAACCAATGATGTGACAATCTTTCCGAAGGCGCCACCAATGATAACACCGATTGCCAAATCCATAATATTTCCTTTTATAGCAAAGCTTTTAAAATCTTCTATAAACTTTTTCATGATACCCAAAACCCTTTCTTTTGTGCGCATACTTTATCTGTGTAGGTTCCATTCAATAAAAAATAGACTTTACTGCGATGGTACACATTATACTACTTTCTCTTATGTGTAACAAGGCTTAATGTGGCAGTTTATACTATTTGCTAACATATATCCAACGTGGCTCGCTCAAATTGATTGACGGGATGTAGTTTAATCTATATAATAAAACTACAAAACATCAACCAATGGAGGCGCTATGGAAAATCACGTTTCGATTTCCGAATCGGAATGGCAGGTAATGAAAATCGTTTGGGACCAAGCACCCAAAACGCTTCAAGATATTTTAGCATGCTTAGATCATTCCGGATGGAGTACCACGACAATTCAAACATATCTTGCCCGCCTGGTAAAAAAAGGTGCACTCAAAACCGAGCGCCAAGGCAAGGGATATTTATATTATCCCGCTGTGTCGGAAAACGAATGTCAGCTTGCGGAAAGCAAAACGTTTCTAAACCGCGTATTCGACGGTTCACTTGCTCGTATGGTTTCCGGCTTTGTCAAAAGCGGAAATCTATCGGACCATGAGCTGCAAGCTCTGAAAAAGCTTATTGAGGAACGGGAGAAAAAAGATGCAGGCAATCGGTAATCTGTTTAACATCGTACTCTTTGTGACAATGGCAGGCAGCTTGTTTACCTTGGTGCTTCTTTTTGCAAAAAAGGTGCTTCATCTTGTCCTGCCCTTGTGGTTTGGTGTGCTAGGAACCGCGTTCTTTCTTATTCCATTCATTGTCCCACAAGTACAGTTAGTTCCTCCGGAGAAAACGCTTTGGATCTACGGCTATAAGATCGCATGTATGATTTGGGCATCAGGCGCTGTACTCTTTTTGCTATACTATTCTCTGCGTGGTCTTCTTGCATATCGGGCCATCAAAAAATATCCCGCCTGCTCTGACGAGCGTGTTTGTCGGATTTATATCGAGTGTGGAGCAGCAATCCGAATGAAGCAAATGCCGGAGCTACGTTTTGGGCCTTTGAAAGATCCCGCCTGTGTCGTGACCTTACTGCACCCCACCGTCATTCTCAATGAAGATATTGTCAGGCAGCTTACAGATAGTGAACTTCAAATTGTGCTTTCCCACGAGCTTACGCACATCAAGAGAAAGCATCACTTGTTTCAGCGTATCTACGACTTGGCGTGCTGCCTTAACTGGTTTAATCCTTTTGTTTGGATCGCTAAAAACGACTTCGCACTGTCCTGTGAAATGGATTGCGATGCTTATACGCTGCAGATATTAACCGAAAAAACATCTTCGGTGGATTATGCCACCGCCATGCTGCGACTGATGGAGCTGTCAGCAGGATCGGGAAAAGCCGCATTTGGTAAAATCGACGCTTTGGGCTTCTTGCTTGTAAAGCAGCGGTTCAGCTATATTTTGAACAAGCCGTCAAAGGAACGATATATCGTCACCATGGCTGTCTTGACTCTTTTTGCTGCTTTTGTGATTGCGTTTTCGGCAATGGTAAGCCGTACCTATTTTTATCCCTATCCGGCGCTTATGACTCCGCCGGAATACCGCGACAGTTATACCGAAAGGTAGTTATTTTTTTGCTCAATAAAACTACATTTGTAGATATTAGGAGGTGCGTCATGTACAATATTGAGATTACCAATCTGACAAAGCAATACAGAAATGGCGTAAAAGCATTGGATGGTGTCAGTTTTTCTGTATCCGGTGGTGTCTATGGCCTTCTGGGCCACAACGGCGCGGGCAAAACCACGCTGATGAAAGCCCTCGTTACCATTTTACAACCATCAAGCGGAGTAATTTCTATTTGCGGTTTCAATACCAAAAAACACGGCGACGAGGTGCGCGCCCGAATTGGGTATTTGCCGCAGGAGGTTTCTCTATATCCGTCACTTTCCGTAATCGATTTCGTGAGCTATATGGCGGTGCTAAAGGGTGTTCATGGCACAGAGAGAGTGCGTGAGATTTTGAAACAGGTGGATATGCTTGAGTTTTCAAAGAGGAAAATCGGCCAGTTATCCGGCGGTATGAAACGCCGAGTTGGTATTGCACAGGCGCTTGTCGGTGACCCGCAGGTTTTGATTGTTGACGAGCCGACTGCGGGACTTGACCCTGAAGAACGGGTACGCTTTCGCGGGGTGCTGTCACGCTTTGCAAAGGACGGGAAAACCGTATTACTTTCAACGCATATCGTAGAGGATATTTATCAGCTCTGCGAGGAATTAACTGTATTGCAAAAAGGCCGTCTATTCTTCAGCGGCTCTGTCGCCGGTCTGATGCGTCAAGTCGATGGAAAAACCAAGGTCATGCTTTTAAATGGCGAAGAAGAGCTGGTTGAGCTTCAAAAGAAAGCCGTAGTCATATCCACGACATACGAAAACAGCGGCCTGTATGCCAGAATTGTAGATGAAAAAGCAGTGTTCCCCCAGGTAGAGACCGTGGCAGCAACACTGGAGGATGCTTATGTGTACTGTATGGGAGGAAAAACGCATGCGTAATGTTCTTTCTATCATTCACTATGAATGCAAAATGTTTTTTTTCAGGCTTGCCACATGGGGTGTGCTGCTTGTTGCCACATTGGTCGCTTTGCTTGATAATTTCCCGTCAGTAGAGAATCTTGCAAGGTTGGAGTTTCTTGCACAGCCGGTCTATTTCATATATCGAACCATGAGCATTGACGGACTGATTTTGATTTTTGGATTGATGTTTCTATTGTCCAGCCGGATACCTGTGGACAAGAAAACAGGAGTTCATTCCCTGTTCCTGGCAGCTCCGATCAGTAAAGGACAATATGTCATTGGAAAGCTTCTCAGTGGTTTTATCTATACGCTGACGATGATTGCCCTGTTTATTTCACTGAATACCGTGGTTTATGCCGCATTCAGTCCCTTTGACGCCCACATGATGGATTATGTCACGCCACTTATTAAAGTATTGATTGTCAGTGGTCTTCCCGTCAGCTTTTTTATCGGTTGCTGTGCGGTTGCGCTTCCGGCTCTGATGGATATACGCCTGTTCTATTTCTTAATTTCCGTAGTGTTTATTCTCAACGCTATGGTTGTCAGCTCCGCAGAGAAAAAGCCGTTTTATCTGATTATATCCGGAGATTTGCTGAAGCTTTTATGGCAGCATCCTGAATTTCCGTTCCACGATATGGGAAGTGTGATGGCAAACCTGTGTTTTCTGATAGGCAGCGGTCTGCTTTCAGGGATTATGCTTTTACGCAAGCGTAAGTTTTGGAGGACAGAATCATGAAACGCTTGCTGTACGAACACAAAATCATGGGGACAAATCCAATATGGATTTCAGCTTCCTTTGTTGCAGTTTTGGCGTTCCTTGCGTTTTTCGGCGGCGAACTGCTTAACCTAAGTTGTATTGGCTTTGAGGTAGTAATTCCTTTTTTTGCTGCCATCGCTGTAGGTGAATGGGGTAAAACAAAAGCAGACGCAAGCTTCGACATCATCGCATCCCAAAGTAAATCCCTGTTCACATGGGTCTCTGCCCGCTTTGCCGCGGTATTCTCCACTATCAGCATTTTTGCTTTCGCAGGCATGGCTGTAGTATCTTTTGCCAGAAATGAAATGCCTCTTGGAGAAATGTTTTTGATATATCTGGCTCCCGCTTTTTTTCTCTCCACGCTATGCTTACTTTGCGGTCTTTGCTCTTCTCAGGAGCATATCGCAACCTTAATTTCCGGAATCATTTGGCTCCTAGCCATGCTAACCCGCAGCTTACTCCGTTTCCCCGGCGTGGAGTATGTCTATCCATTCATTCGGTATACCGGAGACCAGAACGGCATATGGCTGATAAATAAGGCTGTTTTATTGGCCTTGAGCTTGGTATTATGGGTGATTATATGGCTTTTGTGTAAAAAGCGTTAAGGCTATCTTTCAAGGAGCCCTCTATATCCCCCGGTACCACCGGCCACATTAATGACGTTATAGCCCATGTCTTTCAATACCCCGCATGTCCTCATGCTTCTTGCACCCGACTGGCATATCACATAATACTCCTGGGACCTATCTAGATATTCCTTAGGTTCCGATAAAATCCTGTTCATTGGAACATTCTTGGCCGAAGGTAAATGGCCGCTATTATACTCATAGGGTTCCCTGATATCGATTAAATTCACCTTTCCAATAAGGTTGTCCATCTCTTTTACATGGATTGAGTCTGTACTTTTCTTTTGAAGGAACTGTAACATAATAAAACCTCCTGTCGCTTTTATTATATACGTTCTCTTCGCTCGGTCATGTGACTAAGTCACAATTGCTTATATTTGACATTCATTTCAGGCTGTCCCGATATTCCGAGGGAGTGAGCCCGGTGTATTTCTTGAATATTCTACAGAAATAATAAGGATTATCATAGCCAACCTTCTCACCGATTTCAAAGGACCTTGCATCTTTCTGACCCAAAAGTTTTTTTGCTTTTTCAATTCTCCGTTCTATGATATATTCCATAAAACTCTGGCCAACCGACAGACGGAACAGGCTGCTAAAATAATTGGGGCTGATGTGAAACATTTCAGTCATGAGTTCGAGGGATAATTCCTTTTCGTAATTTTGATCAATATAAGATCTGGCTTCCTCAATAATCCTCTTTGTCTTAAGAATCTTTGTATTCAGAATATGATCCGTAAGCTGATTAAAGGCAGAAACCATCCACTTCCTGGTTTCGATAAGTGTTTTATATTTTTTCACCTCATCGAAATACAGGAATTTCTTACCGAATATCTCCTCCATATTCATGTCGAATTCCGATACAATCCGCGATGCGATACAGAATAGCTCTATGCATATCTGATGAAAGTTATTGACTTCCAGGTTTCTGCACCGCTTCATATCGTCAAAAACACTCTCAATGGTTTTTGTGACTATATTTCGATCTCCAACTCTCAGTGAGGAGAGAAGCTTGTTCTCATGCTCTTTATTCAGGTGATAATGCAAGCTGGTATAACCTGCAATATCTTCAATATGGATAATACTGCCCTTACCGGTAAAAAGCCTGTGCTCCAAAGCCCGTTTTGCCTCTTCATAGCAAGGTTTTACCGAGACTAATCCATTTCCGACTCGGGAGCAGCCAATACTGATGCTCATATTGGTTTTATCCGCCACGGCCTCACAGACAGCCTCCATATTGGCAGTGAAAATAGCTTTGTTATCATTGACACTCAGCCTCTCATCGCAAAAATAGATACATACAAATTCTTCATTCTTGGTTTCAAAGCACAAACCCAGCGGGCAAAACATCTCATTTATAATATCAAATACCTTCATTTTAAAAATGAGGCGCTTTTCTTCAGGAATCTCAGCTGTGAAATGCGTTAAATCATCCAATTCAACGACCGACACAAAGAAAGTCTCGCTTGAAAAGTGAATGTCGACAAAAGCCATCATATTGACCAATCGATCCAGGTCATCGCAATCAAAAATCAATTGATTCAAATAGCGGTACTTAAGAAGCGGCAGGCTCAGTTTGAGCTGCTGCCTCAGCTTTTGTTCATTTTCCTCTTCAAGTCTTTCAACGACTATTTCCTGTATGGCCCGCTTTACAATACGAGTCATTTCGTCCATATCTGCTGTTTTAAGCACATAATCAAAAGCCCCCAGCTTAACGGCTGTTTGGGCATAAGAAAAATCGTCAAAGCCACTTAAGATAATGACTTTTGTGTTTTGCTTTATGGCTTTTATCGCTTTTAGAAACTCCAGACCGTCTATTCCAGGCATTTTAATATCTGTGAGAACAACTTCGGGTAAAAATTCAGTGAAAAGTGTAAGCCCTGCCTCTCCGTTCTCCGCGGTTATAACATCGGAAAACCCCTGCTCAGGCCAGTTGATCGCATTTTTAATCCCCTCACGGATCATGGTATCATCATCCACGATTAGCAGTTTGAACAAAACATCCACCCCCTCACGTCCTCGCTGGGATTGTTATGGTAAAAACAGTTTCGATATTGGGAACACTGGTGCATTCAAATGTAAAATCATTATTAAAATAAAGACAGAGTCTCTCACGAATATTCTTAAGACCAAATCCATTTTCAAGGATGACCGAAATTCCTTCCTGACCGACCCGGCTTATCCCCACACCGTTATCTATAACCTTGAAAACAATACGTTCATCCTTTTTCATCACTTCTATTTTAATAAATCCTTTGTCTGCTTTTTTTTCCATCCCATGATAGAGCGCATTCTCAACCAATGGCTGAAGGATAAGCTTGATCGTCTTATATTGAAGAGTCTCGGGAGCAGCTTCAATCTGGTAATCAAACAGGGGTGGATACATGATTCTTTGGATACTAAGATATTCCTTTACATGCTCAACCTCATTTTCAACAATGGTGAACTCTTTACCCTTGTTTAAACCCAGCTTGAAGAACTTGGACAGAGAAGCCGCCATTTTTCCGATCTCTGAATTTCCGCTGGCCATGGCATTCCAGTATATGGAGGCTAGGGTATTATAAAGAAAATGCGGATTGATTTGAGATTCCAGAACTTTGATTTCAGCTTCGACTTTTTTAGCGCTTTCATTTTCAACCATATGAATCAGAGATTCAATATTGACCATCATTTTGTTGAAAGAATTCCCCAATTGTCCGATTTCATCATCGTATAGGGCATTAAATCGGACCTTCATATCGCCCGCTGAACCTTTTTCCATGAGCCTCATCAGCTTATATACCGGGTTGAGTACACTCTTTGACACAATGATTGAAAAGAATATCACGAAAACCAGGCAAGCAAAGGAGATCAGCAGGGATACATCGCGGATATTTGTGGCATCGGCTATCAGCTCTTCATAATCGGTGATAACAATCGATTTCCACATATTGACCGATAAGGTATTAAAAACGATAAACTTGGATTGGTTGTTTTCTTTTATAATAAAACTGGACTCATCTTCTTTTTGAATGCGATCCTTAATGTTTTTATTACTTAAAAGCTTTCCTATGAAGGATTTGTCGGGATGGAACAGAATCCTCCCGTCAGGGGATACAAGATAGGTAACAGAGCTCTTTCCCAATCTTATATTTTTATAGATGCTGTCCATCATGCCAACATCCAGATGGACAACCAGCACACCTAATACGCCATGCTCCTGATTATACAGTTTTTCTGTCAGAATAAATACATTCCTGCCAAGTACAGGCTGTGTCGGCCACCAGATATTTTTATTGGCTTGAATGGTTTTCATATACAATTCAGATTCTTTATAGCTCTGCTGATATTCCTCGTTCAAGAACACCATGCCGCGTTCTTCGGTTATATCCCCGACAGCAAAAATACTATTATTTTTCTGTGTCAGTATGTAAACGCTGGAGATGCTTTCATTGCTATCCTTAATCATTTTTAGAAGGATGCTCATCTTCAGATTGTCTTCATTGAATCTTTCAGCACTTGCGTGAGCTTCGTTTGTTAAAATATCCATGACTGTTGAATTGTTCAAAAGAACCCTGCCAATATCATTTATATTCTGAAATTGCAGCAGCATATTGGTATTGATTTCCTTGACGAAATCACTTGAATACTTAATGGTGATATCCTTGATCGTATTGGAAGCTTTATTATACGAAAACAAGCCCAATATGATAAGAGGTAGCAGCGAAATACAGGCAAAAAAAACAACCAGCCTGAATCGGAGCCCCCTGTTCATGATAGATATTATCAAATAGTCCCTGAAAGAGTTCATAGAGTTCTTCATGATCACCTTTGCCAATTACGGGAGATCGTTATAGATTTCCTCACGGCTTTTGATACCTGTCTGTATCACAGTCTTATCAAGATTTTCTTTTGTCACCAGTACGGTTCTGGCAAATATTGTAGGAATATCTTTCAACCCATTGAAGGTTTTCCCAGTGGCATCTGCCGGTACCAGGTCATTGGCCAGGCTGATAGCGGCTCTAGCCCCTTCTTCAGCAAATTCTCTTTGCGGGTATAGCAGCGTCACCGTCTGAACACCATCTTTAATACGCTTTAATGCACTAAGATCACCGTCTGTACCCGTAACAAATATCTTTCCTTCCAGTTTCTGCTCTTTTAAAGTCTCAACTACGCCCCCTGCCATACCGTCATTTGATACAATGATTGCATCCACCTTGTTGTTTGATAATTCCAGCCCTTTTCTGACCGCCAGTTGGGCTTTCTCAGGAGACCAATTGTCACACCATACTTCCAGTGAAACAGTGATTTCACCTGCGGACAGGTATGGGTCCAGGATATTATAGTAGCCTTTTTTCTGAGCTTTTGCATTACTGTCGGTTTGAGAGCCGTTAATGATGAAATAATTGCCTTTAGGAACGCTGTTTACGGCAGCAGATGCGAGGGACTCACCAATACCGATAGCATCAAAGCCTATAAAGACATCAAGATCTGCATTGGTGATCATACGCGAATACGCAAGCACGGGAATGCTTGCGTTTTTCGCGGATTTGACACATTCTGAAGCAGTTTCGTCATTTACAGCCACAATCACCAATACATCCACTTTTTGTCGGATAAGCTCCTCTATTTGTTCCTGCTGAAGCTTCTCGTCCATATTAGCGTCCTTTGTCAAGACCTTGGCACCGTATTTTGACGCCTCCTGCTCGAAGTATTCTTTTTCGTTAATCCATCTTTCCTCTGCCAGGGTTCCCAATGCGAGCCCAATGACAACCTGGTTGTTCCCGATTTCAATCATCTGCTCACTTTCTGTATTACCGGATGTATCCTTATCGGAGATGATATTCGTCAGAGAATCCTGCTTACAACCGCCAAGGAAAACGACCAGAAGGAGGATCAATGAAAATAGGATCATTCTATCTCTACTGTTCATCAGCTCACACCTCCGCTAAGGCTAGACATATCCAAAAGTGTCCAATATTGTAATTGTATCAAATATATATGATGTAATAAACTGGTAATGTATATTTTCTTATTACTATGCACGCCCTTTCTTCCTTGCCAGGATATCAAACCAGACAGCTATTAGCAAAACAATGCCGGTAAATATCCCCTGTACATTGGAGCTTACATTTAAAAGACTCATTCCCGTGGTCAGGCTTGCCATGATCAGTGACCCTACAATCGCGCCGAATACTGTTCCCTCACCACCCATGAAGCTGGTTCCGCCGATAACAGCAGCCGATATGGCGCTGAATTCGAAGGAAATACCTGCATTGGTGGTTGCAGCATCAAGTCTGGCAGTGAGAATTAATCCGGATACGGCACTTAGTGCTCCGACCAGCATATAGATTCTCATGACTTCCTTATTGAGATTGATGCCTGAAAGCTTTGCCGCTTCCGGATTGCCGCCTATGGCATAAAGCCTTCTGCCGAACCTTGTTTTCATAGATACAAAGGCTATCAGGATTGCAGCAACGATCATGATGATAACAGGAACGGGAATACCTTTGTATTGGTTCATTATGAAGGTAAATACCATGACAAGGACCGCAATCAAAGCCATCTTGAGTATATGGCTTTGCATTGAGGAAACCGCAATATTTTTTTTCTGCTTATCCACTCTGGCTTTTGTAATAAGGAAAATAAATAAGGTGATTCCGGCAAAAGAGATTATATAACCGCTAAGCTTTGAAAGATAACCCTGTCCAATGACAAGAAAGCTGGGTTTCATGCCGGAAATGGTTTGATTGTTGGTTATGATCAAGGTTAAGCTTCTGAAAAGCTGCATGCCGGCCAGAGTAACAATGAATGGCGGAATTTTCTGATAGGTTGCCCAATATCCGTTCCATGCGGCAAAAATGACACCGACAGCAATGGGAACAATTATCGCAAATACTGTATTTACGCCCATTACCGATTGCATAATGGCACTAACAGCACCGGTAAACGCAACTATGGAACCCACAGAAAGATCAATGTGTCCGGCTACAATCAGCAATACCATCCCCACTGCTATGATAGCTATTGACGCCGTTTGTCTGAAAAGCGTCGAGAGGTTTCTGGCTTCTAAAAACGTTCCCTTGGTTAAAATCTCAAATACTATCCAGATGGCTGCCAGAGCAAAAACCAATATATAGGAACGAATGTCAATTTTCTTCCTAACTTCCATTTAACTCACCCCCGTGGCATAGTTCATGATTATTTCCTGAGTGGCCTCACTTTGATTGAGTTCACCTGTTAATTCTCCGTTTCGCATCACCAGAACCCTGTCGCTTATGCCTAAAATTTCAGGCAGCTCCGAGGAAATGATAATAATTCCGACCCCGTTTTCCACCAGATCATTGATAATGTTATAGATTTCAAACTTGGCACCGACATCAATTCCCCTGGTGGGCTCATCAAGTATAAGGAGGCAGGGCTCGGTCATCAGCCACCTTGCAAGAATAACCTTTTGCTGATTGCCACCGCTAAGACTTGTAATTTTATTTTCAAGAGACCCAAGCTTAATCCTCAAATCCGATACAAAGGATTGGCACATTACCCTTTCCGATGTATCGCTGATGGCTAATCCACCCGGGATTTTATCAAGGCTTGCAACACTTATGTTTTCCCGGATAGATGCTGTGGGGATTATCCCAAAGTTTTTTCTATCCTCGGTTATCAAGCCGATACCGTGCCTGATGGCATCCATGGGAGTTGATATCTTGATAGGAGCCCCTTTAAGATAAACCTCACCGCTTGAAATGCCGTTGTAAGCACCAAACAAGCTGTTAACCAGCTCTGTACGCCCGGCACCCATTAAACCCGCTATCCCGAGTATTTCTCCTTTGAATAGCTTGAAATTAATGTTGCGCAGTTTTTCCTTATTGTCACGAATATACCTGACTGAATAGTTTTTAACTTCAAAAAGAAGCTCGCCCCTCTGATGATCCTTACGGGGATATCGCTCAGCAAGATTTCTGCCCACCATTAAGCGGATAATAGCTTCTTCGTTGAGCTCATGGATATTTTTTGTATCTACGGTCTTGCCGTCCCGCAGAACCGTTACGCTGTCTGCTATCTTAAAAACTTCTTCAATTCTGTGGGATATGTATATACATGTGACGCCTTCATCTCTTAAAGCTTTAAGCAAATGATGCAGTATTTCGACTTCACTTTGCGTAAGAGCAGAAGTAGGCTCATCCAGAACAAGAATTTTGCTTTTACATCTCAGAGCTTTAGCAATTTCCACCAGTTGTTGATGCCCAATACCTAAATTCCTGACCAATATGCGGGAATCCATTCCGATACCGACTTTTTTAAGCAGGGTATTGGATTTGGAATACATTTCATCCCAGTCTATCAGAAAATGCTTCATGGGTTCGTCACCCATGAAAAGGTTCTCTGCAATGGATAGATTCTTAGCCAGAGACAGCTCCTGATAAATAATGCTTATTCCAGCCATCTCTGCATCCCCGGTGCGATTAAACTGCTGAATCTTCCCATCAATAAGAATATCTCCCGCATAGCTTCCATAAGGATAGACACCACTCAGCACCTTCATCAGGGTTGATTTTCCTGCACCATTTTCTCCCACAAGCGCATGAATTTCTCCTCTGCCTACCTTGAAACTCACATTATCCAATGCCCTAACTCCTGGGAATTCCTTGGTTATGGCGTTCATCTCCAGGATATAGTCACGTAACATTTTTTCACCTCCTACAAAGAGGTGTGTACCGAAGGAACACACCACAAGCCTCGACCCGTAAACCCGTAATTCTGTTAGTGGAGAGAAGGCAGAAACACGCCTTCTCTCCACTAATTAAGCAAGCTATTACTTGGGCCAGAGGGCTTTGTCGACGTTCTTGTAAACATCTTCAACCTTGGCAATACCGGCTTTGATGATAACTTCATTAATATTGTCCTTGTCAACCGGAATGGTACTTACAAAGATGGTCGGGATCTTAACAGAGCCCGCCTCACTGGAAGCTGATGCAGAAGCAGGGCTCTTCTTAGTCTTAGCCATTTCTATTGCAGCCTCTGCTGCTTTTTCAGCCATGGATTTTGACGGGAAGAGAAGCGTTGTTGTCTGTGTTCCCTCTACAATTCTTTGGAGTGCCGCCGTTTCGCCGTCAGAACCGGCTACCAGCGTTTTGCCGTCAAGCCCCTGGGCCTTCAAGGCCTGAATGACAGCTCCTGCCATTCCGTCATTGGAACATATGTATGCGTCACAAGCATTATTATTTTGTGTCAATGCGTTTTCTGCCAGCGATAGCGCTTTCTCATTGGACCAGTCGTCCGCCCATTGATCGGATACTATCTTGATGTCGCCTTTATCAATATATGGCTTAAGGACTTCCTGATAGCCATCCCAATAGAGCTTGGAGTTAATATCCGTCTGTCCGCCGTTCATAATCATGTAATTTCCTTTGGGTACCTTTATAACTGCGGCCTTTGCAATAGATCTTCCGATATCAACAACATCGAAGCCTATGAAGCAATCATACTGGACATCTTTGATCAGACGGGAGTATGCCATAACAGGAATTCCTGCGTCTTTAATCTTCTTTACAGAGGTGCCTGCAGTTTTGCTGTTTGCGGGAACCAAAACAATAGCATCGACCTTTTGATTGATGAGGTTTTCAATTTGGTCGTTCTGAGTTTTTTCATCATTGTTGGCATCCTGGATAACAACTGTCGCACCGAGCTTTTCAGCAGCTTCCTGGAAGTGCTTTGCTTCCTTGGACCATCTTTCTTCCTTCTGAGTAGCAAGCGCCAAGCCTATCGTGATTTTTTTCTCAGGTTCGGGAGTGTTCCCTGTTGCTGGGGTGTTCTGCGTGCCGCAGCCACTGAGCATTACCGAAAGCACCATAGTTGCCGTTAAAAGTACAGCCAGTAATTTTTTCATGATTTTTCCTCCTGAATAAATATTTTTTGGTAACAAACTCAATATATTCCTATCTCAGTATTTTAAAAATTCATATTCTTATTGTCTTTTTGCACATTCCTAAGAAAAAAGAGCTCATACGTCAGGAATGTATTGGAAACAAGATTGACACTTGACCTGTCATGTGCAAAAATGTGTAGGGTGATTGACTTGAAAAAAGATAGCAAAAAGAAAACAGGTGATAAAGTGAAAAAGAATAGATGGAAAGCAATAGCCATCATAGAAATGATAATACTGATTATTGTTTCTTTGTTGGGTTTATATGGACATGTCATTAAAAACTTGCCTGCCTTTCGTTTTATTGACCGGGTGCTCAGCCCCGTAGACGGAAGTTCTACCATTATTGATCGTCGTGAAAAAGACGATAAGCCCTATCAGTTGACCAAAAATGAGAAATATTATAAAGGCCTGGTTGATGAAAACAGTATTAATATCCTTGTTATCGGTCCTGATGAAGGAGGCGCTAATTATGATACCCTCATGATTGCAAGCCTTGATGATCAGAATAATATTGTTAAGCTTGTTAATCTTCCTCGCGATATCTACATAGAATATAGCAGTGATGTTAAAAACAAGCTAAAAAAAGTCTGGTCATCCTATAGCTCCTCAAAGGGTATATACAAAATAAATGCTGCTCACACAATCGGAAAACGCCTGGAATATAAAGATGGTAAAGGTCGTTTTGGCAGTGCCGAATATGACTTTACGGCTGACTTGATAGAGGAAGTTTTTGATATCTACATTGATGATTTTGTATTAATTAAGCCCTCCAGCTTTGAAAAAGTTGTTGATTATTTTGGCGGTGTTAAAATTGATGTTCCTTATCTCATGAAATATAAAGACCCTACACAGAATCTGACCATTAACATTAAAAAGGGCTTGCAAACCCTTAATGGCTCACAAGCCGAAGGATTTGTACGGTATCGTCAGGGTACCGATGAGAATGGCAAACACAAGAGCATAGGCGACGTCGAAAGAAAAAATAATCAGGTTGCTTTTGTCAAAGCCTTCATGGATCAGCATATGAACCTTAAGAACCTGGGGAAGATCATTACCATTTACAATGACCTTGACAAGTACGTCATCTCCAGTGTTAACCAGCCCGAAGAAGCCGGAGAATACGGTAAAATTGCCGAGAAGCTTTACAAGAATAAATTTACCCAGACAAGCAGCGAAATTGAATGCGAAGATATTAAAATAGATGGTGTTTACTATTTAAAACTCAAACAGGCAAAGTAAGTTTTTGTATTAAAGTTTCATTGAAATTATTTTGCACATTTATTGCCCACCAATTTGTCAAGTGATATAATAGATGAGATTTTATAAAGATAAACATCAATTTAGAGCAGGAGGACGTCAAGCAAATGATATTCAATTTCAATGAACTCATCGAATCATTGCATCAGCAAGGTACATCCGTGGGTATGTATTTCCTTGGAATGTTTGTCATGTTCGCAATCGGAGGCATTCTAATCTATCTGGCTATTAAAAAGGACTATGAGCCGGCATTACTGCTTCCTATCGGTTTTGGTGCCATATTGTGCAATATCCCCCTTACAACAATTGTACAGAGTGCCAGTGGTGAAAAAGGAGTATTTGGATTTCTCTATGAAAATACCATTGCCAATGAGCTCTTCCCCGTTTTGATCTTTATAGCGGTAGGAGCTATGATCGACTTTTCTCCCCTATTCCAGACCCCGTTGATGCTGTTCTTTGGTGCAGCAGCCCAATTTGGAATTTTTGCTACTATGATAGTAGCTCTATTACTGGGTTTCGATCTTAAGGAAGCCGGTGCCATTGGTGTTATTGGTGCGGCAGACGGCCCCACCACTATTTTTGTAGCCAATGCTTTTAAGCTTGATAAATTGATAGGTCCACTATCTGTTGCGGCCTATTCTTATATGTCCCTTGTTCCTATAATTCAACCCCCTGTTATTAAGGCTTTGACCACAAAGGAAGAAAGAAAAATCCGCATGAATTTCAAACAGAAAAATGTCAGCAAGCTGACCAAGATTCTGTTCCCTATTACCGTTACCGTAGTTGCGGGTATTGTTGCTCCTGAAAGCGTTGCTCTTGTTGGTGCCCTTATGTTTGGTAACCTCATTCGTGAATGTGGTGTTCTTGGAAGACTTTCTGAGACAGCCCAAACCACACTGGCCAATCTGGTGACTATTCTTCTTGGTATCACTATCGGTACCACCATGACAGCTTCAGACTTCTTAACTGTAGAGACTCTTCTTATAATGCTTATGGGTCTTGTGGCCTTCATTTTTGATACAGCAGGCGGCGTTCTTTTTGCCAAGTTTATCAATCTCTTCAGAAAAGAAAAGATCAATCCCATGGTTGGCGCTGCAGGTATTTCTGCGTTCCCCATGTCCGCCCGTGTTATTCAGAAAATGGCTAAGGACGAGGATCCAATGAACTTTATCCTTATGCAGTCCGTTGCAGCTAACGTTTCAGGCCAATTGGGCTCAGTTGTTGCCGGAAGTATGATTCTCGTATTAATCGGCAGAATAGTCGGCTTATAAAAAAGAAGGAGGTTTGAACCATGAGTGATGAAATGATTACAAAGCTTTTACAAGGTCTTGAAGTAACAGGATTTGGTCTCCTCGGCGTGTTCGGCGTCCTTGTCGCTTTCTATCTGATAGTTGTTCTCCTCGGAAAAATTCCGGAGCGTAAGAGCGAAGCCGAAAACTAAAACCTGATCGAACCATACAAGAAAGCGTCTTAAATTGATTCTTCCAATTCAAGACGCTTTTTTTATGCACTTTAAACCTAAGCTTAAATCGGTCATTTAGCCATAATCATATAACTGCCTTGATCCAATTTATAAAACAGGTAAACACCTTTATCATTGGTATGCGTTATTTGAACAGGTATATTATTTGCATTAAACAAAACCACAAGCGCGTTGTTGACCGGAAAGCCGTTGCTGTCGGTAATAACACCATGCAGCGTACCCTTTAAGCTCTTTCTTTTTAAATATACCGTTTCCAGGGTCGCAATGGCTTGCTCTCTTCCGGCCTCAAACGTCAGTGTCTTTTCGGTGAAATCTTGAGACTGAACCGTAACCCTGTAAGAGCCGGGTTCTATATTGTCAAATGCATAGAGTCCTTCCTGATTGGTAAATGTAAAATCATAGGGATTAAGGCTGTTTGCTTTATAAACAGTGATTTTAATACCACCCAGAGGCTTTTGATAGGCATCACGTACATTGCCTAAAAACACAATCCCCCCATTTGAGGCAGGAACAAGCTCGATATTTAAAGCTTTTCTCTCAAGACCCACTGAAGGAACACTATCGCTTGAAAAAGTGATATAACCCTTTTTTGCAGCTATAACCCTTATACATGAGGTCAAATTACCCTGCATGGTGAAGTTACCGTCTACATCAGTAAAGTTAAATACAATAGGATTGTAGTCATTGTCACAGATCTTGATGCAGGCACCCTCTATAGGCTTGCCTGTCTGCTTGTCACTGACATTTCCCATAATGGTGTTTTCATCCCAGGCCATTTCACTTAAGACTACTTTTTCCAAGCGGTCTTCATTCTCTTCAGCAATAATGACCCTTAGGGGTGGAGTTGGCACTACAGTTTTACTCAATGCATAACCTCCTTTTATCCATTACTAAATCAGTATATGACGTTTTGTTTTAGGGTGTGAAAAGATTGGGACTGCAATCACATAACGAGTAAATGACTCATATCTTAATACTGACAAAAATATGGAGGCTGAATATGTCCGTCTTAAAGGATGAGTATATTCTCGGGCGGTCCATTGCAAAAAGTCTTTCAACGGTGGGAGAAACAATCCGTATCGACTTGCGATTAAATTCAAACCCCCACCTTCATTCAGGAGCACTTGTTGGAAAAGTTAAGGATAACCTAGGAAAACCTGTGGCCGATGCAGTAGTGGTTGTGCTGGATGAAAGCTACGAAATGCTTGCCAACAACATTTCAAGCAACGGTGGTATTTTCTTCATTTCACCATTAAAACCGGGCAGGAACTACCATGCCTATGCTCAGGCTCCCGGATTCGTTCTGGCAGAGATGCCCCAATTTACGCTCCATTCAAACGAGACCATTGAGATGGATTTTGTATTGTCACTTGATACGGAGTATAACCGGCCTGTCATCACGGGCGATGTACAAAACCAGCATGGGCTGCCTGTTAAATCAGCTTCTATTGAGTTATACAGGGTTGAGGGAGCCTCAACAAAGCTGATATGCCTCTCCTTAACTAATGAAGTAGGCCAATTCGTTCTCCATGATATGGATCCTGGTACGTACTTTATAAAAATTAACGCGCTTGGATATTTCAGCGGATTCTTCCCTGCTGAGCTTGGAGCAGCCTCAGGAATAACACGTATGAATCCGATTCTGAAGGAAAACCCAAAGGCTTCCAAGGGAATTATAACAGGTCTTATTATTGATATGGATGATCACCCATTAGCCAATGCAGATGTTATTCTTTATCGGGGAGGGAGTAACCAGACTTTGACGCCTGTCTCATATACCCGTACCAACCATGAGGGAATCTACCTGTTTGTCAATGTGCCTCAAGGCGAATACCGCATTAATGCAAATCGTTCGGTTACACTCAACTGACTTGCTCTTAAGAAAACATGACACTGTAGCAAATTATGGCGAGAAGTCTTGTTCTGACTTTTAGCCTAATTTTTTTGTTGAATTATCCTTTTTGGTCCCTCAAATTCATGAATAGAGACGCGTATAAAAACTACTATAATTCTAAATAATAGTGTGAATCCGGGGCTCATTCTAGCAATAATTACATTATGAAGATAGCCAGTATTAAAAGGTTTGCATTCTTAACAATCTTTCTGTATAATAACAATGCATGTTACTGGAAGCCCAGTGAACCGGACCGGAAGGAGCTTGATTTTGCGACTAAAATTCAAATTGGGCGATGTATTAATCATTATTGTGATTGTGGTCACAGCCTTGCTCATGTTGGGCCTTTATATTAAAAAAGACACCGTTGGAAAAACGGCTGTTATCACACAAAATAATGTTGTTTTGAAGAGAATCCGGTTGGATCAGTTGACAGAGCGTTTTACTATGGACTATGCAGGCCAATACCCCGGAACCCTGGAAGCGGAAAATGGAAGTATTCGTTTTTCTTATGCGGAGTGTCCGGATCAGGTCTGTGTCCATACAGGATGGATATCCCGCCCCGGCCAAATCGCAGTTTGTCTTCCTGCAGGCGTTATCGTCAAGATAGAGGGAGAAAGCGACGATATGGATATCCTGGTTAAGTAGGCTTAAGGCAAGATAGGTATAGCATGCATTTTAATAATTCATACACCAGTTTGTGAATTCTTTGACAGTAGAACATTGACAAAAAAACATTTGGTGGTTAAATGAGAAAAATTACTTTAAATGGTTTATTAATTTCAGTGGCCCTTGTGCTTTCCTTTATGGAACGCTTTATTCCGCTAAATCTCCTGGTCCCCCTGCCCGGAGTCAAGCTGGGATTGGCCAATATCGTAACCATGTTTGCCCTCTTTTATCTGGGCGTACCTTCCGCTATTACTATTACAGTTTTAAGATGCGTGATGGCGTCGCTACTATTTGGCGGCATGTCCTCCCTCCTTTATTCTCTATCAGGTGCTTTTTTAGCGCTGATAGTTATGATAATCCTTAAATTAGGATATGGAAAGTTATTTTCATTAATCGGCATCAGTATGGGAGGTGCTGCTGCGCACAATACAGGCCAAATCATAATGGCAAGCATCATGTTGAAAAATACTGTGGTTTTTGCTTATCTTCCCGTTCTTCTCTTTACAGGTTTGATTACGGGATTGTTGACAGCGATAATATCAGTGAATCTTTTCACTATATTTGAAAAAACTAACAGTGTTAAAGTGTTTAAATTGGATAAATAATGAATGTAGTAGCCTTAATTGGGATACATACTGAAAGGAGAACTGCTATGGCAAAAAAAGTGCTGATTGTTGGAGCTGGCTATGCTGGTATAGAAGCTGCATTAACACTTAACAAGAAGAAAAAGAAGGAAGATCTGGAGATCACCCTTATTGACAAAAATGATTACCACACACTGTTAACCGAACTACACGAGGTAGCTGGAAACAGAATTTCTGAAGAGGGTATTCGTATTCCCTTGAGAAGTATCTTTAAATATACGAATGTAAACCTCGTTATGGATGAAATCACTTGCTTTGATTTTGAAAACAACAAGGTTTCATCTGCAACTACAGTATATGAATACGATTATCTCATGCTTAGTATGGGTAGTTCTCCTAACTTCTTTGGTATTCCGGGACTAAAGGAACACGCCTTCACACTCTGGAGCTTTGATGACGCAGTCAAAATTCGCGAGCATATAAAGAAGTGCTTTACTCTTGCCAGCCAGGAAAAGGATAAAGAGGCCAGAAGCCGTCTACTTACCTTTGTTGTGGCAGGTGCAGGGTTTACCGGCGTTGAAATGATCGGCGAGCTTGCCATTTGGTCAAAATCTCTTTGTAGAGAATACAAGATAGACCGTAATGAAGTTCGTCTCGCTATCGTCGATATGCTCCCCCGCATTCTGAATACACTGGAGGAGAAAAACTCTAAAAAGGCGCATCAATATCTTGAGAAGAAGCTTCATGTTGAAGTCATGCTCAACAAAAAAATAAAGGCAGCTACAGAGAATAGCCTGATTTGCGAGGGCGGCGAAATAAAGACAGCAACAGTCATCTGGGCAGCGGGTATTAAAGCTTGCGATGGTGCAGATTGCATGTTAATTGAAAGAGCAAACGCACCCAAGCGCATTAAAGTTGACGAATTCTGCAGGACAGAAAATAAAAATGTCTATTCTGTAGGCGATTTAGGCGGTTTAGAGGATGAAAACGGACGTCCTTATGCCGCAATGGTTGAAAATGCCATTCAAACAGCACATGGCGCTGCTGAAAACATTATTAACGATATACGAGGTAAGGAACAAAAGAAGGTAACCGTTAAATTCCACGGTACCATGGTCAGTGTAGGCAACTATTTCTGTGTGTCTGAGATTATGGGTAAGAGCCTTCCGGTATGGTTATCCATATTGATGAAGTTCTTTGTCAACATTCATTATCTCTGGGAAATCACAGGCTTCAGGGGAATTTCCAGATATCTGTATCACGAGCTTTTGGAAAGAAGACAAAAAAAGAATATCGTCGAGCAGCATTATTCTACCAGAATGCAAGCCTGGTGGCTCACTCCCCTCCGCCTCTTCCTGGGTGGAATGTGGCTTTATGAAGGAATTGTCAAAATCTCAGACGGTTGGTTCAACTCTCCGAAGCTTGCGTCTTTCCTGGGTATGGCCACCGATGCCACAAGCGCTGCAACCGGTGCAGGAGCATTTGTCACACGCCTTGATGATGCAGTGGCTATTAAAACCGGAATCCTTAATTTCTTCATGGGAACAGAAAGCCGCCTGGTTGAAGGTATAGAAATCAGTGCTCAGCACTTCGCAAGAGTTGAATTCTTCCATTTTGGAGATTTTAGCCTTGTTCCCTGGTTCCTTCAGAATGTAGTGCTGGCCAATGACGGCGTTGCAATGTTCTTCCAGGTTCTTGTTGTTATTCTGGAAGTCCTGGTTGGCCTTATGCTTTTAGGTGGCGCCTTCACCTTCATCGGTTCATTTATTTCCGTAGGCTTAATGGTTATGTTCCTATCCTCAACAGGCCTCTATGAAAAGAGCTGGTGGATGCTCTTCGCTTCCATCGCAACAATGGGTGGCGCAGGCAGAGCCTTTGGTTTGGATTACTATATCATTCCTTACCTTAATAATGTTTGGGAGAGCTATTGGAAAAACAAAAAATTCCGTCTATTCTTCAAACGCAGCCTGGATAGATTCGAATAATGTTCCATTAAGCGTTATATATGCGATTGTTCAGCATATGTCAGGAGGTCGAAAGCTTTGTGGGACTTATTCCCCGTCATTAAAGAAGAGTTGGCAGCATTTGAGGACTATTTAAGCACTAAACTTGCTTCCAGAAATAATTTCTTGGAAACAGCATCAAAGAACGTGGTACTATCGGGGGGTAAGAGACTGCGTCCAGCCTTTACCATAATAGCAGCGCTTCATGGTGACTATAACCGTGAGCATGTTTTCCCCGCTGCTGCCTCGGTGGAAATCCTTCATTCGGCAACCTTGGTACACGATGACATCATCGATAACGCCAAAACCCGGAGAGGACAACTCACCCTTTCCGAGAAGCATAGTAACAATCTTGCGGTTTATACCGGGGATTATTTGCTCGCAAAATCTTTACGACTACTCTTGGAGACAGGCCTGAAACCTGAGAAGCTTGATGTTGTCGCAAGGGCGGTCTCTCTCCTTTGTGAGGGTGAAGTAGATCAGTATCTAAGCAAACATGCTCTTGCCAGTGTCAACCACTACTTGAAACGTATTATAGGAAAAACTGGTGTACTATTCTCAGCCTCTCTGGTATTGGGAGCCAAAACAGCCAATCTTTCCGACGATACGACAAGGCTTCTGGGCCGATTTGGCAGTAGCTTTGGTGCAGCCTTTCAGATTCGGGATGACCTTCTGGATTTACTTTCTAACCAAAAGTCTGAAGGTAAGCCGGTTATGAACGACCTAAAGGAAGGGATCGCCACTCTCCCTGTTATTCTGGCGGTAAAGAATAACGCAAAGCTAAAAGAACAGGTTGAGGAATTCTTTGCAGGCCAAAGCAATATAAATGATTTACTTGGAAACATCATAGCCTCGGGAGGAATTAAAGACGCTGAGCGGTTAAAAAACCGTTATATAGCAAAATGCAGGACTTACCTTGAAAAAATTCCTCACACCCCTTATACCGGTGCTCTGAATGATATTGTTGACTGGTTGTAAAAAAACCTGTTATCAGCGTCATTCTTTAGCATAAATTATCTCAATATCTTTAGGAGGGTATTATGAAGAAAGTACTCGCACTCACACTGGTGGCAGTTCTTCTTGCGGGCTGCGGAGCAGCATCTGTAAAGACAGGACTCGGCCACAACATCTCCATCGCAAAGTCAAAGAATGCCACAGCTGAAGCTGCAGGGGCTGCACAGGTTGACACCGTTATGGCAGCAGTAACCTTTGACTCTGCCGGAAAAATCCTTGGCCTTACCATTGACAACGCACAGGTCGTAGTTAACTTTGACGCAACCGGTAAAGTAACATCCGATCTGACTAAAGCTCCCCAGACTAAGGTTGAGCGTGGTAATGACTATGGCATGAAAAAACAATCCAAGATCGGCAAGGAATGGTTTGAACAGATTGCTGACCTCGAAAAGTGGATGGTCGGTAAGACTGTTGACCAGGTAAAGGCAATGAAGGTTAAGAAGGTTGATGATGCACATCCTTCAGTTCCTGATGAGTCGGACCTTACATCAAAGGTTACCGTATCCGTTCAGGACTACCAAGCAGCTGTAGCAGAAGCATTAGCTAACGCGAAGTAATTTACTGGTTACATAGCTTCTAGAGAACCCCTTCATTATAGAAGGGGTTCTCTTTTAAAGGGAAGCAAAAATGATGGATCCTGCTTATGGAAACCAAGAAAATAGCTGATAATATGTCAGAAAGGAAGTGACTTATGAAAAAACATGCTCTCTGGTTACTAATCTGTTTTACGCTTCTTCTATGGGGATGTACAGGTCAAACCAATACCGGTTATAGCAAATATACCTATGAGTTTTTAGGAGCCTTTGATACACCTATACAATTTATGGGATATACCCAGAGCCAGGAGGAGTTTGAGGCTTTTGCCCAAAAGGGGCAGGCCAGATTTGTTGAGCTTAATAATCTCTATGATATCTATAACGATTATGAAGGACTGAATAATGTTAAGACCATCAATGATAACGCTGGAATAAAACCTGTTGAGGTTCAGCAGGAAATCATAGATTTGATCCTATTTTCAAAAGAATGGTACCAAAAGACCAATGGCATGTGTAATATTGCTTTAGGCTCCATGCTTTCTATTTGGCATGACTATCGTGAAGCCGGAATAGAAAATCCTGAAGAAGCGAAGATCCCACCTATCGTTGATCTCCAAAACGCAATGAAGTATACTGATATTAACAAGGTCATTGTGGATAAGGATAAGAAAACAGTATTTTTAGAAGAAAAAGGAATGCGCCTTGATGTGGGCTCTGTGGCAAAAGGCTACGCCAGTGAAGTTGTCGCAAAAGAGCTAAAAGCAGCGGGTTATGACAGCTTCATCATCAGCTCCGGAGGCAATGTCAGAACTGTAGGAAAGCCTCTGGACGGTGTAAGAATTAAATGGGGAATCGGCATTCAAAACCCAAATGGCAATCCTCTTAATCCGGATGAAGAGCCTTTAGATATTGTATACTTAACTGACAAATCCGTGGTAACGAGCGGCGATTATCAGCGCTTTTTCACAGTAGGTGAGAAAAAATATCACCACCTCATTGATCCTAAAACCTTAATGCCGGCTGATTATTATCGTGCTGTGGCTATTGTCACAGAGGATTCCGGTCTTGCTGATTTTATGTCGACAACGATATTTCTGACACCCTTTGAAGAAGCGAAACAGCTTGCAGATAAGCTTGGTATTGAGGCTATTTGGATTATGCAGGACGGAACGATACGAACCACTGAAAAGGTCAAAAATATGATGAAAAATCTGGGTGGAGCCAAGAGCACTGATTAAGATGAATGATATCAATTTATATTGTAAAGTAAAATGAGGTGTCACTATGAAGCTTAAAGAATTTAAATTTGATAAGGGTTGGAAGCTCCTGATTTATTTTGATGTTCTCTTGCCCGCTGTTCTCTATCTTGTAGCCTGGGTAACAAAAATCCCTCAACTGTCAGTGTTATTTCATTCATATGAGACCTTTATAATCAGCCCAATTCCTAATTTTCAAGCCTTAACGGGAATCCTTGGACTACTGTTTCATGTTGGCATAATTGGCTATACCCTATATAAAAAGAACTATAAAGATTTGGCCATCTGCTTGTTTATTACCCTCATCGTGGCTGCCTTTTTCTTCTTTGAGATCAATTACCTCATTATCAAGCCCTTGATATTTGCAGGGATCTAACCGTAGTAATGTTAATCGATATGAAAAAGTTTATTGGCTAAGGAGATAGGATTTATGGAGAAAAAAGCGGAAGTCTGGTATCTGGGGCATAGCGGTTTCGCAGTCGGTATAGCAGACACTCTCCTCATTTTCGACTATTACCTGGATCAATGCGAGGGTATACGCTCATTGGCATCAGGTGTTATTGTTCCTGAAGAAATTACACGGAAGAAGGTCTTGGTTTTCTCCTCTCATCAGCACCCCGACCATTTTAATCCTGTTATTTTATCCTGGAAGGAGAAGCTTCCCCAGACCGAGTTTTTTCTATCCTCCGACATACCTAAAAAATACTGCAATGAATGGACACATGTTCTCGAACCCTATCAGTTATATGAGAATAAAGGACTCAAAATACAGACCTTTAAATCCACCGATGAAGGATTAGCTTTTTTAGTTACTCTCTACGGTATTACGCTATACCATGCCGGGGATCTTAATTGGTGGCATTGGGACGAGGAACCTGCGGACTGGAATAATGATATGGCAGCCCGATACAAGCATGAGGTATCGCTTATAAAAGACATCCCCATTGACATTGCCTTCCTTACAGCTGACCCCAGGCAGGAATCGGCCGAGCTTTTAGGCATAACCTATTTTCTTGATCAAGTTGAAACAAGTGTAGTTTTTCCCATGCATTTTGGGGATGATTACAGCATAATGGACAGAATAGCAGCCGAGTCCGATAAAAACCCGGCACTAAAAAAGGTAAAATCCATATCTGAGCGTGGGCAGCATTTTTCGCTGGCAATTTAAGCGGTTTCTCTCCCCCACGCTCACTTCTTGTATCTATATCTCGAAATCTTTATTCATCGGTCTATGAGTAAAGTGTTTCCTTTTCTCAGCATAATCGGCCACCACATGCCCATCCCCAATAAGCTTGTATTTATAGGTTACCAATCCTTCAAGGCCTACGGGACCTCTGGCATGTATTTTATTGGTGCTGATACCCACTTCGGCCCCAAAGCCATACTTAAAGCCATCACTGAATCTGGTGGAGCAATTGGCGAACACATCACCGGAATCCACATATTCCATAAAGTTTCTGATGTTATCTTTATTTTTAGATACAATGACATCGGTGTGCCCAGAGCCATAGGTGTTAATATGTTTTATTGCCTCTTCGACGTTTTGAACGACCTTAATGGCCAGGATATAATCCAGATATTCGGTTTTCCAATCCTCATCTGTGACTGGATGGCATGAAATAATAGCGCGGGTTCTATCACAGCCTCTCAGCTCGACGCTTTTTTGCTCAAGAGCCTTTTTAAGAGCTGGAAGGAAAGCCTCGGCAATTCTCTCATGAACCAGCAAGGTCTCCAGGGCATTGCATACCGCCACATATTGAGTCTTTGAATCAACTGTGATTTCAACGGCTTTTAGAAGGTCAGCTCCATCGTCTATAAAGCAATGGCAGATACCATCGGCATGGCCCAGGACAGGTATTCTGGAGTGATCCATAATATATCTGACAAATTCATTGGAGCCCCGTGGTATGATCAGGTCTACCGATTCATCCAGCTTAAGCATTTCTGATACTTCATCCCGGGTATCCAGGAGGTTTATCCAATTAGCCGGAAGTCCAGCCTCTTGTGTAGCTGCCCTGATGGTTTCAAATAATATGTGATTTGTTAAGGATGCCTCTCTGCCGCCTTTTAGCAGAACAGCATTACCGCTCTTTAAGCAAAGGGTTGATATTTGTACCAGTGCATCAGGTCTGGACTCAAAAATGATACCGATAAGGCCAATGGGACAGCTCACCCTGAAAAGCTCCAGCTCCTCGTCCAACTGGGTAGACAGAAGGGTTTTCCCGACCGGATCTTCAAGACTAATCAAGCTCTTAATCCCATCCAATACCTCGACCAATTTTTTTTCATCAAAGCGAAGCCGCTTGATTAGTGGAGCGGCTAGATTCTCTCCGAGACTTCTCTCCACATCCTGTTCATTGGCTTTGAAAATGGCTTCTTTATTTTGATTGAGCCTTTCAGCAATAGCTTCCAAGGCTTTGTTCTTCTGCTCGCTGGAAATGCCTGAAAGCGTAATAGCCGCTTGCTTGGCGTTTTGTGCGAAGGTTCTCATATCCATAGCTTTCACTCCGACATAAAAAATAATATTATAGCCTACTATAACATAAAAGCTCCATTCTGAGTATCCTGTATTTCGTCTGCCTCTAAACAATTAATGTTTCACTTATTTTCATTAGTATTCCTTGACGCAAGACCACTTGAACCATTAAACTATAATTTGTTGCATACTATATGATTGAGAGGGATAACCAATTGGCTATCGCAAATGATGTACTTCATAATGAAATAGAACGCAGAAGAACCTTTGCCATTATATCTCACCCCGACGCCGGTAAAACCACCCTTACAGAGAAGTTGTTGCTGTACGGAGGTGCCATTCACATGGCTGGCTCGGTAAAAGCAAGAAAGGCATCCAAGCATGCCGTTTCAGATTGGATGGAAATTGAAAAGCAACGTGGTATTTCCGTAACCTCCAGTGTCATGCAATTTAACTATGAAGGTTATTGCATCAATATTCTGGATACCCCTGGCCACCAGGATTTCAGTGAGGACACCTATCGTACATTAGTTGCAGCCGATAGCGCCGTCATGCTGATAGATGGTGCGAAAGGTGTGGAGGCGCAGACCATTAAACTGTTTCATGTTTGTAAAATGAGGGGCCTCCCTATTTTTACTTTTGTCAATAAAATGGATAGAGCAAGTAAGGACCCCTTTTCACTCATGCAAGAAATTGAGGATGTACTGGGTATTCGCTCCTATCCCATTAACTGGCCCATAGGTACCGACGGTGATTTTAAAGGAGTCTATAACCGCCAGCTACGTCAAATTGAGCTCTTTACCAATGACAATACCCATGGCCAGGCCATCATTCATTCCAATAAAGCGGGTGTTGAAAATCCTGTTTTTAAGGATCTTCTGGGTGAACCCTACTATTCAAAGCTAGTCGAAGATATTGAGCTTCTTGATATGGCGGGAGATGACTTTGACCTGGGTAAAGTACTGAAGGGTGAGCTTACCCCTATCTTTTTTGGCAGTGCTATGACCAACTTCGGTGTAGAGCCTTTTCTGGAGGACTTCTTGAAAATGTCACCTCAACCCGGAGAACAGGTATTTGATGATCAGCTTATTGAACCCTTAAATGATAATTTTACTGGCTTTATCTTCAAAATTCAGGCCAACATGAATCCTAACCATAGGGACAGAATTGCATTTTTAAGAATATGCTCCGGTGTTTTTGAGCGTGGCATGCAGGTCATCCATAGTGGTAGCGGAAAACCTGTCCGCCTGGCTCAACCCCAACAGTTTATGGCACAGGAGCGTGAAATTGTTGAAACAGCTTATCCAGGAGATATTGTAGGGCTTTTTGACCCTGGTGTTTTCCGTATTGGTGACACCTTGAGCACTACAGGAAACTTACGTTTCAAAGGCATTCCTTCTTTTCCATCCGAACATTTTGCCCGGGTTGCCGCTAAAGACACCATGAAGCGCAAGCAATTCCTAAAAGGCATTATGCAGCTTTCCGAAGAGGGTGCTATACAAATTTATAAACAACCGGATATCGGTGTGGAAGAGTTTATTGTCGGAGCTGTCGGTGTTCTCCAATTTGAAGTTCTGGAATACCGCTTGAAGAATGAATACAGTGTTGACCTTAAGCTAAATCAACTTAATTACCGTCATGCCAGGTGGATAAGCGAAATCAAGGGTGATCCCCACGATTTAAATGTAACCTCCACAACTATGTTGGTTTTGGATCACCATGAGCACTTTGTTCTGCTCTTTGAAAATGAATGGTCCATTCAATGGGCACTTGACCGGAATAAAGGTCTTGCTCTGAGGGATATTTCATAAGAAGAACTTGATACTCACTTGGTATTATCATAAGTAAAACGGGCTTTGCAGCCCGTTTTACAATATCGTTCTCTGGTATTTAGTTGTTGTACTTATTTACAAACGATAAATCTCATTGGATGGCATAATATACACACCGGTACTTTTTAGAATTTCGATAGCCCTCTCAGTATCTTCAACCCTCAGAATGACTATTGCTTTTCCTAATCCGTTACTCCCCAGGAAAGCATACATGTATTCAATACCTACGCTATTTTGTTCAAGGCAATTCAATGCTTCCGCAAGCCCGCCGGGTTTATCACTTACACATATGGCGATAACATCTGTAGTGCCAACTGAAAATCCGTTATTTTTCAAAGCCTCCATAGCCTCCATAGGCTTATTGACAATTAACCTAAGTATACCGTATTCAGTTGTATCAGCAATAGATAACGCACTGATATCAATATTTTTTTCGCCTAAAACACGGGATACTTCCGCAAGTCTGCCTGATTTGTTTTCCAAAAAAACGGATACCTGTTTTACAAGCATATTCTCACCTCGCTAACAATTCTTATGCTATGTATTTTACCACAAGAACCCAAGCTATAACAGATAGATGAGGAGTTCTTTATTACCTTTCTGCAGGTATTACGGTAAAAGGAGCATTTGACCGGCAAAAATATCGTCTCCGTTTATCTGATTCAGCTTTTTAACTTTATGGATGTACGCCCTTGGATCAGTGTCCTTAGAATGATCCAGTGCTATTTCCCAAAGGGTATCGCCCCTTGCAACGTTTATGGTTTCATTAATTTCTTGCTCTTGAGAAGCTGCTCCGGCATTGACCATGAGACCGGTAAAAACAACTACCAATGAAAAAATCATTATAACTGCTGCAAAACGCCGCTTATTTTTTAGAATATATCTTCTTTTCATGATTAATACCTCCCAGAACATTTGTTCTCTTAAACATATTCTACCGAACAAGTGTTCTTTTGTCAAGTTATATCGAACATTTGTTTGACAATTCTTTTCAATAACGATATAATGATGACAACATAAGGTTTTAGACATATTTGGAAAAACTCAAACAATATTTTATACTGATGGAGGAAATATCATGAGACATCGTGATCTGGATAAACAAAAAAAGATTATTGATTTTGTAAACCGGCACCATGCCGAAAAGGGCTATCCCCCTTCAGTCCGGGAAATATGCCAAGCTGTGGGGTTTAAGTCAACTTCGACCGTCCATGCCTATATTAAAAAGCTGGAAGAAGATGGCCAAATCTCAAAAGATGCGACTAAACCAAGGGCGCTAAAAATAATTGACGAATCTGGCAAAAATCTAGAGGGCTTTATTTCAGATCAGGAAATTGATAATGTTCCCGTACTGGGCAAGATTACTGCAGGTGCTCCCATCCTGGCCGTTGAAAACATCGAGGAGACCTTCCCTATTCCTGTACAGTACCTGGAGAACTCTGCTTCCTTTATGTTAAAGGTCAGAGGCGATAGCATGATAAATGCCGGAATTCTGGACGGTGACTATATCCTTGTCAAGCAGCAGAGTACAGCTGATAACGGCGATATGGTTGTAGCTTTGATTGACGAAGAGGCTACTGTGAAAACTTTTTATAAAGAAAAAGGTTTTTATCGTCTGCAACCTGAAAACCCTGCCTACGAACCTATTATCGTCAAGAATCTCAGTATTCTCGGAAAGGTCATCGGACTTTTTAGAAAGTATTAAAAATGTAGAATATATATTTAACTTTAAGGGAAGCCAAAGCTTCCCTTAATGCATAATTAATCCGCTAAAGTGCTTATGAATTGTTTAATTATTTTACCATCAATGTCATAGAAACTTAGATTCACTGTACAATCCAGTTCTCTTGAGTTCAGCCATTCATTGGACAGCCAATGAAAATATTCAAAAGCAGTCTTTTCCAGATCTTCATAATTCGTTCTATTGAACTTCGATTCGATATCAAAATAAAACAACCCGTCTTTTTCGCGTGAAGATGTGCTTTTATAGCTCTCGTCAAAATAAACAGGATCACCGTTGACAACAAAGTCCACCTTCATGGATAGAACCATCTCAGCGCGCTTGGCTTCAGGTATCTTATCGAACACCAGTAATCGACTTGTGCTTTTTTGAGGTGATGCTTTTACGTAAGCGGATATGGGAACAAGGGTTAAATCATCACTGCGCTCCACCGTGAATAAATTGACACCATTAAATTGCCTGCCGTTTTTATATATGTTTCCTAGCAGAATATTGTTCCTATAAGTACCTATGACAATCTTCTGCTCGTTTGGACATTCAATTTTATCAACTATCTCCGACGGTCCCATCAGGTATTGTTTTTCTAGACGTCTGTAAGCACCCTCTGCGCTGAATACCGGAAACCCGGCTCCGACATAAAGAAGAATCATCAAAACCAGTGATATTATAATGTTTCGCAGTATCTTCTGTCCACGGTTTAGCTTTGGCAGTCTTGCCATTAACTTTTTCATGGTATCTCACCCCCCGCCAGATCCATCCTAAGAGTAAAGGTCCTGCCAAAACGGTCATACTGTAATTCAATCCACTCGGCAGACGGGTCCAGTCCCTCAACCCACATTTCAAGATCATAATATAACAGTCCACGCTTGCCGGTGTTGCCGACAACGCTATGCTTTCCCCGTTTTAGAGCGTTCGTGTAGGAATTACCATTGCTGTCCAAGGCTGTCATATAATATAGTGCCCCGTTAGGATAACCAGCCCATGGCTTGGGATTATAAGCACGCAAGGTAAAAAACAACATATCTCCCCTATCATCCTCTTCCAATGACAGACCTTCCTGATGTTGCTGGGCTGCCCTGATAATGGTGAAGGTATATCCCCCCGATTTCGCCCTGCTTTCTGTTTGGGGAAGGATTATTGTTGCTCCTTCGTCGTTTAAAGTTTCGTAATATTGATCCATGGGTTTGCTGTTATTGATCATAAAAACATGGGGCAGCTCAGAAACATACCCGCCAAAAATACCGAGCAATAAGAACAGAGCCAATGTTACTTCCAGGAATACCTTGGAAGCCACCCAAATCCATCCCAAATAGGGCTTGTGAATGCTGTCCAGCGCCTTTCCTACCTCATGGACATCGCCCATAGCATTAACAGTTATCATTTCTGCCTCCTCATCAGTCATTCCGGAGGCTTTCAGGTCATCGTATTTATCGGTCATATGCCAGTAAAGCTCCTGCTTCACAGCTTCACGGTCAGGCTTGAAGCGTATGTACATGCTGGCCATGGTACACCAACCCATTAATTTGTCCGTCTTCATAACAATACCTCATGCCATGGATTGAGCACTCTGAGCTATCACGCCGTTGACCTTCTCGGTAAAAAAGCGCCATTCTTCTGTCTTCTCCTTAAGAAGACCTTTGCCCTTGGAGCTGATCCTATAATACTTACGTTGTCTGCCGTTATCGGTTTCCTGGAGATAGGATTCCACACATTTATCTTTCTCAAGCCCATGAAGAATGGGATAGAGGGTTCCCTCTTTGAGTAAAAATGTATTGTTGGAGCGCTTTGCCAGCTCTGCAATCATCTCGTATCCGTATTTTTCTCCTTCGGAAAGCAGGGAAAGCACAAGTAAAGTGGTACTTCCGCTCATCAAGCTTTTATCGATTTTCACGTTATCAATCCCCCTAAAACGTAATAATACATCGACCATCTATGCTCATTATACATAGATGATCGATGTATTATCAATTGATAAAAACTTTTAGCTCAACATTTTTTGAAGAACAACAACATCAAGCATTCTCCCGAATTTTATACCAACTTCTTTAAAGTGAGCACATTTCTCATAGCCATTCTTGGAAAAGAGCTTGATGCTCGCAGTATTTTCAGCGCAGATAACAGCCAGGAAAGAATGAATTCCCTGCTTTTTTGCATGATCCTCCAGGAGCTTAAGCGCCATAGACCCTATCCCCCTTCCGGAATACCTGGGATCCAAATAGAGCGTAACCTCGGATGATATGCGATAGGCTTGTCTTTTTTTATAAGGGGCCATATAGGCATAGCCACAGAAATCACTTCCTTCAAATATTCCGAAAGTGATATACAAGTCGTCGTCCTGATATAATATGGGTTTCATTTCTTCTGCAGTTAAGGGCTCGGTATGAAAGGTCACGGTGGTATTTTCTATGTAATGGTTATAGATGGTGGCTGCTTCTTGAAGGTAGTCGTCCTTCATGGGCTCAAAATGAACATTCATGCTCAAAGTCTCCTCTTTTTGTTATACTGGTATATTGTAGCGCAATCTTACCCTTCAAGTAAATCAGCAATTCATACAACGCACCATTTAGCAGCATATCATCCTTTGGTTTTGCTAACAACGTAATGAGCAGCGGCCTGACCGAATAGTAATTCAGTCTTGACACGTTTTCGTCTCTGAGGATATAAGCGCAGACCGTCATAGGGCGGCGTGGCATGACAGCTACGCGCCTTTTGCCGGCTCATCAGTATAGTATATTACGCAGAATTATGCTATACTCTTTGCGTCGAGTATATTTCTTTCCCGTGTTGGTAAACAGAATAGTGAGTTATATGCTTAATTTATATTAAAGGAATTTGAAAACTCTATAGGCCTATGCAACTCATCCTCCCAAAACGCAACTCATCCAAATTTGCTTGCCTTGGCGTAGAATCCCACTATACTGAGGTTATCAACCAAATTTGGAGGTCAATATTATGGGTACAGTTACACTGATTATCTTATTTGCGGTCGAAGTGCTCTTTTTGGCGTGGACAATAAAATCTAAAAGTAATCACGCGCAGGAAAAAGGCATTGTCCGCATAGCGTTGCTTGCGTTGCTTGGCATTTTCTTAATTACAGGCGTTTTCGAGTGGGGATTTCGTTATTTCATGCTTTTGGCCCTCCTTGCGATTCAGACGATCATCAGCGTGATTGTGTTGGTCAGGAAGACCGAAAAGCCCTATAAGCTTGGTAAAAGTATCAGAGGCTTTATCGGCGGCGTATTCCTTTATACCTTTGCATTGTTTCTTGCTATACTTTGCCCGCAGTACACACAACCGGCTATAACAGGTTACTATGAAATTGCAACCGCAAAATACACTTGGATTGACGAGAGGAGAACCGAGACTTTCTCAGATGCTGGCGAAAACCGGGCATTGACCGTCGAGTTCTGGTATCCTGAAAACGTCACGGAGAAAGTCCCTCTGGTCGTATTTTCCCACGGCGCGTTCGGGTTCAGCGGCAGCAATCAATCTACCTTTGCCGAGCTTGCCTCAAATGGCTATGTGGTAGCCAGCATCGGCCACACCTACCACGCGTTTTTCACGATGGACACAAGCGGTAAGTTAACCACCGTCAATATGGATTTTCTTAACAATGTCTATGCCGTCAACGCGCGGGACGATATAGAGCAGGATTATTACGATTCACATGAATGGTTGGATTTGCGTGTCGCGGATGAGCATTTTGTTCTGGATACGATAACAACACACGTAAACGCGGCGACTGCTGACGAGCCGCTGTTCTCAATCATCGATCTTGAGCATATCGGCGTGTTCGGACATTCCTTGGGCGGCGCGTCGTTTGCGCAGTTGGGGCGCGAACGGAATGACATTGACGCGGTCATCGATCTTGACGGCAGTATGCTTGGCGAGGAACTCGGCGTTGAAAACGGAAACATTATTTTGAACGACACCCCATACCCTATCCCGTTGTTGAATGTGTACGCCGAAGATCACTACCAAAACGCTATGGAGCTTGTCGGTGAGGAATATGAAAATTTTTACGCCAGCCGCAACGCGATATGCGCGTATGAGGTTGTTTTCAGGGATGCCGGACACCTCAACTTTACCGATCTGCCGCTGTTTTCACCAGCGCTTGCCAAATTGCTGGGCGTCGGCACGATTGACGCGCGTTACTGCATTGAAAAAACAAACAGCATCGTTCTGGAGTTTTTTGACTGCTACTTAAAGGGTGGGGAAACCCCTAAATTTGAAAAGGAATATTGAGTATGAGAGTAAGTATCAGGCAAATACCCGACCGTGCCGACGAACAGGTCGTTATCGAATGCGTAGAGGTCACGAAAGATATTGAGGATATACAGGCGTATGCATTGACAAAGGGCACAACGCTGATGGGGGCTTGTAATGACCGTACATATCATTTCAAGCTGGAAAGCGTATTTTATTTCGAGGCTGTGGACGAGCGTGTTTTTGCTTATACAAAGGAAAAGGCCTATGAGATGAAAATTCGTCTGTACGAGCTTGAAAATGCATATTCCGATAAACATTTTGTTCGGTGTTCAAAGTCGTTCATCATCAATCTTATGAAGCTTGAAAGCATTAGCCCCGCTTTGAACGGCCGTTTCACGGCGCACATGAAAAGCGGCGAAAAAATTATCATTTCACGGCAATATGTTCCGGCTTTGAAGCTGGCCGTTATGGGAGGGCAGCGGTATGGATTTTAAGACCTTTTTTGTAAAGAAAATATTGATTGGTTTTTTTGTAGCGGTCACCTGCATTTGCGTAGGAATAGCTATTCTTGGTATCGTGTTCGATCCGGATAAGCGGTTTGGTTATCAAGGATTGTTTTCTCCGTTAATTTATGGTGCGGCGACAATGTTGCCGTCCTTGGTTGGTTATTCCAAACGCGAGTTATCTGTCCGTGAGACATTTATACGGAAACTTATCCAGCTTATAATGGTCGAACTGATTGTTTTCCTGATTGTTTATTCGGGAGGCGCGCTGACCAGTATATCATTGGCCATATCCCTTGCGCTGTCTGTGTTTTTGATCGGCATGACGGTAAATTTTGTTCTTTGGGTGAGTGACAGGAAAACCGCGAAAGCGTTTAACGAGGCTTTATTGAAAATGCAGCAAGGTTATAAGTATGAGGATTAAATAGGTGTGTTCCCAATGCAAAAGCTGAGCTCTGCCATTATTTTTTGCCCAAAACAAAAATCCGATAAATCATTCCGAACGGGAAGAAGGGCACCGCTGCCGGTATGCCCTCCGTTTTCTAGTACTATATAAGCGCGGTATCCAAAAGACTTATTTGGTCTCAATGATGTACTGGTTTAAAATAGACTCCAGCATTTCCTGTCGTCCGGATGAAAGCCTGGGTTCGCCGTTTTTTAGGGCATAGGCCTCTAGTTCCTTAAAGCCTACCTTCCCCGATATAATTTCCTGACCAATGCCGGAATTAAAGCTATCATAACGGGTTTGAATAAACTTCTCAAAAACACCATCCTTAACGAGCTTATGGGCAACCTTCAAGCCTCTGGCAAAGGAATCCATACCTGCGATATGGCCATAAAAGAGATCATCAGCCTCAAAGGAAGCACGCCTGACCTTAGCGTCAAAATTGAGTCCACCCTTTGTAAAGCCGCCTGCCAACAAAACTTCATACATGGTCAAGGTTGTATCATAGAGGTTTGTCGGGAATTGATCGGTATCCCAGCCCAATTGAGCATCGCCCTGATTGGCATCGATGGAGCCTAGGGCATCGTTGATTCTGGCCACTCTGAGATCATGCTGGAAGGTGTGCTGGGCAAGGGTCGCATGATTGGCTTCAATATTTAGCTTGAAGTATGGATCAAGGCCATAGGTTTTCAAGAATCCAATAACTGTGGCGGCATCAAAATCATATTGGTGCTTGGTAGGTTCCTTGGGTTTGGGTTCAATCAAGAATTGGCCAGAAAAGCCAATCTCACGGGCATAGTCAACAGCCATGGACAAAAAGCGTGCCAGATTATCCAGCTCAAGCTTCATATCGGTATTCAAAAGGGTCTCATAGCCTTCACGACCACCCCAGAATACATAATTCTGACCACCTAATTCTTTGGTAATCTCCATAGCCTTTTTAACCTGGGAAGCGGCGTAAGCAAAAACATCGGCATTGCAGGACGTCGATGCACCATGAACAAATCTAGGATGTCCAAAAGCGTTGGTCGTACCCCATAGGAGCTTCACATCGCTATGCTGCATACGGTCTTTGATTCTTCCTACGACCTGATCCAGACGTTTGTTGGTTTCGGTCAATGTTTGTGCTTCGGGAGCAATGTCCCGGTCATGGAAACAGAAGAACGGTACACCAAGCTTTTCACAGAATTCAAAGCAGGCTTCTACTTTTGCGAAGGCCAGGTCCATTCCATCAGTTAAATGGTCCCATGGTCTTTGCGCCGTGCCGGGGCCAAAGGGATCAGCTCCACGAGCCTGAAAGGTGTGCCAGTAGGCAACTGCAAAACGCAGATGCTCCTTCATGGTTTTACCTTCAATGACATCGTTCGGGTTGTAGTACTTGAAGGCCAAGGGGTTATCTGAACCATAGCCCTCATAGGGAATTGTGGAAATACCTTTAAAATATTCTGACATAAACAGCCTCCTCACATTTTTATTAATGAAATTTTTATCTTCCATAAAGTTTTCTGATAGGAATGATGGCGGCCCCCAGGGCCGAAGAATCCTCCCCAAAGCGCGATGGCACAATATCAGCCTGTTCCGAGGGATGTGAAAGCGCGAGCTTCTTGGCAGTTTTCCTAATGATGTCTATGACAAGCTCCGAATATTCCGGGAATCTTTTACCCAATACAATTTTCTGGGGGTTGAAGGTATTGATGATATAAGCTAACGCCTTTCCTAAGCTTACGGCAGCATCTTGAAAAATCGTTAAGCTCTCAGCATCCCCTTGTTTGGCTTTCTCTAAAAGCGCATTAAAGATGGATTCCACTGCAGCTTCGTCCTCAGGATTATTGCGCTTTTTCCGCGTCCTGGCCACCATTCCGTTAATGGATGCTATTGTCTCCAAACAGCCCACATTGCCACATTTACAGGTAGGACCGCATTCATCCACCGGAATATGCCCTACTTCTCCCGCACTTCCGGAAAAGCCACGGTAGATCTTCCCGCCTAGAAACAATCCCGCACCAATACCCGATTCAATATTGATACAAACAAAATCTTCAACTTGCTGACATAGGCCCAACCATTTTTCACATGAAGCCGAGCACATGGATTCGTTATCAAGGTAGACGGGTACATGCAATGCCTCCTGTAAGGGTTTCAAAAGTTCAACCCCAGACCATCCCAGGTTGGGTGCCAGAATGATTTTTTTGTCCTTCAGGTCCAACATACCAGGAATGGAGACCCCTGCTCCCAGAATTCTGTTTTTTGGCAGCTTAAGTTTTTCTACCGCCCGACCATATTCCTGGGTAAGGGTTGCTATCGCCTGTTCAGGGGTTAAACCAACAGGATTCTCTTGTTTTTTCTTGTAGACAATCTCGCCGGTCAAATCCAACACCACAGTATAGGTAAAGCGCACATCAATGTCAAAGCCCAATGCGAAATAAGAACGGGGCTTGAGCTCCAGCATGACGGGTTTTCGTCCTCCCGATGATTCCCCTGTTCCCGTTTCCTGAATAAATTCATCATTAAGCAAGGCCCGGACAATGGCTCCTGATGCCGTGGCCGAAAGACCTGTTACATCGGCCATGGCCTTTCTGGATATTCCCGCTGTGGTCCTGACCAGATCCAGGATGATGGATTTGTTCATTTCCTTCAGATATTGATTATTACCTGTTTTCCGTTCACTCAAGTGACTACCTCATTTCTATCAGGTTTAGGTCCTTTGTAACTGGGCCAGGGTCTTGAAATCATGCTTTAGCGATTGATAGAGATTGGTGTAAAGCTTGTAATAGCCTTGATAAATCTGATGCTTGGCTGGATCATGGCTTTCCTTGGTTACCACATCAATAGTGGCATCGCAGGCCTCAGCCACGCTCCCATAAACACCTGATCCTACTCCGGCCAAAAGGGCTACACCCAAGGCGGGACCTTCACCAGAATTAACCGTATGTATAGGCGTTCCATATAAGTCGGCTTGAATCTGCCGCCATAAGGGGCTTTTCCCTCCGCCTCCCGAAGCACGGACCTCTTCTATGCCGACACCCATCTCTTTGATGATTTCAAGACAATCTTTAAGACTGTAGGCGACACCCTCCATGATGGCACGAAGCATATCCCGCTTGGTGTGCTTAGCTGAGAGACCGAAGAACACGCCTCTGCAGTCTGGGTCCAAATGAGGGGTTCTCTCTCCCATGAGGTAAGGCAAATAAAGCAGACCATTAGCACCTACCTCAGACAAACTAGCAGCTTTGTCGGTAAGCTGGTAGACATCCATATCCATAAGGGCAGCCGTCGACATTTCCTCATGGCAGAAATGATTTCTGAACCATTGCAGAGATAACCCTGCTCCCTGAGTAACGCCCATAATATGCCAGGTATTGGGCACAGCGTGACAAAAAGTATGTACGCGTCCCTTAGGATCTATGCTAACTTTGTCGGTATAGGCGAAAACAACTCCTGAAGTACCTATGACAGATGAAATAATACCCGGTTTAACAATACCGTTTCCCACTGCTCCCGCTGCTTGGTCACCCGCGCCGCCAATTACCGGTGTCCCTGCCTTAAGACCAGTAAGCTCGGCTACCGTACGCGTTACTACACCGGTGATTTCCTGAGATTCATAGACTTTGCCCAGCATGTCTTTATTGAGGCCCAGCTTTGAAAGCACTTCTTCACTCCAGCATCGATTAGGAACATCCAGTAGCTGCATACCGCTGGCATCGGAAACCTCGGTTGCAAATTCACCGGTCAGGCAGAATCGTATGTAGTCCTTGGGTAGCAACACTTTTCTGATCTTGTGAAAGATTTCAGGTTCGCTATTCCTGACCCAAAGTATTTTTGAGGCTGTAAAACCAGTCAAAGCCGGGTTGGTAGTAATCTCAATGAGACGCTTGGCTCCAACCCTTGAAGTAATTTCCTCACATTCCTGAGTACTTCTCTGGTCACACCAAATAATCGCCTTTCTTAAGACTTTGTGCTCATCATCCAGTAGAACTGCACCATGCATCTGTCCGGATAATCCTATTCCCTTGATTTGGGCTGAGTCAATGCCGCTTTTATTCAATACACTCCGGATGGACGTGTAAGTGGCACGCCACCAATCTCCTGGGTTTTGCTCAGCCCATCCGTTTTTTGGTTGATAAAGAGGATATTCCTGGGTATCACTGGCTAAGGATTGACCTTTTTCGTTAAATAGCACGGTTTTAGTTCCTGAGGTTCCGATATCAATTCCAAGAAGATAAGCCATACTACTCCTCCAATCAAACTTAATAATCTTATATTAATAAGTCTATCTTCTTTTTAGTACTTTTTCAAGTGAGTTTAATAACTTTTTCCAAAACAATACTTTTTTCAGAAATGGTTGCCTTGAATTTTAGTTATTGATAAATCGGTCCCAATATGCTAAAATAGCTCTTGTTCATGAATAATCGGGGTGTAGCGCAGTTTGGTAGCGCGCTTGGTTCGGGACCAAGAGGCCTGGAGTTCGAATCTCCACACTCCGACCAAAAAAATGGCGGGTTTCAGAAAACTGAGACCCGCTATTTTATCATATTTTTATGAAGTACTACCCATACCCGCGTCCGTGTCGTCGACTTCCCCTCCGGCATCGCTTACACACGGTTCACTCTTGATCCGGGTTCCTTCTCCCGCTCCATTTTCCGCTTCTATCACGTGAAAAGAAAATCCGAAAGTCGTGCGCCTCAATAGTCTGTTTTGACTTCGACTATAGTGAAAAGCGGGTTCTGGAAAACAGTAATCCGCTTTTATTGTGACACCAACTTAATTTTAGATTTTATTTATTTTCGCCTTTTTAAAGCGTTGTTTTTATAGTACGTTCTTGATATTCAACATATAAAATTCACTTAATGATGAATTTAACTGGTGTGTGTGAGCTATAGGCCCAGCCGATGTCTACGGCGATGCCCAGTTCAGAAAGTCCGGTGTCTGATATATATGTTTTGCCGCTAACAACTGGCAGATTGCTTGTATTGGTATAACGACCCAGCTTATCCGCAAGCTCTCCCCTACCTTGCATTTCAAGGATGTCGGCAAATTCCGTCCTATCGAAATACACCTTAAAGGAATTATCATTCACAAGATACATAAACGACGCGGACGGATAAAAGGCCTCATTGTCAAAGGCAAAGGTATAAAGATGATGCAGAACCGGGAAATTGCCGCCCATTGGGTTTTCAACAGGTTCCATGTATATATTTGATAGCCCGTTTGCTACCAGTTCTTCAACTATTACCCTCCGATCCTCAAGGGCTTGCTTAAGCGGCAGACGGTCGCCGTTTTCAAAAATAATAAACACCTTGTCGGCGCGGGTCGTGTTCAGGTAGTACCGATAGCCGTCGTATTCATAAATGAGCTCGCGTGAATCAGTACCCCCGTGAGGATCTACGACTTTCAACTTCATCAGTGAGTGTAAGGGATTTAGGTATTCCGCTACCGCTCCTGCGCCATCGCGTATATCAACGGTCAGAGCTTCGTCAAGTGTATCATAACCTTGTTTAGATAAACGTGTATAATTCAGCTCACCATCGGGCGTGTCGCTGTGCACAAAGAGGACACAACCGCTTCTTACAATATCATAGCGCATAATCCAAAAGCCTGAACCCACCGCTTTACCTGTGAATGGCTCAAAATCGTCCCATTTCAGCACATCGCCTTTTCGGGCAAGCGCATATACATCGATTAGTGTCATCCGCTTGACCTTTTTTGATGTGAAACTGTTTTCCTTCAATACCCGCTCTAGATCAGCAAGACTGGCCTTGTTCGTTTCTTTCAGCCGATATATGCTCCACAGCTCATCACCTTTCAGCTCAACCAACCATATCTCGCCATCCATCTGGTATACATTATACTGCAGTCCCGAATCACTGGAAGCAGCGAGCAGCCAACGTTCCTCATACTGAGACAGATCGCTAAGTAGAAATGAGCCGAATTTCGTTTTGGACGTAAACTCATTTTCTGCAACAGTTGTCTTCTCATATTGAACGTTCCAATGCTCCACATCCCCATTTTCTGTGTTGGCGATAGTCAGGCCGTTTTTACCAATGCCATAGACATAGGGCATGGATCCCTTGACAGCCATAAATGAACTGAGTGGATTCATATAAATACAATCACTAAACTCGTAACAACCGAAAATATTCTCATCAGCTTTTGGTTCTGTCTGGCAAAACTTGATCCCTTTAATCAGCGGATAAGCAAACAGCACAAGCAAAGCTGCAATCGCACAGAAAAAAAGCCGCCTGATTCCTTTTTTCATCATAAACTCACCCCTTGAGAGCCGGAGTCGTAATCAGCACCAGCGCCACCACCACAGTTTTAGCTCACAATCTAACAATTTAGTTTTCATATTTCACATCAGACTATTATAATAGTTTATAATAATAGACTATCACAGTAGTCCGTAAATGTAAAGAGGTTCCATGATAATTGAAGGAAAATTAAGTTAACGGATAGCCGGAATTTTAATAACCGTATCATACCCATCTATTGTAACGGAGAAAGCATAAACAGGCTGATAGTAACCTTTGGAATCCAATGAATCATATTATAATCATGTGAGCTCTCAATGAGCCTTTGAATAGTTCCTGTCCATGTTGTGAATAATCCTGTTTAGGCTGTAGCCTAAACCCGTGATATTAGTTTATACCAGGCTAAACATTTATTGATAAAGGAAATGATAAGATGGATTATATGACCATGATCTTCGATATCAAAAACTCAAAGCTTTTAAGCGACCGGGAGGCAATTCAGTATAAGCTTATCGATACCATTAAAGTGGCTAATTCGACCTTTTCAACAGTTATTGCGTCTCCCTTTTTAATCATCCTAGGCGATGAATGGCAGGGCCTTCTTCACTACCCCTGTGATTACCGGGCTGTAATAGAATTCTTTAGTAAGAACTTAAGCGATATACATTTCTATTGTGGAATGGGCGTAGGCGAAGTTTCCATACACAATTTTGAATTATCTGTTAACCAGTTGGACGGCCCTGCTTTTTATAAAGCAAGAAAAGCATTAAGGGTAGCCAAGCAGCACAATTATTCTTTGGTCTATATTCAATAAGGAAGAGTCAATAAGGCTTTTATAAGATATCCGACTGAAATGGCAGAAATAAAGCTTATAAAACTACCAATAATGAACATTTCGACAAAACGATCATCATCAAATTTCTTTAATCTGGCAACAGATTTGACAGTCAATATAAATCCTATAACTAAAGGCATATCCATTAGGATGGACAATATAATGAAAATCCTCTCTAATAAGCCAATAGTAAATCCGCCATCACTGGCCCCTTCATTTTTGTTTGATAGCTTAAGCTCGGGTTCAGGAGCAGCAAGTCCTCTTTTAGAATTCATCCCACTGAATATCAGGCGTATGAACACACCTACTCCCCATAATCCAATGACTGACAGAACGAAGGAAAGCACTATTTTATCATTAAAAGTGACTGCTGATGCTGAACGATTAAAGGATGAGACTAATTGCGCTAGTGAGTTCTCAATAGAGGGCGAAACCAGAACTTTTCCGTTGAAACAAATGAGAACTGCCATTATTAGAAGAATATGAATGGTCTGATCCAATAGAAAAAGAATGGCGTTGAATTTAAGGAAGGGCTTTTTAAGAATGATCCAAGACTTGAAGTAATCCACAAGCCCATGTAAAAGCGAGAGTATGAAAACCAGAATAAAAGTATAAAGAGACCAAAACCGCATTAAAAAAATCAAGGAAACAAAGAAATGAATACATGCGTGAAGAAAATTACCCCATAAGCTTTTTCCCCATAAGGTGCTGCTTCTTATTTTAACGATTGTTTTCAACTGAAGTGGAAAATCGGCAATGAAATGCGCTAAAACTAAGCAAAATAATACTCTAAAGTCCAATTCATCACGCCCCCTTGCCAGAATAGGTATCTAGCAGAATAGAAACCAGTTTATGATTCTTTTGGATTGTAAAAAACGATGCATTATTTAGCTTTTGGCTAATTCCGCTAATGGTTTCCCTTGTTTTATCCTCAGAATCTCCCACAATCTTACGATAAGAGCCAAGTCTTATATAATCAACATAAACCTCTCTCTGTTTATCAGTCATCTTTGCTTTCAATATTTCATTATTCTCAATAATTAAATTGATTGACTGCTCAAGAAGACTTCTACTGATTAAAACAGAGTCCACGACCTCAACATCGGCCTCTTTTGCCACAGCAGCTTCCCCCATGGCCTCCTCTATAGGATAAGATTTGATAGGATCATTCATACCATCAAGATGAAGGTTTGATGCGACAAATGCGCTTAGCAAAAATACTTTATTGAGTTTATGGATATTGACCTTTTTCTTTAATCTGTCCGATCCTTTTATGATATTAATAGCCTCTCGTGCAGCATGGAAGCAGGAGCCATCCATCATTCGGACATCATGATTAAGGGGCGTGCTTATATCTCCCACTCCAATACCTGCATAAAGCTCGATATGATCCTTCCATAGCAGTTGTTGGAATTCATGAACGATATGATATGCTTCTGATGGTTTATTGGTTATGACCTGCCATTCATCACCTAATGTTATCGTAATCGGCGCAGCAAGAACGCCCGAATATTTATGATTGATCCTATTAATATAGGTATTCAGGTTATCTTGTAATTGTTTTCTATCCTGTACTTTTCTGGACCCTACGATATCCATATTGATGACGCAATACAAGCCCATTTTTCTCCCCACACTTCATGATATATTCTGTCATTATAGCATTTTTTTCCTTACAAAAAAAGAGAGGACTTCATGTCCCCTCTTTTTTTGATGAATCGTTAATTTGTCCGTCGTCCAAAAAGTCCTTTGCTGTCTCATACCAATTTTGAATGAGGCTTCTTATATCCGACTCTTTGATAAAAAACCTTAACCAAACAGGTATATACTTGTAGACGACACCCACAACAAAATTAAACTTGAGTTGGCCCTCTCCATCTGAGAAGTTTCGCTCTGCCAAAAGCATGACCCGATAAGCAAATTCCCGGATTCTTGTCCACTGCTTGGTAACCCCTAAATAGACAATAAAGGCTAAGATACCTATAGCAATCAGAATGCCGAGCCAGTTTTGTGTGATAAACTCCAGAATCATTGTAAAGGCTTCCTTAAAGTTGCTCCTAATAAAGCCTATGCAATAATCCTGCAAAAGTTGACTTAACCCTACATGTTAATGGATATCACAAGCAGTTGCCTGCTGATCCTGCTGGGGCTTAAGAAGAACTTCCTCGGAATGGGAGACATCGTGCTTTTTAACGTTGAATAAGAACAGGAGTCCCAGTGTAAACATAACTCCTCCAAATAGGAAGAGATAGGCTTGGCTTCCCAATAAATCAGCGGTCAGGCCATACAGGATGGGGCTTGCAATGCTTGCCGCAAAGGTAAACACAAAATAGTAACCGGTATAGCGGCCCGTTTGCCCTTTAGGAGCCATTTCTGCAACAGCCGGATAGGCATTGGTAGTCATAAGCGCCCAGCCAATACCGCTAAAGCCCATAACAACAGCCAAAAAGTTCTGATTCTTAAGGAGAACCACAATGACGAAGGTGGATATAAGCAGAATATTGCCTAAAAGCATGGTGGTTTTTCTTCCAAGCTTTGATCCTATAAGACCTGCCGGTAAAGCACTAATCATGAAAATAACCGCCATGGGCGCCAGCATCTGTGTCGCATCACCAGGCAATATGCCATACCTCTCTTGAGCAAAGAGGGTGAAAAATGCATTAAGGCACTCAAAGCCGCAAAACCAAAAGAATACTGTAAAAAGCATATAAAGCAGAGACGGTGTTCTGGAGATGGCAGATTTTTGCCCATTCTTTCCCCAGAAAAGACCCGTATCAATTTCCGGTTCCTTCTCCTCATCGGCTGAGTAAGGGACCTCCGGCTCTTTATAAAAGAAGAGCAGCATTAAGAGAGCAAAGATCATGAGACCGCCGCCCATCAGGAAGGGATAGGAGGTATTGACGTTAAACAGCATACCGCCAGCTACAAACGAAATGATTGTACCCAGGCCTCCCATGGCTGTAATAATACCATTGGCACGGCTTCTTAAGGGGGCTGGTGTGGCATCGGGCATTAAGGCTACCGCAGGTGCCCGATAGATACTCATAAAGAAGTTCATGGCAATGACAAACACCATGAGCAAGGGTAAGCGTATATCAAAAGAAAAGAGGCTTCCTAGCTGACTATAAAAAGGAACAAGCATAAAAAACAGAGCCGCAAAAGGAATTCCCACAATCATAAAAGGCATTCTGCGGCCAAATCGTGTTTTCGTTTTATCACTCAGTTTTCCGAAATAGGGTTGAAAAATGAGTCCGAATACATTATCCAGGGTCATGATTGCACCAAGAAGGGTAGAACTGTCAATAAGCCCTTTTAGAAAGACAGGTACATAGGTATTATAGGTTGTCCATGCCAAGCTTATAGTAAAAAAGGCCAAGCTTATTACTAGGGTTTTCAAGACATTAAGCTTCATAGTTACTCCTTAGAATACTTTTATCAGCAAGCAGCTCATCCCAATCATCTAAAGAGCAACTGCGCAATAATAAGTCAATATATTTTAATATACCCTACAATTATTAAAAAGTCTTGTTTATAACATTAAAATTTCATGAAACTTTCAGCCTACTATGCCATAATAGCATGATGACATGGCTTTTAAAAGGTATTCTTAACTAAAGGGTATAATTTCCGTCTGTATACCCGAAATCTCGACAGTACCTTGGTCTTCGATGAAATTAATAGCCGAGGCCATCATACTGTCCGTATGGCCGGCCTCATTTGATATGCAGGTAAGGCCTAGCTCGCAATGATTCCATGAATCAAGCTGCCCAATTTCTGCAACTGAAACATTGAATTTATTCTTCAGCCTTTCTATCAGGCTTTTGATAATGCGTCTTTTATCCTTGAGCGATTGGGGTTCACTTAAGAACAAGGCTACTTTCAATACACCGACAAACATACAAATCCTCCTTGCAGGCCTTGCTTTCCTGCTTAAAAAAACATAGTATGGAGTATGTATCTTTTATTATAATAACTTATAATCCTCGGAGGAATACAAATTGTCTAAAATTTTGGTTTTGGATGATGAAAAGGCTGTTTTGGATAACCTGAGCACCACCTTGAATAAAGAAGGCTATGATGTGGTCACAGCTTTAAGCGGTGAAGAAGGTCTGGTACTGTTTCAGTCTCAGAGAGATTTCGACTGCATCATTTGTGATATGAAAATGCCGGGTATGAGTGGAACTGAAGTAACAAAAGCCATAAGGGAAATTGACCCTGATATAGGCATTATCATTCTGACTGAGCATAGTGATATGGAAAACACCGTTAATGCCATGAAGGAAGGTGCCTTTGACTGTTTAAACAAGCCTATTTACAATGAAAAGCTCATGGTTTCCATTGAAAATGCCATAAAAAGGCTAAGCCTTGTCAAAGAAAACCATAAGCTCAATGAGGATCTTATAAGTAGAAATTTATACTTCCAACATATCAATGATTCCGCACAGCAGATTTTAATCAATATGGTTCCCAAGTCCTGCCCCAGATTCAAAGAGCTTGAAACGGCAGCAGTATATAAAAGCTGTGAATGTGTGGGCGGAGACATGTATGATATTTTTAAGCTCGGCCATAGAATTTTCTTTTATGTGCTTGATGTATGCGGTCATGGTATTTTGTCGGCTGTTATGACCATGATGATGAAAGCTTATTTCCAAAATATAAAGCGCCTTTACGAAATTACAGGAATCACCCCTGACATTGAGAAGATTGTACTTGATCTCAATTATGAAATGTTCAGGAATACATCCTCCTATCTCTTTTTAACCCTTTTTACAGGGATACTTGACCTCGACACGAGAGAAATCTCCTACGTTTCTGCAGGGCATATTGATCAATATATCCAAACTAAAAAAGGGATTTTTCCTCTCTCCTCCAGCAATACGGTTATTGGCATTTTTGACGGCCTGACCTTTGAATCCCAGAAAGTCTCCATAGAACCGGGTGATCGGCTGTTTCTGTTTACCGATGGAATCACTGAAATCTGGAATGAAGAAGTTGTCCTGGCTACCGACAGAATGCAGAAAATCATTAAAGATAAAACCGGATATCCGATAAAAGATACTGTTGAGGCCATCTATGACGGCATTCTTAAACTATATGAGAATAAGAAGCCTGATGACGACATTACCATCATAGGCATGGAGTTAAGGAACGAATGAAAATAGCGGTTATCCCGGAGAAAAAAACACATGCAAATAGACTTTGATGTTACCGAAGAACTCGATAAAAAAAAGATGAATCAGATTCTCAAGGGTCCCATGAAGCTTTCCAGCCGATTGATAACCCGTCTTAAGGCTGAAAAGAACATTTTCCTGAATGGCAGCCCCGCACGCACAATTGACCTGGTTCATACCGGCGATAGGGTCAGTGTTATCATCAACTTCAATGAGGAATCCTACATCCAGCCTGAAAACATCCCTCTTTCCATAGTATTTGAGGATGACAGCTTTTTGGCTGTTGATAAAGGATCCAACATGGCTGTTCATCCTTCAATCGGTCATCAGACAGGAACCCTGGCTCAGGCAGTTCTCTGGTACTACAAAGAAAAAGGACTTTCAATCAAAGTCCGGCCCATTAATCGTTTAGATCGTGATACTTCAGGACTGATCCTTTTTGCCAAGAATGCCTTCATCCAAGATCAGCTCATACGTCAGATGAAAGAAAATCGCATGTATAAGGCTTATCTTGGTATCGTTCATGGCCATTTTGATCCTCCGGCCGGTACAATAAGGCTCCCCATCGCCCGTAAAGCTGAAAGCATCATTGAAAGAATCATTGATCCCTCCGGAGAAGACAGCATTACACACTATAAAACCCTTGAATGCCATCCTGACCTCAGCCTGGTTCAATTTATCTTAGAGACGGGAAGGACACATCAAATCCGTGTCCATGCAAAAGCTATGGGACATCCCCTGATGGGAGATTGGCTTTATTCCGATATCGGGACTCATCTCATTGACAGGCAGGCCCTTCATTCCTATCAAATTTCTTTTGATCATCCTCTTTCAGGTGAAAGAATCACTTTGACTGCACCCCTCCATGAGGATATGAAAAAGGTATTGGCTACTTTTTAGCCAATACCTGAATGCTATGTTCAATTTAAGCCAGACTTTACGAATTGAATATCTTTCGCCTGTCCACAACGCGCTTAGCCTTGCCTTCACTACGTTGAATGGTCTTGTGCTCGACAAGCTTGATCTTAGCGCTTATACCCAGAGTCGATTCAATATCATGACGCAGTTTTCTTTCCAAGGCTTCAATTTTTCGTACCTCGTCAGAGAAAATGGTGTTATTCATTTCGATTTGGATTTCCATAATGTCCAGGTTGTCAATACGATCCACATAGATCATATAATGGGGCTCTATCTCTCCATACTTCAAAAGCACCGATTCAATCTGAGAAGGAAAGACGTTTACACCTCTAATAATAAGCATATCGTCGGACCGTCCCGTCACCTTCTCCATCCTGGGGCTAGTACGTCCGCAGCAGCAGGTTTCGTAAGTCAATACTGAAAGATCCCTGGTCCTATAACGAATAAGGGGCAGGGCTTCCTTGGTGATACAGGTGAATACCAATTCTCCCTTGGCACCTTCAGGTAACACTTCACCGGTTTCAGGATTGATAATCTCTGCAATAAAGTGGTCTGCAATAATATGAAGGCCTGGCTGATCCTCGCAATTCATGGAAACACCGGGACCCATAATTTCACTTAGGCCATAAATATCATAGGCTTTTAGCCCAAGCCTTTCCTCTATCTGGCTCCGCATTTCCTCGGACCAGGGCTCAGCACCGAAAATACCAACACGAAGCTTAAGATCGTCCTTTGTAAGACCCATGGTTTTCATCTCATCAGCTAAGTAAAGAGCATACGACGGGGTACAGCATAGAACTGTGGCACCGAAATCTCTAAGAAGCTGAATTTGGCGTGATGTATTGCCTCCGGAGACCGGTATAACCGTAGCACCTACTCTTTCTACGCCATAATGCAAGCCCAATCCCCCTGTAAAGAGCCCGTAGCCATAGGCTACATGGACAATATCTCTGGACGTTACACCGGCGCTGGTCAAACACCTTGCCACACACTCCGCCCAATTCTCAATGTCCTTATGGGTATAGCCTACAACGGTCTGCTTTCCTGTGGTGCCGGAGGAAGCATGTACTCTCACAACCTGTTCCAAGGGGACGGCAAAGGTTCCAAAAGGATAATTGTCCCTTAAGTCGGTTTTATATGTAAAGGGTAATTTGGAAAGGTCATCCACTGTTTGAATGTCATCAGGGGTGATGCCTGCCTGCTTCATCTTTTCAGTATAATAGGGTACATTTTCGTATACCCTTTTTACTGTTGCCTTCAGCCTTTCTCCCTGGATTTTTCTAAGTTCCTTCAATTCCATTGTTTCCAGCTCTTTGTTCCAATACTGCGCCATAATAACCCTCCACATCAAAAAAAATTTCAAACAAAAAAAGCCATCCATCCCTCTTTGGGACGAAAGGCTTTTAGCATTCCGCGGTACCACCCATTTTTACTGCTCTTCGCAGTACACTTCTTCAAAATACGGGATGTATAAAAGACATCCGATATTCCGCCCTTATAACGTAAGGCCATCCGCACCAGCCTACAACATTCATTTTGCTTCAGCAAGTGAGCTCCGGAGCGAACTTCAGAAACATTTCCCATAGGATTGCTTGCAGTCGGGACAATCCCTCCCTGAATGGTTCCTAATTTCTTACTTTTCTCCATCACAGCCGTTCAATCAATTTGAATAATTATATCATCAATTTTCATCACTGTCAATGATTCCGTCATTATCAATATCGCCATCAGCAACCGTATCCCCTGCATGATGCTGGTGGCTATGCTCATTATCAGAGACTCCATATAACTCTTTACCCCTGATGTTAAGACGAACCCGTTCCTCTTCCACCATCTTACTGATAAGGTCTCGGACCTTTCTGGGATTCTTGACACGTATAAGCTTAAGCTCCGGATTTGTTTTATCAGCAGTAAAGAGAGTAACTGTTCCTACCCCAACTATTTTGTCCCCGAAAGTTCTGTCAAGCTTAACATCCAGGATTCTGTATAAAAGAAGCTCATCCTCAGTTGTATTAAAAAAGCCCTTGGAGTAAAAAAGGCGCTGGTCACGAATAGCATACCGGGTAAAACTAAGAGGAAGCCCCAGGTACCGTTTTCTGTCTTTCCACTGAAAAGCCGGTTTTGATTTATCCGCCATATGAATTCCTCACCTTCCGATTATTGATCTTTTTTAATTAAACACAACGTGTTTCAATAACTTGGGTACCTGTTCGAAATCTTCGATTTCTCTTAAGGGTCATTTTATTATAAACACATTTTAGTTTGAACTTCAAGAATAACCCGAAAATACAAAGGGACGTAAAAAAGGCTGCCTTGACAAAGACAGCCTTTCGCAAATACAAGTATTGAGATATTAAAAACCGCCAAAACCGCTCATTGCGTCATCACTTATGTAATACTTGCCTTTTATTTTCATGACTTCCATTTCTTCTTCTTCATCATCCATTTCAACGGTCACTGTATAGTAGGTAATATCGTCTTCTTTATCGCCCTTTTCCACATCAGTTACCTTGACTTCTTTTCTCCACTTTTTGCCGTATTCATCCTCCAGTAACTCGTCGATACTTTCCAGCATATCCTTTAGATCATCTTCTTCATAGATATCCTCAAATGATTCCTGGACATCCTCCTCGAAGCAATTTAAGAACTTTTTAGCATCGTGTTTATCAATGGAATCAAAGAAGGCATTTACGACGCCCTTAGGATCACTGCCGCCACAACCTGCTAAAGATAAAGAAATCGATAGAACAAGCAGACAGGCTAAAAAGGTGGTGAATACTCTTTTACTCATTGGATTAAAGTCCTCCTCAATTTTAAAGCTCATGCTATCTCGCATAGCCTAGTAAAAACATTGTATTCCCTAATGCTTCCAAAAGTCAATAAAGAAAAGGGATTTTATACTAGAAGGAATCATTTTCGGAATCAATGTAATACCTGTCCTTATACTTTTTTATGAACAGGACTTCGCCAGCCTCATCATCAATTTCCACACTAACTGTATAGAAGGTAACGCCATCTTCAGAGTCAACCTTAGCTCTTGCCATTTTACCTATTTTCTTATTCCAACCTCTGTCATATCTGTCATCCAAACTCTCTTTGAGTGACTCAAGCTCTTCTTCAACATCTTTCTTGTCGTCTTTCAGATCCTTTTGGTCTTCCTTGTCATAGCACTTCAAAAGAGCTTTAAAATCTTCTTTATAGATAGCATTGTAATAGTCCTGGACAAGATCCTTGTAATCCTTATAACCGCCGCCTTTACCAAAAAGTAAAAACAAAGCGAAAATCACAGCAACTGCGATAATACCAATAACCACAACCGAGGATTTAGACTTTTTCTTATCACTATTCAAGGGTGCTGAAAAGTTAGTCTTTACCGGCTCTGAAGGCTTGACCTCATTAGAACCCGAAACACTAACAGTTGTTGCTTGACCGGCAGCAGAAACATCAGACGGTAGGATTTCCGAATTGGAAACAGTCACTTCATTTATTTGGGATTCTGCATTATCAGAAGCCTCTTCCGTTGGTTCTGCCTTAGACACGTCATTTATGCCAGATTCCATTTCAGCCTGCTTGGTGCCGCAATGGGTACAAAAAACTGACCCATCCTCAATTTCTTTACCACAATTTGTACAGAACATTGCGTTAACCTCCTCAAAATTATTAAAATATTACATAAAATATTCCTTTATGATGATGATTATAACCCCTATGGAAATTGGTGTCAACGAAAGGAGGATTATAAGCCGCTTACATCCTATACTGCAATGATGACTGAATGTACTCGAAAATTCTTAATATAAACCATAGGTTTTGTTGACATCCATGACAAATAGAATCCCGTTACCAGGATCGTCAATCTTCATCTGCTTCCTGATGGACGTGACAATTTGATCTGTAAGACTTATCTCCGATAATATCATGATGATTTCCTTTTCAGGCTCTATAGCCATGGAAAACAACTTCTGGTTTTCATGAGCACCTGAGCCTCGAGCATTAATAATTGTCCCCCCACGGGAGCCAGCCGTTGTTGCAGCATCCAGAACAGATTCTGCCAAGCCTTTATCTACAATAACAAAAATAGCATTATACATTGTGTTGTTTACACCCCTGCTTTCATTTGCTTTATCACTTGCGCAATTTCGTCCTCCGAAAAAATCCTTAACTGGAAGTGCAAATGCAATACCATGATGAGGCTTGTCAAACTCAATCTTACTGTTAAGCTCATCAAGCACTTGATAGGCTTTATTCTTTTCCGAGATCAAGATTACGATTTCTTTTCTCACATCGGTGATATCTAAAAACTCTAGCAGATGATTTTTTTTAACCGTACCCTTGCCTAAAAAAACGGTACCACCCGATAGTCCGTTTTGCTTCGCTATCTTAATAATCTTGCTGCCCAAGCCATAATTTACAATGACACAGGATAGCTCCAGCTGTTTTATATCACAATGATTGTCCATCGGTTTCTAAACCTCCTTTTATGGATTTGCGCCTGAAAATAAATCCTACAATCTGTAAAGCAATCAACGGAGTTAGGGCTACCATGGATATTACCCCAAAACCATCTATTAAAACATTGGCATGCTCGATCGATTCGGCAGCCCCTTGGGCAAAAGCCAGAATAAAAGTAGCCGTCATAGGGCCTGAAGCCACTCCTCCTGAGTCAAAGGCTATACCTACAAACAGTTTGGGCGCGAAATGAGCCATAAGGAGAGAAATTGCATATCCGGGCAATAGGTAATGCCATAGTTGAACTTCAGGAATTATAATTCTTATCATGGATAATGCCACTGCAACTCCTACTCCGATGGAAAGCGCAAAGAGTACAACCTTTCTCTTTATATATCCACTTGTAACGTCTTCTATCTGATTTGTCAATACATGAACTGCAGGTTCAGCCAAAATAACCACTAATCCTAGAATGAATCCCACAAGGATAACAATCCAGGGCTTACCCAATGATGCGACACTGAAGCCAACTAAGCTTCCAACATCCATAAATCCGGCATTGACTCCTGCTAAAAATAATACCAACCCGATAAAGGTGTAGACAATACCTTTTAAAATTTTAATGAATGCTTTTTTTGACAGTTTAAAGGATACCACCTGAAAAATGATAAACAAAATCAATATAGGAAACAAGGCTAGGGCGATTTCACCCGAGAGAGACGGGATTGCTTGAAAAAAGGGCGCAATCACAGACTTTGATGTGGATATGCCATACTCCAGGCTGGCTGTGATTTTATCTGATTTTGAAAGTATACTCATAATCATGACCGATAGGATTGCACCTGTCGACGCTATTGCTACAAGACCAAAGCTGTCTTTCTCAGAGTCTTTGCCGTCTTTTTTCATTGATGATACACCCAGAGCTAAGGCCAGCATGAATGGGACTGTCAAGGCCCCCGTAGTTGCGCCCGATGCATCAAAGGATATGGCAAGAAACTCACGGGATGTAAACAGAGCTAATACTAAAATAATGAGATAAATGCCGGTCAGAATTTTATATAAAGGTATATTGTAAACGATTCTTAACAAGCCCATAGAAAGCATTACAGCAATTCCTACGGATACAATGACAACAATGCTGAGCTTTGATATGACACCTGATGTGACAAAATCCACTTGCCCTGCAAGAATATGCAGATCAGGCTCGGCAATGGAAATGAAAAAGCCAAGAATTAAACTGGCAGTAGCAACGATCCATACTTTATTGCTCTTTGTAAGGGATTTACCCATAAGTGTTCCAATGGGAGTGACTCCTATATCTACACCAAACAAAAAAACGGTCAGGCCTAATATGATAAATAAGGCTCCTATAAGAAATCGGATTATAAGATGGGTTTCAAGCGGTGTAATGGTAAAATGAAGGATTAAAACAATAATCGTTATCGGAAGTACGGCTGACAGGGCCTCTTTTAGTTTCTCATATAAAACACTCAATAAAATTCACTTCCTTATATTAATTTTTCTTCTATTTATTTTTCTTTATTCGTTTATTTCGAAGAAAGTCAATGAAGTTTTGCACCTCCTCCACTTCGTGTTCTGTTAAATCATCGATATCAAAAAATATCGGTGATATGATGGGTAGCGGTGCAGCACTGTCGTCAATATATCCTAGAGCCTTCAGCATATCATTGAAATTATCTCCAAGTGCATTGCAAATAGATTTCAATACCAATAAAGAAGGATTCTTTCTTTCCCCGCTTTCCAGTCGGTAAATTTCTGTATGGCTTACGTGAGCAAGCTCAGCCAGACGACGTATGGATAGATTCTTTTTTATACGATGCTCTGAAATGTATTGTGCCAGATCACTCATTACGGCACCTCCTAAAGATCAGAATACCAGTTTTGCAACCTTTTAGCAACAAAACTGCACAAATTTGTTGCCAATTGGCACAATTTTATTGGGAAACATTTCCCATCAGGTGTGCACAACAAGCCTCGACCCACACGCACAAAAAACGACCTTGGTTATGCACCAAGGCCGTTTACAATCTAAATATCTATTACCCGACCTGCCTGGAGTTGAGCTCCAACATCAGCCCCTCATATACCAGCTGCATTTTGGGGATACCGGGAAGCTCGTCGGGCCGGACCAGTGAAAAGGGCTTATGGAAGGTATAGACGCCTGCGTCATGAAGTAGCTTGGCCACAAACTCCGCACAGGTATTCCGGTACTCTGAGTTGAATGGCTTGTTAAACATAACACCAAAAAGCCCAAGAAAATTGTAGTGGTATTTTTGGGGCTCTCTCTTATACTTCTCCAAAAGCGAGCAGGCTTTCATATAAACTGAATCCTCGACGGACAGCGCATAAATGGCACACTCCGTATTGGGATGATATTTAAACATTCCCTCATTAACGACTTCAGTAATAAAGCCTCCGATAACCGGAAAATAACGCACTCTTCGAGCAAAGCTATAAAAAATCCTCATTTGCGGGTCAACCCCTATTGAAGCATGATTATACTTTGCCTTGGTATAGAGCTTTATTGATTTTGAAACTATCGTCCCCACCTGGGTGAGCATGATATAAATCTTCTTCATTATTCCCCCAACCATTTCAAAACATTCATCATTATGTCTCATTATACACCATAACCTGCAAAGTGGGAATTGCCTTCCTGTAACCCCTTGTTTATCTCCCATGTCTTCCGGTGACAATATGGCGGGCACCTGTCACCTTTAGGCGTTCGAAATCTTTGATTTCTCTTACGGGTCGAGGCTTGTTGTTCGTTCCTTTGGGAACGAACTCTGGTAACGGGTGATGTGATTAATACGAAGTATCAATAACTCGGGTACCCGTTCGAAATCTTTGATTTCGGTAACGGGTGATGTTATTATTATGGTAAAAAAGAAATCGGAGGAAGCCATGAAAAAGCAATTCCTACGCGTTAGCAGCTTTTTAATCATACTCGTCCTCATTTTTGCAGGCTGTGCCAGGATGCAAAATACCAATATTCAAACAGAAGATAACGGAACAGTCTTCATGTGGGAGGTCAAGGCCAAGGAAGGCGAGGGCAAGCTGTTTCTTCTTGGTTCCATCCATGCAGGCAGAGATGGCCTGTACCCCTTAAATGATGTTATTACTATGGCGTATGAGCAATCGGATGTTCTTGCTGTTGAATGTGATGTCAGTACGCTTCTCCAGAGGCCTAACCTTTCGGCGCTTATGGCAAAAATCATGTATACAGACGGTACCACCATCAAGGATCATATCTCTCCTGAGCTATATGATAAAACTGACAAGATTTTAAAAGAGAATGGCATGACCCTCCAGATGCTTGAGAAAATGAAGCCCTTCATGGTCGCTTCCACCCTCCTTACCTTTAAAATGAATGAATGGGGATATGATGCTGAGAACGGAATCGATATGCACCTGCTTAATAAGGCTCATGATGAAAAAAAGACCATCGTTGAGATTGAATCCCTGGAATTCCAGTATGACCTTTTGGGAGGCTTTAGTGATGAGATTCAGGTCATCCAACTGGAAAGTGCCGTGGAGGGAATTGAATCTTCCAAGGAGTATCTGGATCAAATGTTTGCTTGCTGGGAAAAGGGTGATGTCAAGGGAATGGAATCCATTCTCATGCAGGAGGACGATGGTTTGACCCCTGATCAATTGGAAGCTTATAAAGCCTATGAAAAAGCTATGTTTGACGACCGCAACACAACCATGACACAGAAAGCTGAAGAATATCTGAGTCAAGGCAACACCACTTTTTTTGTAGTAGGCTCAGGCCATATGGTGGGCGAAACGGGTATTGTCAAGCAACTGCGGGATAAAGGCTATTCTGTAGTTCAGAAATAAGGCCAATAAAAAAAGAAAAAATTTCAAGTTTACATTGTAGAGAAATTGGGTATATGGTAGAATTTTGTTAGTATTTTGGATATTCGGGATATTCATATGTTAAAGGGATTGGGGCTGTTTTTTTCAAAGCTATATTACGGAGATATAAACTTAATTCCCGAAGAGCAGAGAAAAAACTTTTATGAAGAAATCACAAACATCAACCATTCGCGTATCAAGCCCCTCTCATTGGCGCTTTTCTTTGTAGATCTTATTTTAGTATTTCTTGATTTGACATTCTTAAAAAACATACCACGGGATTTCAACGCCGCTCAGGGTATTTTAACCCTTCATATGGCGGGACTTTTCGTTTTTTTACTGGCGGCTGTCTTTTTCTTTTTTGCTTATTGCAGATTGAGGTTTTGGGCAAAGCGTTTTTCACTCATTCTATTTGCTGAATTGTGTCTTTTATGGTGCAGCCTTGTGTCCCTTCAGACATATAAGCTTTACGGACAGATTCTTGCCATTGTCGTTGGCATGCTCAGTGCGGCCTGCTTCTTTATGCTGAACCGTTTTAGCCGGAGTCTGTTTTTTTCTATGACATATCTATTGCTTAACCTTATGCTCAGATCAGTTGAGCAGAATCCAGGGTATAGAGCCGGATTTTGGATAGACACCACCATTGTTCTGGTGCTTTGCTTTTTTATATCGAATTTCAGCTTTAATACATTTGTTGACCAGTATATCAGCAGAAAAATAATCATCAATAATATCAGAGAAATCGGGAGGCTTAATGCAGATCTTGAACAAAAGGTCCAGGAAAGAACAGAGGCACTGACACAAGCCTACGCGCAGATAGAGCTTGAAAAACTTCGTATAAGCTTTTTTACCAACCTGTCCCATGAATTTCGCACCCCAATAAACGTTATTCTATCTGCACAGCAGCTTTTGATGCTAAAGCTCAAGATGATTGTCTCAGAAGAGGATTTCAGAAGTCTTAAAAATAATCTTTATTCCATAGAACAATATTCTTATCGACTTATGCGTATGGTCTCCAACACCATAGACATAACACGCATTGATACAGGGCATTATGATTTATGTCTTAAGAATGTGAACATTGTCCATATTGTTGAAGAGATTGTCTTATCGGTGTCCAGCTTTATTGAAGCACGTCGGCTGTCTATTGTGTTTGATACTCAGACCGAGGAAAGGATCATGGCTATAGATGTGGATAAAATAGAGCGCGCTATCCTCAATATCCTTTCAAACGCAATAAAATTTACTCCAAAAAACGGTCATATATGGGTTAATCTTTATGAAGAGAGTACTTTTTTTTATGTTTCCGTACGAGACAGCGGCATCGGAATTCCAGCCCATATGAAGGAAGCTATTTTTAACCGTTTCGTCCAGGTTGACAAAACGCTTACAAGGGAACAGGAAGGAAGCGGCCTGGGCCTTTCCATCGTCAAGTCCATTATCGAACTCCACCAAGGAACCATTACTGTCAATAGCGATCTTTACAGTGGAAGTGAGTTTATTATTTGTCTACCTATTCATATGCTCAACGATATGGAGGTAGTAAGTCAATATTGCTTTGAAGGGCAAGACAGCCTTGATCTTCTTAAAATCGAACTCTCAGATATCGAATAAGCTTTACAAAGTAAAGCCTGGGAAATAACAAGGTTCCCGGGACCCGTTCCGTATGATGCTTAGTCACGCACTCTATCTCTGGGAAATTTGCCGGAATATGTTTGGACAAAGTTTTATAGGGCAATTTACTGTTAACACTTTAAATAACGTGAAAACTGGTATAAAATTTGATATGACATAAAAACCATGGAGAAGGTCATTTTTATGAAACTTAGAGAACAAAAACGATTTATAAGAAATATGATTAAACTGTTCTGCATTATACTGCTCGGTACGGCAGTCGTGCTATCCGGAGTCATGCTTTTCAGTATGCGCGCGCCCGAGGGGAATAAAACACTTAATAAATCAGGACGTGTCAATAAAGATGTATCGGATTTATCCGATTCAGATGATGATCTTTCACCGCAACAGGGCCCTGCATCTAATCAGATTTTTACCTTTTTAGTGGCAGGTATGGATAAAGTGGCTAAAAATACAGATGTTATTATGCTGGTAAAACTCGATATAACCGAAAAGAGTATTAGCATTCTTAATATTCCCCGGGACACCATGATTGTAACTGACAGAAATTCAAAAAAAGTCAACTCTTCCTATCAAATTGGGGGAATTGAGCAATTTGAACAGGACGTAGCAAGTTTAACAGGCTTCTATGTAAACCGGTATGTGTTGGTTGACCTTGAAGGAGTCGAGAAAATTATTAACGCTATCGGAGGCGTAGATTTTAATATCCCCCGTAATATGAATTATGAGGATCCTACTCAAAACCTTTACATTCACTTTAAAAAGGGGCCTACACATTTAAATGGTGAGCAGGCTGTTAAATTGGCACGGTTTAGGAGTTATACCGATGGTGATATTGGTCGAATCGGCCTTCAGCAGGATCTTGTAAAGGCCTTGGCTAAACAGGCACTTAAGCCCGAAAACCTTCTCAAGCTTCCCGAATTGGTACGCCTTATCAGTGAAAACGTTCAGACAGATATTGATTTCAGTAATATGCTATGGCTTGCCAATGAAGTTAAGGACATGGATATGAGTGCTATCGAAACTCATATGGTTCCAGGTGTTGCCTCTACCATCGATAATCTGTCCTATTGGCTTCCTTATGAAAATGAGCTTCTTGAACTCATCAATAATACCTACAACCCGCTTGATACGCCCATAACCGAGGCGGATCTTTCCATTGTGTCATATCCTGAGAACAAAGGAAAGTGATCAGGTTAGTTATTAAATCTACGATTTGGGTATATTATGATATGAAATTTATTATAAAGGAGTAATCGGTATGAAAGCATGGATTGATAGAGACGGATGCATTTCCTGCGGCTTGTGCCCTACCATTTGCCCTGAAGTATTCAGAATGGCAGATGACGGCTTGGCTGAGGCCTATGTTGAAGAGGTGCCCGAAGACGTGGAGGATATGGCTCATGAGGCTGCTGAAAGCTGTCCGGTGAGTGTCATTCACGTAGAAGACGAGTAAAAACACTGAATAGCGAAATCTTAGATTTCAAACGGGTCCCGGGAACCTTGTCACTTCGTAATAGAAGTGCGTTTGAGGTGCGTTCCTGTTAGAACGCACCTCTTTTTGCCTAACTTACTTATGTCCTTAGAAACGCGATAAATGAAACCGCCATTGCCATAAATTCGAGGAGAACTGCTCCCATTGCGGCCAGCTTGTTATTTTCTTTCCAGGAATGTCCTGCAAAACTGAAGGTGTAAATTGAAGATAACAGTATAAAAAGAATACCCGCATATACAATCATTCTTTTCCCTCCGATGAGTAAATAGGCTCAGACTTGATAATTTTACCGGTTCTCCTTATGGTGAAATCCGCTTCAACCTTTAATTCTGATTTGTCGAATTTCTCAAGCCAATTATAATTCTCCCATTCGGGTATGGTCCAGAATTGAGTGACCGCTTCAGTACCAAAATTAAAAACATCCGCTTTAAAAACCTTGCATTTGGCAAAGACCCTTTCAACACCTTCCACAATATACTTCTCAAAGGCATCTTCTACGATTTTTTTCTTCTCGGGATCCTCATAATGGATGCGGCTTTGAATGGTTAAAATATCCCCTTCCATTTTCAATTTGGCATGAATTTTAGGGCTGCCTCCGTTTAAATCAATATCAATTTTTGGTTTCTCAAATTCATTAATGCTTAAGGGAATTGACAATGTAGGTATTTCAGGGTCGGGTATTGTAAAGGAAACGCTCTTAAGTTCGCCGCGCATCATGAGCAGCAGCTGAGTTTCAAAGCCTGTGAGCTTACCCACCATTTTATCACCATTAAGAATGGCTGAGCCGAACAATTCAATCCCCCCTCCGCCACTTCGGGGTACATCACCGGCATAATAATCACCGCTGTCCTTGGTCTTCCCTTCATACTTAAGACCATTCTCCTGTAAATTTTCTCCTTTGTTAATAGCGCCATACATCAACATTAGAGCATGATAGGGTGCTTTAATACCATCATAAAAATCATTAAATGTACTTTTGGGGAAGTAGCCTGTATTCTTCGAATTTTCCACCAAATCCTCAAGGGTTTTGGTTACAAGTTCTCCTGCATATGGCTTAGTGGCTTTAATAAATTCTTCTGCTTTACCTTTGCATACAATCACATTGGTTGTCCTACGAATCTGACGGTAGCGCATCAATGGAGTTATAGATTCTCCCAAATGCCCGCTTGTGGCCAGTTCCTCGGATATCACGATGGCTTTAATGTGCATGAAGTTTAAAATTTTTGAGATATTGGTATTGGAAATGTTAAAAGCTGCAGCAAGCGTAGGTACATCAAAGGTGATGGTTTCCGTGGTTTCCTGTCCTCCGCCCTTATTCTCCCCTCCGCTGCTTTGGACAAACTTGAGAATTTGAAATGTGATTCGGTACTTGTCTGAAACGCCATGTTCAAATCCTATCATGGTGGCATACGTAAATTCACCTATCTCATGAGCGTCAAAGCATGCAGTTAAAAAAAACGGGATTATAAACAGGCAAACCAATATCAGTGCTCTCTTACGCATCCCGCGATTCCCCCTTCTTTTTTCGTATGACAGCCACAATTAAAATAAGCATTGAGGGTATAAAATAGATAATCCATCCCCAAGTTCTCATGTACTGTACAACTCCGCTTATAACCTCTGAGATACCTTTGGGGATGAGGTTTAAGCTGTATAAAAGGATGGCCATGGGTAAAAGAATGGGGCGTTTGTCTGGAATCTTAAAAACATGGCAATAAACCAGTACTACAGCGTAGAAAAGCAATGCGACTTCTATAATGGTACCGAAATTCCAAAGAAATAAAAAGATAGGCTCCATTCGCTGAAAAAATCCCCCATAATCAATAAGGGAAGCCATTTCATACATAGGGGATGTAAGCTCCTGAGCTATCGTATAGGGGAATGCCAGATTAAAAGCTAAAAGCGCAGAGCATGTAAGAAGACCTGCTATCAGGAGACTGGTAAATCCAATTCTTTTGATCTCCTTGGGCCCCTGAAGGGAGGATGCAATTATTCCTATAACTATTATCTCTCCATAAAATGAGCTTCGAAGCACTCCGTTAATGATTGTCTTATCCAAGCCATAGCCCAACACCGGATATAAATGACGAGGAACAAAATTTTGTATTGAGAGCAGAACAACCAGGACATAACCTGCTCCAAGGATATAAATAACGAATTTTGCATACCTGGCAATGGTTTCAAGTCCCATAAAAGATAACATTATCAGACCTATAGTAAACAACACCATAATAAAACTGGGCGGGCTATCAGGCAGCACATAAACTTTCAGTACCTCCGTAAACTCCCTCATATTCATACTGGCTATAACAAGTAAAAACCCGCCTATAATGAATGAAACTATAGACCCTGCCCATTTTCCGAGAACTAAATCGCTGATTTCCATCAGATTCTTGTTAGGGAAGCGTTTAAGCAGCAAATAAAGGAACATAAAGGCAAAGGCTGCTGTTGAAGCTGAGATAAGGGTCATATACCACCCAGAGGTTCCCACAATCTCCATTAGCATGGCAGGGCTTGTAAAGAAAACTTTCGAAGTAATGGTAATAACCATAAGGCTTATAGCCTCATGATAGCCAAAATTACCTTCTTTGATCATTACCCTTGCCTCCTCCCGATCTTTGTGCTGTCCACCCTCTGGGGTTGTCTCCCATCCGACTTTCATTTTGTGTATTCAAATAGTCCAATCTTCTGGTCTGATGATGGAGCGGTCCTCGAAGGATCTTATCCTGATTGGTTTTAGTCTCGGGCGAAAGGGGTGTAAAGAAAGGAACGCCAAAGGATTTCATACCAAGTGTAAATGCGCAAAGCAGGGTGAAACCGACTGAAATCCCATACAAACCTGCTATAGCACCAAAGGCTATAAAAATAAATCGAAAGATTCGCACTGCCAATGCAAGTGAATAGTTTGGGATGGCAAAGTTTCCTAAACCCGAGACAGCTACAATGATAATGAGGCTGGGACTGACTATGCCTGCCGAAACAGCGGATTGACCCAATATCAGAGCACCTATGATTCCAAGCGTATTTCCCGAAATTCCCGGAACGCGAATGCCTCCTTCACGGATCAGCTCAAATGACAATTCCATGAGAAGAAACTCTATTATAAACGGAAAAGGCACAGGAGCTCTGGAGGCCACTATTGAAGCTAGCAGCGGGGTTGGGATCATCTCTTGGTGAAACAAAATGAGTGCAGTCCACACACCTGGGAGGAATGCAGCTAAAAGAGCTCCAATTAAGCGTACAATCCTTAAAAATGTGCCATATTGCCAACGCAGGTTTGATTCTTCAGTGGTATGAAACAGGTCGAAGAAGGTTATGGGCATAGCCAAGGCAAAGGGTGTTCCTTCACAAATCAAAACCACCTTGCCTTCCAACAAGAAGGAGGCAACGCGATCCGGCCGTTCTGTTGAAATAACCTGCGGAAAAAGCATCAGGGTCTTGTCTTCAATAAGCTGCTCCAACATCCCGCTTCCGGAAATAAAGTCAACATCGAGGCTTTCAACACGACGTTTGACCTCTTCCACGATTTTGGGATTTGTGAGGCCTTCCATATAGAGAATAGCCGACATAAAATTATTGGTTTTACTCGTGCTTCTGAATTCCGTAATCAGGTTTTCATTTTTTACAATTCTTCGTACCAGCGTAATATTGGTTCGAAGATTTTCTGTAAAGCCCTCCTGAGCGCCCTGTACCACCGTTTCAGTAAAAGGTATTGTTACATTCCTTTTTTCATAACCCCTGCTTTCCATGACCAGGCATTCTTCGCAACCGTCTATAAAAAGCGCTGTCAGTCCGCTGAGAATCTGAGGAATTATCTCTTTAAACTTGCTCATGCGAGCAATCTGATTGATGGACAATACATTTTCTTCAATATAATCCAAAGGGCATCCACCCTCAAAATCCTTAAAAGGGTGAACATCCATAAGCTGAGGAAGAGAAAACTGGACAATGATGGATCTATCAACCATTCCATCAATAAAAACCATGCATGCCGGAATTTTTCGTGCTATATTGAATTCCCTGATTATCACATCCTGATTCACAGGCAAATGGAAACATTCTTTGAGGTATTTTATATTTTCGTCCAAACAGTTGTAAACAAGTTTATCATTTTCTTTTTCTAACGAAGATTTGCCTTGGCCACCTTTTTCCTCTTTCTCATTGCTTTGTCCTTTACTTTCATTGCAATTATCTGATTTTTGCTTATGCTCGCTGTCTTCCTTTCCGTTTCCGTCCTTATTTTTTTCTTCGTCGGAATTTTTGCTCTCGCTTTTTTTGTTCTTTTTTTCTCTCCTGTCTTGTTTATCCTTTGCTTCCTTACTGTTATCTTTCTTCTTTTCCTCCTGGTTCTTAGATTTCACCAGTTCTTCAACAGAAAGAGGAATGATAATGCGAGGAGTATAAGGTTCTTTTTTTGTTTCTTTATTGCCCTTATCTTCACTACTTTTTAGATTATCTTCATTTTCCTGAGCACTCTTATCGTCCTGTTGGTTTTGACCTTTCTCATTGGTCTCACCTTCCTGAGCGCCTTGACTTTCCTGAGCGTTTTCACGTCCTTGAGTTTCATCCTGATCCCCTTTGTTTTGAGAATCCTGCTTATCTTCTTTAGTTTTATCTTGTTCTTTTTTGCTATTCTGCCCTTTTTTATTCTTCTGATCTTTATTGTTTTCCTCAGATTTTTCTTGATCCTCTGTATTCTCGGATTCTTCCTTTTGCTCCTGATCCTCATTTTTTATCTCATTTTTATCCTCAGAATCCTGCGATAATTCTTGATCTTTGTCTTTTTCTCCGTCTTGTGTTTCCTTGGAATCATCTTGGTTTTGGGCATCCTTTCGCTTGTTTCCGTCATGATCGCGGGATTCCAAATTGCTTTCCTTACCGCGATATTGGTCCCATGCCGCCGACTCGGAAGGATCTTCGGGGAACCTGAATCCGCCTTCATTCTTTCGAGGCTCCTTATATGAAAACAAACCTTTTAAGCCATTTAGCATAAAGGCTACACCTTCCCATCATAATTTGACCTTTTGTTTTATCATTATTAGCAGTTCATAGCGTTTTTATCCAGCTTGAAAACCACATTCAACAATATCCGGTTCGAGCAGACAAGAGTAATAAACATAAGCAAGTGAAAATTGAGTGATAGAAATTTCTTACGTGAGAATATGTTTAGATTATGGAAAACGCCTATTAAAAAAACTATTAAGATGGGGTACAATCATATTAATTGTTTTGCTCACAAGTCCGACCCGAAGTATGAAAGGATTGAAGTAATATAATGCTGAAGCTTATCAAGCACTTAAAGCCATTTATCTTATCTGTATTACTCATCATCGGATTTCTATTTTTGCAAGCCTTCTGTGATCTGGCTCTGCCCGAATACATGTCAAATATCGTAAATACAGGCATCCAGCAGGGTGGTATTGAAAATGCGGTACCACAGGCTATCCGCAAAGCTGAGGCAGATAAGCTGGCTCTCTTTATGTCCGAAAATGAAAAAACGCTATTCTTTGAAAGCTATACCTTATATCAGCCGGGTGAATCCTCACAGTATAATTATAATCGCTATGTTAAGGATTTTCCTGCTATGTCGGAGGAACCTGTCTATGTTTTAATGCCTGCCGACAAACAAACCCTTGAAACCTTAAACCATATGCTCGCAAAGCCCATGGTCATTGTTTATGGAATCCAAGAAAAAAAGTTTGGTACATCCGATAATCTTAGTAATAATTTTCCTGCAGGAGTAGATCCCTTCTCCATCCTGGCAAAGCTTCCAAAAGAACAGTTATCAGCTATGAAGCAGAGCATGGATACGCATTTTTCCGCATTGTCGGAAAGTATGATTACACAGTCTGCCATAGAGTATTTAAAAGTAGAGTACAAAGCTCTGGGCTTGGATATGAATAAGCTTCAGGAGCAGTATCTCCTTCGTTCAGGCTTATTAATGGTTCTGGTTGCTCTACTCAGTATGCTTGCAACCGTTGTTGTGGGTTTTCTGGCAGCACGTGTGGCAGCAGGCTTGGGCCGCAATCTTAGAAACAACCTCTTTAAAAAGGTCGAAAGCTTCTCAAATTCAGAATTTGATAAGTTCTCAACAGCCTCTCTCATTACAAGAACCACCAACGACATTCAGCAGATTCAGATGCTTATGGTCATGCTATTGCGCATTGTATTCTATGCCCCTATTGTGGGTATAGGCGGAATTCTCAAAGTACTGTCAACCCATACCGGCATGAGCTGGGTTATTGCAGTATCTGTCATGACCATCCTTTCAATTGTTGTTGTGATGTTCAGTATCGCCGTTCCGAAATTTAAAATCGTCCAAAAGTTAATAGACCGCCTTAATCTGGTTACCCGTGAAAGCCTTACGGGCTTATTGGTCATACGTGCCTTCAATACGCAAAAGCATGAAGAGGAGCGTTTTGATAAGGCAAATCAGGATCTTACACGCACCAACCTTTTTATCAGTAGGACCATGTCCCTTATGATGCCCTTGATGATGCTTGTCATGAATGGTATTACCCTCCTTATTGTCTGGGTGGGCTCCCATCAAATTGATGCCGGAATCATGCAGGTTGGTGACATGATGGCTTTTATCCAATACACCATGCAGATTATCATGGCCTTCCTCATGATCTCCATGGTCTCCATTATGCTTCCCCGAGCTTCAGTCTCAGCCCAGCGTATTGCTGAGGTTTTAGCCGCCGAGCCCTCTATTGTAGATCCTGAAAATCCTAAATCCTTTAGTCCCCATACCAACGGAACAGTCGAATTCAAAAATGTTTCTTTCCGCTATCCCGGCGCACAGGATGATGTCATATGCGACATCAGCTTTACAGCCCATTGTGGCCAAACCACCGCTTTTATCGGCAGCACGGGCAGCGGCAAAACCACTCTGATAAACTTGATTCCCCGGTTTTATGATGTAACAAACGGCCAGATATTGGTGGACGGTATGGATATCAGAGATGTCACCCAGCATGAGCTGCGTGAGAAAATAGGTTATGTACCACAGAAAGGTGCCCTTTTTTCCGGTACCATTGAGAGTAATCTTCGTTATGGCTCGGAAGATGCTACCGATGAAGAGCTTAAAAAGACTGCTGAAATCGCACAGGCCATGGACTTCATTGAGGAAAAGCCCGAGGGCTTCAATGAACCCATTTCCCAAGGCGGCACCAATGTATCGGGTGGACAAAAGCAACGTCTTTCCATCGCAAGAGCCCTCGTCAAAAAAGCTGAAATCTATATCTTTGACGACAGTTTTTCGGCCTTGGATTTTAAGACCGATTCAGCACTGCGGAAGGCTTTAAAGCCTGAAACAAAAAACAGTACCGTTCTCATTGTCGCACAGCGCATCAGTACCATTATGAATGCCGACCAGATCATCGTTCTGGAGGATGGCAGGATTGTGGGAAAGGGTACTCATAAAGAGCTTTTGGAAAATTGTACGGTCTATAAGGAAATTGCCTCGTCACAGCTTTCTAAGGAGGAATTATCAGCATGAGTGAAAATAAATCACAGTCAAATCCTATGCGCCGCGGTCCGGGTGGCCATGGCGGTCCCATGAGAGGCCCAATGGGGGGCGGTATGCATGGCGGCATGGCCGGGGAAAAGGCCAAGGACTTCAAAAAAACCTTAAGGGTACTTTTGGACTATCTAAAGCCCTATAATCTTTCCCTGATCGTTGTTTTGATCTTTGCAGCCGGCAGCGCTGCTTTTGCAATAATTGGGCCCGATGTTCTCAGAAAAGCTACCAATAAGCTTTTCGAGGGACTCTTGAGCAAGGTCTCAGGAGTTGAAGGTGCGGGTATTGATTTTGTTTATATTGGAAACATACTCATGCTCCTGGTGGGATTGTACCTTATTAGCGCCTTATTTGGTTCTATTCAGGGCTTCATCATGTCCGGTGTTGCACAGAAGGTCTCGTATAACCTCCGTAAGGCTATTTCTGAAAAAATGAATCGCCTGCCCCTTAAATATTTTGATACTCAGACTCATGGAGAGGTACTGTCCCGTGTCACCAATGATGTTGATACAGTGAACCACACGCTAAACCAAAACCTGTCCCAGGTGGTTTCCTCGGTTACCACCCTGATTGGTGTACTCATTATGATGTTTTCCATCAGCTGGATCATGACGCTGGCCACCCTGCTGGTTCTCCCCCTTTCCACAGTTTTGATCATGGTAGTTGTCAAGGCTTCACAAAAACACTTTAAAACTCAGCAAGAATATCTGGGGCATATAAATGGGCATGTAGAGGAAATGTATGGCGGCCATACCATCATGAAGGCTTTTAACGGCGAAGAGCAGTCTGTAAAGAAATTCGAAGAGCTTAACAATACCCTTTACAATTCTGCCTGGAAAAGCCAGTTTCTTTCGGGTATGATGATGCCCATCATGACCTTCATAGGGAATCTAGGCTATGTTTTGGTGTCTATCCTGGGAGGATGGCTTGTTATTAAAAAGGCTCTCCTTGTGGGTGATATTCTGGCCTTCATTCAATATATCCGCTCATTTACCCAGCCACTTTCTCAGGCTGCCCAGATCGCCAACATTCTCCAATCAACTATTGCTGCGGCCGAAAGAGTTTTTGAATTTTTAGATGAACCAGAAGAAATTCCCGAAACCGAAAGCCCCGCAAATATCGCGGATATTAAGGGTGCCGTCGGCTTTGAGCATGTTCGTTTCGGGTATGACCCCAATAAAACCATTATTAACGATTTTAATGCTCAAATTCTGCCGGGACAGCGCGTTGCTATTGTAGGGCCCACCGGTGCCGGGAAAACTACAATCGTAAAGCTTCTTATGCGCTTCTATGATATTAATGAAGGTTCCATCGCATTGGATGGTCACGATATCCGTTCCTTCAGACGTAATGATCTTAGGAGTCTTTTCGGCATGGTTCTTCAGGATACCTGGCTGTATAACGGCAGCATTATGGAAAACATAAGGTATGGCAGGCTCAATGCTACGGATGAAGAGGTTATTGAAGCTGCAAAAGCTGCTCATGCCGACCATTTTATCCGCACGCTTCCCAACAGCTATCAGATGATTTTAAATGAGGAGGCCAGCAATGTGAGCCAGGGACAAAAGCAGCTTCTGACGATTGCCCGTGCCATTCTGGCCGATCCAAAGGTTCTTATTTTGGATGAAGCCACAAGCTCAGTGGATACTCGTACAGAGATATTGATTCAAAGAGCCATGGAAAATCTGATGAAGGGACGAACCAGCTTTATCATTGCTCACCGTCTTTCAACCATTCGGGATGCTGACCTTATTCTTGTTATGAAGGACGGCGATATTGTTGAGCAAGGAAAGCATCAGGAGCTTCTGGAGAAAAACGGTTTCTATGCGTCCCTCTATTACAGCCAGTTTGATGTGGCACAAGGTGCTTGAGAATGCAAGAAGGACAGTCAAGTAATGACTACTTGGCTGTCCTTCTTGATATTAGAAAGGCCCTAGCAGGATAAATACGATTTTAGGTTCTCAAAGCCTGCGGCTATACCTACAAGCGGATCTTCCATTCCTTCAAACTCAATAGAAATATTACCGTTATATCCTGCGTTCTTGATCATTTTTAAGCATTGTGTAACAGGAACATCTCCGTGCCCGATAATTGAGCCGCGAAGATAATTGCCGCCGCGGGAATTGAACCAGCCATTGCCGGGATTCGGGCTTGTTCCGGGCTTTGTATGAAAGTCCTTGGCGTGCACATGGAATACGTAGGGCATCAATTTTCCAACTGCTTTGGCAGGGTCTTCATCAGCGCAGAGGAAGTTTCCCATGTCTATGAGCACTCCAAAATTCTCATGGTTTACACCGTTTACAAGCATTTCTACTCTTTCGCTATCCTGGCAGAAAAAGCCGTGATTTTCAACCATGGTTCTGATTCCAAGCTCTGCGGCGAATTCAGTCACAGCCCTGCATCCCTTTATCAGTGTAGGAAGTGCATCTAAAAATCCTTTCGGCCCGATGTATCCGGGCTTAAAACCCCGTGTTGCATCATGGCGCATTCCGGGAGCACAAAGAATTTTAGCTATCCTCACTTCACCTTTCAGCCTTTCAATCTCTGCGTTCAAATTTCCATCTGAACCATTTATGAGATCTGCACCTATTGTAAAATTACCCATTTCTATCCCAACACGGCTGCATTCTTCCTTTACACTTGAGGCATAAGACTCAACCGATTCACCCGATGGCACGTCCAAGCCCGCAAACTCAATTAGGTCAAACCCCATTTCCTTTGCTTTTTTAATGGTATCAAATTGTGTCATGACTCCATTATTAACTAATCCAGCAAAGCTATATGTACTTACTCCAATTTTCATATTGACCTCCATTCCGGCGTTGTGAGCTACAGCACAACTTCCCTGCCGATTTTAGCAGATTCATATATCGCATCAATAATCCTCATGATTTCTACACCGTCTTCAGCAGGACTTATGCATTTTGTTCCGTTTGAAACACAGTCAACAAAATGGGCAATTTCGTTTTCGAAGAGGCCATTGAAGCTAAGAGCCGTATTATGTGCCGGTGTAACATCTACAAGATAATTATTCATCTCGGAATAGAATTCAAGCTTTGGATCCAGCTTTGCACCTGATTTTGAACCAAACAGCTCTATATTGCCGACATCATTTTTAATATTCAGGCTAAAGCTGGTTTCAACGTGAAGCACAGCGCCATTATCAAACTTAATCAGTGCTACGGCCATATCCTCAACATCGAAAATGTCGCCTGAATCCGCTGCAACATAAGCTTTTTCCTGTTTTACATTGCTTCTTGCACCGAGCTTATCAAAGGTTGCCCCCGTTACTGAAACTGCCTTAGGCTTGTTCATGAGAAAACGTACAAGGTCAATAACATGCACTCCAAGGTCAATCAATGGGCCGCCGCCTGAGCGCCTCCTATCTCCGAACCATCCGCCGGGGCATCCGAATCTTCTTAAGTAGGATGCTTTTGCATAATAAATATCACCCATCATTCCATTATCCATAAAGTCCTTAAGCACCTTTGCATCATTTCCAAACCTTCTTACAAAGCCGATCATCAAAACCTTACCGGCATCGGCTGCAGCTTTTTCCATTGCAAGTGCTTCTTCTGTGCTGGTTGCCATGGGTTTCTCGCATAATACATGCTTTCCGGCTTTTAATGCCGCTATAGCTGCGGGTGCGTGTACGCTGTTCCATGTACATACGCTGACAGCGTCCAATTCAGCAAGCTTCAGCATCTCGTTATAATCTGTAAATACGTGCTTCATGCCATGCTTCTTTGAGTAATTTAATGCTCTTTCTTCGTTTATATCACAGACAGCATACAACTCCACATTTTCAAGCGCCTTATAGCCTGCGATATGACTTTCGCTTATGCTACCCGCACCAATAATTCCAACCTTAATTTTATCCATGGTAAGTAATCCTCTCTAATTATTTTTTATCATCTTATTTAAAAATTCAACCGCAGTCCTGATATCCTTTTCGGGATTGTCTCCTACTTCCCTTTCAATAGTCAGAAATCCATTATACCCTATGGAATCCAATGCTTTGATGTATTCAGGGAAGTTAACGTTTCCTTCGCCTAAAGGAACCTCCCTAAAGGCTGCTCCTGCTTGTATGGCATCTTCAATCATGCCATATATAATCTCCGGATTTTCCCTTCTCAGCATAATTCCATCCTTAGCATGGGTATGTACGATATAATCTTTCAAATTGTAAACAGCCTGCACTGGGTCGTCTCCTGTCACCATCACCAGGTTTGCGGGGTCCATATTCACCCTGACACCTTTTGATCTCAGGCTGTCTAGGAACATTTTTAGCACTGCAGATGTTTCAGGGCCTGTTTCAATGGCAAAATATGCCCCCACCTGATCTCCGTATTCACCAAGAGCCTCACATGCCTCTTGAAGTATACTCCATCTTGGATGCTTCGGGTCTTCGGGAACTACGCCAATGTGGGTGGTGATAATGTCCGTATTCAGCTCCTTCGCCAGATCCATTATCATTTTGGACTTTTCAATCTTCCGTCCGTTACTTGCCTTATCTGCAAACCCGCTTCCAAGATCGCCGCAGAGTGCGGAAATCACCAGTCCGTTTGATGTAACAACATCCAACAATTCTTTTCTTTGCTTTGCAGTGAGATTTTCAGGAGCCATTGGCCCGCTTGTGGCATATACCTGTATTCCTGACGCTCCAACCTCCCTTGCCTTTTGAATTCCTTCCTTTATACCAAGCCTGAAGGAATCAACAATAACACCAATTTTAAAAGCTGTCATTTGATTCGACCTCCCTTTACATTTCAATAGTTTAAAACTATTATAGGATTATAATAAAGTTTTTTCATGAACCCGGTTGCCCAAAACTAGCACAATCTTGCTATTAAATTGACCGATACCTAGGAGTTACATATGAGTAAAAACTATTTGCTATATGAAAAAGTGGATAAAGTGATGGATCAAAACCTGCCGATCATCTTCCACAAGGATTATATGTCAGAGAGTGGCGAACGGAGCCGCTTTAATTTTCACTGGCATGAAGCAATCGAATTCCTGTTTTTTATAAAGGGTGAGGCATCGATAAAATGCAATTCACTTGAAATATCAGCCAAGAAGGGCGACCTTATCGTTGTAAACAGTAATGAGCTTCACCATATATCCAGTGTCACGGAATCAATAGAATATTATTGTATTATTTTTGATACTTCACTATTTCAAAGCCGGCATGTTGATATCTGCGAAGCCAAATATATCAGCCCCATATCCCAAAACCATATATTGTTCAAGAATGTGGTTGAAAACAACAAGGACGTTGCAAAGCATATCTACGATTTTGTAAAAGAATATGAAGCAAAGGAAGTAGGATATGAGATGGCAGTAAAAGCCACCCTTTATAATCTGCTGGTTTTGCTTCTAAGAAACCATGTTCAATTGGTACTGACCTCGAAAGAATATGATACCCGCATGAAAAATCTAAAGAGGTTCAACGGCATCCTTAAATATATCGAAAACAATTATTATGAAAAAATCACAATTGAACAATTATGCGCCATGGCTCATATCAGCCGCTTTTACTTTTGCCGTATATTTAAAAGTCTTACCGGAAAATCTTTGGGAGAATATTTGAACCAATTGAGAATTAACAAAGCGGAAGCTCTTTTAAAAAATGGCGATGTCAATATAACAGAAGCTGCTGCATCCTGTGGTTTTAATGACATCAATTACTTCAGCCGTATATTCAAAAAATATAAAAACAAATCTCCTTCTTCAATTCTCCGGATTAACGGATAGACCTCTGAACAGTAACATTCAACCCAAGTCCTGAACCGATGACAGGCCCTCGTCCAAAACTCTTATGGTATCTTTGATCAGCACCGCCAGGCGATTGTTTTGATGATCCAAAAGCTGTGTAAGTGGGTTTTCCTCTTTTGACAGGGCTATATCAACTAATTGTAATTGCTTTTCCGTTCCAAGGGCAACACTGTAGCCTAACAATGCCATGGCATCAGTCATCCAGACAGGCAGGCTGTCAAGGGCGATATTGCGATTTAAAATGCGCTTTTTAAGCGATTTCCATATACGGTGCTGGGCAACTCCATAATCCGTATGCTTTCCAATCCTCAAGGTATAAAGGTAAAGAGCCAGCCCTACCGGAAGCATGAAATAACCTGCCCAAATCGATAGGGATACTGGAATGACACACCCAAGGAAAAACAGGATAGCTCCGAATATTAAACCAAGATTACGGTAGAAAAGAAGTCCGGAGCCCAGAATATTTTTATCGGAATAGCTTTTAAGTACACATTGCTCCCACTCATCATAATAGTCCTTGATCATTTTAGCGGATTCTTTATTCAAGGCTTTGGCAAGAAGGCTTCTGGGGTCAAAATTGCCTGTCTCATCACATATTTTCGCAATGCAACCTATTAAGTGGCGTTCTGCATAAGATAATCCTTCATGATTCTTATCTTCAACAAGGCAAAAGCCTATAATTCTGGGTTGATTATTTTCTTCAAGCACCTCTAATTTCAAATATCCCTCAGAAACAAGTTGGAATAAACTCCCTAAAACGGCTCTTGCTCCGGTTTTTCCGTTTGCCAAAAGGAGGCGGACCTCTGGAGGGCTTAATTGTTCAATTTCCTTCAGGCTTAATGGCAGAGGGGTCTTTTTAAGCCGGCGTAGCTTCCCCTGGATCTTAAGAAGGGTGTAAATTCCCAATAATGAAGCCAATATAGAGAAAACGGTAGCAATAACCTCGGCTCTTTGCTTCATTCTGTCTGCCCAGGCACGTCTCCCGGCTTCTCTTGCAGCATTTTCTCTTGCTTCCAAAAGCTCAGCCTTATCACTTTCGTTATATTCCTGTTCCTCCTGGAGGATGGTTTCAAGATGTGGGGCTTCATCAACAATGCTTGAATTGTAGACAACCTTTTCAGGAAATACAATGCGTGCCTCCACATATTCGCCCGGTACGGTATCAGGAACATTAAAGGTTACGGAACGGCTGCTTTCAACTTTCTTCCGGCCAACCAGCACCCCGTGTAAAAACGTCCTTATGGCGGGTGGTTCAGTTTGTCCGGGAAGGAGAACTGTTATATTGATATTGGAGATGCGCCCATCCCAACTCTTCATGATATGGTTTCTTTTATACTCCGCTACATCACCATAGCGCTTGATGGCATTCTTAACGCTATATTTAACCACAATGGAGCCATACCGGTTGCTGAAAGTGCCATATACCTTTACTCTGACGCTTTCTCTCTCCTGAATCACACTGTATGTACCTGAGAACACATTGGCATCCCATTGTCCTGCTGAGAGCCTGTCACACTCAATGTAGCCGTCCTTCTTAAGCATATATACACTCTGGATTTCTACCTCTTCTCCTTCTTGCTTGTCAATGAGGAGCATAACGTTGTTATAGCCTCCGTAAGATGCATATTTAACGCTTTCAGTTACATCCAGGCTTCCGTCTGTGTTAATGCGTACATTAACATCATAACCCGAGATACTGTATGCCTTGTCAGAATAAGAGAAGACAGAAACCCCCGTCATAAACAACATCAGGCAAAAAACAATAAAGCATGCTGTCAGTTTTATCATTCTATTGGGCATGAGGCTCCTCCTTCCCCTATTTATTCAATAGCTTTTCCAATAATCAAAGTTTTTAAGTTGTTCAAGAATGGACGATAATCGGCAAAAAGGAGTACAGGTGCTACAATAGCAGCACGGTACCGGAAGTAGGTATCCGCCACATTTTCACTGATTAACGCATTGATAAGGCTGTAGAAAATGATGAAGGCCACGATACCCAACAAGTAAGGGTCCCATTTAAGCATGGCATCCAGAACCCCGAAAAGAGCGATTACCATGCACAGGTACCAAAATACCATTTCAAGGCGAACCATGGTTACGGCAAAATAATTTCCGGAAATATCTGTAATATTATCAACATTCTCAAGATGGGGTTTCGTTAAAAAGCCATTTATGGCGCCCGGGATATTTTTTTCTTTAATGATCTTAAGAATTGAGCCAAGTTCATCGTCTATATCCTCATCCCCACCCTCACTGCGATCCAGGGGTAAGGCATGGTAGCCCTCCATATTGGTGAACACAGTCGTAAAGGTCACAATAATGCAGCAGACAAAAATAATGGTGCCAAACATTAAGATGAGCCTGCGTTTTGTTTTAAGGTAATGGAAAAACAGACCCACCAAAAGTCCGCCGCCTATGGCAAAGAGCATGTAAATCCGTAGAAGGGTACTTACCCATAAAAGCAAACAGATGGCGAGAATGTAAAGAATCTGTCTCTTTATTGACCATTCCCTTTCCTTAAGTACTCTTAAGGCTAAATACCAAATTAAGATAGCCAATAAAAAGGTCATGGACTCCTTCCGGGTGTCAGTGGTCCATACCATCATACTGGGTATAAATAAATAAACAAGGCCAATAAACGATGATTTTTTATAAGTGTAACCTAAATTCAGGGCAATTCCCGTCAGAAGGATGCCGGATTGTATGGCCATAAAGGCATTAATAAAGGAGGCCACATAGCGGTTGACCCCAAACAAAGCATACTGGACACCTACCAATGCGGTATACCATGTATATTGATACTCGACTTTAAAGAGCGGGGTTCCTGACCAGAGCTGTTGAGCCACATCCTTAGCCACCTGGTGATAGATAAGGCCATCGGTTCCCGAAGCCTCGGTGCCATTGGCATACAGCACATAAATCAGGATGAACCGGCAAACCAGTGCAAGCTCAGCTAAAACAATAAACCACACTTTTTTAGGTTGTTCTTTAAGGATGTATATACTGGAATAGGCGGCTAAAACCGCCAAAGTTAACATCCACAGTACATTTTCCAACATATCAGTATTCAGTCCTTATTAATGATGGAACAGCCGTAAGCCGGTAAAACACATCACCATTCCATAATTATTGCAGGCAGTGATGACTTCCTCATCCCGCACTGATCCACCGGGTTGGGCGACGAATTTTACATTGCTCATGGCTGCTCTGTCTATATTATCCTTGAAAGGAATAAAGGCATCCGAGGAATAGGCCACACCGCCAAAGCCTTTAATCCATTCTGTTTTCTCATTTGGGGTGAGCTTTTCGGGAACAACATCGAACAGTGTTTCCCATTCCCTCAGCTCGACCTCAGTAGCATCATCCCTCAGGTAAAGATCGATTGCATTATCCATTACAGGGTTTTTTAGTCCTTCCTTAAATTGCATGGCCAGAACCTTGGGGTGTTGACGAAGCATCCAGGCATCAGCCTTTCCTGCTGCCAGGCGTGTACAGTGAATTCTGGACTGCTGTCCGGCACCACAGCCAATAACCTGTCCGTCATAGGCAAAGCAGATGGAATTGGACTGGGTGTATTTCAAGGTAATAGTGGCAATTAGAAGATCACGGATTCCTTCAGCAGTCAGATGCTTCTCCTCAGTTACAATCTCATTGAAACTATCCTTGGTAATAATGGCATTATTTCTTAACTGCTCAAGAGTTATACCAAAGATATCGCGGTTTTCTATGTTTTCGGGGGTATAGCCGGGGTCCATCTGCATAATGACATAGCCGCCTTTTTTCTTGACTTTAAGCATCTCCAAAGCCTCGTTGTCATAAGAAGGAGCGATAATGCCATCTGAAACCTCTTTAGAAAGCAATTTGGCAGTATCTACATCCACCTTGTCGCTGATGGCGATGAAATCTCCAAAGGATGACACCCTGTCTGCCCCTCTTGCCCGGGCATAAGCAGAGGCAACAGGTGAAAGGGTTTGGCCTTCAATATGATAGGCTTTTTTAAGTATGTCGCTTAACGGGGTACCTACTGCGGCTCCTGCTGGGCTTACATGCTTGAAGGAGGTGGCCGCCGGAAGGCCTGTAGCTTCCTTAAGCTCTTTGACCAACTGCCAGGCATTAAGAGCATCCGCAAAATTAATGTAGCTCGGATTGCCGTTTAAAATAGCAAGGGGAAGTTCCCCGTTTTTCATATAAACTCTTGAAGGCTTCTGATGGGGATTGCACCCGTATTTAATGGTTAGTTCACGCATAGTATCCGATCCTCCCTGGATTAAATCAAGCAGTATGGCGGTTCTTAATCTTTATTTCAACATTTCCAGTTTTGATCTCAATAGTCTTGACCAAAAGTGAAATCCTGTTATCCGGATTGAGTAGCTCCCAATAGGTGGACAGAGCTTCCTCCGCACTGTCCGGGATGGGCATCAGATATGGCTCGCCGCCAAATGAAGGCAGAACATCGCCATCCTTCTCATAGGTGTGAATGCAGTGTCCCAAACCATGTATTGGCTTTTCAAAATGGAAGAAGCTGCGTATACAGGTATTGGGGTCTCCTCCCTGGGTTTTTAACAGTGCCAGAGAGTAGATATTATTTCCATCCAGTTGCATGATGCCGGTGATTCTTGGGGTGAAATTGGGAGCATCAGGTTCAAATTCCCGGGTCATTAGCGCCTCTTCAAAGCTGGAGCCTGTGCTGAGGTAGTCATACACCGTATCGGTCTGATCCCCGTTTGAAATGATATGGAATTGGCCAAATGCCTTTAACGGGTAGTATATGATAAGGGATGGGTCGGACAGCTTGCTCTCATCAAAAGCCTTTGTTCTTACAAAGCCATTTTCCTCAATAAAGATCCTGTTCCTGCTGTTTTCGCTTCGACCCATTATCCAGTATATCTGAACAAGCTTTTCACCATTGGGGGTAACGCCCAGTATAATGCCCCTGCCAGGGTATGTATTCCTCTTAAGGTTCTCTGCATTTTTTTCCGCAGTATTTATCAACTTCGGTGCACTCCTTCCTCGATTGACAATTCTTAAACAAATACATTTTACATTAATTCCGGTGCCACAACAAGGGTGAAACCTACCAATAACAATGAGATAAGGAGGTAAATTTCTTGTCCGCTTAATGACTACTGTAAATCATGGCCTTGCTTATTTTTTCAGTCAGCTCATGGCCCTTAATAATAGAAAGAATGGCATAGGCAAACGCCAGAGACACCCCGGCCCCTCTTGCCGTGATCAAATTCTGGTCAACTACCACATCTTCATCGGTAACCTGTGCGCCTTCAAGGTATTTTTCAAAGCCCGGATAGCAGGTTGCCTTAACCCCTCTATAAAAGCCCAGTTTGCCCGGTATGGAGGGCCCGGCACAGATAGCTGCCAGCAGCCCCTTTTTTACCTGATGCGCTTTCAGCATCTCAATAAGAGGCCTTGTGTTTTCCAGCCCATCAACCCCTCTGCCGCCTCCGGGCAGTACAATCATATCCTCCTGCTCAACCTTTATCTGATCAAGCGTCGTATCGGCAATAACCTGGATATTCCGGGCACTTGCAACAGTTTTTTCGTCCTTAACAGAGACCATTATGGTCTCAACCTCACCGCGCCTCAGCACATCCACTGCCGTTAAAGCTTCTATTTCCTCAAAACCGTCTGCCAGCATAACATAAACCTTCATATCCCTTACATCCTTTCCATCCGTTTTTCCCGTCTGGTCTCTAATGATCTACTCCTATTATAAACCAATTGTCTGATACGCAAAAGTTATTCCAACTGAAGTTCTAGCCTGTCTCCTTCGACACATTCGGCATATATATGTATAAGAGGGAAAATTTCTTGATCCGGTCAATTTATTTATGGAGATGATAATATAATGAATATATTGGATTTTCAAAAGGCCATGAAATACATAGGGGTCTATAAAGGTAAAGTTGACAATACCCCCGGCCCCCAGACAAAGGCGGCAGCCGAGGAATGCTTAAAGGTTATTCAACAAATTCTCGGTAGCGGCGGCAACCCTAAGCCACCACCCTTTACTCATGAAGTGATCGGAACCACCCATGTTGTCAGGGTTAATCCCATGGACATGAGGGCCGAGATCGTCAATAAGGCCACAAAGTCAGTTTTCAATCGTAAGAACCTTGCAAACTGCAATTTTTTTTCGGGAAGCAAGGTCATCGGTTGGCTCATTTCCGAGGGTAAGGTACTCGCCGAACGGCATGAGTACAATACCTGGAAAGGAAACCCCAAAGGTACGCTCATTGTTTACAAGAATGGCCAGGTTGAAGCAGGGTGGAAATGGGATTCGGATATTGCCCCTGTAGTAAACGACATCTGGTTTTGCGTTCAGGGATTCAATCTGTTCCCGAAAGACATGACAGTCAGGCAAGGCGTCGCAAGAGAAGGATTTATTCTGGACGAGGTCGCTTATGAAACAAACCGTATTTCAATTGGATACGATAAGAAGAATATAGTGATTGCCGTCAGGCCAAAGACCGACGGTGAAAGGGCGGCAGCAACCATGGCGAACCTTGGGTGCACCGGCAATGCCATTGGCCTCGACAGTGGAGGCTCCTGCAATTTGAGAGTTGACGGAAAGGATTATTTCATAACCTCACGGGTACTTCCCGCAATTATGTATTGGTGATGAAGCGCTGTTACTCTTTGACGCTTCCGACCGTAAGCCCTGCGATGAAAAATTTCTGCAGGAATGGGTACAAGCATATGATCGGCACTGAGGCTACGATGGTAATCGCCGCTCTTATGGATAAAGGGGTCACCATGTTTTGGCTTGTTTGTGAACTTGCCCCGACACCCGCTGCCATGGCAGGATTGTTGTTAGCATTTAATGTCGAGGACAGCAGTTTCATCAGCTCATACTGAAGTGTCAAACTGTCAATCATAAATATGACATGCAGTTGTCAGATTTCCTGCTATATAATTCAATGGCAAATCATATTTGGAAAGAGAGGCTGTATGCTATGAGAATATTTGGAAAAGGGAAAAATAACAATTTGGAACCTGAAATTGTTACATTAAGTGAACCCATTAAGGCGACAGGTTTGACTGTAAAAACTAGTATGAAAAGTATATTTGGTGATGTTACCAAGATTACTAAAACATACATGAGCTATAAAAATAAGTATGGCATACCCAATCAAAAGAAGCCTTGGGAATATGTATCCTTAAGTGATCATTTTTACGATAACAAAACATGGGACTATTCTACCGGGCATGTAGTAACAGATATTGATGATAATATTCCTGAAGTATTTATATCTTTTGAAATTCCAGCAGGCGCGTATGCCGTTTTCCCTATCAGACCAAAATCTAAACTGATGCTGGGCTTAACTATTGGTAAAACAAAAAAATACATTTATAGCAATTGGCTAATGAAATCCAAATACGAGTTTGCAGGCTACGAATTTGAATATAACAATGAGAAAATGTGTAAGGAAAGCCCAACCTATATTGATTTGCATGTTGGTATAAAAGAAAAAAAGCAAGGATAAACATTGATGGTGAGAGGACCAGGAACCCCTCCGTTCTTTAACTATTTCAGGAGCCAAGGCACCATAGGTTCCTATTTTACTTGTTTGTAAGGGTTCAATATAAGTTTAGTTTCCTAGAAATTATAGTATACTTAAATATGTCAACACTTCATCCCTTCTCACAAAAATAGATGGCCAAAAATAATTATTTTTACGTCCCTAAAGTGTGCTTCTATTCCTGTTTTTAATTATAATTCTATAGATAATTAAGATCATTATAATCGGAATACTTATACCTCCAATTATCCTTCCATTTACATATGCTTGGCTTGTCGTTTGTGCCAATGTTTCTAGGTTTGAACTTAAAAATTGGATTAAAGATACTATAGAGGAAATTCCAAATAAGCAGCATAAAAATAAACCGACTTTGCTCTTTGTACTCATGATAAACTCCTTCTAAAGCTATTTTTTAAGACTTATGTAAGCTAAAAACACACTAGTTTTGTGGTTAAAAACAAGTCAGTGCGATACCTTATTACCATAACATTCATCTCCTATATTATTTTGTTATTATTGTTATTTAATTTTATTTTCATTATATTCCAATATTTTGTAATTCAAATAAGCATTGTGCCTCTATGCCTATAGGTCTCAAGACCTAACAGATTGAAGGAATTTTATGTGCCATCAGCGCTATTGAACTGAACCTGACCAAATAGAGCAATGCCCCGGATACAGGGATTAGGTAAATGTATGCAAGGGGTGGCAGGAAGAGTAAAAGGAAAGGCTCGGGGTTATCCCAAGCCTTTCCTATTGCACTAGAGGGTTGAAACCCTACTGGTCTGCAATAACGATGATACAATCTTCATCTGAGAAGGTTACCGTCTCGGACTTCTTGGGGTTCACACTAATACCGTAGCTTGCATCGGCATCTCCCTGCTTGGAGGTTAGGATATAGCCAATTGCCACCTCGCCCTTTAGTCTGGCCGCCTCAACCACTGTATAAAAATTGACGGGCCTACCGGAGAACACATAATCCTTGGAAGGCTTGATATAAATTTCAGAGCCATCGGCATCGAATAAATCCTGTAAGACGGCATTAAGTTTCGGATTTTCAGAAACCTGAGCCATAATGAGGCTTACAAGCTTTTCGCTCACAATGAAGTCATTGACCTTTGTCACTTCAGCCAGTTTTTTATTCCTGAAGTCCATGATTTCGCTGACCACAGAGAACCTTGCGCCGGTTTTCTCTGCAATATCCCTAAGGTGCAGCAGGGTGATCAATACACTGGAGTCGGCCTCCTGAACGTCTTTATGATCATCACAAAGAATAATAACGTGGTCATATTTCTTCTCAATGAGCCTGTCAAGAACTTCACGGTTCTCCGGGCTTTCCTTGACCAGCTCGATTTCCTGATTGGACATTTGCGATATGATTTTTTCCAGAGCCTCATTATCAATATTCTTACTGACCAGGGTCAATCGGGAGCCTTTTATCACATAATTGTCCAGTTCCCTGATGGTGTTGATAGCGGTCTGGTTCCAGCCTAAAAGTAATGTTTTTTCAAGATCTGCCCTGGACCTTGAAGGCTCATTCACAAGGCTATCGGTATTTATAGCGACTGGATTGGGACTGACAATAACCTTATCGTCATCCTCGGCGATAACAATGATTTGATCCCCCTTTTGAATTAATGTATTCATGGGAGGATTGACAGCTGTTTTATCCCCGGAGCAAACACCCAAAACAGCAGAGGTCTCAAACATCTGAAGGGATTCTCCAAAGGTTTTTCCAAAAAGCTCGGGACAATCACTGAAGTAGATTTCATCCCCGCCAAAATCAAGAAGCTCGGTATAAACGGTTGAAAGGCCCGGTTGACGGCAGGTTTGCGCCATAATTCTGGCGATGAGGGTTTCAATGCATACAATTTCTACTTGATTCTGACCGGCTATTTGGGCCACTTCCATATTCTTAGGCTCATTTAATGTGGCAACAATATTATAGGGCTTTTCACGTTTGTTTGGATTATTGGTAATGGCCAGAATGGTCTTAATGACATTGGAATCATTATTTTCGAGAATAATAATGGAGTGGGAGGCATTCAAATTGGCAATTTCCAGGTCGTCAATATCTATAGGATTGCCCTGTCGGGTGACAATCATCGTATTTCTGGTGTCAGGGATGCGCTCCTTGATTTCATCATCCATCTCCATCTTGTCTTTGTTGCCAAGAATAACAATACAGCTCTTTTTTTTATTACTGTTGGCCTCAATCAGCTCACTGATAATGGTGAAAATACTTTCAGACCAACCCAGGATAACGGTATGGTTCTCTTCCAGGACTACTGAGCGTCCCTTTCTGAGCGCCTCAAGCTTGGATTCGATTGCATTGTTGATTAAGCCTATCAACAAACTGATGATGAAAATTCCCGCAAGTGTCATAATAAACATGGCGAATAGGAAGGTCACAGTACCGGTATCGCCGCCAAGAGTTCCTGCATCTAGAGTCCTGTTGAGGCTCATCCAGATAATTTCAACGATGCTTGCCTCCGGAGCGGCATTTGTAAGAACCACAAAGCTTGAAACAATCAGGATTATCAGCACTGTGACAATGGCTAGTGAGCCCAGTAACGCTCCGGTTCCTTTAGCCATTAGATTGTCAAACTTGTAACGTAGTTTTTGAGAGAAACTCGCCTTTTTCATAAGAATACTTCCTCCATTTTCTATAATGGCCATTTTATAATTACTCCGGAAGACATATCGACAAATAACATATTGTTCTAAATATATGTTTGATTATTTTGTCATCACTAAGGAGCAAGGAGGAAATTCCCCCTTGACAATTTCCATGCTCCCGCATATCATGAAAGAGAAGTGGTGTTCAAGAGAACACGTAAATGAGGAGTTTTGATGTCGGTTATATACTTGGCTTAAACCAGTTTAATAGGTTCAAATGAGTAAAACAGAAGGCCTTTTGGGGTTTGTTTTGTGTTACTGTTTGAACAAAACTGTAAGTCAAGGACAAACATGGCACCTGGAAGAAGATAATCAGCGCCGTTCGTCATTGCGAACGGCCTTTTTGTATCCTTTTTCGGAGGTTCCATTAACCGAACCGGCTCTTTAATATATTTAAGGCTGCGTGCGATGGTTTGTCGACGCAGCCTTTTTGCGTTTAAACACTATAAAATGACAGGAGGATACTACGATGAATCAGACATCCATGGAAATTTTGGAATACAACAAGATTAAGCAAATGCTGGAAGGTCTTGCGGTATCAAGCATGGGCAAAGAGCTCATTTCCAAGCTCAAGCCCGAAACAGATATAAACATCATCGAAAGCTGGCTGGAAGAAACCAGTGAAGCACGGAAGCTCCTGGATAAGGGCTCCAGTGTTCCTTTAAGCAGTCTTAACGGGATAGAAAAGCTCATGGAAAAGCTGGGCAAGGTAACAGCGCTTCAGCCTGATGAACTTTGGATTCTCAGGAATATGCTTGTAGGTGCGGGAAGGCTTATGCGCTATATGCATGACCGCTTGATGCTTGCTCCCAAGGTCGCTTCCTATGCCTCATCCATGTATGAGCTTTCGGATTTGTCAAATGAAATTGACCGCTGTATCCTGGATAACCGTGTCGATGACAAGGCCTCCTCAGAGCTTGCCCGAACTCGTAAGCGGATAACCATTGTGGAGGATCGCATTGAAAGCAAGCTCGAAAGCATCTTAAGATCGCCAGCTTATAAGGATATGCTTCAGGATGCTGTGGTCAGCTTGCGCGGCAGTAGCTATGTCATTCCCGTAAAACGGGAGCACAAGCGTGCTATAGATGGATCGGTCATGGACATTTCCTCCAGTGGCTCCACCGTCTTCATCGAGCCTGCAGCTATCAAAGCATTGAAGTCAGAGCTTGACTTTTTACGTATTGAAGAGGAAAAAGAGGTCTTCAAGATTCTCTCCTGCTTAACCGGTATGGCTGAGGGGTATAAAAAGGAAATCCTCATTAATGTTCAGACCATGGCTCACTATGATTTCCTCTTTGCCAAGGCGAAGCTGGCTAATAGCATGGAAGCCACCTGTCCCGCAGTAAATCTGGAGAATAAAATAAGCATCCGCCAAGGACGCCATCCCTTGATTGAGAAGAACGCCATTCCCCTGGATTTCTCCATAGGCCAGGATTACCGGTCATTAGTCATCACAGGGCCCAATACAGGTGGAAAGACTGTTGTACTAAAAACGGTGGGACTATTCTGTCTCATGGCTCAATCAGGACTTCATGTTCCAGCCGATAACGGCACGGAAATCGCCATCTTTGCCGATATTCTGGCCGATATTGGGGACGGCCAGAGTATTGAGCAATCCCTTAGCACCTTCTCTTCCCACATCCGGAACATCATCAGCATCCTGAAGTGCGCCAATCCCAACACCCTGGTCATTATGGATGAGCTCGGAACGGGAACTGATCCTGCAGAGGGTATGGGACTTGCTATTGCAGTTATGGAAAAGCTTTATGAGAAGGGTTGCATTATGGTTTGTACCACCCACTATAGTGAAATTAAAGAGTTTGCACGCACAACACCGGGCTTTAAAAACGGCTGCATGCTCTTTGATACCACTACACTCCTCCCCCTCTATCAGCTCAGCATAGGTATTCCGGGAGAAAGCAACGCCTTCTTGATTTCTCTGAGGCTGGGCATGGCTCCTGAGCTCATTGAAAGAGCTCATCATATCACCTACAAAGAGGAGCGACGTTATGAAAAACCTGCGGAAGTATTGATCAGCAAGCAACCTGATACATTGATAAACCAGGAAATTATTACAGCTCATGAGGAGATCAAAAGCCAATCCCTCAGAAGATTGGACGCCAAAAAGAAAGCTGAAAAACAAAAGGTGGATTCAACGTATAAGATTGGTGACTGTGTCTTTATAACCAGTATGAACCGAACGGGCATCGTCTGCGAGCTGGAAAACCCCAGGGGTGAAATAGGCATTATGGTTATGAAGAAGCGATTCACTGTCAACAAAAAGCGCCTGCGTCCGTTTATTGACGGAAAGGATCTTTATCCGGAGGACTACGATCTGGATATTGTGCTGGAGAGCAAGGATTATCGAAGAAATAAGAAGACCATGGCCAAACGCCATGTCGATGGGCTCACATTAGAGCACTAGAAAGGATTGAGCAGTATGGCACCAATTATTGAAACTCAGGGACTTACCAAAATTTTTAGGAGAATTGAAAAGGAGGACGGTTTAAAAGGCACCTTCAAGGCCCTTTTCAAAAGGAAATCCGTTGATAAAACAGCTCTTTCGGACTTTAATTTCCAAGTAGAACAGGGCGAGTTTGTGGGCTTGATAGGGCCCAACGGTGCCGGTAAAACCACTCTGGTCAAGCTGCTCTGCGGCATTATCCAACCTACTAGCGGCAGCGTTCAGGTTTTGGGCTTCACACCGGGTAAGCTCAAAGATGACTTCAGGAGGAGCTTTGCGGTGGTCATGGGCCAGAAGAGTCAGCTTTGGTGGGATCTTCCGGCGTCGGATACCTTTCTGCTGAACAAGGAAATCTACGGCATTCCGGATAGCGTCTATCAAGAAAACATCGCCTATTTCAGTGAAATTTTTGACGTTAAGGGTCTTCTTTCAACACCGGTTAGGAATCTATCATTAGGTGAGCGAATGAAGCTGGAGCTCATAGCCGCCCTCCTTCACAACCCAAAGGTGCTCTTTTTGGATGAACCCACAATTGGTTTGGATGCGATTGCCCAAAAACAGATTCGCCAGTTTTTGAAGGAGGTCAACGAAACCAAGGGGGTCACCATTCTCCTGACCAGCCACTACATGGAAGACATTAAACACCTCTGTAAAAGGACTGTTGTTATTAGCGGGGGTAAAAAGGTTTATGATGGGAAGCTTGATGCACTCCTTAACAGCTTTCAGGAGCAGCGAACCATTGCTGTCAGCTTTGCAGCAGAATCCTTTCCTGAGCTGGAAATGGATGTGGAATGGATGGAAAGAACCCCTCTGAATGTTGTTTTCATGGTAAAAAAGGATCTTGTAAAACTGGCTGTTCAGAGCCTGTTTAATCAGTATGAGATCACCGACATCCGCATTGAAGAAGAGGAAATCGGCGGTGTTATTGAAAGAATCTATTCGGCAGGAGCGAGCTTATGCGGAAATATTTTGAAGTAGGAAAAATCAGTCTCAAAACACAGATGACTTACCGATTTGACGTATTCATAGGCGGCTTTATGCCTTTTATCAGAGTGTTTCTGGCCTACTACCTCTGGCGGACGCTTTTTACAGGTAAAACAGAAATAGGCGGTATGACCTTTGGCATGATGCTCACTTACTATATCCTATGTGCCTTTGTCCAGAGGCTTGAACAATCCAACGGGTTGGTTTGGGAATTTGCCGGCGAAATTCGCGAAGGCCGTTTCTCAAAGTACCTTGTAAAGCCCATCAGCCCCTTGGGGCATTTCCTGTCGGTCAGCCTTGGAAAAACTCTGTATATCCTTCTTTTTACTTTGATTACGGTAGGCGTCCTTGCTCTCCTTTTCAGTAAGGAATTTGTAGCCCCCACTCTCTCTTTCCAACTTGTTCTTGCCCTGCTCATTGCATTCTTGGGGCTGGTTTTCATGATTTTGCTCAATTACCTGACAGCACTTTTGGCCTTTAAATTTAAAGATGTCACCGGATGGCATCTTTTAAAAGGAAATATTGTAGATTTCCTCTCAGGCGCTCTCCTCCCTCTCTCGATTCTCCCTGGTTGGATGCAGGGCGTCATGCGAGTTTTCCCATTCTACTATACCCAGTACCTTCCTGCCAGTCTTTACCTGGGACTTAGAACTGAAGAAGCACTAACCGGTGTATTTGTCCTAACATTTTGGAATCTGATATTATGGGGACTGGCCGAAGCAACCTATAATCGATTCAGACGCTTATATGAGGGGGTGGGAGCATGAACGCCATGCTAACCGTTAAACGATATTTCAAAATATTTACTCGGCTTTTCAAGTTCAGGCTGTCCAATCAAATGATTTACAGAGCCAGCTTTTGGACTGTATTTTTTGTGGATATGTCCCTGTTTCTCATTCAACTGGCCGTGTTTTCGGCCCTGTTTTTAAATGTTGATAATATTAATGGCTGGAATAAATATCAGATGATTTTCTTCGTGGGCACCTTCAATCTGGTGGATTCTACGAATATGTTTCTATTCTTCTTCGGTATTATCAGTATTCCGGGAAAAATACGCGAGGGCAAGCTGGACATCTACATGACCAAGCCCGTCAATACACTCTTTTGGGTTACATTTGAAAGCATTGATATAGGTTCATCACTTTTATTTGCTCCGGCGAGTATAATGATTGGCTATGCCATAATAAAATTGGGCATCACATTAACCCTGGGAAAAGTGTTGGGATATTTCCTGCTTCTGGCTCTTATGCTGCTCCTTCTTTATAGCCTGATGCTGATCTTGCGGACTCTATCCTTTTGGTTTATAAAAACCGATGCCCTTCATGATTTAGAGGGGGAACTCATGGGTTTCAGTTTCAGAGTACCGGGTATTGTTTATACCGGTGCAGCCAAGTTCATTCTATATATACTTCTTCCCTACGCCCTTTTGGCCACAATCCCGACTCAGTTCTTTACTCAAATTCTGACAGGCGGGCAATGGCTTCTGGTGGTTTGTGTTACCCTGTTTTTCACCATACTGGCCCAAGTGCTCTGGCGGCTAGGGCTAAAGAATTATACCAGTGCAAGCAGCTAAAAGGAGATACAACGGCCCTAATCATTCTCTAACCAAATTCTAACTTCTATTCAGCTTCTTTTTCCTGTATAATTAAGGGAGAAGAAAATAATTCTTCCTGAGTTTGTCATGGCCAATAACCTATATAAGGAGGATGGTAAGTATGAAACATGCGATCAAAAGCAAATATGTAGCACTTCTGATTAAATCAGTTTTGCTGGCTCTTCTTTTATCAGCAATTGCATTCTTCCTTGGAATGGTATTTACAAGAAACGTCATTATCCTGGGTGTTATTGTTGGTGTCTTTATTCAAGTTCGAAAATACCGGCGTTCAAAGCTCCATGAATATGATGAGGTTGGATATTGGAGCGGCATTGGTCATTTCGACATCGGATTTGACCGAAACTTCTTTGATGATGACTTCGGTGATGAATTTGACGAATATCAAGCCCTTGGACATCGCCAGAGGTCATAAAGTAATAAGTGCAACCCCTGATAATATAAGAAGAAAAACAAGATTGAACACAGTGAATACTTTCAAATATTGGCGGGATAGTTTAGGGTGTGCTTTTATAAAGAACTTGTACGAGATGACACTGGCCAGAGAGGCTATTATGGTTCCCATCCCCCCTACATTAACCCCCAAAAGCAAATCCTTGTTACTCTCTGTGAAACCTGATAACAGAACCGCTGCAGGAACATTGCTGATGATTTGGCTGGTTAATACCGAAACAATAAATTCGCTTTTTGATAGCAGCTTTGACAGAAAATTGGCTACCGCAGGCAGATTGGACATGTTTCCGACAAAAATAAAAAAACCAATAAAAGTAAAGAGAAGCGAATAGTCAACCTCACGGAACAAGTGCCTGTCAATCATAAAAATACATAGTATTAGAATTCCGGTGACCCAGAGAATAGGCAATACATTGAACACGGCCAGGACTGAAATGACGAATAGCAGACTGTAAGCCACCAGATGCTTCTTTTCTATATCATCCTTTGGCATTTCACGATTATTATCAATATTTTTCTGCTCTATCAAAAGAGTTGAAAGAGCCAATAAAAGCCCTCCTACTACTACAACAGGTAATAGCAGAAGGATAAAATCGCCTAATCCAAGGTTGTATTGTGAAAACAGATAGAGATTCTGCGGGTTTCCCACAGGTGTGAGGCTGCTTCCTATATTGGCTGCAATGGTTTGCAGGACAATCAGCAGAATAGCATAATCATTTTCATTTATTTTATCAAGCACAATGAGAGTAAAGGGAACTAAGGTTATAAGCGCAACATCATTGGTCATGAACATGGCTAAAACATAGGTTAATAAAATAATTCCCAGGGAGAGCTGCCTCAAATTGCCGCTCTTTTTTGCTACAATACCAGCCACGACCTCGAAGGCCTGTATTTTCTTAAGACCGACCATAACGACCATTAGACAGAACAGGCACAGGAGTACTTTATAGTCAATATAGGATAAATAGGCGTATGTAGGCGGCACAAAAAAAGCCGATACCAGGGCGGCTATAAGGGCTATCACCAGAACAGCCTCAGATTTAATAAAGTTCACCCATTTATTCAGATAGACTCTTTCGTTCTTCATAACATGACCTTTCGTGAGAGCTTAACAACGAGCCTTCCCCTGCTTATTGCTTAAAAAAAGAGAGCCAATTGGCTCTCTTTTCATACGGCTATGCAAAAATTACTTAATTTCAACAGTTGCGCCGACTTCCTTGAACTTAGCAGCAATAGCATTTGCATCGTCCTTGGAAAGACCTTCCTTGATGGTGCTAGGAACGTTTTCTGTAACGTCCTTAGCTTCCTTAAGGCCAAGAGCTGTGATTTCACGTACAACCTTGATAACCTTAATCTTCTCAGCGCCGGCTTCCTTAAGAATAACGGTGAACTCGGTCTGCTCTTCAGCGGGAGCTGCAGCAGCAGCAGCGGCAGGACCAGCAGCAACAGCTACAGGAGCTGCGGATACGCCAAATTCTTCTTCAATAGCCTTTACAAGATCCTTGAGCTCAAGGATAGATAAAGTTTTGATTTCTTCAATAAACTTTGTGATCTTTTCACTCATTTCAATATCCTCCATTACTTTTTCATTTCTTTACAATAGTTACTATACCATTTGGATTAAGCGTTTTGCTCCTGCTTTTCAACAATAGCATTAAGCGCAGCAGCAAGACCATAGAGCGGGCTCTGGAGACTTCCAATGAACTTTGCAAGAAGTTCCTCTCTGGAAGGAGTGGAAGCCAGTTCCTTAACACCCTTTTCGTCGATGATGTTGCCTTCTACCATACCACCCTTAATCTCAAGCTTCTCAAAGTCCTTAGCGTACTTCGAGAGAATCTTGGAAGGGGCTACAGGGTCGGTTGTACTGATAGCAATTGCAGTAGGACCATTAAGATACTTTTCAAGTCCTTCTAAAGCGCTGCTTTTTGAAGCAAAATCGATGATGGTATTCTTCATGACCTTATACTCAACATTTGCTTCACGTAATGCTTTTCTCAGACGAGTATCCTGCTCAACGGTAAGGCCTCTGTAGTCAGCAAGAACTACGGATTTAGCCTCTTTTAATTTTTGAGCAAGCTCCTCAACCTTAGCCTTCTTTTCAAGAAGAAGTTTTTCACTAGGCATTTATTGCACCTCCTTAAAGTGTAATAGTTAATTTCTACAACAAAAAACCCTTACATAATCTGACCATAGACTATGAAAGGGTTTATAACCATTTCAACGAATACCTCGGCAGGATGGTTTACGTTATATCTGTTCAATCAGATTCCTGCTGTCTACAGTCAGTATTCAATTAATACAGCGATATTCTACACGACTAAATAGGATTAGTCAAGCACTTTCTGTTGATTAACCTTGATACCAGGTCCCATGGTAGAAGTTACGGTAACACTCTTCAGATACTGGCCTTTTGCAGCCGAAGGCTTTGCCTTGATAACAGCATCCAAAAGAGTATGGAAGTTGTCACGAAGCTTCTCGGTTCCGAAAGAAACCTTACCGATCGGGCAGTGGATAATGTTTGTCTTATCCAGACGGTATTCAATTTTACCGGCCTTGATATCGGCAATAGCCTTTGCAATATCCATGGTTACTGTTCCGGCCTTGGGGTTAGGCATAAGCCCCTTAGGGCCTAAAACACGGCCTAAACGACCCACAACGCCCATCATGTCAGGGGTTGCAACCACAACATCAAATTCGAACCAGTTATCCTTCTGAATTCTGGTAACAAGATCCTCGGCACCTACATAATCTGCGCCGTTTTGTTCAGCTTCAGTTGCTTTTTCACCCTTGGCGAAAACAAGAACGCGAACAGTTTTACCAGTACCATGCGGCAGAACAACCGCACCTCTTACCTGCTGGTCAGCGTGACGAGAGTCAACACCGAGCTTGATGTGTGCTTCGACAGTTTCATCAAACTTTGCAGGGGCCGTCTTCTGAACCAAATCCATAGCTTCTGTTGGTTCGTACAATCTTGTTCTATCAACAAGCTTGAGGCTTTCAAGATACTTCTTGCCTCTCTTCATTTCATTTCACTCCTTTTGTGGTAAATAGTAGCGGGAAATCTCCCTCCCACATATCGGGGCCTTGAAACTCAGAAACATGTCAATGTCTCATTCGTTTCTGATACGTTGAAACATTGTCATGTTTCAATCGTATCTTTAGTCAACAACTACAACGCCCATGCTTCTTGCAGTACCGGCTACCATACTCATAGCGGTTTCGATGCAGCTGGCATTAAGGTCAGGCATCTTCAGCTCTGCAATCTTTCTTACGTCTTCCTTGGAAATCTTTGCCACCTTGTCCTTCTGAGGAACTGCAGATCCGCTTTCGATCTTGCAAGCCTTCTTAATAAGAACGGCAGCGGGCGGAGTCTTTGTGATAAACGTAAATGAACGGTCGCTGTATACCGTAATAACGACCGGAATAACCAACCCAACATCCTTCGCGGTTCTTTCATTGAACTCCTTACAGAATCCCATGATGTTAACGCCATGCTGGCCAAGGGCTGGTCCAACCGGTGGTGCAGGAGTTGCCTTACCTGCATTGAGCTGTAATTTTACATAGCCCGCAACTTTCTTTGCCATTATAGTCCACCTCCCAGTTTTCTTGCCCGAATAAAATCAGGCCCTTTATTCAATAACACAAGGTTATAGAATCAATACTAAAGTTTTTGAATTTGAATAAAATCGAGCTCGACAGGAGTTTCTCTTCCAAACATGGAAACCATAACCCGAACCTTTTTCTTATCGATGCTGATTTCTTCAACAGTACCGATGAAGCTTTCCAGTGGTCCTTCAATGACGCGGACACTATCGCCCACCTCATAATCAACAACCGTCTCGAACTGCTCAACGCCCATCATCCGCACTTCATCCTCGGATAATGGCACAGGCTTGGACCCTGGTCCGACAAACCCTGTAACGCCACGGGTATTACGCACTACATACCAAGAGTCATCAGACATGATCATCTTTACCAGGACATAGCCCGGAAACACCTTTTTAAGCGTCGCCTTTTTCTTGCCGTCTTTTATCTCGATCTGTTCTTCCATAGGAACAACCACATCAATGATAAAGTCCTGCATTTTTCTGTTTTCAACAATCTTTTCGATGTTGGCTTTCACCTTATTCTCATAACCGGAATAAGTATGAACCACGTACCATCTTGCTTCCTCTGTCATACTTTTCGAGCGGAGACTTTAGCTCCAGCCCTCCCTTCGCTTCCTCTTACTGCCCGAAGACAGTTTTGAAGATAAAACCAAGTCCGGCATCTGCAACCCAAATAACTACACCAATAAACAGGCAAGCTGCAAACACAATAAGGGTGTTGTTAATCAGCTGCTGTTTTGTGGGCCAGATTACCTTCTTCATTTCCATACGGATTTCCTTAAAAAATCGACCCGTACGTTGGCTGAATTTTTCTTTCTGTTCAGTCATCGAAAACAACTCCCAATCAATTATTTGGTTTCCTTATGGGCTGTGTGCTTACGGCAGAATCTGCAGTACTTGTTCATTTCAAGCCTGTCGGGGTCATTTTTTTTGTTCTTCATTGTATCATAGTTTCTCTGCTTGCATTCTGTACAAGCCATGGTGATTCTTGTTCTCATTTGGAACACTCCTATGCTATAAACTCAATATTTTTTGCATAAAAAAAAACGCTCGCAAAGCAATAAAAATCATATCATACATGGGGTTTTAAAGTCAAGCTTTGCATATAAATTTCTTGTTTTTATTTGTTATGTTTCTATTAAGTACAGTAAAAAATCTTTTCTGGATTCTTTACTGTACTTAAAAAGTCTTTTAAGCCTTTTTTACTACAGGTCTTTGTTTTCTCTCTTTCCATATCAGCCATAGCGGAGATGCTATAAATATGGTTGAGTACACACCGGTTATAACACCGATCAGAAGTGAAAAGCTAAAGTCTGTTAAAGATCCGATATTGTTAACGGCAGAATAAATCAACAGAACAACAACACAGATCAGGGTGGTCATCATAGTATTAATAGACCGGGAAAGGGATTGATGAATACTGACATTTACGATGCTACCCAGATCCGACTTCTTCATAAGGCCGGTATTCTCTCGAATTCTGTCGTAGATAATGACGGTATCATTCATGGAATAGCCGATAACAGTAAGTATGGTTGCAACGAAAATATCATTCAGGGGAAGCTTTAGTGCAATGTACACTCCAAACATAACGCCAACGTCATGGAACAGAGCTATGATTGCACATACTGCCGCTGAAAATCCGCTTAAAATACTGAATCTCCAGGCCACGTAAAATAGAATGAGGACAGTTGAAATGGCAACCGCAAGTATACCCTTTTCAAGAGCTTGACGACCGACAGTGGGTTTAATGCTCACATTTTCATTTTTATTGCTGTCCAGCTTCACATCAAAGTTCTTGGAGAGTATATCTTTTACCTTGTCCTCTTCATCACGGGTAAGGGGTTCATTTCCCGCGATATCCAGTCTTAGCATTTTGGTTGAGGCTTGGTTGGCTTCTGCGCTATAAGTCTCCATAATACTAGCTGAAACCTTTTTCCCAATGGCTTGCTCGATGAGTTCGCCTGCTTTGTTGGGATCTACCTCACCCACTGTTTCAATCATCATACGGGTACCGCCCTTGAAATTGATGTCGAGGGTTACGCCGTTAATGACCAGCATAATGGCAAAGAACACAAATAACGCTATACTGAACATGAAAGCATACTTCTTATTTTTTACAAAATCATACTGCCTCATTTTTCTTCCCTCCATTCAAGCCAAATAGCCATTTGTTTTTTGAGAAGCTGAAGGCTGAAACGCCCTGAAGCATCATCTTGGAGGCGGTAACTGCTGAGAAGAAGCTGAATACGGTACCGAAGAACAAGGTAACACCGAAGCCTCTGACGGGGCCGGAACCCAAGATATATAGCACAACAGCAGTTATGATTGTCGTCACGTTGGAGTCCAAAATGGCCACAAAAGCTCTCTTAAAGCCGGAATCAATGGAGGCTCTTAATGTCTTTCCAGCTTTGAGTTCTTCCTTAATTCGCTCAAAGATAACAACGTTACCATCAATACTCATACCAATAGAGAGTATAATACCTCCGATACCAGGAAGGGTTACCGAGATATTAAAGTTTGAAAGTGTGAGTATCTGAAGGGCCAGAAGTCCTGTTAGGGCTATTACTGAAATAAGCCCAGGCAGTCTGTAATAGAGAATCATATAAGCACATACAATTATAAATGCAACAATTCCTGCCTTTACCGCTACTTCTAAAGCACCCTTTCCCAGTTGAGCACTGATGGAGTCAACCTTAACAGGCTCAAGCTTGGTAGGCAGCGCACCAAACCGGATCTTATCAGCCAAAGACTTGGCCGAATCATAGGTAAAGCGTCCTGTAATAGTAGCTTCACTGGTAGTGATGCGTTCATCTACCGAAGGAGCAGACAAGCATATTTGATCCATAAAAATGGCTATTCTTTTACCCACTAACCTGCCTGTGGCCTCAGAGAATTTTTCCACGCCGGATGATTTCAATTTAAGAAGGATTTGATAGGCTCCATTTTGATTCTGATAGCTTGATGCTGTCTCGACATCTTCACCGTTAAGAACAATCTTGCCGGAAGGTGTAAGCTCGGAAGCATCCTTATACATATCTTCGTCGTTGACTTCCTGGAAAGTCAGAGCACCGGTGCTACCCAGCTCGTCCAATGCCTTTCTGGGATCAAATTCGGTTTCATTTGTCGCCCACGGTATATCAATGACCAGACGATTATTTGTAGCATCCACATTGATACTTTTATCATAAATACCCTGTGCATCCAGTCGTGCTTCAATAATTTTCTGGGAGCTTGCTAAATCATCTGCAATATTACGACCTTGAGAGCCGTTCGGATAAATAGGCTCTAGAATGGCGCTGATACCACCTCGGATATCGATACCGGTTCTGATTTCATTAACGCCTTTAACAATTCTCGAATTTGCAGGCCCAAGCCCTGTGAAAGCTAGCACACAAATGATTGCGATGACAAGGACAACCGCAAAGAGTTTAAATGTCCTATTATCATTCATTGGGAGCTACCTCCTTCTCTTTCTTCTTTTTGACCACCTTAAGTATTATAAAGCTTATATCTCTTATGAGTCAACAACCGACATAAAATACATTTCATGTCTAATCTACGATTTTTCCGCCCTATAAACAGAGGAAAGCCTTGCATATTCCTCCGCGTTCTTGATATTACCTTCAATCTGGGCCTCTGAAGTGGGTTTAATTACCTTGGCCGGCATGCCCATAACCAGTGAACCGTCCGGGATTTCGGTATTTGGTGTAACCAGCGCCCCCGCACCGATCATACAGTTTTTACCGATCTTGACATTGTCGAGTATAATAGCTCCCATGCCAATTAGGGAATTATCACCAATTGTACAACTGTGGAGTACCACCCTATGGCCTATGGTTACGTTTTTCCCAATGATCACCGAAATTCCTTCCGTATTATGAACGGACGAAACATCCTGAACATTGCTGTTTTCACCTACTATGATCTTCCCCATATCACCACGGAGCACCGCATTGTCCCATATACTTACATTCTTCTCCAAGACCACATCACCGATGATTTGTGCACTTTCAGCCACATAGGCTGTTTCATGAATTTGTGGTTTTTTGCCGTCAAAGTTTCTAATCATGTCATTCACCTTCTTGCTAGTTAGTTAGAGTTCATCCCTCACTGATTTCCTGTGATTTTATCCACAAGGCACATTCCACACGTTTTTTCTCAAGCTCACAGCCAATATCGTATGGTTTTTTGATATCTTGATTAAACTGCCAGGCATTGGCGGCACAGCCGCCGCTGCAGTAAAACTTTGCCCAACAGGCATTGCATTCGGGCTTTGTATAAACATTTGTCTCTATAAAGGTTTCCCTTATGGGGTTAGCATTGAGACCCTCGAAAATATTTCCCAGAAGGAATTCCTTCTGACCTACAAATTGATGACAAGGATAGAGCTCGCCTTCAGGAGTGACAGCCAGGTATTCCGTCCCCGAGCCACACCCTCTTAAGCGCTTTGCAACACAGGGACCACCCTCAAGGTCAACCATGAAATGGAAGAAATTAAACCATTGACCGTTTTCCCTGCGATCCACGTATTCCTTGGCCAAACGCTCGTATTCATCACAAACAGTTTTAAGATCCTCATGTCGAATATCCAGTCCTGAATCCTTTGCAGCCACAACGGGTTCAACTGAGATCTGCTCAAAACCCAAATCGGCCATGTGGAGTACATCTGATCCAAAATCAAGATTTTTGCGGGTAAATGTGCCTCTGACGTAATAATTCTCGCCCTTCCTCTCCTCAACCATCTTTTGAGCCAGAGGAAGAATACGATCATAGCAGCCTGAACCGTCGACACGCTTTCTCACTTCATCATTGACCTCTTTACGTCCATCCAGGCTTAGAACCACATTATGCATATGCTCATTGATGAAAGCACGCTTGTCCTCATCCAAAAGAAGAACATTGGTGGTTATGGTAAAGCGGAAATTCTTGCCTGCTTCCTTTTCACGATCCCGGGCATAAGCTACGATCCCCTTAACCACGTCAAAGTTCATAAGGGGTTCTCCTCCGAAGAAGTCCACCTCAAGGTTTCTTCTGTTTCCTGAGTTCTCAATCAGAAAATCAATAGCCTTTTTGCCTACCTCCACGCTCATCATGGAGCGGGCACCCAGATATTCTCCGGTTCCTGCAAAGCAGTAGCTGCACCTTAGGTTGCAGTCATGAGCAATATGTAAACACAGCGCCTTAACCACTGTCTTTTTGGTCCAGAGGGGTACAAACTCTGTGTAAGGGTCTTGGGTAAAGAGCATGTTGTTCTCTTTTAAAAATTCAATTTCGTCTTGCGCTTCATTTAGAGCTGATTCGTCATAGCGGCCGCTCAAGGCTTGAAGCTTTACCTTATCAAGTACTCCGTCCTGGTTATAACAACCCAGGACATCATAGGCTGTATCATCTAAAACATGCACAGCGCCGCTGTGAATATCCAAAACCATATTCACACCATGCATTTTATAGGCATGTATCATGCTAATCCTCCATTAATTGCGAACAGGGTACGATGCTTTAGTATCGTACAACAAGCCTCGACCCGTGAATAAAAGAAGGGCTGCTATAGCCCTTCCACCGCTTCATTTTCATAAACTTTACACTTATTGTTCTAATATTCTTAACAACAAGATTTAGTTGAAAACTTCTACTTGCTTTCGCACTTTTGATTGGCAACCGTGCAGGAAGTCTTACATGCGGATTGGCATGAAGTCTGGCATTCGCCGCAGCCTGCCTTTTTAATATCCTTATTGAGGGTTGTGCCGTTAATGGTCTTAATATGCTTCATTTCTAAACCTCCCCATCCATTTGATTCCACATTATTATAGCATAAGCTTTATAATGTGCAAAGACTGATTGTAAATATTAGTCTAGCTCGACCCTATTCTTTCATACACCTCATACCCCGCATGCTCCAATATCATGGTTATGTTTTTTACTTGCTCATAATCCAAGTCCTGATAGGTTGGGTTCTGTTTAAAATGCTCAGTGACAGCCACCAATTCATCCCAGGAGACCAGACAAGCATGCCGCCTGTTTTTAAGATCCTTGGCCTTTATGGCTTCTCCTGTTTGGTTTAGGGGCCATGCGGTCCAGCCGGAGGCGAAATGGAAGGCATTCCAGCGCAAATGCTCCTGCCTTGCCAGGTTGTCCAATTTTTCGCCGGTTAAATAATCCATCAGATTTACCCGTCTTCCGACTGATAGTGCAGCCTTCTCTGCGCCTTTCTCCTTCTCAACCATTTCCAACCCTAAGAGCTTGAGCTTAGTGGCAATATTGGAGGCCGCAGAGCGGTTGGATTCCTTGGTGAAGGCATCCAGGCTTCCCCAATTGTCGGCAGGTTCCATATGATAAATGCTGTTAAATAGAGCATTCATTTTCCGTGCCATGCGGTCCATGCTTTCATTGATAATAATATTCTCAGTGAAAATATCAGAGCTTCGTCCAAAGAATCGAATATTGGGTAACAGCTCGGATTTCTCCAAATGCTCGAATTCCTCCTGTTCTCTGATATGGACGGCAATAATGGGTTGAATTGAGAATTGGTTGCGTTTGACAAGCCTTTGAATTTCAATGGCTGTTTTCATATTCAGACTATCATCACCCAACGCAACAACAATATAATTAATGGAGTGGATATTTTTCTCCAGAGCCTCATAAAAAGCTTCACACCCTGGTTCCGCTTCAATAGTCTCAATCTGATAGTTGCCCTTAAGCCCGGGATATTTGTTAAAAAGGAGACCCCTTTTTTGTAGCATTTTACTATCGGTCAGAATAGTCCGGTAATCTCCACCTATAAATTGGCCCAGATAAAGGCTTTTTCTGAGTATTTCTATCCCGGTTGATTCAAGGCCGGCCAAAAAGAGAGTAAAGCCCGAGCCAGCCTTTGCCAGGCTTGTATCCAAGGGTACAAAATCATGAATGGGATAAGCTTCAAATAACTGCCTTGCCGTCAAATCAGGAAGGTTAAAAATCTTTAACTCATAGTGGGTGTCGTGCTCTTGGTTAAAGGTATCAAAGATTTTTTCAACGCCCTCATCGGCAGTGTTTATATAGAAATGGAGCTTATTATTTCTCATGCTGACTTTTTGGGCTTCCTTGAGCAGAGTAAGGGCCGCTCGGGCATTTTTGTTCTCCTCGTCCGAAAGAGCAAATAGATGAACCTCATTATTTAATAATCGTCCGGGTATATGTAATTTCTTAAGGCTTGTAAGGTCTTCCCAGCTTTGATCCAGTAGGATTAAACGATCTTCACGAAGCTTCTGAACAAGATCACCGTCATCTTCTCGGTCCTTCAAATTCTCAAGGACGATAAAGCAACGTGACTTCCCGGTCTTTCTTAGGCTTTTAATGAGGTTCTCAGTAGCTTCATTAAGCCCCAAAAAGATATAGACCTGCTTTGCACGGGCGAAGAATAATTTCATCCGGGATATAAACTTCATGCCGATAAAAGAAAGGACAGTCATGACGGTGAGCATGACACCCAAGGTATGTACCAAGCTGAGGCCCAGGATATAAGCACCATTGGCTTGAAGGGCCTGATTGACATCATTAATGTCGCTTTCTAATATAAAAATGCGGCACGTGCTATAGATTGCACGCAAAGCTACCGCCGGGATTATAAGCTGTCCATCTCCAGTATTATCAGTTGGTATATAGCCAATGGTATAGAGGATGAGCCCCCCTAAGACCGTCAGAACTGCAATGGGAAACTTGAGTCTGTCGAAAAGCTGACGATACTTGGCCATAATATAGCAGCACAAAAGAATGATGGCCAATGAAAACAAAATTGACACGGCCGATAACGGAAAAAGCATGGTACACGTCCTTTCAAGCAGGGGTTACGATTAAATTGCTTTCAATTTAACAGAATCAATTCTAGCATAAATTGGTTTAAAAGAACAAATAGAATAAAGCCTTTCCTGTTATTTAAAGTTCTTTTGAAAATTACTCATCGCTTTATTTCGCTTTTTGCTTTCTTCCCGCAGCTTCCCATTTTTCTTTTGATCGAGAAACAAAAGCTCTTTTTGGAGCTTGAGCCAATTGTTCCAGCGTTTCTCAGAGAGAGATCCATCCTGTAATGCTTTCCTTACGGCACATCCGGGCTCGTTTTGATGCAGGCAGTCACTGAAACGGCATTGGGCTGTAATTTGCTCCACATCTCCAAAGACCTCCGTCATGCCCTCATCTGCCTCCCATAATGACAATGTTCTCATCCCCGGTGTGTCCAATATGAGCCCGCCTTGGGGCAATAGCACCAATTCTCGATGAGTGGTGGTGTGCCGACCACGGGCATCTCCTTCCCTGATTTCCTGGGTCTTTAAAATTTCTCTACCGGCCAGGGTATTGACCAAAGTTGACTTTCCTACACCGGAAGAGCCTAGAAGGGCAATAGTCTTGCCCGGCATCAGATATTTCTTAAGATCATCAAGGCCCTGACCCGACACGGCACTTACAACCACAACATCTACACCTTTTGCTGTATCATGGACCTGTGCAAGCTTATGGTCGACATCGCTGCAGATATCAGCCTTTGTGAGGACTACTATCGGAACCGCCCCGCTTTCCCATGCTGCAATGAGATAGCGTTCCAGTCTCCTTAAATTGAAATCCTTATTGAGGGACTGAATAAGGAAAACCACATCCATATTTGAGGCTGCCACCTGCTCCTTAAGCTCAATCCCGGCTGCAGCACGAGAAAACTTGGTCTTTCTTTTGATAACCTCCAGAATCATGGGCTCTGTTTGGTCCTCCCATTCCTTGTAAATAACCCAGTCCCCAACTGCAGGAATTTCTCCAGTATAACCATGATAGAAATGGGGTGCTTTTGTGGCTGTGACCTCTCCTTTTTGAGTTATTATTCTGAGCTTCTGGCCAAAGTCAGCAATGACTCTTCCAATTGGCTCTCCATGATTCCGGCTATTCTTGCAATGTTCTTCAAAATAAGTATTCCATCCGTATTGAATAAGATCAATCATCATTTATTTCCTCCATTTACTTTCTTCCCATTACCCTAAAAAAGGGCACAAAAAAACACGCCCAACTGCGTGCCTATAAATTGACTGTTACACGGTTTTAGTTGTTCTTAAAAATTCGCCTGAATCAATCCCTCATTGACGGATTAATCAAGCCACTCATCCAGTTAGTTAAAGACCACCTCATATTTTAATGCTTTCATTTAACAACAACTCCTTCCGTATTAGGTCATAATATTTATTCGCTTTTTTTGAAAATGCCAAGCATATGACGACAATATCCCTATGCACATAGCTTAAGAACAGTCTATGGTATGACCAAAGCGCTTGTCAACGACCTACTTTTTTTATAGCTATTCTCTACCGGAGCACCTCATTCTTTTCTGGGAAAGACCAGGGCGCGTTCAGCGGTTTGAAAGCCTAAAGACCTATAAAAGCTTTCATTTCCCATATCTGCTCTTAAGAGGTAGGTTACTTTAGAATTATGGGACAGGATCTGCTTCACCATTTCCTTGCCTATGCCCTGTCCCCGGTATTCAGGGTCGACCACCACATTGTTTATTTGGCCGTTAAAGGCCTCATCGCAAGTAACACGGGCAAAGCCCACCATATAATCAAAATCCCAAGCTGTGACCACAAGATCTGAGTTTTCTACCATGCTGATAAGTCTATTAAAATCCTTTGTCTTATCTTCCCAACCAGCCTCAATAAACAGCTCAATTAAACGAATGAAATCAATTTCATTACCCTTGCGATATTTGATCATGGTATCCCCCTACAATTTTGTGTCTGATAACACTATCATATAATTTTTTTCATTAAAATGAAAGATGCAATCGGGTTTCAGCTCCTCTTAACCTTGCGTTTTATGAGCTTAATCAGTTCTACTACAGGAATCATGACAAAGCTGATGCCTATGGCACTGACCCATTGTGCCAAGGAAAGCTGCACAACATTAAAAATAGGATTAAGAAACGGTAGCAGAATAACAGAAAGCTGAAGCACGGCGGCTATGACAAAGGCTCCAATCACATAAGGATTTGTGAATATTCCAATTTTAAAAATAGACTCCTCATTCGATCTAGTATTAAAGGAGTGAAAAAGCTGAATCATACCCAATGCTGCAAAGGCCATGGTGATGCCCGCTTCAGACGAGGCATCAGGTCCAATATGCGCTCCGACATAGAAGGCTGCCAAGGTCAACAGACCTTCAATAATGCCCTGGTAGATAATGTTGATGCCCACACCCTCTGAATAGAAGCTGCTGCTAGCCTTTCGGGGCTTCTTTTTCATAATGCCGCTCTCGGCTTTTTCCATCCCCAAAGCCAACGCGGGTAAAGTATCGGTTATAAGGTTCACCCAAAGAATGTGGATGGGTGATAGTATAGTCCAGCCAAGCAAGGTGGCCACAAACAAGGTAACAACCTCACCCAGATTACAGGAGAGGAGGAATTGGATGGTCTTTTGAATATTGCTGTATATCTTTCTTCCCTCTTCCACTGCTTTAACAATGGTAGCAAAGTTATCATCGGCCAGAACCATATTGGATACGCTCTTGGATACTTCCGTACCGGTAATGCCCATGCCTACTCCAATATCCGATGCCTTAAGAGCCGGGGCATCGTTTACGCCATCTCCCGTCATGGCCACAATCTTGTCTTTTTTCTTCCATGCGTTGACAATTCGAACCTTATGCTCAGGTGATACTCTGGCATAAACTGAATAATGCTCAACGTCTGCATCAAACTCCTGATCGGTGAGTCCGTTAAGTTCAACTCCCGTAATGACCTCATCATCATTTTCAACGATGCCAAGCTCTTTGGCAATGGCAGCGGCGGTATCCCGATGATCTCCCGTAATCATTACCGGACGGATACCTGCTTCGCGACAAACTTGAACTGCCTCCTTGGCCTCAGGTCTGGGCGGATCAATCATTCCAACCAGTCCGATAAAGGTTAAATCAATTTCGTTCTTATCAGGCGTCAAGTCATCGGGAAGAGCATCCAGCTTTTTTTGTGCGACTGCCAGAACACGAAGCGCTTTATCAGCCATAGCCTTATTCGCTTCCACAATTGATTTCCTTTGCTCTTCAGTCAGGTCCTGAACCTCATTACCAAGCATAATACTGTTGCACCGGCTTAATAATACATCGGGTGCGCCCTTGGTAATAAAGCGATAACCGTCCTCAGCCTTATTAATGGTTGTCATGAGCTTACGGTCGGAGTCAAAGGGGATTTCGGAAACACGCGGGCTCTCCTTGTCGATTTCGTCCTTTGCCATACTCTTGGTCATTGCAAAATCGACCAAAGCGGTTTCAGTGGGATCACCCAGAACCTTTGTTTCTTCGTCGTTGCGTGCAAGCTTGGAATCGTTGCACAGGACCATTGCACTGACAAAGATATGGAAGCTCTCATCCTCCGGCTTCGGATCCTCGCTCTTTTGGAGGCTGTTATTCAGGAAAATCTCTTTAACAGTCATCTTGTTCTGGGTCAGGGTTCCGGTTTTGTCCGAGCAAATGATTTCTGTGCTGCCCAGGGTTTCTACGGCAGAAAGCTTACGGATAATAGCATTGCGTTTAGCCATTCTCTGGACGCCAAGGGCAAGAACGATGGTAACCACAGCGGGAAGACCCTCGGGGATGGCAGCAACTGCAAGACTCACTGCTGTTAAAAACATTTCAAGGGGGTTACGTTTTTGAAGAATGCCCACCACGAAGATAATAACAGAAACAATAAGAACACCCACACTCAATACCTTGCTCATTTCGGTAAGCTTTCTCTGAAGCGGTGTTTCATTGGATTCAGTATTCACCAGGTGGCCTGCAATTTTACCAACTTCAGTGTTCATGCCGGTTGCAACAACAACACCTGCACCTCTGCCGTAGCTTACATGACTGCCAGAATAGGCCATGTTTTTTCTGTCACCGATCACAATATCAACCTTGTCTATGGGCTTTAAATCCTTTTCAACCGGAACGGATTCACCAGTCAAGGCTGCTTCTTCAATCTTAAGGCTCGCACTCTCTATCAGGCGCATATCTGCTGCAACAATATCTCCTGCTTCTATATAGACAATGTCGCCGGGTACCAATTCCTCCGTCTTGATTTGTCTTGTATTCCCCTGGCGTTTAATCTTGACATAGGGGGATGACATGCTCTTTAATGCTGCCAGAGCCTTTTCAGCCTTGCTTTCCTGGATAACGCCCAATACAGCATTAATAATAACTACTGAAAGAATGATAATAGCGTCGGCAAGGTCCTCACCCTTTGTAGCAATAAGTGAAATGGCTGCCGCTATGATGAGAATGATGATCATTAGGTTTTTGAATTGATCCAAAAACATCATGAAAACAGTTCTTTGCTTACCTTCCTTAAGCTCATTTCTTCCATACTTGATAAGTCTTTGCCCGGCTTCATCCTCTGTAAGTCCATCGGTATTGGATTTTTGTTCACTGATGACAGCCGAGGCCTCCATCGTATGATAGTGCTTTCCATTTTCCATGGCTTCCTCCTGAATATCGCGCAAGTTTCACTTATTTTATGCTAAAAACATCTCTTTCAAGCATTTAATTGTATTGGCACTGCATATTTGCCGCTTTGATGAAATATCCGATCAAAATGGTTGCCATGGCTACCGATTTTTTTTGATTGGTTCCTTATAATGAGGATAGAAAATGATAAGAAAAACAGAAAAATATTTTAATTAAAAGTCTCGAAAGGAGCATAAAAATGAAAAGAAATATCATTCATATTGATGAAGAAAAATGCAATGGCTGCGGAATCTGCGTCAATGCTTGCCATGAAGGTGCTCTCAGAATCATTGATGGCAAAGCAAAGCTCATTTCCGAATCCTATTGCGACGGTCTTGGTGCCTGCTTGCCTGAATGCCCTACCGGTGCTATCAGTATTGAAGAAAGAGACGCCGATGCCTTTGATGAAGAAGCGGTAAAGGCTAATATGGAAAAAGCCAAGCAGCATGCTGCACCCACAATGACCACAAAAGCTAAGATGCCTGAAACCATGGCTTGCGGCTGCCCGGGTACCCACGCTAAGGCAATAGAAAGAAAAGCAATAGTAAGACCTGTCACAGCAAAAACAACCAATGAGAGCTATTCCAAGCCTGAATCTCAACTTAGACAATGGCCGTGCCAAATTAAGCTGGTTTCACCCCAGGCCCCCTATTTCGAAAATGCACACCTCTTGGTTGCCGCTGATTGTACAGCCTATGCCTATGCCAATGTACATGAGGAATTCATGAGAAACAAGATCACCATCATTGGCTGTCCCAAGCTTGATGCAGGAGATTATTCTGAAAAGCTGACAGCTATTTTGGATCTGAATGAAATCAAGAGCGTCACCGTTCTTCGCATGGAAGTACCGTGCTGCGGCGGTATTGTCCAGGCTGTTAAGAATGCGCTGATCGCAAGCAATAAAATGATTCCCTGGAATGTAGTCACGATTACTACTGATGGTCAAATACAAGAGGACTAGGGCTAATGCCTATTATTAAAAAAGAGAGAGGTATATACTATGTCAATGTTTTGTTTTCAATGTGAACAGACTGCCGGAGGAAAGGCTTGCACATCAATGGGGGTTTGCGGAAAAAACGCAACCGTATCCAACAAGCAGGACGAATTGACCTGTGCGCTTGTAGGATTGGCACGTGCTGCGGGTGACAAGGCTTCCAAGGAAACTGATCTTCTTATGATGGAGGGGCTTTTTACCACCATCACCAACGTCAGCTTTGATGCCGATCAGATTGACGCCATGACATCCCGTATTGAAAATGAGAAAATCAAACTGGGGGGTGCTGAAAATCTTCCCGTGGATGCACTCTGGACTGGTGATGCTGATATCGTATCTCTGCGCTCCACGCTTTTGTTAGGGCTTCGTGGTATGGCTGCCTATGCTCACCATGCCTATAACCTGGGCAAGGAAGATCCGGAAGTAAACGCCTGGTTCCGCAAGGGTATGAAAGCCCTGGGTGAAGAGAGAAGCGTTGAAGCCTGGCTGGATCTTTTGATGGAATTCGGAAATGTAAACCTTAAGTGCATGGCACTTCTGGATGATGCCAATACCTCAGCCTACGGTCATCCTGTTCCCGCCAAGGTCTCAACCATTGTTGAAAAAGGTCCCTTCATTGTCATTAGCGGCCATGATCTTCATGATCTTAAAATGCTCCTGGAACAAACCCAAGGCAAGGGTGTCAACATCTATACCCATGGTGAGATGCTTCCTGCCCATGGCTATCCTGAGCTTAAGAAATACGGTCACCTTAAAGGTAACTTTGGTACCGCCTGGCAGAACCAGCAGAAGGAATTTGATAACGTTCCGGGTGCCTTCCTCTTTACTACCAACTGTCTGATGCCTCCTAAGGATACCTACTCCGACAGAGTCTTTACAACAGCGGTTGTAGGATATCCCGGCCTTCTTCACATTGATGAAAACAAGGACGGATCAAAGGACTTTACTGCTGTTATAGAAAAGGCGCTGGCTCTTGGTGGCTATAGCGAAGATCAAGTGTTCACCGGCATCAATGGTGGCACTGAGCTCATGACCGGTTTTGCGAGAAATACCGTTCTAGGTGTGGCCGATACTGTTATAGAGGCCGTAAAAGCCGGTGCAATACGTCACTTCTTCCTTGTAGGCGGCTGTGATGGTGCAAAACCCGGAAGAAACTACTATACCGAGTTTGTTGAAAAATCTCCCTCAGACACAGTAATTCTGACCCTGGCCTGCGGAAAGTTCCGTTTCAATGATTTGGATATCGGCACCATCGGCGGCCTGCCCCGAATCATGGACATGGGTCAGTGCAATGATGCCTATTCCGCTATTCAAGTGGCAGTAGCCCTGGCTGGTGCATTCAATTGTGGTATCAATGAGCTTCCGCTTACTTTAGTGCTTTCCTGGTACGAACAAAAAGCGGTGTGCATCCTGCTCACCTTGCTTGCTCTGGGTATCAAGAACATTTATATCGGACCTTCAATTCCCGCCTTCTTCTCATCAAACGTGCTTTCCGTACTCGTCGAGAAGTTCGGCCTTACCCCCATCAGCACCCCTGATGCTGACCTCAAAAAGATCCTCGGTTGATTCGTAAAGATAGTAAAAAAGCGGTTGGAAGCAATTCCAGCCGCTTTTTGTTTTACGGAAACACTAACGCCATAACCGGTTACAAAAGCTTTTCTAATGACTGCTGACATTGTACAATCTCAGCATGAAAGGGGATAGCCGGGATAGCACCGCGTTTTGTTGCGCATAGTGCACCAGCAGCATTTGCATAGTCTATAATCTCTTCCAGTTGATGGCCAGTCAAGTCACGTAGGTTCACCATTTCATTTAATAAGCCATGCAGAAGTGCCCCCATAAATGAATCTCCCGCTCCGGTTGTGTCAACTACTTTTGTATCATATGTAGACAGGTGGCCTCTTGAATTCTTATGCGCATAATAGCAGCCTCTGGCTCCCAATGTTACGCAGACAAGAAGGATTCCTTTACGTAAAAGCCATTCTGTTCCCTGTTCAATTTCGGAACAATCGCTTATAAGTTTTAATTCTTCCTCGGAAACCTTTATGATGTCGGCATATTGAAGGCCTGTATTCATCTGTTCAATAGCTCCGTCAGTGCTCTCCCACAATGCAGGACGAAAATTTGGGTCATAGGAGACTATTTTTCCTTTATTTCTTGCATAGGCGGCTGCTTTTAAAGTCGCCGCCCTGGACTTTTCATGGGTCATGGAAACTGATCCGAAATGAAATAGTCTGCTTCTATCAATCAATGAGTAATCTATATCATCAATTGTCAGCAAGGTATCCGCACCTGGATTTCTGCAGAAGCTAAAGCTCCTGTCCCCATTCTCATCAAGATGTACAAATGCAAGAGTAGTCGATGCCTTATTTGTGAACCGGAGCCCTGAAATATCAATCGCATTTCCTCTCAAGATTTCCTTAAGATAATCACCAAACTGGTCATACCCCACCATGCCTATGAAAGCACAGCTGTCACCAAGGCGAGTCGCAGAAACCAGCACATTTGCCGGTGCACCTCCCGGATTCTGTTCAAACAAAGGGTTGCCGTCCACAGACTTCCCGGCAGGCGTAAAATCAATCAGAAGCTCCCCCAATGCCACTATATCGAACATCACATTCCACCTCTCCTATCTATTTCCAGGGATTGACGATTACCTTCCCGGCCCTTCGTGTTGCCGGGTCACCCAGAACCTCAGCGAGCTGATCAAGCCCGATTGTATGTGACAATAAAGACTTGATATCAATTCGGCCCGATTTAATAATATCCAAAGCTCTGTTTTGCGTATAGGGATTTATAAACGAGGCCTTAATTGCTACCTCTTTCTTAAATATCTCAAATGGCTTTATGGGTATTTCATCATTTGGGTTTCCCAGCCCAAACAGCATGGCAACAGAATTTTTCCCTGCATATTTTATGGCATCAAGCATGGTACTTTTAAGACCAATACACTCAATAACGGTGCTTACTCTTAAAACACCATTTCTCGCCAATACTTCCTCGATTGATTGATTCAACGGATCAATGACTATATCAGCGCCCAGCCTTTCTGCTATATCACGTTTTTCCTGAAAAGGCTCACTTAGAATAACAGTCGAGGCCCCGGCAAGCTTGGCAAGCTGGAGCATATTAAGACCAATAGTTCCTCCACCAAGAATCATAACCGTACTGCCTGCTTTTATTTCACAGCAGTCAATAGCATGCAGACAGCAGGCTAACGGTTCTACCATGGCTCCCTCTTCGAAAGAAATATGATCCCCTAAAGAATAAACCTGCTTGTAATGAACTGCACAGTACTGAGCAAATCCGCCATTGGTTGTGGTTCCGTAACCAATCATATTTTCGCAGAAATGCGCCATTCCATTTCGGCAATAATAGCAGGAACCGCACATATTATTGGGATCAACCGATACCCGATCCCCTGGTTTTAAACCGATGACCCTGCTTCCGACTTTTTCTATAATACCGGCGAATTCATGTCCTAAAATAACCGGGGGAGTCGTATCTGCAGCCCCCTCTGCCCCCTCATAAATATGTACATCGGTTCCGCATATTCCACAGGCCTGAACTTTTATCAAAACATCATCATCGGCAATCAGAGGAATAGGAACCTCGTCAATATCTATTGTTTTATTTCCTTTATAGACAGCAGCCTTCATTTTTTGTTCCTCCCATCATAAAACAGCATTGTTCTTAAGAAGTATAGATTTAATTTCAGCAACATCCAGCTCAGATAACGGCTTCTTTCCTTTGATACTGAATCCGGCGGCCACGCCTGCAGCCTCGCCTACAGCCATACAAGGGCCCATCACTCTTGTAGCGGCATAGACATTCGAATCTACAGAGATAGTTCTGCCGCTTAAAAGCAAACCGTCAATATTTTTTGGAACAATACAGCCATAAGGTATGCCAAATGCTTTTTCAATCAAGGTTAAATCGATATGATCGCTAATTCCGCTATGTATATCAATATTGTAAGCACATAAGGCTATAGCGTTTTTATAGGTTTCAGCGTCATATATTTTATCGACAGTTAATCGGTCAATACCAACAAAGTGTCTGGTTTCACGTATTCCAAGTGAAGGCGAAATCTGTGACAAATTAGCATTCTGGAAGCCCGGCACATATTTTCTCATGAACTTTAATAGCTCCATTACCTGATTATGTAGCACCGCCAATTTTTGATTTTCTATGCGGTTCTTGTTGAATATTACTTATAAATAGCCGTATTTGATTTATAGTTTGTGTCCAATTTAATTGGAGCGGTATAATACAATGGTCTTCGAGGCAGGATCTTAAGGCTATTCTGGATCAACTTCATAGACTAATGGCTACAGGTGAAAAGTCTTTAGCTGCCTTTCACCTTTAGTCCTTAGCCATTTATGATATTACCTGATATGCTTAAACTGTGTCATTATTCGATCAATCGCTTTTTGAAATTTACTTCGATTATCATTCGGTAGTTTAATATTACACTGATTGGCAATTTCTTGCACCACTTCATATACCGTCATATTATCCGTCTGTATCGCATGTTCTTTAATACTTACAGAAAACGCCTCAATGCATCGATCAATCTGGTGGGCTGCCCACGAATTTTTAGTTTCAAGTCGTCTGCCAAGACGTTTTAGTATCGTTTCCTTTGTCGCAGAAAGGATGAAATGCTTAACCGTAAATTCTTTTGATAATTTACCGACTATTTCATCATAATACTGCCTGTTTGTAATTGTCATCGGGACAACAATGATATCGTCATAATTTTTTGCTATAAAGGATAGCATTTCATAGTTAAAGGTTCTCCATAAACAATAGTTCTGAAAATCTCCGTTTTCTATTTCAGGGGGAATATTATCCCTGATAAAATATCCGATATTTTCAGGGTCATATACATATGAATTTTTAATACGACGATGAAGCTCATATGCAGTTTGAGTTTTCCCTGAGCCAAAAGCTCCATTTATCCAAATGATCATTTTTACATCACCTAATTCGCATATTGCTAGGCAGCATGCTTCGAATCATACGTTACGAATACTACTTTCGTAAGCACGAATACCCTCTTCATGGGCTGCAATGAGCCTGTCGCACTCCAGATCCCACTCATCGTCGAGCCACAGAAGCTCGGGATGCTGCAAATACCACTCTACAGACTCCTTGACCCCTTCCTTATGGGACTTTGTGGCCATATAGCCGGGAACCAATTGTTTGACCTTTGAATTATCGAAGCAAACACTATTGCTTTTATCTCCCATAAGCTCACTGTATAGTGCAGGTATACAGCGGGTGATAAAGTCTGTAGACATGTGGATGATATCCGGAGTCATTCCAACAGCCTCACCTAAATTCTGAGTAATCTGATTCCAGGTAAGCACCTCATCGGAGGTAATGTGGAAGGCCTCACCAATGGCTTTAGGATGGCCTAAAAGTCCCACAAAGGCTTTGGCAAAATCTGAACTATGGGTTAGTACCCATAGGGAAGTCCCATCACCCGGAACGACAATTTTCTTACCGCGCTTCATTCGTTCCACAATGCTCCAACTGCTTTTCCTGCTATTGAAGATACAGGGCAGCCTGGTGACGCCGTAGGTGTGAGAAGGTCTTACAATGGTAATTGGGAAATTATTCTTATGATATTCTTCAAAGAGCAATTCCTCACAGGCAATTTTGTTGCGAGAATATTCCCAGTATGGATTCACAAGGGGGGTCTTCTCGGTGATATTAAAATATTCGACAGGCTTTTGATAGGCTGATGCAGAGCTGATGAAAATGAACTGGCCTATCTTCCCCTTAAAAAGCCTCAAATCCGTTTCAATATGATCAGGGGTAAAAGCGATCCAATCCACTACCACATCAAAGTTATAATCCTTTAATATCATCTTGGCTTGCTCTTCATTCCTGATGTCACCTTGGATGATTTTAGCTCCCGGGATAATGAATTCTGTTTTTGTGTTTCGATTAAAAAGATAGAGTTCAATACCCTTCTGTATGGCCAACTCCGACACATAGGTACTGATATTCCCTGTACCACCAATGAAAAGCACCTTCATATATGCCACCCCGATTATTTTTTGTTTTCATTATACCCGATTATCAGCTTCTAAGAAAGCAAGAACCCTGTAATTTAAAATTACAGAGCTCTTTTATTAGATAGCCGGAATAAAGGAAGGATTATTCCTTGCATGCGATGCATGCTTTTGCCCGCCCTTGGGGAATACACCCTTTTGGGGGAAGCTGGCGCCCCGGCAAATCGCGCCACTTAAGATTATTAATACGAAGTATCAATAACTTGGGTACCCGTTCGAAATCTTCGATTTCGGTAACGGGTAAGATTATTATAACATACCATGTTTCAATAATTCACCTTATTCAAAGGTAATCATAATGTTCGAGAAGAGATGGGATAAACATGTGCAGCAATTCAAACAAATACGACATACTGGTGTCAGGTATTCAATGGTATAATTATTATATATATGGGCAAGCTACTCGGTTCTATTGATATGTTCAAAGATTTCTATCCGACACTGCGAGTAAAACCAAGGAGAGCAAAAATGTATGAATTATTATGTTCAGGAAATCGCAGGCAACTATCTTAAAAATGTAATGAACGAACCTCAAACAATGAGAGTTCACCCATGTTTTTTGCACGGCATCGACAGAGAACAGTTTCAAGCAGGTTTTCTAGCCCTGCTCCGGCTCATCCGGAGTCTGTACGCCGACATAGCAAAAGACCCGTCCGGCTTTGGCATGCTGTTGAAAGAGAGTTTTGAGAGTGATGCAAAAAATACCGACTACACAAATTCAAACGCCTCCTTTATCCGCGTGCCAAATTTATTGCTATCATTTGGTGCCAAGGGTACACTGCAACCGGATAAGTCGCTGGAACTTGACGGAGAAAAGCTGCTCGCCGCCGCGAAGGAGCTGAAAATCACGAGTCTGCCGTTTTTACTCATAAAGTTGTGCGAATACGGCTTCAGGATAAGCGGATATGCAAAAACAGTAAAAGACGGTGACCGTGTTCATGTCTCATATCCAAACAATCCCTATCTAGTTGTAGCGCTAAAAGCCATGGCCGACGCGCAGATGCTTTTAAATAAGGGTGATCTTAAAAAATCAAAAAATTACTTTTATATGCTTCACAGCGGACTTCTTGAAGATGAAGCGGTCAAAGCGCCTAAGCTGACCGTTGAATCCATCTACCACTCGCTCGACAGTAAAAAACGCGAGGCTGCGGTCGCTTTACATGAAATGGTGTCAAAGTCAAGTAAACCCGCCATAAGGATGGGCGGCTTCATGCGCAACGACTGGTCGTGCGTCTATACGGGAATCAAAAACAAAAAGGTCATTATGAGCTTGCAAGTCTGTCAGGACAAGCTTTCGGCGAAGCTAAACCTTCAGCATATCGGCAAGTACATAAATAAAGTCATGGATTACCCTGAACATATCCGCGAAACCATCCGGTCAAGTGGCTGGGATTGCGTGCACTGCCGTGAGGGTTGCGCCGGTGGCTTTTCCTTTGAGATGGACAGCAGGACGTACAACAAATGCCGCTGCGGGGCTTTTTTGTTTGCGAACATCTCAAATGATGAGATTCCCTATTGCAAAGAACTGCTTAAGCAGGAAATAGCTTATGAAAATCTATAACAGCCGGGACGATACTCTGAAGCCTCCTGAAATCAAGATTCAATCTCAATTGCCTCCCGTATATCCTTGGCGTTAATGAGCTTGTTCCAAAGGCTGTACAGCTTTTTGTCCTCTTTTGACCAGTTGGTCTCGCGGCTTTTTAGGTGCTCCTTAATATGATCTGTTCTGGCTTGGACAAAGTCGAAGAATTTATCAAGGCTATGCTTGGGAGTTATTGTATAATGAATATCCAGTAAAGGATTTTTAATGACATGCCTGCGCCCGCGGCCATGCTGGATGTATTCACTGTGAAAACGCACCTTATCCCCCTGGTACTTAATAAGACGCTTGGATAGATTATAGGCCGGAAGCATGACATGTTCCAGACCAAACCCGCATGCCGTACATAAAAAGACGGTCCCCAGCGTGCTGTTCCTTTTGCAGTTGTACCCACAGCGCGGACAGGTCTGCCAGAGGCCGAAAGGGCTTACCATTACCGGTTTTTGAAGACCTTTCAACGAGAGCTTGTAGTTCAGGAGATTAATAAGGCGGTTATATTGAGGATGGTTTTCAAAAACTGCCTGGACCCGGTAGCGATAACAAACATCGGTAATGGCATTAGCCAGAATATGCAGTTGGTCATGGGCTTGAGGTAACATGCCCTGGCCCTCTGAAAGGATGCCCTGATGCAAAAGCTCTCCTTTTAAATTACAAACCGTATGGTAGGTCTTACCGTCATTTGCGCAGAAAAAGCCCGCATAGCCTTTAACTTCAAGAGGAGGCACGGGCTCAAGGGCTATGCTTACTATCAAATAATATTCCCCGTTCTTCTTGAGCAGTCTGGCGGTTTTAAGCATGTCCGGATGCTCCAGAGCATAAAGCAAGTGCTTCTCCTGCTCCTTTCCAAAACTTAACGGGACAATGATATAGCGCTCGGGTCTTTGTGAAGCGGGTAGGAGCTTGTTCTTACCCACAACCTGCAAAACGCTGTCATCATCCTTCTGAGGCCTGTGCTTGAGCTCATCATGCTGGTTTAACAGATAGAGCCTGGCATAAAACCTTTTTTTATATGGTTCATAAAGCAAGGAATAATCACGCTGATCACCGTATCGGCAAAAATAGACGGTCTTATCCGAATCAAGCTTTTGGTACAGCTTGTCCATGGCTCCTTCACTCATATTCTGCAATTCAAGCTTTTCTGCCAATTCCCTGCTGCTTATGGTAACCCTCGGAAAAGCCGCCCGATTATTGTTAAGGCTCCTTTTCCTGTAGTTGTCCAAAAGGTTTACAAATTCAATTTTGAGGGAGTCCTTAAAGGGTTGGGCGTGAAAATCGTTGAGGCTTCTTAAAAGGTTTTTGTCCATCAGGCGCATTGCCAGCGTCCTGGTGCTCTCGTTGGAGGTGCGCATGGCGCTTAAGTATCCGGGCTTTTCCCTTGCAGCATCCAGCATGGTCTGTAGAGCGACTGCATAGCGCTTCATGGCCTCGTCCATAATGTGCTGCTTGACCTTTGAGGGTTTGTGTATTTTAAGTGTAAGGGTCTTAAAGACAGTGTTAATAGTACTCCACCCCCACATTTTTGCCAAGACCTCTCAGACATTGAGCAATGTCCTCCACAAGCCGAAGCTTGATAGAAAGCGACAGGGGAAGGTCCGGATTCTGATGAGCCGGATTCATAGCACGCCCTACCAAGAAATGTACCTCGGTACATTCCTCCAGAAGGAGTTTTGCAATTCGGGTGGCGCCATCCTTTTTATTAAGGCTCAGGTTTTCTCCGCTCTTGGCGTTCAAGGAGCAGTACTGCTTAATGATTTCTAGGGCCTTACCCAATGTCAGGACGCCCTCGGTGGCCAAATCAATCCCTTCAATGCAGCCTGTGGGTGGAACAGCGGCATGGTGGTATTCAAAATTAACCATCAGTTCCCTGCCTGTTTCCCTGCTTACAATCTGAGAGGTAGTTCCCCCACAGACTACCTTTTTCCCCTCTCCTTCAAAGAGTTTTCCAACCACTTCGGCATCTCGTGACGGATCTACGGGCGGACCGACCATAATACGGGCCTGAACAGGCTTTAACGCCCTCACAGCAGCAACCGTGGTGTCGTCTCCAGGCTTTTGCAAGTACAGACAATCACAGGCCGAAACCAATTGCCTCGCCATTGCTCGGGCTGTAATGCCCGGACGCATGGCCTTTTGTACATAATCCTTTACATTTTCATGCTGCCAGCCCAGGTTTAAAAGCTTACCCACACCGGCATGGACAACCCCATCGGAGAAAAGAATGAGCATATCGTCAGACTTCATTCCCCATCGGCTTTCCATGATGTTCTTGCTGGCGACGTTCCTAATGGTTTTTTGAAGCTCCTGGACCTTGCCGTCCCTGACAAAAATGGCTGCGGGATTGTCAAATTCGGCAAGATAAGCCTCTCCGGAAAAGTTTATACGAAGGATGGAAAAGGTTGAATAAGCAATCCCCCGATCATAACAAACCGGAAGGGTACTGGCAATTGTCTCCACGCATTCGTCAATATCCGCCCCTTCATTAAGCATGGTTGCGATGATTTTACTGGTTAAGGTGGCCAGAATATTCGCCTTTACACCGCTGCCGAGTCCGTCGGCTAGCACAATAATAATAGAATCGATGTTTCTTATGATCTCAATTTTATCTCCGCAAAGTTCTTCTCCAAATTTGTTCAGGCTCTCATAACCGGCTTCTATATAAATACTCATGAGCCCTCACCCACATCCGTAAGTATGGATTTCTTCAGCTTGGTAAGGGCAGTCTTGGTCTCTGCAGTGGTCTCTCCCAAGAGACTCGCTATTTCCTGTGCCACACGCATCTGTTTGTCAATGACCTTTTGCGCAATTTCCAGAGTCTCTTCCCTGACTTTTGCCAGACCCTGCTGGTGCTTTTCCTCACTGGTGATATTTTTCAAAATAATAACCGTAACCTGCTGCTCTTTGATATGAATAACAGTCTGTTCAACAGTAATTCCAAGGCTGTCATAGGTTACCTTATGGTTCCTGGCCGTTTCTCCTTCACTGATGACATCATCATACAACGAGCCGGGAACGAAGCCCTCAATTGGCTTACCCAGAATGTCGTCTTTATCTATCATAAACATGTCAAGCGCGGCAGGATTGATTTCCTGAACCTTAAGCTCACAGTCCAAAGCAATAATTGCATTGGGCGTATTATCAATAATGAGGTTTGAAATACTCTCGGCTCTTTCTCTAACAAAGGGCAGGCACATTTTGGGATCGGCTTTTCCCTGAAAGACCGCGACAGCCTTATCACGGCAAGACGGATAACCGCACCCTCCGCAGTTAAGCTCCTGTTCCGGCTTGGTCTTTCCTATTCGCTTCAAGATTTGGGCGATCTCCTTCTCATTGGGCATTGGTGCAACAACCGACCGGTCAATGAATTTTCTTTCAAGACCAATATCCACCTCATCTGTCACATAGCCTGAGCCTTCCTTAAGCTGGCGGACATTTTGTATGAGGTCATCCTTGGCTCTTAGAAAGCTGATCTTTGAGGTCCGCATGCATGGTCCGCCTAAACAGCCCCCTTCACAGGCATTCATTTCGATAAAGTAGTTGCTCACTTCACCCTTCCGTATAGAGTCCAGAATCTCCATACATCTCCCCACACCGTCCACACTGATGCACTTATAATACCTTCGGGATTCTCTGGATAAGGTTCTGATAATTCCACCGGGCATGGGATAGAAACGTGAAGCACCGTTTTTTATGCTCTTTACCGGTGAAGGCTCCGCATCAAGAGTTACCCCCTCCTCCAAGAGCCAGAGCTTTAATTCCTCGAAAGTAATGGCCGCATTAACCTTCCCGCCTGACAGCAAATCGTCAGCCTCATGCTTCTTTGAGATGCAGGGACCTATGAACACTATTTTGATACGGTTTCCAAAAACCTCACGGAGAGTCTTGGCATGGGCCATCATAGGCGATACTACGGGTGCCATCAGGTTAATAAGATCCGGATAATACTTTTCTATAAGTAGAACGGCTGAAGGACAGGCCGTCGTAATAATATTTTTCATCTGCTCCTCTATAAGGAGCTTTTCATAAGCAGCGCTGACCTTGGATGCCCCCACAGCAGTCTCCTCGACATGCATAACTCCGAGTTTTTTCAAGCTATTGCTTATGGTACCAAAGTTTACACCCTCGAAGAAAGAGGTATAAGAGGGTGCCAAAGTAACGTAGACCTTATCCTTCCGCTTTATAAACCCTTTTACCTTATCCAGATCGCTGACAACTTCCTTGGCATTCTGAGGGCAGGCCAGAATGCAATTCCCGCACAGAATACACTCCTTTTCCATGACACAAGCCTGCTCCTCTTTAAAGGAAATAGCCTTGACCGGACACTCCCGTATACACTTGTAGCAGTTTTTACAATTAGCTTCCTTAAGCTGAATGATTCCCACTATCTCAGAATCCTTTCTAAAAATATCGCTTCACAGTTTTGAGCCGTCAGGTTTTCTATGGGCTCACCATCAAGGGTTGCTGCAATTCCGCCCATGCACCTCTGCATGCAAAAAGAAGCCTTCAGCATGACTTTGTCGCCCAACCCATACTTTTCAATAAGCTGCTTATAGGTTTGAATGACATGATAGGAGCCTTTCATGTGGCAGGAGCTTCCGACACAAATTTGAATGATCATAGAATTGCACCCCTTTACTCATGGATTGATCGGTCCTTTTCTTTATTATTTGGTTGTTCCTTAATATTGGCTGAGCACTTCAGCCTTAAAAAATTCTTCAACACTGTCCGAGGTCAGAAAGTGCACAGGGCCCTCTCCGACCTTAACAGACACACCATGACCGCATTCCTGCATGCAGAAAACAGCCTTGATCTCTACCCGGTCCGCCAGATTATGGCTGGAAACAAGCTGTTGAAGTGTATTTATAATATGGTACGAGCCTTTTAAATGGCAGGCGCTGCCAATGCACACACTTATGCTCATATAGCCTCCTTAATCTTGATGGTTGTGGCGGCAATGCAGAAGTTTATGGGTCTTTCCTTTCAATATACCATTATAAAGAGCTATAATCATGGGGTTTTCCTCAGAACGCTTGATTTGGGAAAGCTTGTCCGCATTGTAAATACCCATGGCGCGGCTCTTTTTGGTCGTTGTCCTGATAGGGATGGGCTGACCGGCTCCGCCAATACAGCCGCCCTGGCAAGCCATAACCTCTACAAAATCATAATGCTTTTCACCCTTTTTGATCATTTCCAGCAAGGTCTCCACATTTCGGAGGCCATGAACCACGGCGAGGGACAAAGTCTTTTCCCCAATTTTAACTTGAGCCTCCTTAATGCCCTCCATGCCCCGAACTCCGGAAAAGGCCAGTTCTTTTAAGGATTCCTGAGTTCTCTCCTTTACACATCGGCGAAGCACGGCTTCCGCCACCCCGCCTGTGACACCGAAAAGCACACCGGAGCCTGAAGCCAGGCCAAACGGCATATCAGGGGCTTCGGATTCCAGTTCAGAGAAGACAATGCCTGCTTCCTTGATCATTGAAGCCAGCTCCTTAGTGGTAATAACCACATCCACGTCTTTCTCACCTTCAACGGCGAGCTCCGGCCTGGCACACTCATACTTCTTTGCAGTACAGGGCATAATTGAAACCACCATGGTGGACTTGCCGTCTATGCTATTGCTCTTTCGGTAGTGCTCTTTTATTATAGCACCAAACATTTGCTGTGGGGACCGACATGTCGAAATCTGGTCTAAAAGCTCGGGATGTCTGGTTTCTGCATAATTCATCCAAGCCGGACAGCAGGAGGTAAAGAGTGGCAGTGTTTCATTCTTATCCAGCTTCTCTAAAAACTCCCTCGCCTCTTCCATAACAGTGAGATCGGCTGCAAGAGAAGTATCGTAAATTTCATCAAAACCGAGCTTTCTTAAAGCGGCGACGATCTTTCCTGCCACATTCTCTCCCGAGGGAATATTGAATTCCTCGCCCAGAGCAACACGCACAGCCGGAGCAATTTGTGCAACTACCCGCGTATTGGGGTTGTGAAGCTTTCTCCAGACACGGTGGGTTTCATCCTTGACCACGAGAGCTCCTGTTGGGCATACAGCCGTACATTGGCCGCAATTCACACAGCCGGTATCCTTAATCTTTCTGTCAAAAGCCGGCATAACCTGCATTTTGGAGCCCCTATGGGCAAAGTCCAGTATGCCCATGCCCTGAATTTCAGAGCACATACGTACACAGTCACCGCAAAGGATACATTTGTTGGGATTTCTGACAATTGAGGTACTACTGTCATCAATGGGAAGTTCGGCCATATCATTTTCAAAGCGCACCCTTTTTATACCGAACCGTGCAGCCAGCTCCTGGAGCTTGCACTTGCCGCTTTTTTCACAGGTGGTGCAGTCCCTGCAGTGACTGGCAAGCAGGAGTTCCAAAATCATTTTACGATGCTTTTGAAGTTTGGGTGTATTGGTATAAACCACCATTTCATCCTTAGGGGGCTCTGAGCAAGAGGCCAGAATACTGCCCCACTTGTCCTCCACCACACACATTCGGCAGGCCCCGTAGGTGGAAAGCTCCGAATAATAACAGAAGGTGGGCAGCTCCACGCCTGCTTTTCGGATGAGATCCAGGATGTTTTTCTCATTGGTAAACTCAACTCTCTGACCGTCTATAAACATAATACCCATCGGTTCATTCCTCCTTAATGGCCTTAAAAGCGCAAGCCTCGATACAAGCCCCGCATTTGATGCACTTGTCCTGGTTAATGGTATAGGGTTCCTTGATTTTTCCTTCAATTGCTGAAACCGGGCATAATCTTGCACATTTTGAGCAGCCCTTGCATTTCTCAGCATCTATGGTAATGTGCTTTAAAGCCTGGCATGTGCCTGACTCACAGCGTTTATGCACAACATGGTCAATGTATTCATGCCTGAAATACTTCAATGTGCTCATAACAGGGTAGGCGGCTGTCTTTCCAAGGCCGCAAAGGGCGGTTTTGGTGATGGTTTCGGACAGCTCTTCCAGCATATCCACATCGTCCATGGTCCCTTTTCCTGCCACGATTTTTTCAAGAATCTGCTGCATTCTTTTGGTCCCTTCCCGACAGGGCACACACTTACCACAGGACTCGTTCCGGGTAAAGTTCATGAAGAACCGCGCAACCTCTACCATGCAGGTATCCTCATCCATGACCACAAGTCCACCTGAGCCGATCATGGCTCCTACCTTCTTAAGGGAGTCGAAATCCAGAGGGAGATCCAGATGCTGCTCTGTAAGGCATCCTCCTGAGGGACCACCAATCTGCACTGCTTTAAAGGCCTTCCCATCCTTGACACCACCGCCGATATCAAAGATGACTTCTCTCAATGTGGTTCCCATAGGCACTTCAATAAGACCGGTATTATTCACATTACCTGTCAAAGCAAAAGCCTTGGTGCCCGGACTGTTTTCGGGGCCAATGCTTTGATACCACTGGGCACCGTTGATAATGATGGCCGGAACATTGGCAAAGGTCTCTACGTTATTAAGGACAGTCGGCTTACCCCATAAGCCCTGTTCAACAGTTCTGGGGGGCTTGACCCTCGGCATCCCTCTGTCGCCTTCAATTGAAGCTGTTAAGGCGCTGCCCTCTCCACAGACGAAGGCACCGGCACCTTGATTAATATGCAAATTGAAATTAAAGCCTGATCCTAAAATATTCTCACCTAAAAGCCCTAGGTTTTGCGATTCCCTTATGGCAATTTTCAATCTTTCCACAGCCAAGGGGTATTCGGCTCGGACATAGATATAGCCTTCTTGTGCGCCAGTTGCATAAGCTGCAATCATCATGCCTTCGATCATTTTATGGGGATCACCTTCCATGATGCTGCGATCCATAAAAGCACCCGGATCTCCCTCATCACCATTGCATACCACATAACGGACGGGCTCAGCCTGTCGCTTGACCTGATACCATTTACGTCCCGCCGGATAGCCTCCGCCCCCCCGACCCCTGAGATTGGAATCGGAAATAGTCTTTATCACCTGATCCTGCCCAAGCTCAGAAATAGCTTTGGAAAAAGCGGCATATCCGCTTCTTGCTATATACTCCTCTATGGATTCGGCATCAATATGGCCGCAGTTTTCAAGCACCATGCGAGTTTGTTTTTTATAAAAAGGAATATCGTCCTGGCTCATGACAACCTCATCCCCATTCTTGCTCATGAGCCTTATTACAGGTTGATCACCCAAAACTGTTTTTTCAAAGATTTCATCACAGTCATCAAGGGTTACCTTAAGATATAAATAGCCAAAGGGCTCAATACGTACCAATGGACCCATTTCACAATAGCCATGGCAGCCGCTTTTTTTAACGCCTATCCCCTCTTTTTCTTCCTTTAGCGCTATCTCAACAAGGTTTTCGCTGCCCTTTGCAAGTGCTTTAAAACGGTTGTAAATATCCAGGGAACCTCCTGCTACGCAGCCTGTACCTGCGCAGACCAGTATCTTTTTTCTTTGAAGGGATAGTGCCTTTATACAAGATTCACGAAACTGGTCCAATGCCTGAATGTTGTCTAGTCTCATGCCTGCTCCTCCTTAAGCTGATTAAGTAATGAAATGGCGCTTTCCGGCGTAACCTTTGCGTATACTTTATCATTAACGGTTATAACAGGTGCCAGACCGCAGGCTCCAAGACAAGATACCGTTTCAAGGGTAAAAAGCATATCATCGGTGGTATGCTTGGATTCGGAAAGCTTTAACTCATTTCTCAGGGCGTTGAGGATTGGAATGGATTTTCTGACATGACAGGCCGTACCGTCGCAAATCCTGATAATAAACCTGCCCTTGGGCTCCAGAGAAAAATTCTCATAGAAGGTTGCCACACTATAAACCTTGGCCTCGCTTAAGCCAAGTCTTTCAGCGATATAGCTCAGTATATCGGGTGGAAGATAACGGAATTCCTTTTGAATATCCTGCATCACGGCAATGATGGATGATTTTTTAAAGCCATGCTGCTCCAATATTTCATCCACTTTGGGATTGATTTTGTATGTAGGCATGAAAGGATCCTCCTGTGCTTTAATTTTTAATCCATTTCTTTACTATCTCATGGCTCTTGTTTGTTAAAGACTTAACAATAAGCCGACTTCATTGTACTTAAAGACAGGTTTTTTTGCAATCCAATATTTATGGTATTGTATACAATATTCATTTTCACTTCCATTATTTGATACGGTTTTTTATATGTCCCTCTTTTTCAGCTTTTGAATTTTCAATAATCTCAGTCACGGAAAAGCTTGACGCATAAATAGTTTCAGCTATCAATATACCTCAGCAATTTTGGAGAAAAAAAATCATATCCATCCAGAAATTACATAAGAGCTAAAGAGCTTTGTTGCATAGAAAGAGGCCTGCTCTCGAATCAATCGACAAGAAGCAGACCTCTTAAAGAAGACATTTTAGAAATAAGAACCCCACCTTTAAATCACCGTCCGGCAGCCTTCATCACCATGTTTTGATGCTGTTGAATGTAAACCTTTGATGTGGTAGCGCTATGGGAGGTGCTATTTTTCATATAGAGATCGAAGTGCCCGTTTACGCCATTATCAATAGTATCAACCCCATGGGGCATGCCCGACAAGGACGTGGCAATATTCATACCATCATGATAGATGACTACCGCTCTAGGGGACCAATTCCATGTACCGAAAAGGGATTTCATGACAGTCGTATCACTGGCTGTCAATGGCTCAATGTCCGCATGGTTGTACCCCCCTATCATTCTGGCCTTGAATTGCTTGCCTGTATCAACATCCGTAACTGTGAAGGTATCACCACGCTCAAGGATATATTGCCCCTCCAGGTTCCAATCCACCGCAGTTCCCCTGCGGGCCGGTGCGTTATCCTGCCCTGCATGTACAGTGGTAACTCTGGGAGCATAACCGGAAATAGCAATTTTATCACCATCATTAAACCATTCATCTTCACTCATGTAGTTGTACTTCAAAATATCCTCGGCAGGAACGCCAAACTTTCGGGATATTGATTCTCCTGTATCACCGGGTTGCACAATATAGGTCACATCCGGCCACTGGGTATTGCCGGTGGGTGCAGGTGTGGCTGTCTGATTTTTTTCGGGAGCGGTATTGGTTGCAGGGGCTGGTTTCGTATCCTTAGAAATGTTGACAATCTGGGTCGAGGGATCCAAAGAAACCTTATAGCCTAGGTTTTCTGCTATAAAGCGCACGGGAGCATAGGTCACATCATCAATGACAATTGAGGCAGGCATAGTCTTTTGTACACCATTGACACGCGCCTTGGTTGAACCGCGCATAAAGGCAATCATAGTATCATTTTTATTAATACCAACCGTGTTGGAGCTGTTGTTCCACCAGACACTGCCTCCTATGGCCTTGCCAAGGTCATACAGAGGTACGTAGGTGGTGTTGTCATAGATAAAAGGACGTGCTTTAAAGGTCTGAAGGCTTCCGTTAACTGATACCCTGATATTATAGTTATAAGTGCTTTGAGTTTGGGTGATACTCGAAGCAGGCGTTTCAGCCGCTTTGGCTGTTACAGGCGCAACCATGAAAAATGACGATAGCAGTACTGCTCCCGCCATGATTTTGACCAGATTGATTTTCTTATTGGGGAATTTTTCACGTATATAGTCGGTTATATTCTGATTGAGCCGTTTTTTATTGTCTTCATCAATACGTCCGAACTCATCTGCAAATTCCACATCGTTCATGTCCGTGTCCATGAACAGAATGAGATCATATCCATCGTGAGTTTCGATTAATTGATAACTTCTGAACAAATCCAAAATCATTACCCCTTTCAGCCATAAAATATGATGCTCGACCATAGGAGTATTATTTCCTCTTTCAAGGAAACTATTATGAGGATTTATCAGAGACTTAAAATCATTTTCCTATGAGCTTGTACTTGCATCAGCGCTTATGTTTGTACTTGTATTTCCATTTCCATTCCCATTGGCATTGTTCTTCGCAATACGCGTTTTGACTTCAGCCGTTATCCAAATAATAACAGGTATAATAATCTGAAACGGGATTGCATAATAGACATAAAATTTGGCTGCCCATTCAAACATCTCCATAGTGCTTTTGTAAACTGTTATAGAAAAGATAGCCATTAATAGACCCAATGGTGCAGCTATCCTATGATAATCCTTAATATTGAATATGCTGGCTACACCGGTGGTAAATGCAGACAGACAAACGCAACATTTTATAAACGCACTGGTAATAAATACTATGGATACAGTAACCTCAATTCTTTGAAGAAAATTGCCGATATTGATTAACCTCGTGGATGAATAGGACGCAAAATAAGATATAGAGGTATCTCCAGCACCCAGGACGAGAACATTTCGCACCGCAATTAAGGTGACAATTGCACCTCCGATCAGCAAGCTTAAAAAGTAGACCTTGTATGAACTGCCACTCTTCGACAAGCTTCCTAAAATCGTTATAAACAGGATTGTTTCGGCAAAGGGAAATGAAAAAATCTCGAAAGCGCTTTTAAAAACAGGCTGTAATCCATTATACAAAATAGGTTTCAGATTTTTAAACTCAATAAGGGGTGAAGTTAAAAGTGTTATGGTGAAAATAAATAAAATCATTATCGGGAAGAATATGGATATCCACCTTCCAATGAGCTCTATACCCCCTCTGACAGCCCAAATAACCAAGAGTGATACAGTAAAGGCAATAATGCATATCGGTGTTTCCGGCAGCGAAATAGTTGTCATGAACTCTGTAATATTTCTAATGACCAATGCTCCCAAGTGGAAGGCATACCAGACATAAAGAAGGGATATCATTTTCCCCACCACTTTGCCAAAAAGCGTTTCCAATATATCATAGAGCCCCTTCCCAGGGATAAGTTTTAAGATTCTGGCGTAAACGATAAACATAACGCCAGCAAACACTATAGCAAGGATAAAAGCTATCCATACATCCTGTTTGGCTCGTGAACCCACTCCCAGAACAGCAGTGCTTCCAATGATAAAGGTTGACATCATGACAGTAGCCTGTTTTTGGTTTATGACTTCTTTACTTATCATGTAAGATTCCTTCCCGTCGGTTATTTTAGCCCCCAGATGGCAGATATTAATTTCTTAATCGGATCGGCCGGACTTGGTATTTCTACTTTCATATCAATGAGTATGGCCAGGAAAAAAACCACGATCAGAAGGATTGTATACACCCAGAAAGACATCCATTGCTGCTCTTGGTAGAGGGGTACAAGTTCAATGAAAACAAAGAAAATGCAAATAAAAAATAAAGCAACAACTGTCTGCATGGCACTAATCTCCTCCTTTAATCTGTTTTCTCAACAATCCTGAATTGTGTATATCAATAGTTGGATTAACTGACACCTCCAGGTTTTTAAATAAAGTATTCCAGTCCTTTCCCTGTTTTTTCCACACGTTGGGTAGATTTTGGTAAACAGAGTTGCCAAAGCCAAAAATATCTGAATTAAAGTCATTCTGCACCTTCTTGATCAGACTCTCTATCTCTTTTTTCAACTGCTCTTCAGCTGCCTTTTTCAGGGCTTTTCTTCCTTCCTCATCATCAAAAGTACTTTTGCCTGTATACTCGGCAAGCGCAACCTTTGTTTTAATATCGATTTGGATGGAAAGCTTATTATCGGAATAGATGGGCTTCATCTTGGTGCTGCTATCATGAATTTCCAGAGCAATATACTCATCCCCATCATTCTCCTCCGAACCATCCTTAACAACAAGAACACCACCCTTAATTTCGTCTAGTACAAAATCAAGACTTTTTGTTTCATCAGAATTCAAAAACCCCAAAAGTTTATCTGACTTAAAAACTGCAGTTCCAGATAAATCAAAAACTTTTTCACCATTTATTTCTGTAGTGGTAATGGCGGTTGCTATGGCTGACATACCTTCTGCTGATAAGGCTTTGAGGAAATCATGAACTTGGATCTGCAACGCTTTGGAAAGAAACTTCTGGTCATCCATCAGATCAGTGATCTCAGAGGATTTAATCACTGCTGTAAGAGTCTTTGCACTCAGTATCTCCTTTGCCGTTTCTTTTTGAGAGACAAGCAAGTCCATACTCAATCTTGGTTCTGCATCTCGACTAAGAAAGTCTATTATGCCGACTATACCTTCACTTGCCACCTCCTGACTTATGATAGCAATTGTTGCGTGCCCCCAATAAAACTTTGGAGAATTTGTATTTAGCGCATTTCTTGCTGCATCTATTATGGTTTTTCCTTTGGTCTCTATAAGTACGGATTTCATTTTACTCTCTTTACCACTTGATTCATGCATATTCACGGTTTCCATTGTAATTAAATAATCGCCATCCTCAGCTTTATCAATGGCAACACCCGCCACAATATTCAACTGGTTAATCTCTCTATAATTCCAGCATGATGTCAGCAATAAAGAGCTGACTATGAGTAAACTAAATAGTATCAGCAACCGTTTTCTCATCTATTTGCTCCTATCTGCCTGTCTGACCTTATTCCTGCCTGAAATGAATTTGGGCCGGGTCTTCGTAAACCATAACGGAGCTCTGACAAAGGTATCTTTAACCTCCTTAGGATCCAGCGAAGAAAAGGTTATCATATAGGGCACGCCGAATGAACGAATACTGCATAAGTGAAGAAAAAGTCCGATAATGCCGAAGATAAGGCCATATAATCCTAAAAACCCGGACAGAAGTGTAAAAATGACTCTTATCAGTATTGCCGGCCCTTTGATTCTTGTTGTCATGAGCCCGGTCAATCCCGTTAAAGCTATCACAATAATGACGGTTGCACTGACAATCCTGGCCTCAACTGCTGCAGATCCCAGCACAAGTGCCCCAAGAATACTGATGGTTTGTCCTACAGAAATAGGTATGCGCATTCCAACTTCCCTCATTATTTCAAAAACAATCAACAATCCAAGGGTTTCGACGATCGTGGGAAACGGGATACCCTCCCTCGCAGCAGATATACTAAGAAGAAGGGGATTTGGGATCATTTCCTGATGAAAGGTCAGAATAGCCACATAAATCCCGGGAGAAGTAACCGTGATAATAAATCCTAAAAACCTCAACATTCTGTTGATGGATGAGTAATAGAAGTTAATATAATAGTCGTCATCGGTTTGAAAATATTCCTCGAGCAGGAAGGGCATTGTAATAACAACAGGTGTTCCGTCTACCACAATGGCAATACGTCCTTCCAATAGATTCGCTGCTACTACATCCGGTCTCTCAGTACTTCCAATGGTCTTAAAAGGTGAGTAGGGAGAATCTTTCATGAGCTCTGCCAGATTGCCGGATTCCAATATCTCATCTATGTTTATCTTGTTTAGCCTTTGAAGCACTTCGTCCAAAATTTGACGGTTGACAATGCCATCAATATAACAGACACTTATTTTTGTCTGTGTTTGTTTACCTATGGTTAATGATATGAATTTCAAATCTGGTGTTACTAATCTTCTTCGAATCAATGAGAGGTTGACGAGTATTGGCTCTACAAAGCCTTCCCGCGGTCCGCGAAGGACTTGCTCGTTCTGAGGTTCAATGATCGGTCTTGATTTCCAACCCTTGGTACAAACAATTAAAGCTTCCACGCAGTTTTCCATCAATACAACACTTTCACCTTCAAGAATTCTTTTAATCATTTCCTCCGTATTTTCAGATTTTTCGGTATGATTGGAGAGCACCACCTGCTTTAAAATAACATCCATATTCCCTTCAAAGTTCTTTGGAAGGGTGCTTTGGACAATGGGCTGTATGATGTTTCTATTTGCGGTTTCAACATCAACCATGCCATCGATAAAAAGAACGCAAAACTTGGCCTTAGCCTGCTCCTGGTTCGTAAAATAGCGTATCAGGAAGGTATCGTCGTTCTGAAAAACTTTCTTAAATTGGTCGACATTATCCTCCAACGATTTTCCCAGCGTTATAGGCGCTTCTTTATTATTCTTTTTATCTCCGGTTTCTTTCTTGTTGTTTTTCTGTGAGGCCATAATCCACCTACATACAATTGTGTACTAAATCCATTCGTCCGTTTACCTGTTCTCATGAATCTAAAGCCTTTTTATCATTTCCTATAATTGAGAAAATTATTGATAAATCTTCCTTAAACCATGATCTCAAGCATCACCTCAAAAGGAGATTATTGCCGTCTTTTCAGATGTGTATTCAATGATCAGTTTGAAATGTTCTTTCTTCGAGTATAGCTGATAGCGAAATAGGTTAGCCATGCCGCCACTACGCCCACTGCAGCTATTCCGACTATTGCGCCATATGCCGAACTCTTTACGAGCTTTCGCATTCCTTTTATGCTAAGAAAGCATGCTTATACTGAACATGATGCCTGACTTGAATTAATTTATTTATAGGGAAGCAAACTTCTGTAATGAATTTTTCCGGATTGTTTTCATTCTAAGCATTTTTCACCTCTGGGAATATCAGCTTCATTATTACAGTCTATACTGGATAAGATTATAATAAAGTTACCTTGCTAGCGCTGCGGTAACTTTATTGATACTCGTTCCTCGTATTAAGTAAAATGGGAGGCTGAGTGTTATACTCGGCCTCCCATTTTCATACAATTCACCACTGATCAATCAAGTATATTGCCATGACTATCAAACAATGGTAAGTGCTCCAGGAATATGATGTCATCACGTTTATTAGCATCACCCTCAGCTAAAATGGCCATCTTGCCAGCCACTATGCCCCCTGCTTCCTGCACCAGCTTTTCAACAGCCTTGACTGACTCACCCGTGCTGATAACATCGTCTACAATAAGCACACGCTTGCCTTTCATATATTCAACGTCCTCTCGGTCAATAAAGAGAACCTGCTTTTTTGCGGTTGTGATGGACTGAAGCTCCACTGAAACAACATCCTTCATATAAAGCTTAGCCATTTTTCTTGCCACAAGGTATTTGTTATTACCGGCTTGCCGAGCCATTTCATAAATCAAAGGGATTCCCTTGCTCTCGGCAGTAATCATAACATCATAATCGGGTGCTTTTTTTAAAAGATCAGTGGCACAGGCAACTGTCAGCTCAACATCACCAAACAGCACAAAAGCTCCTATATATAAGTCATCATTAATCGGACACAAAGGCAAACTCCGGGTAAGGCCGGCAACATTTATCTCATAAAACTCCTTCATCTCTAACACCCCCAAGAATTGATTTACCTCATTTATTGTACCAAATTTGATAAGACTGTCAATTAGAGGTTTTGGCACTATTGGTAACGGGCTCTCCATCATTTACTGTGTTTACATCCTCGGTGTTAGGATTCTGAACCCTTTTCCCCCGGAATGCAAAGATAACAAAGGTCAATAAAGGGATAATGAAAAAATTCACTAAACTGATATAAACATAGATATTCAGATACTTAAACAAATTGAACAAGTTTCTACCCACCAGATAACTTACCGCAAAAACGAGTACACTAATAAATATATTCAACCCTCTCTTTTTAACACTCGTATATCTTAGCATTTGATCCAATACAAAAAATGCAGTCACAAATCTGACAATCCATCCGCCAACTATCTGAAGCATAACAAAAAGCTCACCGGTTTCAAAAAATCCGAAATGCATGATTCTTTCGGTCTGGGTAAGCTTTGTAAAGGGGTAAGTGTTGGCGAGGGTCGGCTCAAATGTTGCCAGGCTCCCTGTCATAGCAAAAATGTGAATTTGTGCACTGAACGCATATCCAATGTTATTCATTCTCATCAAGTTCTTTTTGTCACGGACATCCTTAAAAAGCGGAACTAATATGACCAGACTTGCCAATGAACCTACAAGCATGATAACACATACAATAAAATCTTTATTAAAGCCATTTTCCATTATAGGTAAAAGTCGTGTATAGTCTTTAAATTTATGTGTTTGGACTGCCAGCGATACCCCGGATATTGATATGAAAATGATACCTATAGAAACAACGACCATCACCGACCGATAGCCTAGCAGAATGATGTAAAGACCGGCTACGACAGATAATAGAAGGAAGCCCCAATAGGGATTAAAATTAATAAATTGATATTTCATAGCACCCGCTTCAACAGAAGTAGTTTCCAAAAGCGTAAGAAAAACAGTCATGTAAAAAAATACCAAAAGAATATTACCTATTACTTTTCCAAATGCGCCTCGATAAATATCAACCATATCAAAACAGTTCTTTTTTTTGCAAACCCTAATGATGAAGACCATAAATGCATAAACGATAACCAAGGCAATCGTCATGGCTATCCAGGAATCACGCTGACCATACTTTGTAAAAAGTGTCTGATAGGTTTTACTCGGTACAATGACGACCGCAGGAATAAAGTAGAGTAAGTGCCTGGAATTCATTGATTTCATAGTGTACATCCTTGATTACATTGATAGTAATAGAATGGGCATATTAATTTATGGTTATACTGGGCTTGGTTAATTTTGGGGTCTGGAGGGAAAGAAACATGGAAGAATCCATTCTTCAGATGATAAAATCAACATTTGAGGATGCTGCCGATATTACTTATAGGGAGGTTATCATTCCAAAAGGGAAGATTACTCTTGTCTTTTTTCGTGACATTATAGAAAAGCATCTTATTGGCGAGTATATTATTCACCCTCTACTTAAGCACGGCAAAACTATTGAAACCCTGCAGTATATAATAGATCATGTCCTTCTCACCTCAACTAATGAAAAGCTCAATGAGCCTGAGGATATCTTGGGTAAACTTCTCTCAGGCAATATAATCATTACCTGTGATTTTGATGATGGGGCTATTGGTTGTGAAACTACAAAGTTCTCTTCCCGGAATATACCCAAACCCGATACCGATCCGGCTATTAAAGGCCCTCAAGAAGGCTTTAACGAGTCATTACAAGATAACATCTCCCTTATACGCAAGCGTGTACAAAATAGAAATCTTGCTATAAAACTCTTCAAGGTCGGCTCAAGCTCACGAACTTCGGTAGCTGTTATCTACCTCAAGGATACGGCACCAGAAAAACTTATTAATGAGGTAACTGAAAAAATTCAGAATCTAAAAACGAATTTTATTTTAGAGACCAATTATATTGAAGAAGAGTTTAAATACAAATACACACTGTTTGATACTGTCGGAAATTTTGACAAACCTGACATTGTCTGCTCCAAGCTTTTTGAAGGGCGTGTGGCTATTATGGTGGAAGGAAGCCCCTCTATAGCAGTACTGCCTTCTTTTTTTACGGAGAATTTTACCTCTCCGGATGATTATTATACCAACCATATTTTTGCCTCGGGCTTAAGAGTATTCCGCTATTTTTCTTTTTTAGTTTCTGTGCTCTTACCTGCTTTTTACCTGGCCCTTACCACCTATCACCACTCCCTTATTCCTTCCGTTTTTTTATTTAAGCTGGCATCTGCCAGAGCAGGAGTGCCTTTTCCTTCTATAATTGAGACTTTAATTATGCTGCTTTTTTTAGAATTGGCCCGAGAGGCCGGCAGACGACTTCCAAAAAGCATAGGGGCTACTTTAACCCTGGTATCCACACTTATTCTCGGCGAAACGGCAGTCTCTGCCGGGATGGCTTCGGGTGGAACTATTGTTATTGTGGGTGTTTATGCCGTTACTTCTCTCATCAACCCCAAGCTCATAGGCCCCATAATAACCTTAACTATTCTTGCTACAATACTTTCCTCCATCTATGGACTCCATGGATTTTTTATCTTTTTTATCATGATGATCGCCCATATAGCTTCCCTGGAAAGCTGCGGCTATCCTTATCTGTTCCCATTAGGAACCTCCAAGCGGATCAACTATAAAAAGAGAGACTTTCTATTTCTTGGTAAATCGAAGGATCTTTCTTATAATAACTTGAAAGGAACAGACGAGGAATGAAAAAATTCTGTTTACTCCTTATAATCCTCATAACAGCCCTGACTGTTTCCTCCTGTGAATATCAGGATTTGGATAAAACTCTGTTTATTACAGCCATTGTTATCGATCAAGGAGCACAGGAAGGAACAATGAATATTTTTTATGAAGCCTATCGCCCATCAGCCTCATCTGCTCAGGAGAAAACTCAGGGTGAACGCATCATTTATGGAGTTGAAGATGCTGATATTATGGAGGCCAGTGATAAACTCAACGAATTATCAAACCTTTCGGTCAGCTATTCGCAAACCAAGGTTCTCCTTTTTACTCGAGCAGCAGCCGAACAAGGTCTTGACCTTTATATCAACTTATGGAATCATTCTAATGATTTCACCATCAGAACTTATCTGGGTATTTGGGATGCTGACCCAAAAGAGATAGAGGATGTTGAGTTGAAAGGGGAACAATTCCTGGGAATTTATTTACGAACCCACATCAATAATTCTGCAAAAAACACCTCTCGTGCCAATGTTACAACAATGCTGGATCTGATGAATGCAGCTGCCATTAAGGATAAAGTCATTACATTGCCGATTATCAGGCCCATTAAACAAAGGAAAACACAACTCATCGATATCCCAGGGATCGCCCTGATCCGAAATTACAAGATGGCAGGCGAGCTTCCTACTGCCAAGACGAGTTTTTTGTTTTACATGACAAATACAATTAAAAAAGATTTCATTACAGTTGAAAATCCCGATGCTCCGGGAACTGACGTTGTCTTGCTAACCATGTCGTCCGATGTTGATACAATCATTAAGCCACAGAATGAACGTATGATTATAACTAAAAAGGTTAATTCAACCACATTATTGCGTGGATCTCAAAAGACATTTACTGTTGACGACCGAACTATTGATACAATAGAAAAAAACATGAATAAATCATTTGAAAAGAGGTGTCTGGATTTATATAAAGAGTATGCGAACCAAGGGCTGGATATCTATAACCTGGGTGAAACCATCTATAGAGAGTACCCCTGGTTTGATCAAAAAGATCTCTTTAAAAAGGTTGACTTTAAAGTTGAGGCCAACTTTAGTATTGAAGGGACAAACTATAAGCTTGATTTTAATACAGCCAATAAACATAATGAAAAATAGAGCAAATTTTTGTTAATGAACTCCCTTGCTTTCTAATATACTTTTATGAAAGCAGGGATACTATGATTAGTCGCATCCTTATTGTTGTCATGCTTATTTTGACCTTTTTCACCCAATATGCCGGATTGCCTTCCCATGGGCTTACAATTGATATGGCCTTCACTCATTATGGAGCATTCCCCACAGAAAAGGCTACCCAAAGTTCAAATACTGTGCCCTCTTTAACCGTACCAACAACGGAAGGACCATCAGATGCCCAGGATGTTCCTACACCCCCACAAGAGGTCATTTCCGACTCTCCAGCACCCACTCCGGAGGTCATCCCCGGCTCTCCGACGCCCTCTCCGGAAGTTAGCCCGGTGTCTCCCACACCAATCCCGGAGACTACCCCACTGCCTGATACATATCCTGTGACTTCTACCCCACCGGCAATAACAATCACCCCACCAGCTATAGAGGACCCGCTGGCTTATCAATTGCCGGCTTTTGATACATTGAGTAAGGAGTACCTTTCATTTGAGAAGGATATGGTGGCCATTATTGATAAAGCAAAGAAGCAATCCGGTATCAAATCAACTTTCGGGCTATTTATCATGGACCTGAAAACAGAGCTTTCATATGGTGCCCATAAGAATCTTGTCCTTATGGACCCCGCTGACAAGGTTCCCGAGGGCTTTTTTAACAGCGCCTCAGTCATAAAGATGTTTCAGGGCTATATCTTCTGCGATATGCTGAGAAGAGGCGAACTCGATACGGAAAAGGTTTATTATGATAAGGTTACAGGAAGGAAATTCAAACTTCTGCCCATGATCAAATCCATGATCAAATACAGCGATAACAACTATTCCAATGCCTGTCTACGTTTAGTGGACAATAAAAAGAGCAATGCAGTACTCAGCCGTTTGGGCATTACCAATAGCCGTCTCTATGGAGAAATGTCGGGAGCCGTTGGCTATAGCCGTCAGAACAATATTGAGAGGTATGGCACCGACAAGCGCTGCGCTCGCATAACCCCTCAGGATTCGGCACTTATCCTTTATAATATCTACCGGAACAAGGATACCGACCCCTATATGAAAGTCCTCAATGAAGCCCTTATAGGTAATATTTATAACACCCGGATTCCCGTGGGAGTCAAAAGAGTCTCAAAAAAGTATCTCATCGCTCATAAAACAGGTACTAATTCCGCATTAGGCGTTTATAACGACGCCGGAATTGTCTATTGTAAAAATCCTTTTATTCTGGTGTCGTATACCCAGTCCACCACCAGCTTTGCTGGCCATACTTTTATAAGGAGCCTGGCTGAACAGCTTACACGCTACTTTGACAGTAAGGTGCAATAACCTCTCATTCGCTTAGTTCCTGGCTGATTTTCCGATATTTTTCAAGGATGCGCATTTCTTCATTGCCAGAGGCAATAATGGGTTGATAATTATTTCTCCCGGCTTCAGAGGAGACTCGGGCTGGAATGATTTTATGCTCACTCCCAAGAATGGTCTTTTCCAGGGTGTCTATAGTTAGAACATGCTGATAAATAATGGTGTCCTTATCTTTGGGATTTGGCGCTCCGCCGAAGCAAAAATTACCAAGGCTATAAACAATATTCTTACCCTTATAGACCTCAAGGCCTTGAAGAACATGAGGATGGTGACCGACCACAAGATCTACCCCATTATCTATGGCGAAATGGGCCATTCTCTTCTGAAGTGCATTAGGAAAGTAACTATTCTGGTCACCCCAATGGTAATTGGCAACAATAAAATCAACCCCCTGCTCTCTCATCTCTTTTACATGTTTTTCGAGAAGCGCATTGGATCTTTTCTCATACTCCCAGCCCTTATAGCCTAAAAATCCAATTTCTATGCCCTTCATTCTCTTTATAAAATAGGTATCGAAATAGGTATAGGCGATTTGACCTCTGTTTAAGGTTTGAACTGTGTCTTCAAAGCCTTTTTCCAGGTAATCAAGGGAATGGTTGTTGGCAAGGGTAACGCCCTCAATGCTGCCCTTCACTAAAACATCAATATAGGATGGATCACCTTTGAAGCGATATTCCTTGACGGCTTTTTTTGTCGCTTTTGTAAAGGTGCCTTCAAAATTGATAAAGGTAAAATCATCCTGTGCAAACACGTTTTTAACACCCTGAAAGAAGTATGAGGGATCCTTCACCTTCTTATAGACCTCATCAAAGGTATTCCACGTATACTTCTCATCGTCGCCAATGGTACAATCCCCTGCAAAGGAAAGGGTTAGCTTAAGAGCATCGGGGGTTGAAACTTCCGTGGAATGGGAATCCACGTTGTTAAGGGCTTGATGGCTTGCATCATCAGATGGCTGTGGCATATGATTAGGAGGTTGTGGGTTCATCGAAACGGAAACGAAGCCGGGTGTCACCGGCTCTGTTGCAGCGGATAAAGCTATTGGGGTACTTATCATGCGGGACTCGGCCTTCAAAGGGAAAGAATAGGTAAAGATAGGCAATAGCCATAGCATGACTGTGGGAATAAGAAGCTGCTTCTTCATAAGTCCACTTATTTAAAAAGTAATCTCATGCTATGTATAGTGGACGACCATACAAAAAAGTACTTCTAAAAAATAAATGCAATAGCCTTAATTATTTTATCTCAACGGTTCCAAGGATATAGATTCTGTCCTTGCGGGAATTTTCCATGGCAAGGGCAATGCCCGGTCAAATCCACATCAATATTTTGTAATATTCTTACATCTTTTTGATATGGAACTATTCAGCGGCGACATTAATTGAAACAGTCCCAAGCCCTTCTATTTCAACGGGGACAACAATGGTAGATATTTTATTTGATATTTCTATTTTTTCTCCTGTCAACAAAGACGGCGGTGTAATATCGATACTGATTCCCTTTTTAGCAAATATAGTGCTTGCATTGCCCATAATCATGTTTCCCATTTCAGATACTGCACTCTTGCTGATTTCATCCAGTTCCGAAATGGCCATGCCGCCCATCATGGCAGAAGCAACTTTTTTTGCTGTCTCTATTGAAAGCTCAAAGCACACTTGCCCCTTAATTTTTCCAACCACTCCAATCATGATAACCACTTGATCTACAGAAAGAGGAGAATTCCTCAAATAGACTTTACCAAGCTTTGATTCACTGCCGCATAGCATTTTAATTACGGATTGAGATGCCTCTATAAATGGATTGATGTATTCTACGTTCATTGATGCTCCTCCACTTTAGTTTGTTTAGCCTTCTGCTAACAAAGTTCCTACAGGTGATGGTCTTCCGAGCAAATAGCCCTGTGCGTATGTTATTCCCAGGTGTTTTGCCGCATTTAAATCCTCTCTTGTCTCAATGCCTTCAATGATGATTTCTGCTGCATCTGAAAGTAAGTCTACCAGGCTCCTGACAGTTTTCTGTTTACGCGAGCTACAAGATAGATTTTCTGAAAAATATCTGTCCAGCTTAATAAAATCCGGATCCAATTCAATCCATTGACGAAGAGAAGAATATCCTGCCCCCATATCATCCAGTGCAATTTTTACGCCCCTGGCCTTAAGCCATTTGATCACCGTTTGAAGTGTACACCAGTCCATAATCTCTTCATTTTCCAATATCTCCAGTACCACAGGCAACAGAGGAGGGACATGTGCATCCCACCAGGATAAGAAGTTATTATCCAGCAGTGTTGACGGAAATATGTTTAGAAACAAAAGGGAAGTCTGATTCTTAAATTTTTCAATGGCACTTTTAATTGAATTAAGATCAAGAATATTTCGGCATCCTTTTTTCTCAGCATCATTAAAAATATCTACCGGTGAAACATGTAACTGCGTCGGATCACGCAAAAGCGCTTCATACCCTATTACAACTTGATCCGTCAAGCGGTGAATGGGCTGAAACCAATGAGTTATTGAGTATTCAAACTCATTCCCATTATTTTGAGTAGCCCGCAACTTAATCCCCTCCATAAAAAAATAAGCAACATTTGAGTTGCCTATTGTGTCATGGCAAGGATAAGGCTAAAGCTCCAGACTTTCCCCTATACTTGTAACTACATAAATGGCAACCCAACCGTCATACATTTAAATATCCCTAAATGCTATAGACTTGTGGCTTTGCGTCTCCACCTTTCGATGGATTTGCCTTTTTCATTTTTTCTCTTCATGATAAAATTTCTCTATCTCAAAGTAGAATTTTACCATTTTTATATACCATTCTATCATAAATTCGTCATGGTTCAACATATTTTTCCCTTTTTTATGGTATTTTTTAAACTATAATTACCATGTTCATCTTAACAACGAATATAGGATAGTGGGTATATCATTAAGAGGAGCCTGTTTTTCAACAGCTCCGATGTTATAGGCTACCTTTGGCATTCCATAAACCACCGAGGATTTTTCATCCTGCCCGATGGTCCTTGCACCTTTTCTCCGCATTGATAAAAGACCTTTGGCACCATCATAGCCCATTCCGGTAAGAATAATTCCGATAGCATGACTGCCATATTGCTCTGCAACAGATTCAAATAAGACATCGACGGAAGGGCAATGACCATTCACCTTATCTCCTTGAAAAACCTCAGCTATAAACCTTTCCCCTGACTTCTTGATTTTCATATGTGCATTACCCGGAGCTATTAGAACCTTCCCCTTTTCCACCTGGTCGCCAGTCCGGGCTTCCTTAACTTCTAACTGGGTTGAATTACTGAGCCTGTCAGCAAACATTTTTGAAAAAATCGGGGGTATATGCTGCACAACAACAATGCCGGGTATACTTGGCGGCAATGCTTTCAATACATGATAAATAGCCTCTGTTCCTCCTGTAGAAGCGCCCATTGCTATTATCTTGTTGCTCGTATAGCTCCCCGCCTTCCCCCCTGGCTCCTTTACAAGATGCTCGGGCTTCATGTTTAGCAGATTTGCCATAGACGCAATTTTTATTTTCACAATCAAATCTTTTAAAAAAGCTGCCACATTATTGACCGATCTCACATCAGGCTTTGTGACAAAGTCTACAGCTCCCGCGCTCAAAGCCTCGAATACAGCCTCGCTTACCGAACTGACCACTACAACAGGCAGCGGGTACTGGGGTAAGAGCCGACCAATGAACTCAATCCCATTCATTTTAGGCATCTCTATATCACAGGTTATAACATCGGGGTCAAATTCAATAATTTTGTCTCTTGCTTCAAAGGGATCATTGGCCGTAGCTACAACATCTATACTCGAATCAGAGGATATGCCTTTTGATAAGATTTCTCTAAATACCAAAGAATCATCCACAACCAATACTCGTATTCTTTTTTTTGTAAGCATTCTATCTATTCCTTTCTGTAGACAGCCGGCATAATGTACTTGTATTTTGTTTCATCGCGGTTAAGGGATTCTGAATGCCCTATAAAGAGGTAACCGCCATACTCTGTTAAATCATAAAACTTATCGATCAATTTCTGCTTAGTCTGGGCATCGAAATAAATCATCACATTCCTGCAGAATATGACATGGAATTTCTTTTTAAATGGAAAGACCGGCTCCATGAGATTGAAGTTTCTGTATATGACTTCATGCCTTATTCGATCAACAAGGATGCTGTTGCCATTGTCAAGCTTTTTAAAATAATTGAGTTTCCAATAAGAAGGCAATGGTGCAATTTCTTCATTGCTATATATACCTTTCCGGGCTTCTTCCAGAACTTTGCTCGAAATATCCGTAGCAAGCACCTTTGTGTCCCAGTAAATTTTCTCTTTACCCAAGACATCGTCTATAATCATTGCGAGGGTGTAGGGTTCTTCCCCGGTAGAACACCCCGCGCTCCATATCCGTAGATCCTTTTGATTTAAAATACCTTTGAGAAAGGGAAGCACTTTGTCCCTAAAATAAAAAAAGTGGTTGGCTTCCCTCATAAAGAAAGTATGATTGGTTGTGATTTTATCAATCAGGGTAATGACTGCATCTCCAGACTTATCTGATACTAGTGCATCATAATAATCGGAAAAATTATTGAAGTTGTTTTGCATGAGCACACTTTGAAGCCTACCAGTCACAAGAGCTTGCTTTTCATCCTTCAGATAGATACCATAATTTGATTTTATGTAGTCTGCCAGCCTTTTAAATTCTTTGTCTGTAATGGTAATCATAGACGATCCAGCCTGCCTTTATCAGTAAAGGAGGGAGCTTTTGAGCACCCTCCTGAACCTTATTCTTCTGTTACTCCTATAAACTAGTACTTGCCGAATTCTCTATCACTTAATATGATCTTTTTTTCTTTTGCAACGGCAGCTTGGTTATTTATTTCTCCCATAGCCCTCAAATCGTTCTTTCTTTTTTCAGACATACTCTCAAGCATTTTTAGAACGTCCGGGCTAATATCTTCCAGCCTATCGTAAGATTTATTGGTTTTTTTCAAGTTAAAATCGCTGACCATTTCTCTCAAAAGCGCAGCCTGACTTGAGAGCTCCTCGCTCGCTGCCGCACTTTCTTCAGATGTTGCCGAGTTATTTTGAACAACCTGTGATACCTGCATGATTCCCTGATTAATCTGTCCGATGCCTGTAGCCTGTTCATTAGATGCTACAGCAATATCATTCACCAGGTTGGCTACCTTTTGTATGCCGGTTACTATTTCACTTAAAGCATCAGCGGTAGCTTTAGCGATCTTAGTACCATCTTCAACCTTCTTGATAGAGCCCTCTATCATATCTGTTGTTTCTTTGGCTGCATTGGCTGAACGTGCTGCGAGAGTTCTGACTTCTTCCGCAACCACTGCAAAGCCTTTGCCGTGCTGACCGGCTCTCGCAGCTTCTACTGCGGCATTCAAAGCAAGGATATTGGTCTGGAAAGCAATGTCATCAATGACTTTAATAATTTTGTAAATATTGCTTGAAGACACATTGATCTCGTCCATGGCCTTAAGCATTTCCTTCATTTGGTTGTTGCCCTGTGCGGCATTTGTTTTGGCATCGCCGGCAAGCTCATTGGCCTTATTGGCATTCTCGGCATTCAACTTTGTCTGGGAAGATATTTCTTCAAGTGAAGCAGTCAGTTCTTCTATTGAACTTGCTTGTTCTGTAGCTCCCTGTGAAAGAGCCATGCTTGAATCAGATACCTGTTTTGATCCTGCCGCCACTTGTTCCGAGGACGCAGAGATATTCGTTATCATCTCGTTTAATCCATGCAACAATTCAGAAAGTTTTTTACCAAGCAGGTCGTTCTCAGATCTGATATCAGCTTCTACGGTTAAATCTTTCGAAGCAATTCTTTCAACAACCAATGCCTGATCCCGTGTACTTGCAATTAAACTGCTAAAGGATTTTGCAAGCCTTCCTACTTCATCCTTGGTATTGACATCTAAGTTCACATTTACATCGCCCGCAGCCAACTTGTCGGCAACAGCGACCATTTTATTTACCGGTTTGCTTATAATACGGGATATAAAGATACCGAGTGAAATTGCAATGAGCACGCCGACAATAACTACGATAATCATGACCAGAGAAGCAGTATTCGCCAGTTGTGTATTGCTCTCGGACCTTGCTTTTGCGGAAAGTGCATTATACTCTGTTAGCTTTGTTAAATAATCCTGCAGAGAAGTGCTCACAACCTTTGCGTCTTCCAGAAGCAAACTATCTATTTGTTTATACTGTCCTGCTTCTGATAATTCAACAGCCTTTTGCACAATAGCCTTATACTTTTCCCACTCAGGCATTAATACATCATACTGCTTGCGGTCTTCTTCATTTATAATGCCTTCCCCATACTTTGTCAGACTATCGTCAATAGTGGCCATAAAAGTATTGTATTTATCTTTAAATTCCTCATGCAAGCTGTCATCTTCCAATAGAGCCATTTCAGCCAAATTGTATCTCAATCTTTGATAGTACGTAGCCGCAGTGCCTGAATAAGCAAGCCCCAACGCATTTTCCTCATAAAGAAGCGTATCAGCCTTGTTTATATTATTCAGATTAATCAGACCGACAACTCCCACCACGCCTGCGATAAGAGCAACAATAATAAAGCCTGTTATTAATTTTGAAGCTATTTTCAAATTATAAAACCATTGCATAATTTGATCTCCTTTACAAATTAAATCGGTTTGCTTTCTCGTTATAATGCCTCGCTTAAATGCTCAATTTCATCTTCGGTAAGCAGTTTTTCACAATCCAGGAGCAGTTTCACATCATTTCCGACCTTCCCAATATTCTTGATATACCTGTTATTGAAGCCTGTGTTCATTTTTGGGGGCTCAACAATATCCTGTTCAGGAATTGTAAGTACTTCTGAAACGCTATCTACGATAAGACCAATTGATATGGTATTAATATCAATAACAATGACACAGGTCCTGTCGTTATATTCCCTTTGCTCCTTTTTGAAACGAAGTCGAACATCCATAACAGGGATAATCTTTCCTCTTAAATTGATGATGCCTTTAATATACTCGGGCAGCTCCGGTATTTCTGTGATAGCCTGAATTCCGATAATCTCTGTGACATATTTGATTTCTATGCCATAGGTATCCTTGCCGAGCAAAAAGGTCAAAAATCGGCCCTTTTGTGTGTCCTCTTCCATATCCAAGTTTTTTTCAACGACGTCAGCCATTTTTTCATCTCCTTTCGTTTTTTAGCTTTCGAGTAGTCCCGCAATGTCGAGTATTAAGCTTATACTTCCATCGCCTAACAATGTACAACCAGCTAACCCCCTCACTTTTTTTATATTCCTGATATAACTGGGTAAGGCCTTTACAACCACCTGCTGTTCCCCTATTAACCCATCAACGAAAAGGCAGAGGCCTTTGCCTTCATTTTCGACCATTACAATTATTCCGTCTGGAATATTGGTAATGTCAGTGTTTACTTTATAGACCTCATGCAGCCTCAGGACAGGATAACACTCACCTCGAATCATGATCATTTCATTGCCGTCAGGATCGGTTATCAAATCTTTTTCTTTAGCTTTAAATGATTCCTTAATGCTGATAATAGGTACTGTAAAGATCGATTTTCCAACCCTTACAATCATTCCGTTCATAATTGCAAGGGTCAGAGGAATTTTAAGGGTTATCATTGTACCTTCGTCTCTTATACTGTCTACTGTGACAGTTCCACCCACGGCACCTATGTTTTTCGTCACCACATCCATGCCGACACCACGACCGGAGAATTCTGTTACTTGGTCATTTGTAGAAAAGCCCGGGTGGAATATGCATGAGTATATCTCTCTGTCTGAAAGCTCGCTTTCGGATTTGTAAATAAGGCCGCTCTCTTTTGCCCTGGCCAGAATCTTATCTTTGTTTAAGCCTCTGCCATCATCCTTCACAATAATCAGGACATCGCCCCCTGCATTTTTTGCTTCCAAGGTAACGGTTGCAGCTTCTGATTTGCCTTTTGCTTTTCTTTCCTCCGCTGATTCAATGCCATGGTCAATGGCGTTTCGGATAAGATGCATAAGCGGATCGGAGATGTGCTCGATTATGTTTTTATCAACCTCTGTTTCCTCTCCGATTATTTCGAGTCTCACTTCTTTTGACAGCTTTTTGGACATATCCCGGACAATTCTGTTCATTTTCTGCAAGGTAGTTGAAAGTGGAACCATTCTGATAGACATCGCTATATCCTGGAGCTCATCGATGATTTTTCTATGCTGCCTTGCAGCCTTTTGGAAATTATCCAGGCCCAATCCTGAAAGATCGGTATTTTGTGTTACCATGGCCTCGGAAATAACCAGTTCACCGATTAAATCCATGAGCTTGTCCAATTTAACGACATTAACACTAATAATGCTCTGATGGGAAGAAATCATTTGGGTATCTCGATCCGAACTTTTCTCATTTGTTTCGTCTTCTTGCAGCGTTTCCTTATTTTCCATTTCAACCAGCTCCAAATCCTTGAGGAAAATGGTTTGAGAAAAGAAATGGTGAATTTCCTCTAGAGAAAGGTCTGATGTAAACCAAATTTGGAAGCCTTCTTTCCGAATGATATCAATGCTGCTATCATTTTCATTAATATCTGCAGGGATATAGTAAACATCTTTGATAATAGCCTTGAGATTGTGGATTAAAGTGTATGCCCGAATGTTCTCCATTTCACAGCCTGGCTCAAAGTAAACAACCGCTTTGAAACCTTTTCCGCACCTATGTCCTTCATCCATAGCAGTAGGCTGTTCTTTAACTTCATTCGAATCTGCTTTGTTATTGAGAGCTTTTAGCATCGATAAAAAACTCTTGATGTTGTCTATAAGTGAGGCCGCATCTCTTACCGGGTTATTTCCGTCATTAATTTCCTTCATTTCAGCTTTGATAAAGTCAATGCTTTCCAGAACGATATCTGAAAGCCATAAACAATCTACACGCTCGGGTTTTTTTTCACGCAAGAAATAAAAGAGGTCTTCTACCTTATGTGCAAGACTGGATATACCATTAAAGTACATCATCGCAGAAGATCCTTTTATAGTGTGCATAATCCGGAAAATTTCATTAATTGCATTCTGTGTATAACAGCTTGATTTTTCACTGTCTAAAATTGCCTGTTCAAGCTGTTCAAGCAATTGGGTAGTTTCAAAAACAAACAACTCAAGCATGGGCTCATGGCTATAACCTGACAATTAAATCCCCCCTCTAAAATGGACAATCTCAAATAGCAAGAATTTTATTCAGAACAGTAATAACATGCTCTTCTTTAAAAGGCTTAACAATAAAGTATTTGGCACCCAGCATTATCGATTCCTTGATATAGAATTCCTGGCCTAATGCGGAGGCCATAACGATTTTTGCTTGCGGATCATGTTCCATAATCTTTTTTAATGCTTCGACTCCATCCATTTCCGGCATGGTTATATCCATGGTCACAATGTCAGGGTGGCATTCCTTGTACTTCCGTACCCCAGCGGCCCCATTTTCCGCTTCACCCGCTACCTCAAATCCGTTTTTTTCCAGCATAGATCTTAGCGTCATCCTCATAAAAGCTGCATCATCAATAATAAGCACTTTTTTCATTGGTTCCTTACCCCCATCACGCCAAATTTTCATAAAAAAAGGCAGGCTAAATAGCTTGCCATGAATAGACCATCTCAGTCATTTGGCAACCTGACTATCATAGCAGTTTATTTTTTGCTTTAGATTCACGGCTTTGCGTCCCCATCTTTCAATGAGTTTGCCTTTTTCAATTGATATAAAGTCTTTTTTTTCTATAGTCATTTTTGATCGTTAAATCAAAGAATTACCATTGTTTACCATGTATTAATATTCCAATGCAACAATTTGATTAAAATGTTACATTTAATAATGTTGAAAGCTGCTGCTACACCAGCATTTTTTTTGCCATTCATTGAAACTATAATAATATGAGCTGAAATATTATGTAACATTTTATATAATTTTTCAGTAAAAGAATGCATTGATAAAAGGGGTATATTTTATGACTGTCGAGCCAATAAGAGATGAAACAAAAATTAAACAAATGTATCAGTACTTGCATGGTAAAGACCCAAAATATGGGTTGATTTTCAAATTTGGACTTAATACAGGTTTGAGGATAAGTGATATTTTACCATTAAAAGTAAAAGATGTTCTTAATAAAAAGGGAGAATTTCTTGAATATCTTGTATTGAAAGAAAAGAAAACCAAAAAGGAAAAGAAAATAAAACTTAATAATGCTCTTAGAAAGAAAATTAAACCCTATGTGGTAGACAATAATCTTTCATATACAGATTATCTGTTCCCAAGCAAGAAAGGCGATTACATTGGAAGGATACAGGCATACCGTGTACTTAAAGAGGCTGCAAGCCTGGTCGGAATCGAAAACTTTGGCACTCATAGCCTACGTAAAACCTGGGGCTACTGGACCTATAAAATGTCAAAATACAATGTAGGGTTGATAATGGATACCTTTAATCATAGTTCACAGAAAATAACCCTTCGATACATCGGGGTAAATCAGGACCAAAAAGATGAATTATATTCACTTGTCCAATTTTAAGGAAATATAATTGCAAATTACCTTGAATAATATTTACGCCAGTGGTATATTTATGTAATAAAAAGTCTAATTTTGTCGAAACTTTTTAAACAACATTTTAATCAATATGTTACATAGATATTTATCCATATTGTTTGGTTTTCAATCAGAAATCCTCATATAATAACGATTTTAAAGCTATTTTTATGGATTGTATCAACAAATAAAGGGTAAGCGGATTTTACTCAATCCTCTCACCCTTACCTTAACAAATCCTATTACCAAAGTTTAAAATTCTCTCTGCTTATAAAACCACGCTGCAACATTGTAAGATATTATTAGGAAAACCAGTATTACACTAAGTAAAAGAACTGCAATAAGTGCATCACTCTTAGTCTGTATAAAATGAACCATGTCTTTCATCCAGTCACTCTCTTGATTCTCAAGAATCCCTGACAAAGTGGAAATTCCAAAGAAAAATATAAAGAATAAAATAAAATTGTAAATTTTAGACTTAATATATCCTAACTTGAAGAATACAGGAAGAAAAAGCCCGGATAACAGACTTACTCCTGCAAATCCACCAATAAAGCTTTCAAGAGATAAAGGGCCAGGTTTTATTGGAGCGCCGGAAAGGGATAAAACAAGAGTTAAGATGGCATAAGCCGCTGTTCCCATAATAAAAAAAACCAGTACAGAAAGATATTTTGCCAGTACAATCGAGGATCTTTTCATAGGTAAGCTGTTAAGCATGATATCTGCCTTATTCTTATCCTCATAAGCACAGGATGTCATTATCATCATGTACGTAAAGGCTACTACACTTACTGCAAACATAGCATTCCCCACACTTTGAAAAGCGAAGACTATCAATAAGATATAAGCAAAGCTAAGGGGCAACTGTTTCTTTTGTACGAGAATATCCTTCGCAATCAGACTAAACATTTTAATTCCTCCTTGTGTGATAGAGCATGATATCCTCAAGGGTGGGTTTTTCAACAATAATTCTATCACCAAACATCTTTTTTGCTTGAATTCTGTCTTTGGTCAGACCTTCAAAGCCAAATTGATTTTCTTTTATACCCACAAAGTTCTTTCTTGTGGTACCATCCAAAAGCTCTTTCCCACCTTTTACAAGTCCATAGTTGTTAAGCAGGTCGTCCTTTGCCATGCTCAGGACAATTTCTCCCTGATTGATCATAGTGACGAAATCTGCAATTTTATCAAGATCTGAGGTGATATGGGTAGAAAAGAAAACTGCTTTGTTTTCGTCCTGAATAACCTCGGACAATATATCCAGAAGCTCTGATCTGACCAGTGGATCAAGACCGGAGGTCGGTTCATCCATAATCAGCAGATCTGCATGATGGGATAGTGCAATAGCCAGAGAAAACTTCATTTTCATTCCTTTTGACAGTTCTTTGATCTTCTTTTTAGGTGGCAGTTGAAACTCCTTTATATGTTTTTGAAAGGCTTTTTCATCCCAAGTCCTATAAATAGGAGCAAGTACCCATTTCATCTCATCAACCGTCAACTCCTCATAAAAATAGTTTTCATCCAACACAAAACCTATCCGGTTCTTTACGGCCTGCTCTTCCTTTACATGATCTTTTCCAAATATTTTGATTTCTCCCCCATCCTTTTTAAGCAGGTTCATGATGAGTTTTATGGTTGTGCTTTTTCCTGCTCCGTTTGGGCCAATAAACCCCATGATATATCCCTTATCAAGAGTCAAATCAATCCCTTTTAGGTCAAAGTCTTTGAATTCCTTGCGGAGCCCTTTTATTTCAAGAATCGGTGCCATTTTAACCCTCCTCGTATAATATTCTAAGCATTTTTTGCAGTTCTTCCATTGAAATATCAATTGTCTTTGCTGCCGATACTGCTTCAGACAGTTTCTCTTCCACAATTCTTATCCTTGCTTCCTTGAGCAATTCCTTGTTTTGTGCGGATACGAAAGAGCCTTTACCCGGCACACTTACAATGTAGCCTTCCCGCTCCAATTCTTCATAAGCCCTTTTGGTTGTAATAACGCTTATCTGAATCTCTTTGGCAAGATTCCTGATGGAAGGCAGCATCTCCGCCTCTTTCAAATCCCCGTTAATGATCATGTTCTTAATTTGCTCAACAATTTGGTCGTAGATCGGTTTATCCGACGAATTGGAAATGATGATATTCAATCGTTTATCACCTACCTTAGTCTATACTGTATATATCGTATATTCACAGTATAGATTATATTAACTGAATTGTCAAATTAAAATGCTAATAAGAAATTGGAAAGAAAAAAATTATGCCAGAACCCACGCCAAATCATTTGTCGATTTGTGTAAAAGATTGCCCAGACGTGATATAATGACTATATTATTACCACTGTCTAGCGGATTTATTGCGGGAATCGAAAGCTGTAGAGAGTGTATCAGATCGCTTATCGCCACTTGATTCAACTAATTCGGACAAATGGAGGGCAGAAAATATGAATATCATTCTTTTGTCCGGCGGCTCAGGGTCGCGGCTCTGGCCGCTGTCCAACAACACCCGCTCTAAGCAGTTTTTAAAGCTTTTGCAGGATGAAAATGGCGACCATGAATCCATGGTGCAGCGGGTCTTCCGGCAGTTGTCAAAGGCCCGGCTGGAAGCGAAAAACATATTGGTGGCAACCGCTGCCGCCCAGCAGGACCCCATCCGCAGTCAGCTCGGGAATCAGGTTGAGATCGTGGCAGAGCCAGAGCGCAGAAATACATTTCCTGCCATTGTACTCTCGGCGGCTTGGTTGTATTTTGAAAAGCGTTGCGCCCCTGAAGAGACGGTTCTGGTCATGCCAGTGGACACCTATACAGAGCCGACGTATTTCAATACCCTTCGGCGTATGGCAAATGCCGTTAGCAGAGGAGTTGCCGATTTAGTGCTGATGGGTATCAAGCCCCTGCATCCTACCGAAAAATATGGATATATGCTCCCCAAAGCCGGACAAGCCTCCGGAATAAAACGGATCGAACGGTTTATAGAAAAGCCGTCCGAAGAGATTGCCCAAAAACTGATCGCAAAGGGTGCTATGTGGAATGGTGGTGTGTTTGCCTTCCAGCTTGGTTACCTGATGGATATTGCGGAGCGAGCTCTGCACCCAACTGACTTTGAAGATGTCTGTCAGCGGTACGGAGAGCTGAAAAAAGAGAGTTTTGACTATGAGGTGGTAGAAAAAGCCAAGTCCGTTGCCATGGTTCCATTTGACGGGCTTTGGAAGGATCTCGGCACATGGAATTCTCTTACAGAAGAAATGTCTGCCAATTGCATCGGAAAATCAGTGTTGAGCGAAGATGTACAGAACACCCATGTGGTCAACGAATTAGAGATTCCCATCGTGGTGCTGGGTGCAAAGAATCTCATCGTGGCCGCCAGTCCAGACGGAATTCTGGTATCAGATAAGGAGAAAAGCGACTCCCTTAAAAATTATGTATCCCTGGAGCGGCACCCCACATGTGAGGAACGTCGTTGGGGCGAGTATCGGATCATTGACCACACTACATTTCGGGACGTCGATACGCTGACAAAGCATTTGTTTCTCAAGGCCGGCGCTTCCATCAGTTATCAACGGCATGCACTGCGCGATGAAATATGGACGCTAATCAATGGAGTCGGAGAAGTGGTGCTGGACGGGCAAAGACAACGCACCCGCTGTGGAGAGGTGGTACATATCAAAAAAGGATGTTCACATGCGATTCTAGCGGTTACGGATATTCATATTATTGAGGTGCAGATCGGCGCAGAGTTGGCAGAGGAGGATATAGAGCGGTTTGACTGGCAATGGTAGCAAACGGTTCAAGCCTCCAGACTGTGCCAAAACACAGTCTGGAGGCTTGAACCCATTACGGAGCAAACAGCAAGCTACCTGTCATTGATATCATGGTCAAAATCATCCGGATCGACAGACTCCTCCGAAGCATGTTTACCGGCGTCCTTATTTACCTCTTCCATCTTCTTTTTAGCGTCCTCAAATCGACGGCGGTTCTGTGAAACTTTTACAATTAAAAAGAGGATTAGCAGTACACACACGGTGATGACCAGCAGCCCTCCCCTCGAAACACCGGTTGCCCGTACGATTTTGCCTAGAAATCGATCTAAGCTGAACGGCAACTTTTCCGATGCTTTGCTGCCGATGGTGCCCATGACGGCAATAGCAGAATCATCGCTATTGACTGTTACCGTTTTGTTTTCGTCAATCAGTGCTATAGTACCGCCAAGCTTGCCAAGCTCCTTCCTCTCCGAGATAAACTGCTTCAAAACATACACCATGTCAGGCGGGCAGGTGACGACATAAACCTTGCGATAGAAATTCCAAGGGGAACGCACCACCTGGATCACGATCTTATTCTGCAGCGCTTCCTCCGAAATCACAGTCGACCCGGAAACAGAGAACCCTTCTTTATGAGGAACCGCGCTCAGCAAATTGGCGACCTCAGCGGGAATCACAACATTGTCGTTGGTGCCGAGGATTAGAATATCGGCGGATTTTCTTTGCGCAGAATTCAGATTATTGGCATATTCCCATCGGAATGCGCCGGAATTCTGCCCTGATCGGCAAACCAATCCTGCTGCGACCTCCACCATAGTCTGGGACGCATTTTCGGGAATGCAGAGGATCGCCGTGGGCCAGACCTCTCCAGCGACATCGTCAAACGTCGGAAACGGCTGCACTGCGGGTGGTATACTGGCATCCCCCGGCTGGAAATAGACGACGGAAGCCTTGTCAATCACCGTCCATGCGGTATCGTAATAATCCTTTGAGCAGTCCAGCTTGCCCAAATAGTTGTAGCACTCAACCTTGATGTTGATAGAGCTTTTATCAAGAGCTTCGGCAGGAATTCTAACTCTGATTGAGCCGCCCTCCGCATTGGAATCCGACAGCTGTATGCTGCTAACCGCAACGCCGTTGATATGTACAGTGAGCAGGGAGGTATCGCCCACCAGCGCCTTGGAATGGCGGAAATGGATTTCTACATAAGAATCGGCACCGCTGCGAACGGCTTGCGGCTGCTTAAGTGTATAATTGACCTCCTGATGGAATGCTCCCGCCAGGTTGACGGTATCATAGCCGAAATCAGAGAGCGTATAATATCCGTCCTCATTTTTGACAAACCCCGTCCCGACACCTTGTAAATCGGTGGAGATGACTGCGGAGCTGCCGGAAAGCTGTGCAAGATAATCGAAGTGGGTGAAAAAAGCTGCTGCCTTTGCCAGACCGGCTGCGTCTGCCCCGAAGACGGACAGATCGTTATATACGCCGTTTTTCGAGATGGCAAGATATCCGAGTCCCTCACTCAGTGAGGGTATATCTGCGATTCCTTGAGGCTTCTGCGATCCCTGCCCGATATAAATACGGTTATGCTCCTCTCCAGCTGAGCTGCCCTGTGATACGGAAAAGCGGACGGTATCCTTTGCCGGATACGCCGCACCGATCGCTGAAGCGGCGGTCAGCATGGCGGAGCGGATGTTATTATCGCTGCCGGAAGATAGGATAAACTCGGCGTTGGTCTGATTGTGCTGGTTCACACGATCAAACAGATAGGTCAGAGCGGTGCCAAGGGTAGGATTGCCCATTTGTAAAACATCCAGATTCAACCGCGAATTTCGCTCCAACCGCACCCAGTTGGCAGGGTTGTCGATATCAGCACAATCTCCGAGAATGGTACGCTGTGCCGTCACAATCCGAAGCTCGTTGAGGGTTCCATCAGTTTTCAGGTGCTCGGCCGGGATGGGTACCGTCCACATCCCTTCATGATTTTTGACAATCTCCAGAATATGAGCAGTGGCAATCTGCGTGTTACCAAGCAGTAGCGTCACGGTGGAGTAATCGTCAATGAGCGTGTCGGCGGCGGCGATTGCCAAAGAGAGGCTGGATCTATTGCCAAGCTTAGTTCCGTCAGGGATCCGAAACCAGAAAGAAGTACTATTACGCGGCAGTTTAAGGGACTGCGGCTCGGCAAACAGCTGCACCGACACATTCTGCGCAGCCTCTGTATCTCCTGCGTTGGGCATTGTCATTTCCGGTGCGGCATGGGCGATTTGGACGTTGATATTAAAGAAAGATAATGCCATTATAACGACCAGAAAATAGATCATCCAAAAAAAACGTTTCTTTTTCATAAGTTGTTTCCTCACTCCCAATTTATTGTGTCTGTTCAGCAGCTGATACCTGCTCGGTGGCGTGCAAATCAGTCAGGCCGTGGTGTGTCTTCTCCCAGTAATGAGGTTTAGCGATCAGCTGAAATAGTGCCTTATAGGCGGCGACGCTCATCAAAACCCAATAAAACGGGGTCATCAGTCCTGACCGGATCAGGCCGTAGGAAAACGGCTGATCCTTCTTGAGCGCACAGTCGCGGATGACATAATACGTGCCGACCATGTTCATATAGATAAATATAAAGTTGCCGAGAACCAGCTGTATTACCGCGATATAATAAATCGGCCCCGGGAAAAATGTCTGCACCCACGGGGGATGGAGTACGACCCAGACGACCATCAAACCCCAGAATATAGGGTTGAGCAGCGGCAGCAGCGGTGTACCAAGTATCATAGCCAGATAACCAAGCAGCCCTCGGAAACCCACCTGTCGGTAGAACTTTACTGGATTGCGCATATGTACAAAGAAGGTCTGCATATAACCTTTTATCCAGCGGGAGCGTTGGCGGATCCAATTGGAGACATTACTGTTGGCCTCCTCCCATGTACGGGAATCCAAAATGGCGGTTTTGTAACGGTGCTTATAGAGACGTATGCCCAGATCCGCGTCCTCCGTCACATTAAAGGGATCCCAACCTCCCACGCGCTTCAAGAAGCTCATCTTAAAATGATTGGAAGTGCCTCCCAGCGGGATGGGTACGTCCATCTGCATAATGCCCACCAGCAGCAGCTCAAACCACATGCTGTATTCCTGCGTAAACAGTCTGGTGAGCAGGTTCTGCTGACTGTTGAAATAATTCAGCTTCGCCTGCACGCACACATATTCATCCGGCAGCTGCTGAAAGGCCAGATATGCCTTTTTAAGCTGATCCGGCTCGGGTCTGTCCTCCGCATCGTATATCACCACGTACTCCCCCTTCGCCTGCAACAGCCCGTAGTTGCACGCTTTGGGCTTGGTCTGCGGCTTGGAGGCTGGTACAACAATGGAGCTGAAGTAGCTGGGCAGACGTAGCGAGCGCACCAGATCAATAGTCTCGTTGTCGTTCTCTTCCAGCAATATACGGACATCCAGCTTATATTTGGGATAATCCAGCCTTTTGATCCGCTCGATCAGATGCTGCACCACCTCTTTTTCCTTATATACCGGGATCAGCAGTGTATACACCGGCAGCTGGGATTCATCCACCGCTGCAACCTTTTCCGGCGTAAACCGTAGCTGTGCGTTATGCCTGGCCCCCTTTATTACAATCCAGAACTTGGCAATAGCCATTAAAAGATAGGTCACTTGGAAGATAATAACAAGAGTGAGCAGGGTGATATACCAGTTTACCGTCAGCGCTAGCAGTAATAATATAACAATCACCAGCAGTACGATCAACTGCGGCGAGGTAAAGGTTTCTATGGCGGAGTTTTCTGGCTGCTCGTCGTAGAGGGCAAATACGCTGTCGGTAATTTCCCGGCGGCGGTAGGCCTGCTCCCAGAACCGCAGCCCCTCCGCTTCCGTCATCAACACCTGTTCGATGGGTTTTTTCAAGTAAGTTTCGATTTCTTTCGTGGCATCTTTCCCCAGCTTGTCCCGCACAGCTACGACAGCATATCGCTCCTCCTCCCGTATGGTAACCGCACTGTATCGGTTTGCCATCTCATAAGGGAGGGCGCGTACATCCGTGAGGCGTACGTTGCTGCCTGGCCGACCAAGCTCTCCCTGTGTCGCAAGAACGCGGTACAGCTGCTCCTGTGTGATAAACTCCAAAAAAAGCAGTATCTCACCCAATCGCCCGCCACTGCGTTGTTGCGTCTCCAATGCGGTTTCTAGCTGCTCTTGGGTTATGACACCCCGGCGGAGAAGTTCTTCTCCCATTCTGACCTTTGAAGTTGTACGCCGCCCCAATGCGAGCTCCAGCTCCTGTTCTGTTAAAAAACCGTGGGTAACACAAATAGCGCCCAAACGGCCTCCATACAGCTGCTGGTAGCGAAGGGCTTCAGTCAACTGGTCCCGAGTGAGGTAGCCGCTGCCGATCAGGATTTCTCCAAGGCTTGAGCTGGGGCTGGAGAAAATAAAGCGGGAAAGCTGTTCTCCGGTGATCATCTGGTGATTGACCAGGGTTTCGCCCAACAAGGTTCCCTCCTGCTGCTGCAGTCGGAGGGCCTCAGCCAGTTGCTCCTCGCTGATGTAGTCCGCCTGCACCAGCCGGCTGCCCAGCCCATTTTGATTTTGCTTCATATCATCCCTCCCCATTATTTGAACACCTTAAATATCTTATATCCCTCAATCATTGTCACTTCCCTGCACCATTTTTCCCCTTGCCAGTAGAGCTTGGGGTAAGCGATGTTCAAGGCATCCATATTGCCATAGCTCCCGATCTGCGGGACGATCACATAATCGATATTATACCTGACGGGGTCTTTCACCGCCTGCGCAAACTCCGGCGTACTGCTGATCACCAGATTGTCTACGTTGTTTACGTTCATAATAGTATAGTAAGTGAGATAAGAGTCCATTAGAATTCTGTCATTTTTCAGGTTGGTATTGATATAATCCGCCACCTGCTTGGAATGAGCCGGAACCATATAAAGCGTATCTTCCCGAATCAGGGAAGACTTTTCAAAAGCCCAAAAGAAATATAGGCTATTGCAGGCCAAAACAACAGAGAGAATAACGGCAGCCGCCTTCCTGCCTGCCTCCTTTAAAACAGAGAGCTGATAGGGTATCCACGCAACGGCAAGCATTAACGGGTAGCATAAATACCGCACGTAGCCGCCCGACTTGCCCTTGGCGATCATAAAAAACTGGAAGACAAAGAGCCCAAGGGTCACCACGGTAATGATGAGGGAATCGGGGCCAAAGAAGGTACCGGACCTGAGCCGCACCAGAAGCAAGCCCGCAAAGACAAAGAGGAATGGCCAGATTCGCTTCCAAACATATGGGATCGCACCGACCAGGCCGCCGTAATCCGTATAATAATCGGAATAGGCGCTCATAGAGTAGCCGGAATTTAAAAAGTACAGCGGGTTGCCAGTAATGGTCCAGTTGTATAATATCCAAACCAGCACAGCGTATATCATCGGCAGGAAAGTAACCCATATGCTCCCTTCCATATAGAAAAACACTTCTTTCAGATTGCCTTCCGGATAGTATTTCTGCTCTCGTCGGCTAAACAGCATATGAATGCACATTCCGAGGGCGACTGTGATGGCAAAGGGAATCGCCTCATAACGGGTGAAGAACATCCCCACACAACCAACGCCTAAGGTAAGAAGGTAACTAGCCCTGCCTTTTCTCATCCAGAGAGAGAGGGCACAGATAATCTGTACGGCAAAGGCTGTAAAGATAATTTCGCTCATGCCGTTTGCCCCGTAAAAGAAGACATAGGGGTTGAGACAGAACAGCAATGTGATAGCGATAGATGGGAGCCGCTCTACCTTGAGCTGCTCAAAGGTTTTCAGGAGAGTTTTTCCCTGCCATGCTGCAAAGAGTGCCGTCACCGCAGCCGCACTAATCCCTTTGGTTACAATGGGGCGCCATAGGTGGGCCAACGCCACAAAGGGTAACTGTAATACACTTGGCAGAGGGTTCCACACAAGGCCGATAGAGGCGAATCGGTAGGGCTTACAGAACAACACATAGAACGCGTTGGCAGTGCGGCTTACCGCATCACCCAACAGAACATTCTTAAAATAACCCAGATAGACACCATATGTAAATTCCGCCATAAATAAAAAAACGAAAACAATCCAGTCGATACGTATGTTCTTTTCTTTTTCCATAAAGTGTTTTCCCTTTTTCACCACAACCTTCCTCCTATGATCTTTCGATTATGACGTGATACATCTTTTTGTTAGTCGATGTATAATAATTTTTACAGTTATGATACCATAAACGCAACAGAACTTATAGTAATAAGCAAGAAAATCTGGAGGTAAATGGTGTAAAAGAAATTCTTCATCAACACCTCTCTGACTCCCTCCCCGCAGAAGTTCAATTTTACACTTCTGCTTATATGCCTTCACTCATGTGTACAGAGCCCAGCTTCTCCTTATTCCCTGTACCCAGGAGCTTTTAACGATGCGGCAGCATTCACTTCATGTTACGGCCTGCATTCTCGCTCACCCTGCTGGTTAGGCAGGTGTTTTATCCTCCCGCTCAATACCCAGCAATGCTGCTAACACACCAGGATTAGCTAACGGGCTTCTTGGCAATTACCCGTACTAGACTTGCACCGGTAAGTGTAGTCCAGCATCGCTGGACGCATGGTGCAAAAAAGGGTTAATCGGATCCATCATTGATATCCTCTCAACCCTTATCTTTTAAGGCTTTACCAGGTTAGGCTACAAACCTGATATTGAGCCTAATTTATTTGCGAGCCTGACTATCATATTTCATGTTCCTGCCTGCGCTTGATAATGAATAAGTATACACCTGCAACAAGCACAGTTATAAGAGTAAGGATAATTCCGGCGATAATCTTCACGGTATTGATTTCCTCCTTAACAAAATAACCGCGTTGAATTATTTCAACAGTATCTGCATGAATATCCATATCCCCACCATGCAAAGCGCAGGCACGGTTAAAAGTACCGCTTGCATAAACAATATCCCCGATATGCTTATAATTGCCGAACAGGGCTATTTTACCGGCATCTTGATTGGTCATCCATATCCCAAGCGCACTTGTCCGATCATTTATATTAACCCAGGCATACTTACCTCTTTCAAGAACTTCACCAACAGCCTCACCTTGTATTGACAAGGTTTTCCCGTCAAATTCTTTTCCCTTTTCAATCAGGTCATTCAAGGTTATGTTATCCTGAGCGCCGCTTATACATGGGGCTGTAATAAAAATCAGTATAATAAGAGCTGCACCCGTTATGATTTTGTACATAGTTTTTTGATACCTCCAATGAAATAACCAACCAATGCAAATACTGAAAGAAATTCAAGTCTGGCCAAGTACATAGCAACGATATAGTATATTTTCATCAATACCGGCATCGAAGTTGAGGTAATTCCGATAGACAATCCGACATTTCCCGTAACCGAGGCAGATTCAAAAGCTGCACTCAGCAAAGGGTAGCCGTAAAATGCTCCTAATGCTGTACCTATGGCAAATATCACAATATAACACAAGATAATCAAAGAGGACGCTCTGACCAATCCGTCAGAAAGAATTTGTTCCTTAATATAGTGAAATTTGTACACCGTAACTTGCCTTTCCGGCGATAATAATTTTCGGATATCCGCCAGCAATCCCTTAAAAGCGATACCTACTCTCAGTCCCTTAAAGCCACCGGCTGTTGAACAGGCCGATCCCCCGATAAGCATTACAATGATCAAAATCAATACACCAAAATCTCCCCATTCAAGAGCAAACTGCCTTGCATACAGGGTTCCAAGTCCTGTTGTTGTATGAGCTGAAAGCACATGATAAATAACTTTTCTAAAGACTGATATTGAATCCGGATAGACGTTTAGCTTGGCAAGCCCTATAACAGCAAACACACTTGCAATAAAGACTGTTATGAAAAAGCTCTGTGTTTCAATATTTTTTCTTAGCTCCTTCCTGTTTCCCTGCCACACAGCATAATGCAGTCCAAAATTTAGTGAGCCTAAGACAAAGAATATCATTGTTACTATCTCATATGAAAAACTATGATAATAGAGAGCATTCTGATACATTGGAGCAAAACCTCCGGTACTCCAGGAGGATTCAAACATAAATAATCCATGGAGAAAAGCATTCAGAGGTTCAAGGCCAATCAGAATTCCGTTAATCCACAAAGCTATTGTGCCTACGACCAGGTATATCATGCTTATCTTCCATATGATTCTGGCTGTTCCCTTAACATTCGGAACCAGTTCAATATCTTTTGCTTCACCAACATAAATCTTGTATGCCCCGCCGGTTTCCCTGAATAGAAAAGTCAAGGCAAATACTACCATCCCCTGGCCACCTATGAAGGTAAGCATATGCCTCCACATGTTTAAGCCAACGGAAATATGATCAAGGTCCTGTATCATTACAATACCGGTGGTTGTAAAGCCGCTCATCACATCGAAGCATGAATCAAGAAACGATTTTAAATGTCCGCTGAGCCAATATGGAACCGCGCACAGAACCATCAGCATAATCCATGAAAGTGATGCAATTGCAAAACCATGTTTCCATTGGATGCTGAACTTTTCTCTCTTTATTTTTCTTCCAATTAAAATCATTAGAAAACCAATGATAAATGCGATGTTGATTGATATAATAAAATCAAACAGAGCATTCCATTCACCAAGAAGCAAGGATGTGAGGATTGGTATAAGCATAAGAAATGCTGTTCCAAGTATGATATAGCCGGTATAGTAACTAATTATGTAAATGCCGGTTGAAGCAGTCTTCACGGTCCTCACAATACTCACCCCATTATGATAATACTGACAACCAAAAGTACTCCAAGTAAAATTGCGGTTGACAGCAATTCCACAGCAAGCCCCTTAAGATTTTTTATAGCTTTTTTCATTTGGCTTACCTCCAGCCGATCGATTCATCAGCCTTCTAAACTCAGGCATGACATGAGTATTGAGGATGACTAAAACCCTATCCCCATTAACAATCTTGGTATTTCCTCTGGGATAAACCACCTGGTTCTCACGCAGAATAGAGACAATGACACATTCTTCAGGAAGCTCCAGTTCTTTAACATATTTGTCACGCCATATACTATTTGAATTAACTACTGTTTCTACAAGAAGCATGGCTCCCCGTTCGAAGGTCTGAACTATTTTGACATTATCTTTTTCAAACTCCCATTCAATAAGGTTGGCTATGACCTCAGTACTACAGACCGTCTTGTCCACCCCGAGAGCTTTAAACATCCGGATATTCTTCGGATTGTTGATTCTTGCTATGGTTTTTCTAACATTGAACTGCACTTTCGCTATCTGACAGATTACCAGATTCTCTTCATCGGACCCTGTTACGGCGGCAACTATTTCTGCGTCCTCAATACCTGCATCGCTGAGAACATCCGTATCGGTTCCGTCCCCGAATATGATGTCAGCATTAAGATCGTCAGCAATTTCACTGCAGGTTTCTTGGTCCAGTTCAATGAGGGTTACCTGCTGATTTCTCTCTTTCAAGGTTTTCAGAAGGTAATATCCTATTTTGCCACCTCCAACTATAAGTGATTTCATCATGGCATCTCCTTTACAAAAGAAGTGAGCAAGGTTTCCTTTTTCCCGCCGTTGTCCGTTATCCGTCTCTTGATGATTTGAGCACCCAGCCAGGTTGGACTAAAGGATTCAATTCCGAGCTTCTCATAGATCTTTTCTCTGTTAGGGTAACAGACCCTCGCGATTATCCTGGGAACATGATAGATATTTTTTGCAATCAGTGCACAGGTAATATTGATATTATCGCTTGGAGTCATAGCAAGAAATACGTCTGTGTTCTCAATCCCTGCATCCAGCAGGATATCATTATCAAATTCTATACCTCTTATTTTTCGCCCGTTAAAGCCGCTGCCCAGAACATCCAGTTTTTCTTTATTCCGATCAATAATAACGACGTCATGGCCCTCGTCTGACAACTCTTTTGCCAGCATGCTCCCCAGCCGTCCGCAGCCGATTATTACGATATACATTACTGCCACCTCACTTTTAAAAGTCAGTCCTTCCAGAGATTAGTTTTATGATATCCTTTTGAATTTCAGGCGGCGACAGCACAATCAACCTGTCTTCAGCCTGGATGACCGTCCTGCCCCGCGGAATAAAGCTGTCGACATCACGGATAATGCAGCCTATTATTGCCTGTTCGGGAAATTTAATATCAGAGAGTGCTTTGCCGACGACAGGAAAATGGTCGCGAACCATGATTTCCATGACAACCACCTTTCCCTGTTCTATTGGGATATAGTTCGATATTTCGTCCATTGCCGCCATCTGTTCAATAATCCCGGCCACAATATAGGTTGCACTGAGTGCCGAATTAATTCCCAGCTTTTTGAACACTTCAACATTCTTTGGATTATTGACTGTTGCGAAAGAACTTTTCACCCCATAGACCTTTTTGGCAATCTGACAAATCACAAGATTATCAGCATCCTTCGGAGTCATTGCAATGATTATTTTGGCTTTATGTATATCAGCTTCTTCAAGAATATCAATCTTGCTTCCGTCTCCGCAAATAACAGGAATGTCATGCGTTCGAGATAAGTACTTGCAGTAATCCTCATTATCATGAACAATGGTGACTCGATGTCCTTTAGAGAGAAGAGACCGTGCAAGAAAGTCAACCTTCTTTCGTCCCCCAACAATTAATATGTTCATCTATAAACCTCCGGATCGGACTGTGATAACACATTCTCGAACTCCTTCAAAGAGAGTTTTGCCGGATAGATAGTATTGATGTTGAATTCATGATAAACACTTTGCTTGTCGGTATCATACAGCCTGGATATTACTTTTGGTACATGGAAAATGGCACTTGCTATTTCCGAAATCATAATATTAGCGTTATCATCATTTGTCGCGGCTACTACCATATCAGCCCTGTCAATACCGACTCTCTCCAAAACATCAATATCCGTTGCATCTCCCTCTATAAACAATCCTTTATAATTATTTGAAAGCTTCTTGAATGATAATTCACTTATATCTACAACGGCGACTTTTTCACCCTGGGATGAAAGCATGGAGGCGATACTCATTCCCATCCTGCCGCATCCCGCAACGATAATGTAATCGGTTTTCTTTTTGGTCATAAATCATCACTTCCTTTTTCGGCCTAATCAAAATATATACTATAAACCCATAAATCCGGTGTTAAGAATGGTCACGGAATATAAGTATCCAATTAAGAAAATAGATATTGTATAAATTTTTTGTTATGAAAGCGCAAAAAAAGAACCCTTATGCGGGTTCCAGAATTTAAAGAGTTTACTGATCAATTAACCGATAACCTACGCCAACCTCAGTAATAATATATTTTGGTTGTGCAGGATCTTTTTCGATCTTTCTTCTAATATTGGCCATGAAAACCCGTAAGGATTGGGTATCATTTCCGCTGTAGCTTCCCCAGATCTCGTTGATAATGAATTTATGTGTAAGCACTTTTCCCGGGTATTTCGTAAAAATCAACATAAGCTTGTATTCAATAGGCGTAAGGTGTATTTCATCATCATGGAGAAAAACACGCCGTTTCTCAAAATCTATTACCAAATCCCCAATTGTAAATATCCCTGATTGATTACATTCTGGTGTATTTTCTGTGTTCCTATGCCTTAAGGCCACCCTAATCCGCGCTGAGAGCTCTACTACGCTAAAGGGCTTTGTAAGGTAATCGTCGGCCCCATTATCTAAAGCTTCAACTTTTTGGTTATCTTTATCTCTGGCAGAGACAACGATGATCGCTGCCTTTGTTAATGGTCTTACCGCCGCAATGACCTCCAATCCGTCAATGTCGGGTAATCCCAGATCAATAATAATAATATCCGGATTATGCGATGAAACAAGAGATATGGCGGATAAGCCATTATGTGCATCAATGCATCTATAACCCTGAGCTTCAAGGGACACGCATATAAACTTACGGATCGGTTTATCATCTTCAACTACCAGTATCAAGGGTTTACTATCCATACTCTACTCCTTTAATGGCAACACAAATTTGAATGTTGCTCCGCCATGATCGTTATTAAATGCTTTTATGTCACCGCCATGAGCAGTAATAATGGATTTACAGATGGCCAGTCCAAGACCTGTACCTCGTCTGCCTCCCTCATCCGTCTGAACGGTGAAAAATCTATTAAATAAAGATGTAATTGCATCCTCCGGAAAACCTCCGCCATTGTCGGATACTTCAAAAACGACATGTTCACCTTCAACTCTGATGTTAATATTAATAGTTGAATTTGTCGGCGTATATCGGACCGCATTGTCAATCAGATTTGCCAGAACTTGCTCAATTAATGCTCCATTCATAGGCAGCATAATTAATTCATCGGGCATGTTGATATTGATAACATGGTTTTCCGCCAGTTTTTTAAATCGGGACACAACCCCGGCAACAATCTCTTCAACGGCTTCCATGCTTTTTTTAATCTCTATCCGTCCTTCATCAATTCGAGTCATGCTTAATATGTTTTCAACAGAATGAATGAGCCAGCTGGCGTCCTCATAGACGTTCAGCAAAAGCTCCCTTCTCGTTGGCCGATCCAGTATTTCGTCATTTTCCAGAATGGTACCCGTTGCCCCTAAAATATCTGTCAAAGGCGTTCGCAGATCATGGGATATTGAACGGAGAAGATTTGAGCGAAGCCTTTCGCGTTCAACATCCATCTTCGATTTTTGCTGTTTTTCCGATAGCCGTTCCCGCTCTATCGCAAAAGCGATTTGAGTCGCAACAGTTTCCAGAAGCTCCTTTTGCTCATCATTAAGCAGATTATTGTTGAAACAATCAATACCGATAACGCCAAGTATACCGCTTTGACCTTTTATCGGGAGATAATAGGCAGAACTGTTTGAGAAAACGGGCGTACCGGCTCCACCAGGTATTCCGGTTTTAAAGGTCTCAGCGATTGCCTGCAGTTCATTGAAAGATTTGAAAATATCTGTACGCTCATCATCCTTGAATGAATAGATTCTCGGTTCGTCTAGGCCATCATTCTCACCAATAACAGCAATAACGACAGAACGGTTAAAAAGTTTGACAATATCCCTGCCTGCTATCTCAGCAATTTGAAAGACACTGCGAACCTTTAACAGGCTTTTGCTGATTTGATAGAGCGTTTGTGCCCTGATCTCACGAAGTGAAGTTTTGTAAGTTTCATTTTTATAACGGGTCGTCAAAGTGGCGGCTATAATGGCAACAATGAGCATGATGATAAAAGTTACCGGGTATTCCGGTGAATATGCGGCGAAAGTATAATAGGGCTCAGTAAAGAAGAAATTAAACGTCAGCACCCCTATGGCCGACGCAATAATACCGTAAACATATCCTTCCGTTTGAGTGGATACTACAAGAACTCCCAAAATGTAAGCCATGATAATGTTGGACTCATGAAAACCTATGTAACGAAATAAAAGTGAGAGAACGGTAGCCAGTATCATTGTACCTATAACAATTCCAAAATTCTTTATAAAGCTGATGTAATCAAGCTTGCGCTTCGATTGACACAAATGGTCAATTATTACACTTCTTCTCATTTATTTATCACCGAATTCATTATACTACAAAAAGCTGATAACATCTCGAAACAAACGATGCCACCTCCCGTAAAGAGATGGCATCGTTATATCTTATCTAGCCTTGGCAGCTACTGTGTACAAATCATTTTTCGCATCGTATGTTAGGACTATCTTTACTTCAGCAGTAGGCCATAGATAACCAATGTTTGGCTTCACATTTTTATCGGTCATTCTGAAAGTTACTGTAAAGCCATCAATCCAATAAAATTTTTGAAGTAGATAGACCATTAATTCGTCTTGAGTCTTTATTTTCAAACCGTCAATATCAGGACATAAAGCTTCTTCAGGAACGCCCATCATAGGTGTATGATCCTTCATAAACGTGAACTTATCCACCATATAGTATTTATACGAGATTTTCTTTGGATCGCCATCATCCCAGGTCGTATCGATAAATTTCCATTGACCGTTCAAAAATACAACGTTCCATGCATGATCAATAGGTGAAGAGCTAACATTGCCAGCTTCACTGATACATGGAATGGATGCCCTGTCACATAAGTATTGAAATAACATGGTATAATCTCCGCATACACCTCGTCCTTTGTCAATGGTTTTCAGCAAATTCTCTACGGTTTCTTCATCATGATAATTGTCGTCATAGGTTATATGTGTAACCACATAATCATGAATGGCTTTGACTTTTTGTTCTGGCGTCATATTAGCCTTGATGATTTTAGCTAGAATAGCATCAATCTTTGCAGATAGCTTCTTATGTTCCGAATCTATCTGCATATTCATATCCACTGTTTCGCCGGTTTTTAGAACGCGAGGCTCTATTTTATACTGTAATTGGGGTCCGTAGACTCCATCCTCAAAATCAATAAATTTAACGCCATTTTTAAACGTAAACTTTATACCGTTTTCAGGAGTAAAGAATTCCAACAGGGCACAGCCCGTGTCGATTCTCAGATAGCTTCCGTTTCTTTTAATATTGCCTATTGCTGAATCTTCAAACTCGTATGCAATATATTCCTCGACCTGCTCCTTGTTTTCAAATTGCATATGCACGGTATTTTTTCCTATTACTATTTTGGATGGATCAGATAAATCTATGGGAGCATTATAACCTCTGATATTGTAGAAATCGAATTTAAATTTATCCGCTATCGCATCCTCTTTTGTATACATTCCTTGAGGTTCAAAATTCATTCCTATTGCGTCCATGCCATAGTTAAGACAATTTGCTACCGTTACCAGATCAGCAAATGGAATTTTTGCACAATCAACAATCCTCAATGTTGTTGCAACACCTGATTCCGTATATATGATACCGTTAATCAGCCTTCTTGTTGCCTCAAGCCTGTTAAGCGGCTTATTCAAATCCCTGCTGTCATCTATCATTCCATAGATAAAGGCATTTTTAATATAATCAGGTGCGTTCGGGTCAATTGTTCCCTTCTCAAACTCTATTTTTTCATCAACTTCTTCTGACTCAAAATACAGCCTTGCAAGCTCATCAATTGTTATCGCCTTATTGAAGCCCGAGGTAAAATATTCTGATAATTCCCCATCAAGTATTGATTCCACAATATATTCTCTATGCTCCGGTGATGGTTCATCGTTTGGAAATTTAAAATTAGTAATCTTATTTTCTTCGTCCCTTTCTTCCTGACGACTCTCAATCAAGGATTGGTAACCTTCTATAATTGACTCCAGTGATTCTGATCCGTCAAATTTTGTAAAGTCGAGGGTGTATATGTCTTTATGAATTGCGGAAATAGCCTGTGCCGCAATAATTTTTGAGGGCCTTAGCTCTTTGAACAAACGGTCTATTCTTTCAGGCAGGTTCTTTGCTATTTCTGGGCTGAACTTGTTTCCTTTTTGTATGGACTGTTTAATATATCTTTCAACGTCGGCTTTTACCTCTAAATCGGCAGAAGACACCTCGTCCAATTCAGAACCCATGCTTGCGAAATTGCCCGTTAAATTATCAAATCTTTCATACTCGCGTCCGCCAACTCCAAAGGACAAAATGATAAATTTCAGATCAACATCCCAATATAAATATCCCCTGCTAACTTTTGTGCCCTGAATAAGCTGAGCTGAAATTTTTTTATAATCTTCTTTGGTTAGTCCACCCAGTTCCTCTTCCTTTATCTCAATATTAACCCTTATATCATTGAGGACTTCCGTTACTGCTACCTTAATCAAGGCCTCAGTCATCTTAGGTACCTTTATGGTTTTTTTACCTTGGAATACAGCCGCTTCAACCTCAATGGGCCAATCCTTTTGTTCGCTTGCCATAAAAGCTTTTTCCAACTGAACAAAGGTTGCATCAAGTGCCTTGTTGTTTGTAAAGCAGGATGTATCAGATGCAGCGAAAGCCAGTAGACTATTGGATATTAGAATCAAAATTATCAAAATTAAGCTTATCTTTTTCATAAATTTCTCCTCTAAACCAAGACGTGCATTATTATTATGTTTTATTGAAAATTATAAATATAAATTAGTAAAATGTCAAATTTTAGCTGGCGGTTTTTCCCTGAAGGGATTAAATATTAACAAAAAAAATCATTAAATTCCTACAATATTTTTTTGAAGGATAGCGCTGTTTCCATGTTATAGTAAAAACATGCAACAGTATACGAAAAACGTGGAGGCCTCTATGAAGTTCGACAAGAAAAGAAAACGGCTGTCCATTCGAAAAAAATTATTTCTTGGGATGGCCCTCATCTCCATCATCCCCGTCTTTGCTGCTACGTTCTTTACCATGAATCATATTTATAGCACTATGCGCGAGCAGATTATCCAGACCCGGCGTATGAGTGTTGGCTGGCTTCAGGACAGGCTGGAACTGATTATCAGAGGATATACAGAGCAATTCTATGAATTTGAAGTCAATAAGGAATTAAAAGCAGATATCTTTTCATGGTGCAATGATGGTCAAGAACTGGATTACGCAGCAAAGTGGCGTCTGATTTCATCCATGAATGCCGCTTTCAGCATGGATTCCAGCATCAATTCCATTGAACTGTACAACCTTACTAATAATGTTGTGCTGTCAGCAAGGCGTTCTGGTGCAGTGATGGAGAAGACCCAGAATAAGCTGGATTTTTGGTTGCAGCGAACGGAAACGTTACAAACCAATACAGTATTTATTTTAGAAAAAAATGAATTATTGGTTGCACATCAAATTAACCGGTTTGAAACAAAGACGCCCTTAGCCCTGATGGTGATTCGGATGCGACCCTATGCGATAGAAGAACTTTTGGCCGATATCAAAACCAGCGATGATGAGACCATTACGCTTCTCAATGATGACGACCAACTGCTGGTAGCCAATTACGGCAACGAAAACCGTTTAAAGCTTGAAGATATTCTTACCCTGTCACATAAGCTAAGTGAAGGCCAGCTTTGGGAGAATACCGACAACGAAAATTTCTCGTTCTATCGTCCGGTTGGCGGTGGTAAGCTGCAAATCATGCAGGTCGTGCCAAACCGGGTCATTGTTTCCGCCATGAAGCAAACCCTTTGGATCGGTGTTGCAACCGCTGTTTTCGCTATTATGGCAGCTATTCTTTGCTCTGCCTTATTTAGCCGCATCATAAGTAAGCCTATTATTTCCCTTTCAAATCAAATGCGTCATGCTACATTAAAAGACTATGATTCTCCTTCCGGTCCCAAGCGCTATGATGAGATTGGTTTACTCAATGAGAGCTTTGATGTTATGATGACGCGAAACCAAGAGTTGATTGCGAAGGAGTATCAAAGCAAGATTGAAAAGCGTAATGCACAGCTTCGGGCATTGCAGGCGCAAATCAATCCCCACTTTATGAACAACACCCTACAGGTCATTGGTGGGATGGCGTTAAAGAAGAATGCTCCCGAGATTTATTCTGTCACTCTGGCCCTCAGCGACATCATGCGGTACTCCCTCAATTTTTCCCGCGAAATGGTGTGCTTAAGAGAAGAGATACGGTACCTTCAGAGCTATCTCACCATCCAGAATCAGCGGTTTGATAACCGTATCAAGCTGACAATGGATATCGATGAGAATGTTATGGATTGTCTAATCCCAAAATTGATCCTTCAGCCTATTTTGGAAAACAGCTTTGAGCATGGCCTTGCCGATAAAACCGGAAGCTGGCGCATATGCTTGGGCGGGCATCTGACAGATTCAGGTGACCTGCTGCTGTCGGTTGCAGATAACGGTCTTGGAATTTCACCGGACCGCCTTGCCTATATCCAGGAGGAATTGGCAAGGGGCGCGGAAAGAGCTTTGGGGTCCGGTGCCCACATTGGCTTAAATAATGTGAATTCCCGGATAAGGCTCAAATTTCCAGGGGATGAATATGGCGCTACCATATCCAGCACTCAAGGCGAAGGGGTTTTGGTGCAAGTCTTGATGAAAGTAACAAAAGAGGAGGCCCAAAATGGAACAGTATAAGGTGGTCATCATTGATGATGAACCATGGACAAGGGATGTGATTAAAAGCCTTGTCCCGTGGGAAACACTAAATCTTGAGGTTGTCGGAGAGGCTTCCGATGGTGACTACGGCCTGGAGCTTATCAAGCAGCTACAACCGGATATCATTCTCACGGATGTTCACATGCCTCACTTAAGTGGCATTGATTTGGTGAGTCACCTGCGAAAAAAGGGGAATACTGCCAAGGTTATCATTATCAGTGGATATGATGATTTTGTTTATATCCGGAGCGCATTAAAGCTGGATGTAGCCGACTATTTACTTAAGCCCATCAAGCCGGAGGAGCTCAATGATCAGCTTCAACGTTGTGTTACCTTACTTAATGAAGAAAACCGCGAAAAAGCAGAAACCGGTGAGTATATAGACGGTTTCTTAAATGCACCCTGGACGGGTGAATACTTTGCACTTCGAAGCAGCGCTTACGAATGTCTTTTCTCCGCAGATGCGCCTATGATCCGGCAAAAATTTAATCAAATAAACCAGTTGATTGAAAGTCATGAAAATGAAAATATATCCCGTGGAGCAATTATTGGCATCTATTACGGACTCATCGGCTGGTTACAGCGTTTTATCATCAGCAGCGGGTACTCTCCCTCAGAAGTCTTTGAAAACCAAAATACAAGTTTTGTCTTTAGCCGGGGCTGTACGCTGGGAGATATGCTTGATTTTTCCTGTGAGCTGTATTGCCGGGCATCCCAGTCGGTGCAGGAGCTCATCAAAGCCCGTAACCGACTGGATATTAATCTGGTAAAGACATTTGTTCAGGAGAATTTCGCCACCGGCATCACCCTGAAGGAAACCGCAGCCCGATTCTTCGTAAGCAAGGAGTATTTAAGCAAGCTTTTCAAAGAATCCACCGGTGAAGGCTTTTCCGAGTATGTTACGGCTTTGCGTATGAATAAGGCAAAAAATCTGATCACAGAGTATAAAGTGCCTCTGAAAGAGGTGGGTGCCATGGTCGGCTATTTGGATCAGGCCCATTTTTATAAGGCATTTAAGAGGTTTTTTAGTAGAACCCCGGGTGAAATGCAACGGGATTAATTCTTGACAATAAAACACATTGCATATGGATATAGCCTTATGCACAATGCGTAAGTATATTTGAATTATGTTATGGTGCATAACTACCAAATAATAAGGAGGATGAACATGAAAAAGTTATTAGCACTTATCCTTGGCTTGTGTATGATTTTCACTATGGCTGCATGCGGCAACAAGGCTACTAGTACCACCCCTACCCCCACCCCGACTTCTACCTCTACCGGGACTCCCACGGCCGCAGCACCTCGGGAAGCTGAACTCAATATTATGATGAGTTTCCCTCAGTATATGGAGCAATGGGAAGCCTACTGCAAGCAGTTTGAAGCAAAAGTGCTGGCAGAAGATAATATCAAGGTAAAAGTAAACCTTGAAATGCCCAGCTCCGATCAATATGAGAGCGTTCTGCAGGCTCGTCTGACCGGGGACGATGCACCGGATCTGTACACACTGCACAGCAACAATATTTCTACATATAACAAAGCAGAGAATCTAACCGACTTATCCAGCCAACCTTTAGCTGGTAAGATTTACGAAAATGTTAAAGCTACTGTTACAAAAGAGGGCAAACTTTTAGCAGTGCCCATTGAAAGTCAGGCATGGGGTTGCTTGTACAACAAGGCTATTTTTGAAGAATGCAAAATAACACCTCCTAATACTCTGGATGAACTGAAAAATGTTTGTGAAGTACTGAAATCTAAAGGCTATGCACCTTTCATGCTGGCTTACCAGGAACAATGGGTTCCACAGCTTATGACCGCTCTTACCCTTGGCGGTAAGGTTTCCGGCGAGGTTCCCGACTGGGTAGAGCGCATGTATAAGGACGAAGGTTCCTATGAAGAAGTGCGCGATATATTCGGTGTTATTGACGTAATCATGAAGAATGGTACAGACCGTGCCCTCGAGCAAGGCTCTGAGGCAGGTTCCGCTGACTTCGCCAATGGCAAGGCTGCAATGTATGTACAAGGTACATGGGCTTCCGGTACCATTATGTCCACCAATCCTGATATGAAGCTGGGCGTATTCGCTCTGCCAGTCAATAACAACAAAGCCTGTACCTTGGTTAACTTATCTACTTCTACTACATTGGGCGTGCATCCTAGCAGCAAAGAGATGGATCTGGCCTTGAAATTTGCCAACTATGTATTGGACGACAAGGATTCCGCAAAGCTGTTCCAATCCTGCTCCTTCAATCCTCTGGCATCCGTCCACACTTATGAAGCTTCTTCCTGGGTTGACGACGCTTCCGAATATGTTGCCGCTGGCCGAGCCTATCAGGATCTGGTTCTTCCCTCCTCCGTCACAGAAGAACAGGGACGCCTGCTTCAAGAGTATTATGTAGGCAGTGTAACGCAAGACGAATTCATTTCCCGCATGGATAAAGCTTTTCAGAATGCCAACAAGCTGGCAAAATAGTTCATTGATTTTGAAAAGGGCGGGCAAGCACCTGCCCTTTTTTCTACACAAAACTGAGGTGATTATTTGAAGAAGAGACATGGACAAAACCTCACCCTGCTCATATATGTTCTTCCAGCGCTATTGGTATATCTAGTGTTTAAGCTGATTCCAGCCGTCTTCGGTTTTTACTACGCCATGACCGACTGGAATGGCCTTAATAAGACCTTTGACTTTGTGGGATTGTCCAACTTTACTGAGATCATGACTGACAATTATTTTTGGCAATCCATGAAGTTTACATTCAAATATGTAATCGTCATGGTCGTGGCTGCAAATGCCGTCGCCCTGACCTTGGCTGTTGCTATTGAATCCCGCAAACGAGCAAAAGGATTATTACGCACATTGTTTTATATGCCCAACATGGTAAGCATGGTTATTGGCGGTTATATGTGGATGTTTATCTTTACCAAGGTAATGTACTACATGGCCGATAACTGGAATTTAAAGTTTTTGGATAAATCCTGGATCGGCGATCCTAATTACGCTTTTATAGCCATTATCATCGTAGCATGCTGGGGTGCGGTAGGCTATCTCATGATTATTTATATGGCTGCATTGCAAGGTGTTCCCACGGAAATGAAAGAAGCCTCCAACTTAGATGGTGCCAATGCATGGCAGAGCTTCTGGCGCATCATATTTCCTATGATACAGCACGCACTCACCATATGTTTTTTTTGGACTCTCAATTCGGCATTCCAAGTGTTCGACGTGATCTATGCCCTCACTGGAGGCGGTCCCGGTCGAGCCACACAATCGGTGGCTATCAATATTTATGAAGAAGCCTTCAAAGGCAATATCCGTTATGGCTATGCCACCGCAAAATCCACGGTGCTTTTTGCCATCGTATTTATCATCACAGCTATTCAGCTGTACCTGATGAAGAATAAGGAGCAAAAGTTATGAATCGAAGAAAAATAGCTTCAAATGTTCTGATTTATACCTTTTTGGCAATTGCAGCCGTGTTTTGCCTTTTTCCCATCCTGATGGCCTTGATGAATTCTTTTAAAACAAACGGTGAGCTGTTAACCAATGTCATGTCTCTACCAAAAGCCATATCATTTAAGAATTACGCGCGGACATTTGAGAAAATGCATTACATGAGAAGCCTTGGAAACACTGCGTTTCTTTCATTTTTTAGCGTATCTTTGATGATCCTGTTTTCTGCACTGGCGGGCTGGAAGCTTTGCCGTACCGATACCCGTTTTGCCAAATTCATATATGCCCTGTTTGTTTTCTCCATGCTTATTCCCTTTAGCTCCATCATGATCCCCCTGTACAAAGTAGTGCTTGTGCTTGATATCAAAAATTCTTTAGCAGGTCTTTCCTTTGTATATGCGGGTCTTGGGGTTAGCATGGCAATCTTTCTATATCATGGCTTTACCAAAAGCATCCCTTTGGAACTGGAGGAATCGGCCCAGATCGACGGATGCAGAGGCCTGCAATTGTTCTTCTTAGTGGTGTTCCCTCTTTTGAAGCCCATAACGGCAACAGTCTGTATTACTAATGTACTATGGGTATGGAATGACTTTTTATTACCCTTGATCGTAATCTCCGACAATAAAAAATATACGTTGCTGCTTTCCACCAACACGCTTTTTGGACAGTACAGCAGCGACTGGACAGCCATACTGAGTGCTTTGATACTTGCAGCCATCCCCGTAATTGTTTTCTACGCTATTTTCCAGAAGCAGATACTGCAAGGAATTTCCGAAGGTGCAGTGAAAGGATAGATCATGGATTTTATAAAAGCAGAAAACAACCAGCTTCTAGCCGGACAGACCCCCGTTCTGCTCCGTGGCTTCGGCCTTGGAGGCTGGTTTTTACCCGAAGGGTATATGTGGAAGTTATACACTAAATGTGACCGCCCCCGGCGCATGGAGGAAATGCTCCTTAACCTGTGCGGAGATCAATACGCTGAAAGCTTTTGGGAGCGGTATTACGATTCTTATATTACCGAAGAGGACATCGAGCTGATCGCAAAAGAAGGGTACAACTCCGTACGCCTTCCCCTCAACGCCCGGCATCTTTACACAATGGACAATGGTGCCGTTAGGATGGTACCTGCAATGCTAGAGCGTATAGATCGGCTTATTAATTGGTGCAAGGCAAGGGATGTCTATGTGATTTTAGACATACATGGGGCACCCGGTGGGCAGACCGGTCAGAACATAGACGACAGTGAGGATGATAACCCAAAGCTGTTTATAGAAGAGCAATATCGGATAGAGCTCATTGAGCTTTGGTGCCAGCTCGCTCTCCGTTATGCGGAAGAGCCAGCCGTAGCCGGGTATGATCTCCTTAACGAGCCTCTGCCAAACTTTTTCAGTCAATATAATGACGGCATTCTTCCTTTGTATCGCAGGCTCATTAAGGCTATACGGGAAGTGGATAAGAAGCACCTCATTATTTTGGAGGGTGCCCACTGGGCAACCGATTTTTCGATTTTCCAGCCCTTCACGCCTCAGGAAGCAAAAGATAATATCATGCTCCAGTTCCATAAATACTGGAGCCCTCCCGAGCAGGAAAGTCTTATGGAATTCATCCGCCACGGAGAACGTTTAAATACGCCCCTTTTCATGGGTGAAGGTGGCGAAAACAACCTTGCCTGGTACACCACTATTTTTCCTCTGTATGAACGGTTGGGAATCGGTTGGTCCTTCTGGTCATACAAAAAAATGGACTCTAAAAACTCTCCCGTAACTTTCTCCGTACCGGAGGGATGGAATAAGATAATAGATTGGCTTGACCATAATACGCCCCTTGGTCGTGAGGAAGCCATCGCTATATTCGATGCCTTTATTCAATCCATTTCATCACCGATACTGAATCGAGAGGTGTTCTGTGCACTTAACCGCCAACCTCCGGTTACCATCCCCTGCGAAGCCTTCGATGCCTGCAAAATCAGCTCCACACGAAAACCCGGTGCAGATTTGCGTTTATCCGAGCCCGCAACTCTGCTCTTTAAAAACGGAAAAACAGGCGTGCCGGATTACAAACATTATGGTGGTAGCCCGGAGCAAGAGGAAGAAAACGTGATCGCCCTTTTAGAGAAGGGCGACACCCTTTATTATCGCTTCTCCGTGAAAGATGGCGGAGCTCTTTGTGCGACCCTTCTGGGAGAAGGCCAAGGCACGCTCCTGGTTCGATGCAACGAACAGGAACATATAGCTCTTTTAGATGGGTATGGTGAATACCAGGTGATTTTGGGGCTATTGCCAAAGGGAGAGCATATACTGGAGCTTTGCTGCCACGACGGCAGTCTCCGGCTAGATACCATAACCCTGAGCACCTAAACATTCATGTATGCATCTTTACTTTATGACACAAAATAGTTATAATGGGCTGTAATAACTTACTGTGATGATAGAGGATAGTAGACTGGATTGTTTCTTTTACAGAGAATCCCAATAGCTGAGAAAGGATATAGAATCACCAGTTGAACAGGCTCTTGAGCTGTGCACCGATACTTAATTAGTTTAGGCTGCAACGGGCGCATCCGTTATAGTGCAGGGGTATTAGTATTTTGCTGTAAACCAAGATACCGTACCTACTAAGATCAATACTGCAAGGTATTGGTGAACCGGGGTGGTACCGCGAAGTAATTTAGCTCTCGTCCCCAGGATTAATTATCCTGGAGGTGAGAGCTTTTATTTTTATCATAAAGCCAATCAGACAATTCATTAATTTTAGAACAAAACGAATGAGCATCATATATAAGGAGGAGCTAATATGAACAGACCCAAATTTCCTAAACGTGCAGTTGTAACCGCCGGTATGCCTTACGGAAACAAAGAACTCCATCTTGGCCATATAGGTGGCGTATTTATTCATGCAGATACTTATGCACGATTTTTGCGTGACCGAATCGGCAGAGAAAACGTTATTTTTCTTTCCGGTACGGATTGTTATGGCTCTCCCATAATGGAAAGCTATCGCCAATTAATCAATGAAAATTTATTTAACGGAACTATCTATGATTTTGTTGAACTAAATCATTATCGCCAAAAAGAAGTTTTATCCTTATATCATATAGATTTGGATTTATTTGCGGCATCAGCTCTAGAACCTTTTTCAAAGCTTCATAAAGAGTTTACCCATGATTTTATAAACAACCTCTATGCCAACGGGCATCTTGACAAAATGACAACATCCCAGTTCTATGATACGGAGCTAAAAATCTTTCTCAACGGGCGCCAGGTTATCGGGCAATGTCCCATAGCCGGGTGTTCATCAGAAAAAGCATATGCGGATGAATGTTCTCTTGGACATCAATATATGCCAAATGAATTGATAAATCCAAAGAGTGTTCTATCGGGGAATAAGCCTGTAATGCGGGATGTGACAAATTGGTATTTCAAACTTGATCAATTCCATCACTTGCTTTGCCAATGGGTGGAAAAAGTAAAAACCGAACCAAATTCTCGAAGCTTTGCCGTAAAGAGCATTCAGGAGTTCTTAGAACCACCCGTTATCTATATTAAGAAAGATCATATGGAATTGGTTGACGAGATAAGAAATATTCTTCCTGATTATTCCTTGCAGGATGACGAAAAAAAATCTTCAACACGATTGATTTTCGATAGCCTTAAGAATAGGGAGATAGCTTGTCAGGTGCTTGCAGATCATTCCATTAGATTTCGCACGGGGAAAACGCTCGTTCCTTGCAGGTTGACCGGCAATATTGAATGGGGAGTTCAAGCGCCAGCTCTTGAAGGACTGGATGACTTGACCGTCTGGGTGTGGCCAGAATCACTTTGGGCACCAATATCATTTACAATAAGTTGTCTTGATCAGGGAAATACGAGAGGAAAAGATTGGAAGAATTGGTGGTGCTCCAAAGATTCAAAGGTATATCAGTTTATAGGCGAGGATAATGTTTATTTTTACGGCCCTGTTGAAATGGCTATGTTTATGGCAAGCCAGAATAAAAATCCGACTGCTGATCCCCAAGAAGGGGAGCTCCAATTACCGGATCTCATCGTTAATAATCATCTTTTGTTTTTGGATAAAAAAGCGAGCAGCAGCGGTAAAATTAAACCACCAACAGCAAAGGAACTGCTTGAGCATTATACACCTGAGCAATTGAGGGCACATTTTCTAGGCTTGGGACTTGGGATACGAAGCGTCGGGTTCCAGCCCAAACCTTTAAACCCTAAAGCAGTTGAGAATAGCAGTGACCCAGTTTTAAAAGAAGGAAATCTGCTTTCAAATGTATTTAACAGGGCCGTAAGGTCATGCTTTTATACCGCTTGGAAATACTATGAAGGGAGAATTCCCAATGGAGAGATCAGCGAAGAGATACTTGATGAAGCTCAAAGGACTATTCTGGAATATGAACGATTAATGTTCAAATGCGATTTTCATTTGATTATGAATCTTATGGACATCTATATCCGGAACATAAATAAATATTGGGCAAAGAGGATTCGAGAGGCAGAAGAAAGTAATGATGTGAATCTCCATAAGCAGGTGCTAATGAATACGTTTCACATGGTTCGAACGGCAACAGCCCTCATGCATCCGATCGCACCTGAGGGAACCGAGATGATTTACGACTATCTCAACCTCGATATGGATTTTTGGGATTGGGAAAATATATTTAAGCCCCTTTATGCTTTTATGAAAGACCCTAAAAATCATAAGCTAAAATACTTGGAGCCTAGGGTTGATTTCTTTAAAAAGCATCCTAGTCAAATAAAACAATTTGATGAGTAATAAACCAGGCGAAATCTAGCATCGGGTATTTAGAGAAGGAACGCTAATAATAATGACCTCCTCATAATTGAGAAGGCCATTAATGTTTTTGAACAACTTTATTTTCCCCTACTCCACCGTCACACTCTTGGCTAGATTCCTGGGCTTGTCAACGTCGTTGCCCTTCATGACCGAAACATAATAGGCAAAAAGCTGCATGGGTGTTACCGCAACAACCGGGGCAAAGAGCGGGTCCATATCCGGAATGGTTATCACTGAATCGGCCACCTTGGAAACCTCTTCAACATGCCTTTCCGATGCGATGGCCAGGACCACAGCCCCTCTAGCTTTAACCTCACGGATATTGCTGACCATCTTGTCAAAGAGCTGCTCCTGGGTCAGAGGGCATACCACCAGCGTTCCTTCCTCGATTAATGCAATGGTGCCGTGCTTGAGTTCACCGCCCGCATAGGCCTCCGAGTGAATATAGGAGATTTCCTTGAGCTTCAGGGAGCCTTCCATGGAAAGGGCATGATCCAGACCCCTCCCGATGAAAAATACGCTCTTGGCGTTAAAATGCTCGTAGGCAAATTTTTGAATGAGTTCTTTCTTCTGAAGCACATGATCAACCCTATTTGGCAGTTCTTGAAGCTGAGTCAGATAGTTCTGAAAGGTCTTGTCATCCAATAGACCCTTTCTTCGCGCAAAGCTCAATGCCACAAGGCATAATGCCGACAATTGGGTGTTATAGGCCTTGGTGGAAGCAACGGCTATTTCAGGTCCGGCCCAGGTATACAGCACATCATCGGCCTCTCTTGCTATTGAGCTTCCGACCACATTCACGATGCCCAGGATTCGTGAACCCTTTTTCTTTGCTTCACGCATAGCCATCAAGGTATCCAGAGTTTCTCCTGATTGACTGATGACGATGGTGATTTGCTTATCATTGACCAGAGGATCACGATAGCGGAATTCGGAAGCCAGATCAACCTCAACAGGAATCCGCGCCAGTTTTTCAATGGCGTATTTTCCGACAACACCGGCATGATAGGCTGTTCCACAGGCTACGATATTAATTTTTTCACAATTTTTAACCATGTCATCTGTCAGATTAAACTTGTCCAGCACAATCTCATTATTTTGAATTCTGGGACTTATGGTCGCCTTAATGGCCGAAGGTTCGTCAAACATCTCCTTAATCATGAAATGCTCGTATCCGCCTTTTTCAGCCGAGGTCACATCCCAATCCACATGAAAGACCTCACGGTTGACTTTTTCACCCAGAAGGTTATAAATCTCCACCTTGTCGGCACTTAGGCTCACAACCTCTTTATCCTCAAGTATATAGATGTCCCGGGTATGCTCCAATATGGCCGGAATATCTGATGCAATAAAGTTTTCACCCTCTCCGAGGCCGACGATGAGCGGGCTGTCCTTTCTGGCCGCTACAAACTGCTGAGGGCAATCGGTGCATACCACTCCCAGTGCATAGGCCCCTTCTACATCGTTTAAAGTGTTCATTACGGCCTTAATCAGGTTTCCTTTGTAATTATAGTCGATCAGTTGGGCAATAACCTCGGTATCTGTTTCGGATTGAAATACATAACCCTTACTCATCAGAAATTCCTTGAGCATCATGTAATTCTCAATGATTCCGTTATGTACAACCGCGATCTTTCCACTATTGCTGATATGGGGATGTGAATTCACATCATTGGGCTCTCCATGGGTTGCCCACCGCGTATGACCAATACCCATGATACCAGAGAGCTTAAGATCCTTCAGCTTTTCCTCAAGGACAGCGAGACGGCCTTTTGCCTTTATAACATCAATTTTCTCATGGTTAATAATTGCTACGCCTGCAGAGTCATAACCTCTGTATTCAAGCTTCTTTAATCCGTTTATTAAAATAGGAGTAACATCCTTTTTACCAACATAACCAACAATTCCGCACATAAATAAAACTCTCCTTCATTCATTTATAGATATAAAAATTAAACCTTCGGGTTATACCTCAGGTACTTTGCTGTTGCTTTGTGGCGGGCTTTGCTCTAAAACGCCTGAAAATAGTATAGGTTGCTCCTACAGGCATAGCCCAACACAGCCTTGGCATGCACAAAAAAGCATACGCAAAGAACAGCACATGGTTTTGTTACGACCTCAATTTGATTAAAATGAAACTAAAAAGAAATGCAGGAAAGTCCACTTAACACATTCTGTTCCGTCGTCACCGACTGGCTTTGTAGGTGTTGTAACGATGGTGGCACACCGGAGGGTTTCCGCCGAAGGTTCGATAGCCTCCCTCTCCTCGTCAACTCAGAGATTTCAAGCTTTGAAATCTCCTGGAAATTTCGAAATATATTTATGAAAGCATATTTCGGAATTTCATGGAAACAATGATACGATACTTACTCCGTAAATATATTTCATCATTGTTTCTGAGTCCTGGCGCTTTTCATACTGTTTAAGAAACTTAAGCCTCCTATCCAACAGTTTTACTTTTGCATTTCACTTCTATTATATTCTATTTGGTTTACTATGATCATGCAAGCTAAATAATAAACAAAATTAGCCTAACCGTTCCTCAATCATCTTGACCAGCTCCACAGCTTTCTTTGTGATGAATTCCTGATCCCGGCCTTCAATCATGACACGGACTAATGGTTCGGTTCCTGATGGTCTTATAAGAACACGGCCTTCTCCGTGGAAGGTTTCCTCAAGCTCCCGGCATTTTTCCGCAATTACGACGTCATCCAGATAAGCGTTTTTCTTGTCATTGCTGACTTTGGCATTTTTGAGAACCTGGGGGAAAACTGTCATGACACTTGCTAACTCCGAAAGCTTCTTACTGGATTCCTTTAATACCTGCAAAAGCTGCAATGCTGTAACAAGGCCATCTCCGGTAGTATTGAAACTACGGATGATAATGTGGCCGGACTGCTCACCGCCAAGAATAAAGTCGCCCTCTAGCATTTTTTCGAGAACGTAGCGGTCGCCCACATTGGCTTTGAGAATATTAAGCCCGTTTTCTCTTGCCATGACATCAAATCCCAGATTGCTCATGACGGTAGCCACAATAGTATCCTTTTTGAGAATACATTTTTTCTTGAGGCTCAACCCTATAATAGCCATAATTCTGTCGCCATCTACCATCTGCCCCTTTTCATCGACTACCAGAACCCGGTCAGCGTCTCCGTCAAAGGCAATACCTATGTCACAGCCATTATCAACGGTATAATGCTTCAGTGCTTCCATATGTGTGGAGCCGCAATCCTTATTAATATTTAATCCGTCGGGATCATTGCTGATAACCAGAAGCTCAGCCCCCAGCTTGCGCACCGCTTTGGGCGAGGTTACGAAAGACGCGCCGTTGGCACAGTCCATAGCAACTTTCAAACCCTTCAGGCTACATTGGATGGTGTTCATGGCAAAAGCCACATAATCGTCAACCGCCGTATGTAAATCAGAAATAACGCCAACGCCCTCACCCATGGGGTTGGGAACAGTCTCAGCGTTATCCAGAATGATGGACTCGATACGTTCTTCCAGGGAATCTGAAAGCTTGTAACCTTCACTATTAAAGAACTTGATACCGTTGAATTCAGCAGGATTATGGGATGCTGAAATAACTACGCCTGCATCAAAGTTATATTTCTGTACCAGATGAGCTATGGCCGGTGTGGGGATGAATCCGGCCAGGACAGCCTCGGCTCCTGCTGAACATATGCCTGCAATAAGCGCTTTTTCCAGCATATCACCGGATCTGCGGGTATCCTTTCCTACCAATATTCTGGGCATATGGCTTTTTTCACTTGCCAGCACATAGGCTCCGGCTCTCCCAAGCTGGAAAGCCAACTCCCCTGTTAATTCCGTGTTGGCAACACCTCTTACACCGTCCGTACCAAAGAGTCTTCCCATATATTAATCCTCCATCAATCTTCATCATCATTATACGCAACGAGCTTTTCCATTGCATTAAAAAAGGCTCTCCATTTTCGAGAGCCACTATGGTGGGGAATGCCAGATTCGAACTGGCGACTTCTACCGTGTGAAGATAGCACTCTCCCGCTGAGTTAATCCCCCATCATTAATATGCTATAACTGTTTGATACCTTTTGTCAAGATTTCTTGATATCCAATATCGTTATACTTTGACGTATATCTTTATTTGATAGCTGACATTTACTTAAAATATATTATATTATTTAAGTACATAAGTTTACCAATAGCCCTGCTTGTACTTATTAGTTGGATTACGAAAGGATACTGGAATATGTTTAACAGTCACTATCATAAAGAGCTGGATAAGCATGAGAAGCTCATAGACAGGAAAAACAAGATGAGCGAGCAATATCAAGGTGTCTTTGACCGATACATATACCCGGTGCTTACCAGGGATCACATTCCCCTCTTCTGGCGATATGATTTGAACCCTGAGACTAACCCTTATTTTATGGAAAGGCTGGGTATTAACGCAGTCTTTAACGCCGGTGCCATCTATTTGAATGGTAAATTCTATATCGTTGCCAGAGTCGAAGGAAATGACAGAAAATCCTTCTTTGCGGTTGCTGAAAGTGAGTGCGGAACAGAGGGTTTTAGATTTTGGGATTATCCCGTAATGCTTCCCGATACTGAACCAAACGAGACCAATGTCTATGATATGCGTTTAACTCAACCTCTATGGCGTATTCTGCTCCGAAAGCTTGGACCCTAATTCACATAAAGGCGACCTCTCCTCAGCTGTGGCCGTGGCCGGTATTGTACGAACGAAGGATCTTAAAAACTGGGAGCGCCTGCCCAATCTCAAAACAAAATCTCCTCAGCAGAGAAATGTGATCCTACATCCAGAATTTGTTGATGGAAAATATGCCTTCTATACAAGGCCTCAAGATGGTTTTATTGAAACAGGCTCAGGTGGAGGTATCTGCTTTGGACTCTGCGACGACATCCTCAATCCGATTATTGAAACGGAAACTCTTATAAGCCCCCGCAAGTATCATACCATCACCGAAAGCAAGAACGGTGCCGGTGCTGTACCTATCAAAACCGAAAAGGGCTGGCTGCATATTGCTCATGGGGTCAGAAACACGGCAGCAGGTTTAAGGTATGTCATCTACCTTTTTGTTACCGATCTTGTGAACCCTGCAAAGCTCATAAATGAACCTTCCGGTTATCTTATTGCCCCTTTGGGATCGGAACGAGTGGGTGATGTCTCCAATGTTGTCTTTACCAATGGCGCCATAGTCTTAGATAGCGGTGAGGTGTTTATCTATTATGCCTCCTCGGATACCCGCCTGCATGTGGCTACATCTACCATAGACAGATTGCTTGATTATGCTTTTAATACTCCTGAGGATCCCTTGCGGTCATCAGACTGTGTAAGGCAACGATGTGATCTCATCAGAAAAAATCTAAAATATATGAATAGTTAAATAGGAGGCTGATTTATCAGCCTCCTATTTAACTCTATACTATTAGCGAATACATCTTTCAAGAATCAATTTTTAATGAATTCAACATTATCCAGGCAGCTCCAATTGCCGGGATTTCCTTTTGTATAGAAAGCTATCGTACATTTATTATTCGTCACCTGAATATTTGTTATTTCTACTTGCACCCATGGTGTACTTACCGGAATCTGGACACTCATCTCAGACCCACCGAAATCAGTTGCTATAACTTTATTCTGTGTTTGTCCGCCTCCGGACTGAACCTTAGCCCGCAATGTATATGTCCCATTCGCTAAGCCATATACCGTCTGCCATGTATATGCATCGTGAGCTGCTGCAGAATAATGGACGACATGGAAACGGCCGGATGCCGAATTGCTGTTTTTCTCAAGGTATGTGGATTCAGGATTTGCTCCATGAAAGCTCCACCCCTTTGGAGAAGCCACCTTGCTGCCGTCATCTTCAAAGCTGCCATTTATAATAAGGTTTGATCCCAGACTGGGGATACCATCGGTGTATCCAAGTGAGAAAGAAAGATCGTCAATGTAGTAGGTGCCTTTCCAGTAAAAGCCTACTCGGATTTCTTTAATATGTTGTCTGTCAAATCCATATTTGCCGCCTACCGGAACCCAAATACGCGTCCAGTTTCCATAAACTGTTTTTTCATGACCCCAAGCAGAGGAGGTATTGTTGTTCTGGTCAACAAAGGTGACCTTCGCCGTACATCCGGATGGATTAACCATATCCTTTATAGAAAATTGTAAATATTCATATCCGGATGCATCAATGGTTGTTCCTGCTTGAGGCCGAATGATTGCGCATTGATTGCTTTCGCCAGGATCTCCATTTGCGGTTGTTGTCAGGTTAACACAAGTTGTGCTGTTCAGGTTTGCAGTTCCGGCAGCAGACGAAGTGGAAGAGCTTGTACCTGCAGAGAAGTTCTGATTGCTCTCTAAATTGTTATACCAAATAGGCTGCAGTGCAGAGCTTGCTTGAGTGCCGCTCCATTTCATCGATACCATGGATTCAGCAGGGATTTGATAAGTAAAGGACTGGTTTCCCCATAACACTTTAATACTCTGTGCTGAGGCAATAAGGTTGGTTAAAACAAGCACTTTTGTTCCATCAGGGTTTTTGAATGCAACTGTTTCTATGTTATTATCCAAGCTTGTAGATTCAATTCGCACTGCACCTGGCTGAACAAATTTGCTGATATGACCAAGAGTATAGTAATCAACATTATATTCCCAGCTATTGGTGTTAGTATTGATAGTGACAAGTCCCCGATTTGTAGAGTCCTGATGCTGATTCACATCATAATAGTAATCTGGGCCGCCATTCTGATCGAGAGCAAGATTCCAATAGATGATGGATTTACACCAATTACGTGCGATGTTAATAGCGCAGGAGCTCTGATTGAGGAATGCCGTCCTCCATTTTGGGAACCCCCACTCCCCACCAGAGCCCTCGGTAAACCAAAGGTCTTTGTTGGGAAATTCCTTACGGACCACCGACATGACTTCTTCGTCGCCTTCATACCAGTGCCAGGCAGAACCATCGGTTTTTGCCATGGCGTCCGTATCACTATAGAAATTAAACGGATACACGCCATCTTTATAATTGGTTGTCGTGTAGCTGTGGTCCCAGCAAAGGATCTTGGTATCCAGATTATTTGCACGTAAAGTGGGATATAAATAGTTTTTCACCAAATTTTGTGCTTCAGTATGGGACATTGGAAGTGCAGGCCAGTCGTAGCTCGCATGGTCAGGCTCGTTGGTCGGGGTGATTGCATAGATATCAATTCCCCGAGATTCATACGCTTGTATAAATTTCGTGATATAGTTCGCATATGCCTGGTACTTATTTGTTTTCAGTGTTCCTTTTATACCATTGTACATTCCGAGCTCTGAGTTGTTCTGTTTCATCCAGCCCGGAGGGCTCCAGGAAGATGCCATGACCTTGATACGTCCGGGCTCGACAGCCAATGCATCTTGCACGGTAGGGAAAATTGCGGCCAACTCAGGGGAAAAATCGAAATTGGGTAAGCTATCAGCTTGCTCTGAAGGTGCAAAATTATACGGCGCAACACAATGGTCAGTAGCGCCGATGGGCTGGCGAAGCATACTTAACCCGATTCCATTTTCTTTATCAAAAAGCGCATTCATTAAAGATGACTTTTGAGCAGATGATAGCTTACTTTGATAAAGGTAAGCAGATGCTTCTGTAATAGAAGCCCCAAAACCATCCATCACTTGATAGGTATTGTTTTCATCAACTGCGATCAAATTTGAGATTCGCGTTCCGTTATCATCATTAAATTGCAAGTTAGACTGTTTTTCAAGTCCCTTTAGCATCCCGGTATTAGTGGAATTCACCTGGGAAACCCATACTTCCACGGATGGACCAACTGCGATTGCTGTGATTGGAAAACCTGTCAATACCAAAGCAACTGTTATAACACCTGCAATTATTTTTTTACGCATTTTTGTTACCTCCCATCAAAACTATTTGTTTATGATGACTGTACTGATTGACTCCTTTCTGATTGTAAGCTCCAAAAGCTGTTCACATAACCTGATTACAACGGTCAAGTCATTTGCTGTCCTGTTGAGCAGTACCACGGTTAGTGTTTCGTCAGCATTGTCAAAAGCTGTTACTTCGATGTCGGAGGTATATTTCGTTGATGCAATTCGTTTTGCGCCCGGTTTAATGTACTTGCTAAAGTGAGCGATGTAATAGTACGATAGTTTTTTGTATAGCTTCCCTTCTTTTGTGTCACAAATAATGGGTGCTTCACAATAATTGCCCGCATGGTTTGGACCCCCCTGCTCGTCCAAAACAATGTTCCAATCAATAAAGGTGTTCATCCCTGCGTTAAAATTTCCAATCATATCATGGGCATACATTTGCGCATTCTGTAATTGCCGGCTTCTATCAAATCGGCTGTACTCAATGCATCCTTCAGAAAAGAGAAGCTTCTTATCCGGATATTTTTCGCGAACCAGTCGTAAGGCGTCAAAATGATCACCGCTATACCAGTGAAAAGCAAGGCCCTTAATCATAGCATCTGTCGTTTCATCGATCTCTGCTTTTGCCCGTTCAAAAATTCTCTCTTTGTTGTGATCCCAAATGTAGAGCTCAATTGAAGAAAGCCCCGATTTTTCTAATTGCGGCACAAGATAGTTCTGCAAAAAGTCTTTTTCCTCTGCAGGGGTAAAAATGCAGCTATCCCAGCTCTGAACTGCGTTTGGTTCGTTCTGCACCGAAAGCATTGTGACATTAATATCGCGCTTGCGGTATTCCTTTATGTATCTGCAAATATATTTCGCCCATGCCTCATAGTAGTTTTTCTTAAGCTTTCCACCTCCATTCTTGTTCCCGTTAGATTTCATGAAAGCCGGAGGAGACCAGGGAGAAAGCATTACGGGAAGATTCTCCCCTGCTGTCAAATAAGCTGCTTTGATGTACGGAATAATGTTCTGTTCATCGTGCTTAAGGGTAAATGTAGAAAAATCCGTATCTTCCTTCTGCTCAACTGCGGAATAATTACCGGAAGAAAAATCACAGCTGTCCAAATGCGTCCGAATCGCTTTGTAACCTATGCCATCCGGCCCGAAATAGCTTTGAATCACCTCATCAGCCAAATCCGTCGTTGCTTTGTTGAGTACCATTCCCACTGCTTCTGTAATAGCCCCGCCGAATGCTTCTACTGTCTGATAAGTCATTTCCGGGTATAAATTGATTAAGTTTAGCTCACGGTTTTTTTCGTCCGGGTAAAAGGCCCGCTCCTCAGTTATCTGCTCTACTGCTTCATTTTTAAAGAGTGTGGTGATAAATTTAGCCCGCATAACGCACCTTATTTCCTTTATTTATTAAATACAATACTATTGACTGATTGTGGCTCCAAATCAAATTGATAGGTATCATTTTCGAGGGAAACAGTAAGGGAATGCACTTTCTTAAAAGGATTGAAAGCCTCCAGTACAATTGAGCCGTCCGGATTTTTAAACAATAAGCTGTCTGCCGCAAAGGGTCCTTTTGCCCCAAGGCGAATGGCACCTCTTTTTATGGGAGAAGAAAAGTGCTTCATCACGTAGAAATCCGGATTATAAATTGGGGTCTGCTTATTGGGGTCAATTGTGACCATTGCATTTTGAGGATCACCCCAAGTACTGCGGCCCAAAGGTTCCAGGATCATATTCCAATAGAGATAGCTTTCCGCGCCATTGCCTATGTAGTGCTTAAGCATCGTCCAAACATAGCGTGCATATTCCCATGTATTGTCACCGAAGCCACATTCGTTTTCAGACTGCATCAGCCTTATCCTCGGCCACCAGCTTTCAAAGGTTCGCTGGATAGCTATTTTGCCGCCCCATTGATAACTCACACCTGAAATGTACTGCAAAGCTTCTTTATCTGACAAAACGGTGTTGGCAAAATAGTCATAGTCTTCCGTAGCCCACTTATCAAAAATAAGACGGTTAAAGTCACAGCCGGGAGCATTGATTGTACCTAGCCAGATTTCTGTATTTAAGCCAGCTTTTCTAAACACCGGGCCCAAATAATCACGGATAAATTCACGCAGCTCCTCTCCCGTCCACATGCATGAAGGGAATTTTTGATTGGCTACCGGTTCGTTTTGCACATGAATTTGCTCAATTTCAATTTCATGCTTTTCATAAGCTTGAATGAATTTTACAAAGTAGTTGGCATAGCAGGTTAAGTTCTCCTTCGTCCAAATAAGCTTACCCCAATTGTAAACAGGCGGGTTTTTCATCCATGTTGGAGGACTCCACGGCGATGCAAAGAGCTTAAGCTCTTCAGAATAGCTTTTCGCCCGCTTAATATAGGGAATAAGCAGCTTTTCATCTCGTGATATCGAGAAGTGCTCAAGAGCATAATCGTTTGGTGTTTCATCCAGACTGTACCAGTCTTCAGAATAATCATTGGCGCCAATGGGCATACGGCATAGGTTAAAATTACACCGTTCTTCTCCGGGCTGAAACAATTCCCTCAGCAAGGTTTCCTGCTGTTCCGAAGATAACCTTTGTAACGCCCTGTAGCCAAGCTCATTAAAACAGGCACCGAATCCAAGCATGGTTTGGTATTCTGACCCATCCAGCCATAAATCCGCATCTTTTACTACGCTTTCGTTACAGGATTTTTCCGCCCATTGTTGAGCTTCATTGGAATAACGCCATCTTACTTGTTTCATAAGTCCTCCCTCACTTCTCAGCGCCCACCGTAAGGCCATTGATGATATATTTTGAACAGAAGATATAGACAATGACGATTGGGATAATGGATATGGCAATTGCCAAATACATAGCGCCGTAATTGGTCATGTAAACTCCCTTAATCATTGCAATCATGACCGGCATGGTGTATTTGTCGCTGTCACTCATAATAATCAGCGGTCCCATGTAGCTGTTCCAACAAGATACGAAATTGAAAATGCACATGGTTGAAACACCAGGGAGAATACAGGGAAGTATCAGCCGGTTAAATATTCTTAATTCTGAGCTTCCTTCTATGCGCGCGGCTTCTATCATAGAATCAGGGATACTTTGTTTAATGATTCCCTGCAGGAAAAATACCGCCGTAGCATTTGCGATACCCGGCAGAATAAAGGGCAAATAGGAGTTCAGCAATTTCAGCTTAAGATTGAGTTGAAAAAAGCCAATGATGCTCAACTGGCCCGGTATCATCATGGAAGCCAGTAATACTCCGAACAGGATATTCTTTCCGCGAAAGTTGAACTTGGCAAACCCATAACCCGTCATGGCTCCAAAATATCCTGTAAAGACAGTATAAGGAATGGCGATGATAAGACTGTTTGCAAAACCGCGCCAAATATTCACATGGCTTTGCATGGTAGCGTAATTTTCACCCAGATTATTGCCAATCAGCAAATTTAAGCGTGTTACAATATCAAAGCTGGAATGGGTGCTGTTCACCACAACCAGGTAAAAGGGTATGATGGAAAGCAGCAAAAGAAGAATAAGAAAGGTGTACATCACGGTGTCCAGAATGATCTTGTTTATTTTAATCATCATATGCACTTCCTTTCTTCTGCATAAAGCGGAAAGCAAATACGCTTAATACTGCTATAATAATGAACAAACCCACAGATATGGTTGAGGCATAACCCAAATTGTGACTTTTAAAGCCTTGATTATACATATACATGGAGGGAGTGAGAACAGCTTTTCTGGGATCACCGGAACCGTTTGTCAAGGTTGCCGGTACGTCAAAAAGCTGCATACCGCCTATAATTGATGTAATCATAATATAGATGAGCGTAGGCTGAATTAGAGGCATAGTAATACGCTTATATATCTGAAACTTAGTGGCTCCGTCCACCATGGCCGCCTCATATACGCTTTTTTCAATGGTAGTCATACCGGCCATTACGATGATGGTCGTGTAACCGAACCACATCCACCACTGAATATAAGAAACCAGTCCGGAGGTAAAGGCTTGACTGTTGAAAAAGCTAAAGGGTGCACCCTCCACGCCCAGAGAAATCATGATATAGTTGATCACCGACTTGTCACCATTGAATAAAAGGTTGAACAATAAGCCCACAGAAGCCGACGTTATAAGATTGGGCAAGTAAAATGCAGCTCGAAAAAACGTCATGCCACGAATTTTATTGAATGTAAAAAGAGCAGACAGAATCAATGCGGATAAGATCTGAGGAATGAAATTGAATATCCAAATGCGGAAAGTGTTCCAGACAGAAAGATAAAAGACCTTATCGGTAATGAGTCTCTTAAAATTTGCCCAACCTACGCTGCTCGCAGGCATCAGACCATCCCATTTTTGAAAACTCGTAATAAAAGTACTTATAATTGGATAGAGCCCAAAAATCACAAAGATAATAAAAAACGGAGCAATAAACAGGTAGCCATACAGACCTTTATCAAATCTTCTACTCTTGAGCTTAAACGATGTCATAAGGAACCTCCGTGCAATAATTACCCTGGTTTTTGGAACAAAAGGCCAGCGGATGCTGATCCGCCGGCCCATCATCATTTATTCGATAACCAGATCGGGGTAAGCGGTTGCAACGTCTTCTTTAAACTGCTTGATTGCAGCATCTTTGTCCAAAGCACCGGTTGCATAGGCTTTTGTTGCCGACAGGAAAGCATTGTTGATTTGGCCGTCATAGCCCGTCATTAAGTTATTAGGAATTTTAGCCATTTGTTCATTATAGAACTGGAAGAGATTTTGTCCTGCAAGAACTTCCTCTCCTGCTCCTGTTGCCAATGCCTGGTCAGCAGATTTTAAGGAAACATACTCGCCATATTGGGCAGCATATGCTTTCTGTGCTTCGCTGTTACAGGTGACATATTCCATAAACGCCCAAGCCAGGTCTTTATTGGGGCTGTTTTTATAGATACCCAGCCATGTGCCGCCTTTAACATAAGGAGCCGGACCTTCGGCAAGACCCCACTGGCCTTTTGTTTTATTGGCAGCAGGCTTAACCACAAACTGGTAACCCCAGGTAGGAAGTACATAACAGAAGGTATCGTCGCTCTCCACCGCTGCTGTCCATTCCGGAGCCCATGGGTCAACATTAAGATCATATCCGCTCTTAGAAATGGTTTTTGCCATATCCATAAAACTGACCATAGATTCATCAACAACAAGCTTGCCATCGACGACCCACGGCTGCTTGCGGTTAGAGAACTGCATGTTCATGATATCCTGCCAGCTGGCAAACATCTTAACTCCGCCATCCTTCAGCTTCTTTGCAGCTTCAAGCATCTTATCGTTGCTGGAGAGCAATTTACTGACTTCAGCAGGGTCATCGGTACCGAGATGTTTTTTTGCCAAATCACGACGGTACATTACTGAGCCCGGAGAAGCCTGCCAGCTCAATGCACGGATCGCTCCGGAGGCATCGGTACCTACGCTTACGACATATTCCCACATATCGCCCACGTATTTTTCAACTTTATAGGGTTCATTTCTCAGATCATCCCAGAATCCGGAATCGACCAGATATTTGACATAGTCGGACTCACCGGTATAAATATCCGGGGTGCCCTGACCGCTTGACAGTGTCGGGGTAAGCTTGGCAATAAAGTCTGAATTAGGTACAACCTCAATTTCAACCTTTATGTCAGGATATACTTTGTTAAAGCCCTCCACAAAGCGGCCTAACTCCTCCCCTGAGGACCACACCTTTATTGCACCGGAAAGGGTTTCTTTAGCAGGTTCTGTAGCAGGAGCGGGTGTATTGGATGATGCTGCCGGAGTTGACGGCGTATCCGTAGCAGATGGTGCAGCCGGAGCAGGTCCGCCGCAAGCTGCCAGTGAAACGACCAGAAGCAAACAAAGAAGTATGGAAGTTACCTTTTTTGTCATAAAAATTCCTCCTACCAGTTTTCATTTTTTATTCAAATGCGAATCAGTTCGCATCGAATCCCTGCGTGCTACCGACTCCTCAAAAATGAGCTGAGGCTCAACAAGCTCCGTTGTCCTTCGCTTTTCACCGTTAAGCTTGTTGATTAATGTTTGAGCCAGCATTGAACCAATTTTGAAAATGGGCTGTTGAATTGTTGTTAACCTGGGTGTATTGAGCAGATGATGACCCAATCCGTCAAATCCGACAATGGATATATCCTTTGGAATTTTTAGGCCTTCTTCCATGATTGCGTTGGAAACGCCTAATGCCATTGTATCTGTGGCACAGAAGATGCCCGTGAAATTCCTTTGATGTAGTAGCTTTTTAGCAGCTTGATAACCACCATCAACATTATTGGGCGTGGATATGACGGTCATATTTTCAAGAGGTAAATGGTGCTCTTTGATTGCCTGCTGAAAGCCTGTCAGTCGATCTACCGTATAGTCTTTATCTTCATCTACATTAATCATCGCAAGCTTCTTGTGCCCCATACCTATTAAATATTCCGTCGCCATTTTTGCCCCGACAGTATTATCAACGTCTATACAATCAACCTCGGGTATAGGTGTATGTCCGAATAACACTACCGGCCTGTTGTATTTATGAGCGTGTTTATAAAAATCATTGATCTCATTCTTTAATAATCCGGTCACGATATATCCATCGCAAATGTGCTCATTTTCCAGGTTTCTGCGAATTAAAAAAGAGTACATCTGTTTACTGAGCGTTTCGCTGATTCCTGATATAAAATGCATGACAAAAGGATTGCTTAAGTCGATATTAACAGGAATATAAACATCAATTACTCCTGCCCTCTTAGAGACGAGGTTCTTGGCTGCTGAATTAGGAATGTACTGGAGCTCATCCATTATCTTTTCAATTTTTTTGCGGGTAGCGGGTTTTACCTTGTCAGGAGTATTGACTACGCGAGAAACTGTTATCATTGAAACATTTGCTGCAGTTGCGATATCTTTTAAAGTAACCATTTTATCCTCCGAACCAGATATGTTAACGTTATCATTTTACCTCAAAAAAATTTAGAGCTGTTTTCCATCAATATTGTTAACGTTAACATTATAACGAAAAGATATAGGGCTCAGTGGCCCCTTATGTAAATGTTAGCGTTAACATTCATCTATAAATTATTATAGCTTGGTCATTATCAGTTGTCAATAAGTAATTGGTTTTACTACCGGTTTTTATTGGTTGGTTCCCAGATATTCGTTTTCCTTCAAAAGAATAGGCGGGATACAATAGTATCCCGCGTTCTAAATTCATCTTTTCTTCTATTAATTATTAATCACATCGGATTCCCCGACCATCACGTCTTCCAGGGCCGCACCCGGAGGAACCATAGGCCACACCTTCAAATCACGGTCAATCTCGCAATTGATGACCACCGGACGTTTCAAGCTTAAGGCTTCTTTCAAAGTATTTTCAACATCTTCTCGTTTGCTCAGGTTAAACCCAGCAGCGCCGAAAGCCTCGGCCAATTTAACAAAGTCAGTCCCCCGATCCAATGTGGTCTGAGAAAAACGCTTGTCGTAGAACATATTCTGCCATTGCCTCACCATACCCAGCGCATGGTTGTTCATAATCACCACAATAACCGGAATATTGTACTCCACAGCGGTTGCCAGTTCATTTAGATTCATTCTGAAGCTTCCGTCACCGGCAATATTGAAGACCCGCTTATGTGGGCAGGCAATGGAAGCGCCCATGGAGGCTCCCAGCCCGAAGCCCATGGTGCCGAGACCACCGGAGGTTATGAGCGTACGAGGTCTTGTAAACTTATAATACTGGGCTGTCCAGATTTGATGCTGGCCGACCTCAGTGGCAATTAGCGCGTCACCTTCGGTCATTTCATAGATCTTGTCAAGTATAAACTGGGGAGTCAATCCTTCTCCCTCAGTGCTTAGCGGATATTTGTCCTTAAGATCTTTTACATAGCTTAACCATTCGGTCCGATCCCTTGATTCAATACCTTGATTAATGCGGGATAAAACAGCTTTTACATCACCTATAATATGATGGCTGACACGGACATTTTTATTGACCTCTGCCGCATCCACATCAATATGAAGAATCCTTGCATGAGGTGCAAAACGGTCAAGCTTGCTAATGACGCGATCGCTGAACCTGGCCCCGATAGCTATCAGAAGATCACACTCCGTAACAGCGAGATTTGAGGCCTTGGTGCCATGCATACCAATCATGCCGGTATAGAGGTCATGGGTAGCCGGGAAAGCGCCCATCCCCATCAGGCTCAAGGTTACAGGCGCCTGAAGCTTTTCGACCAGCTCATAAAGCTCATCTGATGCGTCGGAGGCAGATACGCCGCCCCCTGCATAGATCACAGGCTTCCGGCTGCTGTTGACAAGGTCGAGGGCCTGTTGGATAGCGCGTTCACTAATATATTCAGTCAGTCTCTCAGGAATAGTTCTCATTCGAGGCTCAAATTCAGCATATTGAGCCGTTATGTCCTTGGGGATATCCACCAGCACTGGTCCTGGACGACCTTCCTGTGCAATTTTAAAAGCCTTTCTCATGGTATCGGCCAAGTCATTGACGTCTCTTACCATGAAGTTATGCTTGGTTATGGGCATGGTAATGCCTGTTATGTCGACCTCCTGAAAGCTGTCCTTGCCTAGGAGACTCAAAGCCACATTTCCGGTAATAGCCACCATGGGGATGGAATCCATATAGGCGGTGGCAATACCCGTTACCAGATTGGTGGCTCCCGGGCCAGAGGTAGCCAGGCATACGCCGACCTTTCCGGAAGCTCTTGCATAGCCGTCAGCAGCGTGGGCCGCCCCCTGCTCGTGAGAGGTTAGGATATGGCGAATTTTATTCTGGTATTTATATAAAGCATCGTAGATATTGAGGACAGCGCCTCCGGGAAATCCGAATAGGGTATCAACTTCCTGCTCCAGCAGGCACTCAACCAATATCTCAGCACCAGTTAAACGCATGATAGAAAAACCTCCTTCAAATTGTTGGAGAAGCATTGAGACGGTTCTCTCACTTCTTGAGATTAACTTTTTATACCTTGAGCACGGCCCCTTCGCTGGCAGAGGTGACAAACTTAACGTACCTGGCCAAGTAACCGCTTTTGATTTTAGGCGGTGGGCATACCCAGCCCTCTCTTCTCTTTTCCAGCTCTTCTTCTGAAACCTTTAAGGTCAAACTGCAGGCCTTCATATCGATAGCAATGATGTCACCGTCATGAACCAGAGCAATAGGTCCACCCTCTGCGGCCTCGGGTGAAACATGACCGATACATGCACCGCGTGTCGCTCCACTAAACCGGCCATCGGTAATAAGAGCTACATCTGCATCCAGGCCCATTCCTGCAAGAGTTGAGGTTGGCATGAGCATTTCGCGCATGCCGGGCCCACCCTTGGGGCCTTCATAGCGTATGACCACGACTTCTCCCTTATTGATCTTTCCACCCAAAATAGCCTTAATGACTTCTTCCTCAGAGTTAAAGACTCGGGCGGGGCCTTCATGAACCAGCATTTTCTCAGCTACGGCGCTTCTTTTAACAACGCTTCCGTGAGGAGCCAAATTACCCTTTAAAACTGCAATGCCGCCGGTTACGGAATAGGGATTATCAATGGGTCGTATGACATTGGGATTTAAATTAACGGCTTTGGCCATATTCTCACTTATGGTTTTCCCTGTAACGGTAGCGCAATTTTCATTTAGCAATCCTTTTATGGATAGTTCCTTCATAACCGCATAAACACCACCTGCTGCGTAAAGGTCCTCAACGAAGTGATTACCTGCTGGGGCTAATTTACAGAGGTTGGGAGTTTTTTCACTGATGCGGTTCGCAGTATCAAGATCGAAGGACACACCGGCCTCGTAAGCAATAGCCGGTAAATGGAGCATGCTGTTGGTACTGCAGCCCAGGGCCATATCTACGGTAAGGGCGTTTTGGAAAGCCTCCTTCGTTAGAATATCCTGGGGCTTAATGTCTTTTTCCACAAGCTCCATGATCTTCATGCCCGTTTGCTTAGCCAGACGGAGTCGTTCCGAATAAACAGAAGGGATTGTGCCGTTGCCTGGAAGGGCTATGCCAATTGCCTCGGTTAGGCAATTCATGCTGTTAGCCGTGAACATTCCGGAGCAGGAACCGCAGCTTGGGCAGGCATTGTTCTCACATGCCTTAAGCTCATCCTCAGTGATTTTTCCGGCCTGAAGGGCTCCTACAGCCTCAAACATATTGGTAAGGCTGATACCTCTTTGGCCATCCCTTCCCGCAAGCATGGGGCCGCCGCTTACAACAATAGCGGGGATATTGAGACGAGCTGCTCCCATAAGCATGCCCGGGACAATCTTGTCGCAGTTGGGAATAAGGACCAGTCCATCAAAGCCCTGAGCCAGAGCCATGGACTCCAGGCTGTCGGCGATGAGTTCACGGGATGGCAGGGAATAATGCATGCCGATATGTCCCATGGCAATGCCATCACATACGCCAATGGATGGAAACTCCATGGGTGTGCCGCCTGCCATACGTACACCGGCCTTGACAGCCTCACTTATTTTATCCAGATGCATATGGCCTGGTACCACTTCGCTTTTGGCACTGACAATACCAATTAAGGGACGGTTCATCTCCTCATCGGTAAGACCCAGGGCTTTAAATAAAGATCTATGAGGGGCCCGCTCAGGCCCTGCCTTTACTTCATGGCTGCGCATGATATCACGCCTTTCTGTTTTATAGGGAGATAATAAGGTACTTGGTAATTTATTTTATTTTACAAATAATAAGCTCGCCCATTTTCCGGGTACCCACAAGGGTCTTTCCGGGGCTCATAATATCACCCGTTCTATAGCCCTCCTCAAGCACTTCACCTACAGCCTTCTCAATGCTGACCGCTTCCTTTTCAAGGTTAAGGGTATAGCGAAGCATCATGGCTACTGATGAAATCGTAGCAATCGGATTGGCTTTATCCTGCCCGGCAATGTCGGGGGCTGAGCCGTGAATGGGCTCATAGAGACCAAAGCTTCCCTCTCCGAGGCTTGCTGACGGCAGCATACCAATAGAGCCTGTGATCATGCTGGCTTCATCGGACAAGATATCTCCAAACATGTTGGTGGTAACAATAACATCAAACTGTTTGGGATTTCTGACCAGCTGCATGGCGGCATTATCCACATACATATGATCAAGAGCTACATCCGAGTAATCCTTGGCAACCCTGATCACAACCTCACGCCAGAGTCTGGAGCTTTCCAATATATTGGCCTTGTCAACGCTTGTAACCTTACGATTACGTTTCCTTGCAATGTCGAAGGCCATTCTCGCAATACGTTCTACCTCACCCACACTGTAAGCCTCGGTGTCATAGGCTTCCTGGCCCATTTTCCCCTCACGGCGGCCTCTGTCGCCAAAGTACATGCCCCCTGTGAGCTCACGGACTACCATGATATCAATACCGTCCCCTACTATTTCGGGTTTTAAAGGGCAGGCCTCTTTAAGTTCCTTATTAAGAAGAGCAGGCCGCAGGTTTGCATATAGGCCCAATTCTCCCCGGAGGCCAAGAAGCGCCTTTTCAGGTCTTAAGTGGCCCGGAAGGGTATCCCACTTATAGCCTCCTACTGCTCCCAGAAGCACGGCGTCACTTTTTTGGCACACCTCTATTGTTTCTCTGGGAAGGGGTTCCCCGGTTGCATCAATGGCACATCCACCTGCCAGCAGCTTCCGGGTTTCAAAACAGTGGCCAAAGGTTTGGCCTATTTTTTCTAATACCAAAAGAGCTTGTTCAACTACTTCGGGCCCTATCCCGTCTCCGGGAATGACAGCAATTTTATAGTTCATGATTGCCTCCTGATATAGTTCACCAGTCCATTGGCGGCCATTATTTTTTTCATAAAGTCCGGGAAGGCCTGAGCCTGATAACTCGCTCCCTTGGTGAGGTTACGTATCACACCGGTGTCAAAGTCAACTTCAACCTCATCTCCGGCTTCAATACCTTTTACAGCCTCTTCGCATTCCACGATGGGAAGGCCGATATTTATGGCGTTGCGATAAAAAATACGGGCGAAGGTTGAGGCAACGACACAGGATATCCCTGACGCTTTGATGGCGATTGGGGCATGCTCACGAGAGGAGCCGCAGCCGAAGTTCTTGTCGGCCACTATGATGTCGCCCTCCTGCACATTTTTAATGAAATCCTTATCGATATCCTCCATGCAATGGGCAGCCAACTCGTTGGGATCTGAAGTGTTGAGGTAACGGGCAGGAATAATGACATCTGTGTCAACATTATCGTTATATCGAAAAACTTTCCCTATTGCTTTCATGAAATAGCCTCCTGACATGTTTAATAGGTATACTACCTAGCAAGTTAAGAACCGTCCCCAACTTGCCCTTGCCCTAATAATTTTATTATGCTGTCCGGGTCGGTAATCTTGCCTGTGAGGGCTGATGCTGCCGCTACGGCAGGACTTGCAAGGTATACCTCGGATTCGGGATGGCCCATTCTTCCCACAAAGTTTCGATTGGTGGTAGAAACAGCTCTTTCACCCTTGGCCAGTATGCCCATATGTCCGCCCAGGCAGGGTCCGCAGGTCGGTGTGGAAACTACCGCGCCGGCTTCCACCATATCGGTGACAAGCCCTTCCCTTATGGCCTGTAAATAAATATTCTGGGTACCCGGGAACACAATGACCCGTACGCCCTTTTTAACCTTGTTGCCCTTAAGCAACATGGCAGCCACTCTAAGATCCTTTATCCGTCCATTGGTACAGGAACCGATGACCACCTGATCAATAACCACATCCCCTACCTGATCAATTGTACGGGTATTGTCGGGTAGGTGCGGAAATGAAACGGTCGGACGCAATGAGCTTAAATCAATGTCATAAACTTCATCATATTCTGCGTCGTCATCGGGCTCATAGACCTTATAGGGCTTTGTTGAATGGTTTTTCACATAATCCAGGGTTTTGTCGTCCACAATGAAAATGCCATTTTTAGCCCCCGCCTCAATAGCCATATTGGCCATAGTGAAGCGATCATCCATGGAAAGATGTTTAAGACCATCTCCCATAAATTCCATGGACTTATAGAGAGCTCCATCAACTCCTATCATGCCAATGATATGAAGAATGACGTCCTTACCGGATACCCAGCCCTGGGGTTTACCTGTCAGATTGAATTTGAGAGCCGAGGGCACTTTAAACCAGCACTTGCCTGTTGCCATACCGGCAGCCATGTCGGTACTGCCAACTCCTGTAGAAAAGGCACCCAACGCGCCATAGGTACAGGTGTGAGAATCCGCTCCGATAATAAGGTCTCCAGGAACAGCGAGGCCCTTCTCGGGAATGAGACAGTGCTCAATTCCCATCTCTCCGATTTCGAAGTAATTTTCTACTTTCATTTCATAAGCAAACTCACGAAGCATTTTACATTGCTCGGCAGCCTTAATGTCCTTATTGGGTGTAAAATGGTCGGGAACGATAGCGATTTTGCTCTTGTCAAAGACTTGAGTAACCCCTGTCTTCTTAAATTCATTAACGGCGACAGGAGTGGTTATGTCATTCCCCAGCACCAGGTCGAGATCAGCTTCTATCAGTTGACCTGGCACCACTTCTGCTAAGCCGGTATGGCTGGCCAGGATTTTTTGTGTCATGGTCATTCCCATATTGTTTTTCCTCCTGTCATAAATAGACTTTTATCTTCTTCTCAAGCTCTTTTAAAAGTTTATATTCGATAGAATCCACCAGAGCAATCCAGCTGGCTTCGATAATGTCGGTAGAAACCCCGACAGTCGTCCATATGGACTCGCCGTCGGTGGATTCAATGAGAACGCGTACCTTGGCTGCAGTAGCCGATTGAGAGTCAATCACGCGCACCTTGAAGTCGGTCAAATGTACATGGGAAAGTTCCGGGTAAAAGACCTCAAGAGCCTTTCGGAGGGCTTTGTCCAAGGCATGGACAGGACCATCCCCCTCGGCAGCCGTCATTTCAGATTGTCCATCCACCGTTACCTTGATTAGGGCTGAAGCCGAAAGCCCTGATTTTGTCGGCTGCTCGGTCATGAGCTTAAACTTCTCCAGCTCAAAAAAGGGCTTGTATTTACCGAGCTGCTTACGGATAACAAGCTCAAAGGTACTTTCCGCTCCCTCAAACTGATATCCCTGATGCTCCAGCTCCTTGAGTCTTTGGATAATAGCCTCTGTTTCCTGGGATTCTTTATTAATGGCTGGGTTTATTTCACGGATTTTATCCAAAATGGTTTTCCGGCCTGCCACCTCGGACATCAGGAACCGCCTTTTATTTCCTATGAGCTCGGGATCGACATGCTCAAAAGAGCTTGATGCCTTGCATACTCCATCGATATGCATGCCCCCCTTATGGGCAAAGGCACTGTTTCCCACATAGGGATCCCGTTCGTTCAAGGTGATATTGGCAATTTCGGCAATCTTTCTTGCTGTGAAGGTCAGGTTTTTCAGCTTATCCTCGGGTATGCAGGGATACTTTTTCTTAAGCTGCAGATTGGGAATAATTGTGCTTAAATTGGCATTACCGCACCGTTCACCAAACCCGTTATATGTGCCCTGAACATGCTGAGCTCCGGCTTCAACAGCCATAATGGCATTTGCAACGGCCATACCGCAATCATTATGAGGATGTATGCCAATTTTAATATCAAAGGCTTCTTTAACTGTTTTCACAATATCATAGACTTCGTTGGGGAAGCTGCCGCCATTGGTGTCACAGAGAACCAGACAATCCGCTCCACCCTCTGCCGCGGCTTCGAGCGCCTTCATGGCATAATCAGGATTGTTTTTGTAGCCGTCAAAGAAATGCTCGGCGTCAAATATGACTTCCTTGCCCTTCTGTTTAAAGAAAGCAACAGTCTCCTTAATCATCCTGAGATTCTCTTCGAGGGTTGTTTGAATAATTTCAGTCACATGGAAGTCCCAGCTTTTTCCGAATAGTGCCACTACAGGTGTAAAAGCCGAAAGAAGAGATTGGACATTTTTATCTTCTTCGACAGTAATGTCTCGCCTTCTGGTGCTGCCAAAGGCAGTCAGTTTGGCCGTTTTTAGTGTCACACTTCTCATTCTGTCAAAGAACTCAATATCCTTTGGATTAGATCCCGGATTTCCTGCCTCAATATAGGCAACACCTAGTTCGTCCAGGGCTTTTACGATCTTCAGTTTATCTTCTACTGAGAATGAGATTCCCTCAGCTTGTGCCCCGTCGCGCAGCGTGGAATCAAAAATATCAACTTTTTGCAGCATGTTGCCTCTCCTCTCTCCATAATCATCAGTTCTAGGGGATAGACCCCTTAGCCCTGCTCTTCCAGCTTTTCCTCATAAATCATCTTATTAATAGCATTGATATAAGAAAGCACACTGGCCTCAAAGACGTCGGTACTGACGCCCTTACCGGTATACACCTGGGTATCCCGCCGAATCTTTACATGAGCTTCACCCTGGGCGTCCTGGCCTTCGGTAACGGAACGCAGCCTGTAATCCTCAAGAATAAAGGATATCCCGGCGATTTTCTCAATAGCCTTAAAGGCGGCGTCCATGGGCCCATCTCCGGTGGAGACCTCTTCAATAACCGCTTTCTCGCCGTTTTGCTTGATAAGCCTTACTGAAGCTGTAGCAGTAATGGTATTTCCGGTATTGATAACAAAGCGATCCAGCTTATAGGTTTCAGGTATTTCTACTGCCTTCTGAGCTAGAAGCACCTCAATATCGGCGTCCTGAACCACTTTTTTCTTGTCGGCCAGAACCTTGAACTTTTCAAAGGTCTGGTCCAGCTCTTCCTTGGTGAGCTGATAGCCCATGGTCTTGAGGCGATCCTCAAAGGCATGCCGCCCTGAATGCTTGCCTAATACCATGTTATTTTGGGTAAGACCGACGGATTCAGGTGTCATAATCTCATAAGTAGTTTTTTCGGCCAAGACGCCATGCTGGTGAATGCCTGATTCGTGAGCAAAAGCATTGGCACCGACTATGGCCTTGTTGGGCTGTACCGATACGCCCGTAATACTGCTTAAGAGCCTTGACGTCCGGTGAATCTGTGTGGTATCAATGCGGCAGTCTGCATTAAACATATGGGACCTTGTTTTAAGGGCCATGACTATTTCTTCAAGAGCGGCATTTCCGGCCCGCTCCCCGATACCGTTTATGGTACACTCCAGCTGGGCTGCGCCGGCTCTGACGGCTGCAAGTGTGTTGGCTACGGCCATACCGAGATCATTATGGCAGTGTACGGCTATAATGGCCTTATCGATATTGGGCACATTATTTCGAATATTCTTGATGAGCTCATAAAATTCATCAGGTGTTGTATACCCCACAGTGTCAGGCACATTAATGACAGTAGCGCCTGCATTGATAGCCGCCTCAAAAACACGATAAAGGAATTCCGGCTGACTTCTGGTGGCATCCTCGGCAGAGAACTCCACATCTGAGCAGTATTTTTTTGCATGAGCTACCATACTTCTTGCTCGTTCCAGAACGTCTTCCGGAGACATTTTGAGCTTATATCGCATATGAATGTCCGAGGTGGCTAGGAAAGTATGAATTCTCGGATTTGCAGCATTTTTTAAAGCTTCCCAGGATCTGTCGATGTCCTGGGTCAAGGCTCTGGAGAGACTTGCCACTGTACAATCCTTAATTGTTTCAGCAATAGCCTTTACCGATTGGAAATCACCGGGTGAGGCAATGGCGAAGCCTGCCTCAATAACATCGACCTTCAGGCGCTCAAGCTGCCTGGCGACTTCAATTTTCTCCTGAAGATTCATGCTGCAACCCGGGGATTGCTCGCCGTCTCTTAATGTCGTATCAAAAATATAAACTCTGTTTGACATAAAATCACCATCCTACTATTACTTCATCTTACTTATTCCAGCTCATCATCTTGCGGAGCTCTTTGCCCACTTCCTCGACCTGGCTTTCCTGCTCCATTCTTCTCCTGGCATTAAAGTAGGGACGGTTGGCTTGATTTTCAAGGATCCAGTTACGGGCGAAGGTACCGTCCTGAATCTCATGGAGAACCTTCTTCATTTCCTTACGGGTTTCCTCTGTAATAATGCGCTTACCGGTTACATAATCGCCATATTCGGCGGTGTCGGAAATGGAATAGCGCATAAAGCTCAAGCCACCCTTATTAATAAGGTCTACAATGAGCTTCATCTCATGGAGGCATTCAAAATAGGCGCTCTCCGGCTGATAGCCAGCTTCAACAAGTGTTTCAAAGCCTGCTCTCATAAGCTCAGATACACCGCCGCAAAGAACAGCCTGCTCTCCGAAGAGGTCTGTTTCTGTTTCTTCTTTAAAGGTGGTTTCGAGAATACCCGCTCTTGCTCCGCCAATACCTGCTGCGTAAGCCAGCGCCAAATCCTTGGCATCACCGGTCGCATTCTGATGTACTGCAATCAAGCAAGGAACACCTTTGCCTTCCTGGAACTGGCTTCTTACGGTATGGCCCGGTCCCTTGGGGGCTACCATAAAGACATTGACATCACTGGGGGGAACGATTTGACCAAAATGAATATTAAAGCCGTGGGCAAAAACCAGGCTCTTACCAGCCTTAAGATTAGGTCCAATGCTCTCCTGATAAAGCTTGGGCTGCTTCTCGTCATTGACCAGAATCATGATTATATCAGCTTGTTTAGCGGCTTCACCGGCAGTGGCCACTTTCAAACCGGCATCGAGGGCAAGCTTCCAGGACTTGCTGCCTTCATAAAGACCAACAACTACATCCACACCCGATTCATGCAAATTAAGCGCATGTGCGTGTCCCTGACTTCCATAACCAATAACCGCAACAGTCTTCCCACTTAATAGTCCCAGATTACAATCCTTTTCATAATACATCTTAGCCATGAATTAATCCTCCTCATATTTCCTTTGATTTTTAATTTCCTTATTACCTCTTTCAAGGGCGGTCAGCCCAGTTCGGACAATTTCAGCAATACCGTAAGGTTCCATCAGATTGATGAAGGCTTCAATTTTCCCTTCATCACCCGTCATTTCAATGGTGAGTGTCTCATTGGACACATCTACAATCTTTGCTCTGAAGATATCCACAATCTCAATGATGGAGGCCCTGGTAGCCATGGACGTCTTAACCTTGATGAGCGCAAGTTCTCTGAATACAGATAGGTGAGTGTTCAGCTCCACAATTTTTATCACATCGATGAGCTTATTGAGCTGTTTTTTTATCTGCTCCAGAATGTAATCATCTCCCCGGACCACAATGGTCATGCGGGATACCTTTGGATCCTCGGTTTCCCCCACCGACAAACTGTCGATGTTGTAGCCCCTTCGGCTGAAGAGTCCGGATACTCGGCTTAGAACGCCTGACTGGTTTTCCACCAGTACCGACAGAACATGCCTGTTCATGCACTTCACTTCCTTATCATTAATAGTTAAACATATTCATAGTTAATGCTCATTTCATTCATTAAAGGGTACTTTCATTGGGATCCACCACACACTCAACCAGAAATGGACCCTTATGGCGGAGAGCTTTATCAAAAGCCCCTTCCAGGCCGGCATTATCTGAAACTCTTATACCCTGGATACCGTAAGCCTCACAAAGCTTAATAAAATCGGGGTTTTTGTCCAGATCCACAGCACTTGTCCTGCCAAAAGCACGATCTTGAAGCTCTCTTACCATACCAAGTCTTGAATTGTTAAATAAAAGAATAACAATATTAAGATTATTTGCAGAAATTGTCCCGAGCTCATAGAGGCTCATCTGGAAGCCTCCGTCTCCCAAAATGACTGTAACCTGACATTTGGGTGCTGCCATTTTTGCACCTACAGCCGCCGGAAGACCATAGCCCATGGTTCCCAATCCGCCTGAGGTTAAAAAGCTCCGGTTCATCCTATCCTCAAAATTCCTTGCAGCCCACATCTGGTTCTGTCCCACATCGGCAACCAGTATAGCCTCATCATCTAATTTATCCGAAAGAATTTTAATAGCGTATTTAGGGTCAACTGCTCCTGTATCCTTCCGATCGCGGCTCTTTTTATAGCTTTCCAATTCAGTGAGCCAGTGGACTGTATTGAGATGCTCGACCTTACCTGTCATTTCTGAGAGGATTTGCTTGGCATCCCCGACCAGCGGAATTTGAGTGCCTACGTTTTTCCCAATCTCTGCGGGGTCTACATCGATATGAATGATGCGAACATTCTGAAGGATCTTGTCGGAAGCGCCACCCCATGCCCGGTCTGCAATTCTTGCCCCTATAAAGATGATAAGATCAGCTCTTGCCAGAGCACGATTGGCCTCAGCAAAGCCGTGGGAACCGATCATTCCAAAATAGTGAGGGTTGCGGCTTGCCAGAGCACCCTTACCCATGAGTGTATGAACCACCGGAATGCCGGTCTTTTCAACAAAATCAAAAAGCTCGGATTTTGCATGAGAAAGAATTACACCACCACCTGCTATAATGAGGGGTCTCACGCTCTCATTGATAGCTTTTACGGCGCGCTTTATCTGACCCATATGGCCCTTGAACGTGGGCTTGTAGCCTCGGATGTCAATATTTTGAGGATAGGCATACTCGATTTTTGCTTCTTGAATATCATCCGGAATATCAATCAGAACTGGCCCGGGTCTTCCTGTTGAAGCAATATAGAAGGCTTCTTTAATGATTCGCGGAAGCTCAGCAGCATCCTTTACTAAATAGCTATGCTTGGTGAAGGACTCGGTGGCTCCTGTTATATCAGCCTCTTGAAAGACATCCCTACCAATCATGGAGGAACGCACCTGTCCCGTGATAATCACCATTGGGATAGAGTCCATATAGGCTGTTGCAATGCCCGTTATGAGATTAGTAGCACCGGGGCCCGAGGTTCCGATACACACCCCAACCTTGCCTGAAACCCGCGCATATCCACTGGCACTGTGGGCGGCAGCCTGCTCCTGGCGCACTAAGACGTGATGAATTTTAGACTTTCTGAGCGATTCATACAACTTAATGATAAATCCTCCCGGATAGCCAAATACCGTATCGACATGTTCTTCTATTAAGCACTTTACGATTGCATCTGAAGCTCTCACGTCTACCATCCTTTCCCATGCAAATGATTGCAAAAATCCCTCGCACCGTCGTTATACACTAACAACAGGGGCGAGGGATATACTCCACGCGTTACCACCCTATTTCCTATCTTTATCTCACGATAAAGACCTCATGAGGTTCCAACAAACCATCACCTGTAACGGGGCTATCCGTCTTTTCTTACTAACTTTCAGAAGAGCTGCTCGGGAGAGATAATATTCCAAAACCCTGCCGATTTCCACCTACCATCGGCTCTCTGTAAAGATTTTTCGAGGAATACCTTGCTCCTTCATTGCATTTATCTAAGGGGATATCAAGTTATTAGAAAAGATTATACCAGCATGGAATAGGCAATGTCAACCATTATTTTGTATCGTTTTTCATCGTGCTTTTGTATTGTTTTGTAGCATTTTTGCATCTATGTCCTACTTGCCGCTGCATATTGCTCATATAAGTATTTGTAATTCGGCCTTATTACCACATCCGACAAAAAGGCTGATTGGGTTGCACCCGGTGCGCGTTGCTGGTTCAAAGCCCGGATTATGCCTTCTGCCGTTCTGATGCCAATGCCATGTCCATAATATTTTCCGTTAATAAGCTGAATCACATTTTCTCCCTGCCACTCAGGGGTATCAGGATTAAATTCGGGATTCTCAAAGTACAGGCAATCTCCCGGCAGAGCATCTACATTTTTAAAGGATCTAACGCCAAGATCTTTATCCAAGTACTTCCAATCCATGAGATAGATGTCGGCAAACAGGCGGTTAAATAGCTCTTCGGGCAGCACTTCGGTCAGCGCCAGATAGAATACAATAACAATCGCCGTTGCACATTCAGTAGCATACAAGTGGCTATTTTTGTAAATATCCTGAATTGCCTGAAAAGGTTTGGCATTGGGTTTTAGCTTAAATCCCCCTTCTTGCGTCCTCTCCCAAAATTCTGGATTACATCTGGATTTTTTAAAAACCGCAAATGCAAATTGACTGTCGTTTAGCTTTTCCGCAGCACGGACAATGGCTTTTCTTAAATCGAGTTCAAATTCTAAAGCTTTCATTGATGAATAGTTAAATGCCTTTTCGCTAGTAAACATTTTACGAAGAATGACTCTTTTAATACTATCATCGCTATACCGACCCATCAGAGATTCTTCCTGAATCGTTTCGCCATTAATTCGTATCATCTTCCTCTTCCTCTTTGTTGATGTCCTATTTCATCATATGAAGCTTAGGGGGCTTGGGCTAATATAAAATACTAATAATCTGCTTTTATCTCCATACGGTGTGTTTCATCATGAAAGATGGTATATTAGATAAAATGATTCATAAGGTTTGGTGAATACGAATGGCTCAGGATTATGTAACGATTAATCTGGAAGAAGGAAGGCCAACTGCGGATGTAGCGCTTCGGAGGCTTTCATCTGAAATTGTTCGGGCTAAAGCTCAACGTACAAAGGTTGTCAAATTGATTCACGGCTATGGCTCCTCCGGTGTCGGAGGTGTTTTGAGAGTTGAGGTCAGAAAAGAGCTTGACCGCATGAAAAAACGCGGTACTATTAAACTCTATGTTCCCGGAGAAAATTTTGAAATATTCTCATCCGATACCATCAAGATGCTGGATAGTTGCAATGCTTTGCGAAGCGACAGGGATTTGGGACGCTATAACAATGGCATTACCATGGTTCTGCTTTGATTATCCAACGTATTTTAAGTCCCTCTTAATTGCTTGTCATAATTGTCCCCACTTCTGCATCAATTAATATCAAAGCTTAAATGCAATTGCTCCAATCCAGCCGCATATAAGTAGGTGCAGATATGGATTTTAATATTGGGATTCTTCTGACAACTCTTTTCATGGTACTTATTATGGAGATGGGCGATAAAACTCAGCTACTTGTCATGGCCCTAACCTCCAAGTATCGACCTGTTCAAGTTTTTTTGGGAATAGGTCTTGCAATTCTTTTTCTTAATTTGTTAGCCGTTCTTTTAGGAACAGTCATAGGAGGTATTAAAATCATCCAGGACTGCGTGAGAGCAGGCGCCTCACTGCTATTCATATTTTTTGGCCTATTGTCTCTTAAAGAAGATGAGCCTGATGAAGAGAAAAAAAATGGCCGAATGAACAAAGCCATCCTGACAATCGCATTGGCTTTTTTCTTTGCCGAATTCGGTGATAAGACACAGCTTTCTACTTTTTCATTTGCAGCGCTTTATCCCGATAATCCTCTAAGTGTTTTTCTTGGATCCACCTTAGGCTTGATAGGTGCAGATTGTTTGGGACTCATAGCCGGTACCCTGATAATAAAATATGTTCCAAAACGTACTATGGCTTTAATATCAGCAGTTCTATTCATTATTTTCGGTCTTGTCAACGGATGGACCACCTTAAGATACCATTTTGTTCTGGACATAAAGATCTGTCTCCTTGCAACAGGCGCTGCCACGCTAATATCCCTCCTTGCTGCTGTAATCATTCTTCTTTCGCAGGCTTCGCACAAGCGGTGTGAGATTAAAGAATGGAAAAAAGCGGATATTTATCGTTGATCAAGGTTGATTAATTTGCAAAAATGGTTGCCACACACATGTATCTTGTGGTAAAATATTTCTTGCTGTTAAAAACTAATTTAACGATATAATTCATCGTACGGTATGCGGAGTGCGGGGAGGTGTTAGCAAATGGCAAAGTGCGAGGTATGTGATAAAGGGCAGCATTTCGGCATAAGAGTCAGTCACTCTCACAGAAGGTCAAATAGAGTGTGGAAGCCAAATGTCAAGAAGGTCAAGGTTGAAGTTGACGGTGTTACAAAGAGCATGAACATTTGTGCTAAGTGCCTGCGTTCCAGTAAAATGGCTAAGTCTGTATAATTGCATTAAACATAAAAAATGTGGCATTCAGGTGCCACATTTTTTATTTACTTCGCATGCCCACACTAGTGGATTCTAAATAAACGCCTGAGTATTCCTCCCAGGAATCCGGGCATCTTAAGCACGACTATCTTCATGTGCATAACCTCCGTGCCAGCTCCTGTCAATACCAATATATTCACACCGACACAAGATGTTAATCATTTCTGGAAAAAATCCGAAATTCTATTAACTTTGGACAAGAGCATCTATTAAGGCCTGTCCGCTATTGTCAACAATTTGGATTTTAACGCCGAGCTTTTCTTCCAATTGATCTGCTGTCACATCATCCAGCATGGTAGCCGTGCCGGCTCTGAACATATTTTTACTGAGCAGGAGTTTTTCGCCCAAGTCTTTATCCTGAAGTTCCCTTAAAAGGTCACATCCCGTCAACAGTCCGGTAACAGTTACAGCTCCGCCAAAAAAGGTGTTTTCCACGGGGTAGACATGGATCTTGAGTCCATCTATAGCCTTCTCCAAATGATCTGCTATTTCCTTGATATGAGGAAAAACCGATACTCCGGTGGCAATACTCACCGACTTTTCTCCTAGGGAAAGGGATTTATCAGGACCCTTCATTGATGATTGAAGGTAATCCTCCAAGGCCTCATTCACCTCATAGGACAGAGAGGTTACCATACCCACTCCATTCTCAATTTGTGGGAAGTCCTCGTATTTTTCATAGGCCGGGAGGGCTCTGCCAGCCATTATATAAAGCTCATCAGCCAGGTAGACAATACGGCTGCCGTATTTGGCCAAAAGCTTTTTCTGCCAGGCCTCCACCTGATCAACAGTAAGTTGAGCTCTTTCCTTGTCAAAAGGCTTCAGTTGAGCAAGCCCTTCCCTGAACCTTGTCAAACCTACGGGAACTACTGAAATACTATGAAGCTCAGGATAAAGGGCTGTTAAGTCTTCAATGGTTCGATCCAGCTCTACCCCATCATTCAGATCCGGACACAGCACTATTTGACTATTGACTGTAATCTCATTCGATGTAAACCTTTGAATCTTCTCTAAAACATCGCCTGCAAAGCGATTGTTAAGCATCTTTTTTCGTAGCTCCGGATTGGTTGTGTGAACAGAGATATTAACCGGAGACATACGATAACGAATAATGCGGTTGATTTCCTCATGATCAAGATTTGTCATGGTAATATAGTTGCCAAAAAGAAAGGACAGCCTGGCATCATCATCTTTAAAATACAATGTATCCCGCATTCCTTTGGGAAGTTGATCAATAAAGCAGAAAACACATTTATTCCGACAGCTTTTTTCCTCATCCAAAAGTGAATGGGTAAATTCAAGCCCCAGGTCCTCCATCTCATCCTTTTCGATTTCAAACTGCCAGCGCTCGCCGTCTTTTTTTTCAATTTCAAGGGTAAGCTCTGAATCAGCACAATAAAAGCGATAGTCAAATACATCCTTTACGGCATTGCCGTTAATGGAGACCAGGAAATCACCCGCTTCTATCTGTAGCTCTTCGGCTATACTCCCGCTCAGTATGCCTGATATCTCGATCTTGTGCATACCTACACCTCTATCCTCAAGTATGCCTTACATAACAATAAGACAAAAAACAATAGCAGCTTAAATCAAGCTGCTACTACTTTTGTGGTCCAAATGGAATGCTCCGGAGAATGTTTACTTGTTATCATCTACCTTTACGACTTCTTTGCCGTCGTAGAATCCGCATTCCTTACAAACTACGTGCGGAAGCTTGAGTGCATGACACTTCTTGCATGCAACCAGATTCGGCGCGGAAAGCTTGTAATGAGTTCTTCTCTTATGCTTCCTCTGCTTCGACACTTTACTTTTTGGTACCGCCATTTGTAACACCTCCGTTCAGTGTTTGCATTTACCAGCATTCCTGCTGCTTTTTCGCTGTTTAATCAAAAAAACCTTTTAATGCTTCAAATCGTGAGTCCACCGGCCCTGTTTGTTCACAGTCACAGTGCTCTCCCTTCATCTTAGCGCCACACAAAGGACATAGTCCCGAACAATCCTCCTGACAGATATGAGACATAGGAAGGCTTGTTATCAAGCAATCAGCTAAAATCCTGTCAAGGTCGAGCACATTGCCGCTGAAGGTAAATCGGTCGTCATCAAATGATTCGTTACCCTCATCTTCAGTCTGGGATTGCTCTATGATATCCTCATCAATGGTAACAATAAGCTCTTTTTCAATTTTATTACCGCATCTGTCACACACTGTGTTGTAGTTTACCCTGGCAACACCCTTTAAAACAAGTGTTCCATTGTTGTTGATGACAGTACCCGAAAATTCAACGGGGCTTGTGAAGGAGACCGTACCAAGATCTGATTTCAGATCCTCGAGGGATTCCTTTTTATTCACGTCTATACTGCCACCGTTATTCTTTAAAATTGAAGTAATGTCAAGCTTCAAATCAATTCCCCTCCTTGTAAAGCCTAGGCTCCCGGAAGGTCAACAAGCAATATTATACTCACTGGATCCCGCTTTGTCAATAAGAACCCCACCCGCTTGCGCAATTAAAATTGCGAGCGGGTCCCGGGAACCTTGTTACTTCGTAATAATAAGCTTTTGCGGAGCAAGAGCTTAAGAATACAGCGGGAAGCGAGCTGTCAGTTGACCTACTCTTGCTATTATTTCCTCTTTCTTGCTTTCAAACCCTCCACTTAAGGTCATATCTATGAGGGCGGCAATCTCTTTCATTTCATCTTCTTTCATTCCGCGGCTGGTAACAGCCGGTGTACCTATACGGATACCGCTAGTCACAGCGGGGCTTAACTTATCAAAAGGAATACCGTTCTTGTTGGATGTGATCATAACTTCATCCAGCATCAGCTGGGCCTCTTTGCCCGTAACGCCCTTATTGGTAAGATCTATGAGCATGAGATGGTTATCTGTTCCACCTGATACAATATCAAAGCCTTTGGATGCGAGGGCATCGGACAGCGCCTTGGCGTTCCTGGCAACCTGCTGCTGATAGCTCTTGAATTCAGGAGAGAGTGCTTCTTTAAAGCATACAGCCTTAGCGGCAATCACATGCATAAGAGGACCGCCCTGGATACCAGGAAATACGGAACGATCAATGTCCTTGGCATATTTTTCCTTACAAAGGATCATACCGCCTCTTGGACCTCTCAAGGTTTTATGAGTGGTGGTGGTAACAAAATCGGCATAGGGTACCGGGCTCGGATGGACGCCCGCTGCCACAAGTCCTGCGATATGGGCCATATCAACCATAAGGTAAGCGCCCACCTCGTCACAAACTTCCTTGAAGGCCTTAAAATCTATGATTCGGGAGTAAGCACTGGCTCCCGCAACAATCATTTTGGGCTTTACTTCCAATGCCGTTTTCCGTAAGGCATCATAGTCAATCCTTGCGTCTTTTTCATTGACGCAATAAGGAACAGGCTTAAAATACTTACCTGACATGTTGAGGGCCATACCATGGCTCAAGTGTCCCCCATGGGCAAGATTCATGCCCATAAAGACATCTCCCGGCTGCAGCGCGGCATAAAAAACTGCCATATTGGCTTGAGCTCCCGAATGGGGCTGGACATTCACATGCTCGGCACCAAAAAGCTCTTTTGCCCTATTAATAGCAAGCGCTTCAACCTCATCCACATGTTCACAGCCACCATAATACCTTTTACCTGGATAACCCTCGGCATATTTATTGGTTAAAGGGGTTCCCGCTGCTTCAAGAACCGCCTTGCTGACAAAGTTCTCGGATGCAATCAGCTCAATCTTATCGGTCTGGCGGCTGATTTCCTTATAAATAGCATTTGCAACCTCCGGATCGACTCTCTCAATTTCTTTATACTCCAGCATTCCCAACTGTCCTCCTGTGCGTCATACTACGAAAATTATAATGTTTTTTGAAAGATTGTGTCAACAGAAATGCATAAATATGCATTTTATCTGCTACTTCATATCATTCCTGCTAAACCTGTCAACCCTGTTCTGTGCCTTTTACAGGCTTTTTGTCCTGTCGCTCCAGAGAAGCCGCATCAATAAACATAAGGGCTGTTAATCTTTGAGAAATTAGAAGGATGATAACCTCTAGAAAGGCGGCGATAAAAAGCGACAACAGGGCATTTTGTATGTCAACCGCAAAAAAACTCAAAAGCCATCCCATGCAAAGCGGCCAGAGGCTGTTAAGAATAACGTTCTTCTTGCAGCCCTTGGTTAAGTCCAATGATTTTTTAAAATTACGGAAAATACCTATATCAAATTCAATAATAAGGAGATCCTTAAAGGTAAACACCGTGTTCAAAGCAAGAATAACCAACGGGAGTGCCAGTGTCAGTACCGAGAATATCGGTATAATCATCGTTATGATTCCCGTTAATAATACCAAAACCAATACGACAAAATAAAAGGCTACATAGAATAAAATATTAAATACGATAATCTTGGGCAATCTTTTAAAGAAAATGAGAGCCTTCTGCGCACCCTTCATGGTAGAGTTGGTAAGGCCATAATAATAGTAAGTTCCATAAAACAGGCTAATTAAAGAGGAAAGAGACTTAACAACAAAGAGTACAAGCACTATGGCCATGAATGAGTTGATCATGCTGATATAAATATCTGAAGTCAGGAGCGACATATCAAGGGCCTTTGCTTGCAATTGCTCTTGAAGCCTGACATTGACTTGCTCAAAGGCTATATAGAACTCCTGCATATAGGGCCTTGAGAAAACATATCCGCTAAAAAGGATGGCCAATTGCAAAATAAAAATAATTTGGGCCACAAAGGGGTTCTGTATATCATAAAATTTTATAGAATCTTTCAGATAGGCCAAAATGGGTTTCACCCTGCATGATGATGCATCATTCAACCGGTTATTCATTTCTTCCTCCTCTGACAAGCCTTACTTCCTGTGGTGACAAATAACGCCATTGTCCAAGCTTAAGATCACCCAAGGAAAGCCTGCCTACGGCTGTTCTCTTCAGCCGCAAAACAGCATGTCCAACAGCCTCACACATACGCTTAACCTGTCTGTTTCTTCCTTCGTGTATCACTATTTTCAATACTGCGCTTTTGTTCTTGATATCAATGACCTCTACGTCTGCGGGGGCTGTAAGCTTTCCGTCGAGCTGTACACCTCTTCTCAAGGCATGAAGAACGTCATTGGACGGCATGCCAAGAACCTCGGCCACATAGGTTTTTGTGGTCTCCTGACCCGGATGGGTGTTCCTATAAGCGAAATCCCCATCATTTGTGAGAATTAACAAACCCGTGGTATCGTAGTCCAAACGACCCACAGGGTATATACGTTCATCAATGCCTTCAATAAGATCTAAGACAGTTCTCCTGCCCTCAGGATCTGAAACTGTCGTCACATAGCCTGATGGCTTGTTAAGCATTATATAGATACGCGTGCTTTCTTTTTTGACAAGCCTTCCCTGCACTTCAACCCTATCATTCTCAGAGACAAGCACACCCATCTCTGTAACGGTTACGCCATTAACTTTTACTTTACCATTGTGAATAAGCTCCTCTGCATGGCGCCTTGAAGCAACACCACATTGGGCCATGTATTTTTGCAGCCGAACTTTTTCGATCGCTTTATTTTCCATTTTTTTACCATCCATTCTTAAGGATTTTATTATAACATAGTTTGGACCAGTTTACTATTTGCTTTTATTGTACCCATTGAGGTAATATGATAAAATGCTTTTAAAGCCTTGGAAATGGAGTTGCTACTATCAAAAAGCGTTTTAAAATTCTATTACTTGGTGCCTTCACCTTTTTAGTCATCCGATACCATATGGAACTGGTATCTTCGTCAGATGTATTCTTTACTTCTATACCACCTGAAGCTCAGGCAAGTATTACGGTTACCCCATCTCAGGAAATCATCTCGCCTCAAACAACACCCGTCAGCACCCCTCAAGCCATTAAAGAGTCTGACAGCCGTAATACTTTTGAAAATAAAACCCCGGAAAGCGAACAGCCTATTGAAAAAGAAAATAAATCCGATGAGCAGTCAGATAAGCCTCAAAAAGCACTTCCCGAAGGATTTGTCTTCCTTTCGGAAGCACTTCCCGAAGCTCGCATTGATGTGCGCTATGCCACAGACCATAATTTTACCGGTAAAGTAGCCGACGGCTATCTGTCCGACCATATCAGTATTACGGTCAAAGCAGCGGAAGCCGTACAAAAAGCAAGTGCAGCTCTTAAGAAAAAGGGTTATGGCCTGTTGATTTATGACGCCTATAGGCCCAAACGAGCGGTTGCCTCTTTCATAGAATGGGGAAAAAATCCCGAAGATAATCTGACAAAGGCTGAATTCTATCCGGACATTAAAAAGAAAGACCTGTTTGAGCTAGGCTATCTGGCCAGACGCTCGGCCCATTCAAGAGGTTCTGCTATAGATCTTTCCCTTATTGATCTTAAAACGGGTGAGCCTGTAGACATGGGAAGCCCCTTTGATTTTCTCGGGCCTATTTCAAACCATGGAACCAAGCTTATCTCAGATACTCAAACAAATAATAGAAATATTCTAAAAGAGGCCATGAAAGCAGCGGGTTTTAAAGAGCTCAGAACAGAGTGGTGGCATTACCAGCTTATCAATGAGCCTTTCCCTGATACTTATTTTGATTTTGTCATAGAATAAAAGAGCCACGCCGATTTTTCACACCTGAATAAATATGGGATTCGACCAGGCAGTCATTCCTTGCCTATCTACACATTCAACTCTTACATATTTCTCGGTACCTTTCAGCTTATATTCTGCTGAGTTTATTGTACCTTTGTCTCCAGCCCATTCACTATATCCTATATCTTCATAAGTTATGAAATTGATTACATCGACAGGTGAGCATTCAACATGTACTTTACCATCTGCAATAAAATACTTGTAAATTTCAGGTCCGCTTGAAGAATAAAACCTACCTTCCATTAAGGCCTCAATAATATTCTTATGTGTCAATTCAGGGCAATTCACCATGATCCAACCTCCGCATCGGTCATTTAGTATATGGTGGGCATCATCGGTAGCCATTCCCCAAATTTTTCTGCCTCTTCTCAGTAAAGAATCCCAATAATAAGTTGAAAGCCCGGTACAGCTTTCAATATGGCAGCCGTAATTGAATATTTCCATTGCAAAAAAGTCATCAAGGCCAATGAAATCCTCCAGCTCCATTCTTGACCAGTCAGGATGATTGAAAACAGCCAGATTGTTACTTGAAACAAGCTTGTCAATCTCAGCTTGAGCCGAACTCATACCTTTCCATTCAGTAGAGTCAAATTTATCTCCATGTTTGAATCCCCTGGGATTATCGCCCAATGTTTTGCCAATTCCAAGGAAATGATACATCCTAAGGGGATCATACTTATTTACATCCAGTTCTACCCCCGGCAGCAACAGAAAATCATCACAGTCATATTCTCGGCAGTCTGTATAAAATCGGTGTTCGGTTAATGCAAGGAAATTCCAACCGTTCTCCATATAAAGCCTTATAATTTCGGAAGGAGGCAATCTCCCGTCAGAATTTGTTGAATGGCAGTGCAGATTCCCTTTATACCAATTCCCATTATCCAAAAATGGATTAATATTTCTCATACCGTTTGCACCTCTTTTTCCACAATTTTTTCTCTTTTCTCATTTTTACAGGCAGACATAAAAACAACCCCGAGTACAGAAATCACTACCCATGATAACACAACGTAATTCCAACCTATCCTATCGCTAATTAAACCTATTAATATTCCGGCGGCCGCGGCTCCCAGATATGCGGTGAAATCAAGGAAGCCCACAGCCGATGATACCTTGCCGTACTTTTCATACTTCAATGGGATAAAAGTCAGCAATATGGTATTTGCACCGTACATCAATGCTATGGTTAAACTGAGAAGAGCAATTGTGATAATGGCGCTTGTATGAAAGAAAAGGTAAAGTAGCAAGCTGCTTACCGCTGCCGCGCTAATTAAAATGATAACCGATTTTCTTTCATTTCCAGGGTATTTGGAATTAAGCCAGCCGGCGCCCAGTATTCCAAACAAACTCATCAAAGGGATTGCAAGTGAGAAAAGGGAAACAGCCGATTGGCCAAGCTTATGGGTATCTCCAAGAAATGTAGGTGCCCACAAAGCAATACCGTCTTTAACAATACCCTGTGCAATACAAGTCAGTGCAACCAGCCACAGTCTTGTATCCACAATAACTTTTACAAAGGATATTTTTGAGGCATCAACATCCTGCTCCATCTTTTTAACTGATGTACCTAAGCTTTCATCTCCGCGGTTCAGACCGACTTCTTCAGGACAATTACGCATTTTAGCAAGCCAGACAAGTGAAAATGCAAATACTATGGCAGCAGGTATCCAGAATGCCCAACGCCAGGATAAATGAACAATAATCTGCCCTACAACGCCCCAAGCCAGAAAATAGCCTCCAATCATTGAACATGAAAGGATTACAGCCTTTTTTGCACGTTCTTGAGGCGTATACCATAAGGACATGGTTTTAACAATCGGCCCCCACAAGGTTGATAGAAAAAAACCGTTAATACACCATAAAAAAATGATGGTATATGTATTGGATGAAAAACCCACAGCAAGATTGGCAAGTGAAGAAACACATAATCCTACAAAAATAAAAGGCCTGCTCTTGACCTTATCCCCAATTGTGCCATTGATAAGCTGACCTATTGCATAAGCCCAGAAGAACGCAGTCCCAAACAGTCCAACGTCTATTTTACTCCACCCTTGAGAACTCATCATACCGGGAAGGGCAATGGAAAGGTTGCTTCTACAGAGATACGCCCCTGCATAAGCACACCAGCAAAGTATAAAAATCCGCCTCTGAAATTTCTGTAAAGAAATAGCTCTCATAGCAAATTAGTACTTAACCTTTTTGAATCACATTTTATATGGATTTATGTTTATTGTCAAGTAAACTCATAAATTTAAGTGCGTAAATCAACATAAAACAACACAAATTCAACTTACTCTGTGGCATGTTTCCAATTTATTTGAAGCAACTGCATAAATCCTGATACAAATCAATCAGCCGTGCTTCTTTTCCGCATTCAGCATAGCGTACCGCATTCAACAAGAAGCTTGTACAGCTATACTACTTAGGTTATAATAACCTTACCCGTTACCGAAATCATAGATTTCGAACGGGTACCCAAGTTATTGATACTTCGTATTAATAAACCTTGCCCGTAAGAGAAATCAAAGATTTCGGGTGGGTCCCATATAATAACGATTATTTGGAGGTTTTTATAGATGAAGCTCGGTATTGTCGGCCTTCCCAATGTAGGAAAAAGCACGCTTTTTAATGCCATAACAAAAGCAGGCGCGGAGAGCGCCAATTACCCCTTCTGCACCATTGATCCCAACATCGGAATCGTTGCTGTTCCAGATGAACGGCTTGACATTCTGGCCAAGATGTATAACCCTAAGAAGATTACCCCCACAGCCATTGAGTTTGTGGATATTGCAGGCCTTGTCAGAGGCGCCAGTAAGGGTGAGGGTCTTGGTAACAAATTCTTATCCCATATCCGTGAAGTGGATTCCATTGTTCATGTGGTACGCTGCTTCGACGACAGTAATATTGTTCATGTAGAAGGCTCTGTAGACCCTGCCCGGGACATCGAAACCATCAATCTGGAACTGGTGTTTTCCGATATGGAAGCCATTGATAAGCGCATTGACAAAACTCGCAAGCAGATGAAATCAGGCGATAAGAGATATCAAATTGAGCTGGAGCTTTTGGAAAGCATAAAAGCCACTCTGGATAAAGGACTTCCCGTTCGATCCATGAGCTTTCCCTCTGATCAAATTGATTACGTAGATCAGCTCTTCCTATTAACATGGAAGCCTGTACTCTATTGCGCCAATGTGTCAGAGGACGGTATTGCGACCATCGAACAGAACCCTTATGTGGCAAAGGTAAGAGAATTGGCCAAGATAGAAAATGCCGAGGTTATTGTTATTTGTGCCAGAATTGAAGAGGAAATAGCACAACTGGAGGATGATGAAAAACAGCTTTTCTTAAATGAGCTGGGGCTTTCAGAATCCGGACTTGATAAGCTTGTTAAGGCAAGCTATAAGCTTCTTGGCCTCATCAGCTATTTAACCGCCGGTGAACCCGAGGTGCGGGCATGGACCATTGAAAAAGGGACGAAAGCTCCCCAGGCTGCCGGAAAAATTCACTCAGATTTTGAACGCGGCTTCATTCGTGCCGAAATCGTGGCTTTTGATGACCTTATACGCTGCGGTACCTATGCTGCTGCACGGGAACAAGGGTTGGTAAGGTCCGAGGGCAAAGAATATGTCATGCATGATGGCGACGTTACCCTGTTCCGTTTTAATGTCTAGTTTCTGATATTTGTATTAAAAGGGGCTGTCTCAAAATAATCAAAAATTTTGAGATATGCCCCTTTTGTCATGTCAATTATTAAACCCTCATCGTAGCTTACCCTAAACGGCATAAATAAGGAAAGGAATTTAGTCTCTTACCCA
>JAEZTB010000052.1 GCA_023443745.1 Bacillota bacterium
CATAAAAACTATATTTTGGGGAATAATCGTTACGAACTCTATCTTATTAAATCGAATTACATAAGCTAATCCTATTTACCAGAGAAGTGTCAAAAATCACTCATACACAGAAATCTTTTCATTCCCCAGGAAAATATCATATATGATTTTCCCCACTTTGACATCCGGACTGCCGGAAGTTATACAAAGGCCTAACCTTCATAAGGAGTAGGCCTTTGCTATCGCTTTACGTGAATATATCTTTGCATGGACTGGTCATTAATTCATCTTAAATGTATGAGTCTCATACCTGTCTTTCTCCCAGAGATTGTATCCGCGAAGAATGATCTCACTTGGCAGTGTTTCTGAAGCCTGCAAAGATGTTTTCTGGATAAAATGATTTTCGTCTATGGCCTCAACACTTCCACTGGAAGAGGCACCGGCAGGCACACGTTTGCCGTTACCATCCAAAAATTCAAACCAGAGACCGTCGTCAGTTTCAGTGAATTTTTCTTTATCTATTACCGTGTATTCAATATCTGCATAAATTGCCATGGACGACCCGTTAAGTGTAACCTTATCCACTCTTATGCCGTAATCACTGTATACGACAGGCATCTCGCTGGTTACGGTCTCTTTCATTCCAGAATTTTTAAGTGTTACGGACAGTGTCGTTCTCTTCATATTGAGCTCGTCAATTACGACTGTGCCTTCCCGGCTGACAAACGGAGCGGCAACGCAGGTCATTTTTATATCCTCTTGAGCGGAGTCACCGGCATAGCTGCCGTTGAGCATGTAGACAAGAGTCCCGTCCTCATTTAGGAGAAAATCAACTGAATGGTTCACACTGCTGATGACCACAGATGTACGTATCATTTCTTTATTGTTTTCCCGGGCATAATCGGCTATAGTACCGGTTTTGTCGCTGAAAAGCGGCCCCATATTGCCAATGGGATCGGACGGAAATGCATCCGGCCCCAACAGTAAATATCCCTGGCTAGTGGGTTTTACATCCACGACGATGTATACGTTCTTTCCATCGAATACAGCTTCTCGCACCACAAAAGTCCCAAATTCGGTTTGACTGCCTTTTTGCGCTACTTCTTTTTGCACGATATCAACGGCTTCAGGCAAAACCTTTACATCCGTCCTTCTTCCGCTCAGGAAATCAAGGATTCCCCAAGGGTTTGTTAAAGCCAAAACGGTTCCAGTAGACAACATGCAGACAATCGCAATCACAGCCACCAGGCGGAAGCCTATTTTCTTTACAGGTTTTCTGTTTTCATTTATTTGCATACCAGCCAGGGTTTGATATACATTGTTGACAAAGCCATCATCAGCCTGACCGAACGCGTTTCTCAAGTCAGTTATATCTCGCATAGTAATTGATCCTCCCCACATAATATTTTTTTTAGCTCCTGTCGTCCGCGCAGCATACGTGACTTGACCGTACCTTGAGGCCAGCATAAAATTTGCGCAATCTCGCTGATTGAAAAGCCTTCAATATAGTGCAGAAGAATGGGTAGGCGGAGCGTTTCATCCAAGCTAAACAGCGCGTCGTGCAGCTCAAAATTAGTGTCCGCCGGTGCAATTCGTTCAGGCAATTCATCCATCGGCAATTCCCGACTTCTTTTTCTCTGAATATTATGGCATTCGTTGACTAAAATCCGGATTACCCAAGTCTGCATGAAACGCTCATCTTTGAGTTGGTAGCGCTTCTTCCACGCCTTGCACAAACATTCCTGAACCGCCTCGTCTCGATCGCAGCTTTGTGATAACTGCGCATAACTAACGCGATACAGCATTTGCATCATTGCGACGATTCGCATTGAAAACTCGTCACATGTCACTCTTTTATCCTCCTTGTTTGTTGTTTGACCGGTCAATTGTTAGACCATCAAAAACGGTTTTTGGTTTTGAGGAATAAGAATTTTTTATGAAAAAATATAATGGAAGTCAAAATTAACTTCCACTAATGATTGCACCCATTATTTGTATCTCAAAAACCCATTATGGATTTGCAGAGAGTTCTGTTTCAACATTCTTTTGAGAAAATTCACACTTAATAAAGGATACCTCGATCTTGTGAACATTTCAACCGCCTACGGTTTATTATTCGTAGAGACAAGATATGGACTTGCCTGCTTTACATCAATTCCATGCTTTAATAGATCCTTGTCGATGGTGCGATTCATTATTCTTGCCATAATACTGTATATGAAGCCTGGCATTTTTAGCTGCGCCGCTTGATATACCTGACGAGGCGAGACTTCGTTCTTCTCAATGTGATCAAAGAAAATGTATAACTGCCTGATTATCTTTTTAGAATTCGGGAGCTTTGTAATAGGTTGCCCGTTAAGTATCGCTCCCATGCCCATCACAAATCCACCCTTGAAGGATATATTGCATTTCTTGCTGAACATCTCCAATAACGATAGCCCGCTTTCATGGGTATGAACGTAAGGCATTCCCCCTTGAATTATCCCATACAGACTTTTGCCATGCAAAAGTTCCTTACGCGCCGCCAGTTCCTCCAACAGAGCGATTGTATCAGCCGGATACGTATTGATGTAGCAAGGCCCGCTCAGGATCAGGGTATCGGCTTCCTCGACGGCTCTATATAGATTATCCAGATTATTCAGGCTGGGATACAGGTGAATAAGTTTAATGTGATGGCCCCTGCTTTCCAAATATTCTTTACACATTTGGGCTAGAACAAAACTCGTCCCTTTCTGCCGGGGACTTGCATTAATCAGGAGTATCTTTTTCATGCTCTCAAAACCTCCTCTATGATTTGGTTCTTCTCTTCCGAAGTTGGCACAGCATCTACGATGTATGCTTTTCCTGCTCCTCTTGTAATAACGATGTTTTCATGGAATAGATTTTTGAATGCTTCTATTTCTTCATCGATGCAATTTTCCTTGACCCCCACGGAAAAAAACTTGAATTGCCTTCCCAGCATACCGCCTTTGACCAATTCTCTGTTTTTCACAAAATAATGTCGGTCCATAATCAGCCCGAATTTGTCCAGTACCCGCTTAATTTTAAAAGAATAACTTCCAAACGTGATAGGTGTAACGAATATCAGAACATCTGACCGGATGACCTTGGGATAAATCCAGTCACCATCATCACGGCTAATACACTTGCCATATGTTGTGTAGGTACATCCTCCGCAACTAACGCAGGGATTTACTTGTATGTTTTCCAGCGAAATATAATCTACCTGAGCTCCTTTAGATAAGAACCCCCGATGTAGCTCCATTCCAATTTGATGTTCCCCTTCATCTGCAATAATAGTAACCATAAATCCTCCTCACCCCTACAATAACCGGCAGACAATTTTCTGTTGCTGCTTATTCAACGCCGTTATTCCAGATATCCTTCTTTTAATGCTTTACTTACGGCACTTTTTATCGCCTCACTTGAAAGCGTCGCACCACTTACTGCGTCCACATCATAGCTATTTTTAGTTATCATTGTTTCTGTAATAGATTCCGCTTTGATTCCCATGCCATTTTGGTGTTCTATGATTTCGATCTTGTTGATCACATGCTCTTTGACAGTTACCCCAACCTTGACGAAAACCAGCCTAGCGTCGACCTCTCCATAATATGTACCGTTTACTACCAAATTCATATCTATATTCTCATACACCATTGAATCCAACTCTTTTTGGGCGCTATTGGTCATCCACAAAAAGACTCCGATTACAATTACTATTAATATAATAAGAACAATACCTACCTTTTTCATTTTACTTACTCACCTCTTTTGACATTGCTTCCTGTATATTTATTCATGATAAAGAACCCCTTTCAAAATAATATTTAATTGAACCCTAAACATTTCTTCCGCCTGCCCCATTGTTAAATCCGTATGCCTTGAAATCATAAGGTTAAAGCCCAAAAAAGAGCTCCAAATGGAAAAAGCAGCTTTATCCGGATCCATTTCTTTTATCAGACCTGCCTGAATGCCTTTTTTAAGGTTTTCGCTCAGATGGGTTATCCATTCAGGTTGGCCTGCCTTCCTCCTGCTGTACTTATGAAGAACAATTAGATTATATTTTTCCGGTTCCTCAAAGGCCAGTTTCATGATCCTGTGGAATACGGTTTCCATATTGCAGACGATATCTTTTGTGCTGTCAAGCAATTCTGTTATCTGCGAGCGCAGCCACTCTGTCTCTGTCGCTTCTATGGCATCTATAATCTCTTGTTTATCCTTGAAATGATGATATACAACGCCAGTGGAATACTTCATCTTTTTAATGATTTTTCTGATGGAAACCTCTTCAAATCCCTCTTGAATTCCTATATCTAATGCTGTATCCAGAATCGCCTGCCGTACCATTTCACTGCGCATCTTTTGATCTTCTCTTGCCAAAAATTATTCCTCCAACCTTTTCATAACGTCGTCTTATTTAATAACAGTGTTATGTTTATGGTAAAATAGTTATGCTTATTTGTCAAGATTTAGATCATCGAATGCATCAATTTAAAGTCTTTACGGACTTATTGGGCGCTAAATACAGCTATGCTCATAGAACTATACCGCTGCTACGGTTTATATGATTACATGGTATAATGTTATATAGATTTTTCGAAAGTGGGCGGAAAATATGGTACTGACAAACAAGGTAGCTCCTAAATGTTAAAAATAGAATTTCAAAGGATTTATTATGAGTAAAACATTAGTTATATATTACTCTTATTCAAATACAACAAAAAGTTTGGCAGAAGATATAGCAATCATTACAGATGGAGATATTAGAGAGTTAATCCCGGAAAAACCTTATTCATTTACCTACAATGGCGCAATAAAAGAAGCAAGAAATGAAATTGAAAGAGGGTACTGTCCTAAGTTGCTCTCCGGAAATGAACCGGTAAACAATTATGAATATATTTTTATAGGAACCCCTAATTGGTTCAAATCTTTTGCACCGCCTATATTGAGCTTTCTGCGTAGTGTTGATTTGAACGGAAAATCAATCATTCCGTTTTGCACTCATGGTGGTGGTGGATTTGGGCAAATAGAAATCAATATGTCCAAAGAATGCCCTAATTCAAAATTGCTACCGGGATTTGCGGCAACAAGCGATTTTGATGATAGGCATGTTCAAGATTGGATTGATAGCATTGAGATGTTAAAGTAAATGAAGTTCTAAATCTCCCCCGCTCTTATTACTCACCGGAAATCCAAGATTTAACCTCTTTTACTAATTTCATCTGTAATCATCGTTTTAGAAATATTCATCGCGTCAATAATCTTCTGAAAGCGCTTGTATTGAGGTGATTCCATCTCATGTTTCCTTTGACCCGTTTCACACTTACTTATCACAGATGCTACAGGTTTAAGAGCATCGATCAATTCTTCTTTCGAGTACCACTCAATCTCACGGTCCTCTGTAATGAGTGCCCTTGAGATATACATCGCCTTTATTCTGTTCTTAAGAAGAGTATATTGAGAAGTCCCCTCCGCAAATTTAGGCTGTATCTTTTCACATTTACTAATGGTAGACGATACAACTTGTAGTGCGTCTGAAAATTTATCTCTTGAATATTTTCTCATATCATTTCACCTCATGAATGTCTCATTTGCAGGCTTTCATATCAATTATCAGTGAAGCCATTTTGCTTTTTACTCAAGCTGATATCAGCAACCCGCTCCTACCACAATACCGTCTGATTTAAGACCAATGGTATGACGAAGCCCCGCCGCTAAGGTATTTTATTCAGCCATTGTCGGACCTATTTTCTGAAAAAGCCTGATATCAAACCTGCCACCTTATTATTATTTTTAAGCTCTACAGCCTTAAACATGCATAACTCGTGACAGCACATACAGTCTATGCAGGTATCATAATCAATCCTCTTCGTATCCTTGTCAATAGCCTGTACCGGGCAGCTTTCCACACACATATTGCATTTTTTGCACTTATTGAGGTTGATCCTGGGATGTGTGTTGAAAAAATCAATCACTTTTACCAGTGCTTTACTATTGCGCTTCTTTGCTCCCCTGAAACGCTTGGGCAGTTTAAAACTAGCTAACCTGGGGACTTGTTCATAATCACCTGCAAGTGTGATGTTTTTTAGCCAACCTTCTCCCAGATTCCGTTTCCGGGCCGTTTCCAGTATCGGTACATCTTCAACATCCATCCCCACCATTTTTGCCGCCACAGCATCCAATGCCAATGGATCTTCACTGATGAGGATTTTATCAGCCTGATAAATGCTACCTGCTGTTGGTCCCTCTCCCTGCATTGCCAGAATCCCATCCATGATGTGAAGCTGTATTTTAGTTGCTTTGTGGATATCGCAGATGATTTGCCCAAAATCGCTTGAATCGGGAGCCATTTTGTGATATTTCGCCTTCCTGAGGCCTGGTATGCATCCAAATACATTTTTCACAGCTCCGGAAAAAATCTGCGCCGAGTGTGTTTTCAATTTCGGCAAATTAATAACCACATCAGCGTGGAACATTGGCTTTGCAATATACATTGTTTCTTCACACCGGCTTTCCGGCTGTACCGCCATCACACCCTCACGGTCAAAATTCTTTATCTCCGCGCCTTCTTCCTGCGCAATCTTCTCGTATCCTGCAACTTTAAAGCCCTGTGCAGTAGGTGCTATTCCGGCTATAGCTCCTCCTGAGCTGTCACCGATCCATACATTGCAGTTCCTGCCCTTCAATATTCTTACCATCGCTCTGATAAATTCAGCGTGTGTTACTGCAGCCGAATCAGAAGACTTGGGCCCAATCAGATTTACCTTAAGGAGTACTTTGTCCTGCGGTTTTACAAACTTATCCCATCCGCCGAGAATTTCTACTGCAGCATTGATTTTCTCCATTACGGTTTCCAGTTCATAATTTTTGCATTCCTGTATAATTACCTTACTCATACGATTCACCTCTTGAAGCAAATAATTAGGCAATTTTGCACCACCAATAATTTATATGAACACGTTCATATAAATTGTATGCAATTGGAATAGAAAAGTCAAATGACATCCAGCGCTCTCTCTGTTTAGAACAATAAATTATGCACGAATATCTCCGCCTAAATGAACTTTTCTTTCACATAAGTTAGAAATAGGACAATTATCACATAATGGGTTTGTTGGTCGGCAATATTCCCTTCCAATAACCCAAATAGGAGTAGTAAGTTTCCCTGGAAAATCAGGGTAAATGAGTTTCGCCTCTTCAGTCACTTGCTCCAATGTATCACTCTTAACCAATCCAATTCTTAAGAAGACTCTTCTAACATGTATATCATAAGCAATATCAATTATATGAGCATCCTTTACAAAGACGCCTTTATCTCTTACTAACAACATTGTTCCAAGAGCAGCTTTTTTTGAGCTAATACCTTTAAAAGCACATAATCGGCAAATTATTTCTTTAGCACTATCTGTATTTGACCAAATATTAGCACCATTTGCTTGATAATTATTTATAATGTGCTTACTCGCTAAATAAAGATAATTAGCTATTCTTCCTGGATACCTATGTAATGCAGGCTTATCTTTTATCGCCTTCTCTATTTCATGCTCATATCCCTCACTACCCATCTTGTGCATATCAAAATGACCTAATCTTTTCTTTAAATGAAAAGGTAAAGACCATGCTAATTCAGCTTTTGTAGATTGATCAGATATTAATCCAAAAATGAATGCATTTGCATTGTTCACAATAAAATCTTTTGCTTCTTGTGAAATCAATGACCCAAGTAAAACACTCTGATCTAAACAAGATTCTTCATAGTAAGCTAACAGTTTTTCGCTTAACTCATTTTTTCTTAAAAATTCTGATTCCATCGTTTTAAATATGCCCTTCATCTTTTTGTCCAGTGTAGTAAGGCCCCATTCCAAGTTATCTTCATATTCTTTCATAAGTATTCTTCACTAACAATGCATCTTTCTCTAACAGAGGTCCTTCTACTATTATACATCCTTTGACACTATAATCTTTTATGGCTTTTAAACACTCTGAATAGTTGAAATCACTTTCTAATAAGGGAAGATGGTTTATCTCGCCTTTTTCATTGTAGTTTATTCCACCCATGTGGATATGCAGATCCTCTAGAGCAGACTGGCCCAACATATCCAGCACGTATTGCAGTATTTTTGCGAAATCATCATAGCCTTTTAAACAGCCATTCTGTCTTGCATGTATATGAGAAAAGTCAATACATAACTTGCAGGTGCTTACTTCTTTACAGAGAGAAACTAATTCCTCAAGTGTCCCAAACTGGGTTCTTTTTCCCGTAGTTTCAAGCCTATAATCTATTTCTTTATATGGAAGCTTCAATAAGTTTTCTTTTATAGTATTATAAGCCTCCTCCTTGGAGTCCTTTAAATAAAAGCCTGGATGAAATACTAAACTTTTGCCCTTAACTTTTAATAATCCTTCCATTGCATTTGTTATTCTTTCCATTGACTGTTCTTGCTTTTCATATTCATCTGCATTTAGATTTATATAATGTGATCCATGAGCCGACAGATAAAAATCATTGTCTAGCTTAGTTTTTAATATGATATGCTTATTATTATCTGTCACATTGACATTTCGCACAAAAAGAAGTTCCATTGCATCAAGCCCTATTGATTTTATATAGTCAATACCAGAGGCATAGTTAAATTTTTTCGATCCACTGCCTATTGGTAAGCCTGATATCCCGAATAATAGTTTGTCCATATTTTCCCTTTATACTAAAGCGTTCCTACTTTCCTGATTTATTATTATTGATTCCATCATAGCTATTCGACAATTTTACAAATTCATGCGTCAGCCATGTGTAGAAACAAGGTTGACATTGCAAAAACAGCCCTTTTGTGTTAATTTAATGAAATGTGGTTTTTTTTAGAAAACATTGAAAAGGGTGACGCAACATGTATCGCGTCGTTATATGCGATGATGAAATAGAAATCTGTTCTCAGATTGAGCAGATGATTATGAATTATAGCAAATCAATATCTGTGGAAATGGAGATAGACGTATATTATTCCGGAGAGGAATTGTGTAAATTTCTGAGTTCCGGAACTGAATACGATATTCTATTTTTGGATATTGAATTCAAGCAGATGAACGGTGTTGAAATAGGTGAAAAGATACGCAACGAGCTTCGAAATGAAACCATGCAGATTGTGTATATATCCGGGAATCAAAGCTACGCGATAGAATTATTTAACATCAGACCCTTTAATTTTCTTATAAAACCGCTCGAGTTCGATAAAATTATTAAAGTGCTTAAAAAAGCGATGGAACTGTCAGCAAAGAAGTATAAGTATTTCACTTATAAACAAGGCCATAACACAAATAAAAAGCTGATTGAAGATATTCTGTACTTTGAAAGTATCAACAGGCAGGTAAAGATGACAACATCAGCGGAGGAGATCGTTTTTTATGGATCGCTGTCAGACGTATTTTCTCAGTTGCAGGCATGTCAGTTTTTTTACATACACAAGTCGTATTTAATTAACTATAACCATGTTATTGAGTTTAGCTACGATTATTTAGTTATGTCAGACAAAACGGTATTGCCGATAAGTCAGTCACGGCGTAAAGCAATAAGGGACCTGCAGATTACAATTGAAAAGGAAAGATAAAAATGCAATTATCGAATCTTCAATTGGTGGTTGTTCTATTGTTAAAGATCCCGGATACTTATGTGTATTATAAATATATGGAGTCTCTATTTGGCACCCCTTATGTGAGCAAAAGAATAACGCTACTGACTTATATAGGCTATGCTTTGATATTATCAGCTCTTAATTTATTTTTTAATATTCCGCTTGTTTTATTGGCATACAATATTCTCGTGTGTACCGGAATAACTTTTTATTATCGCGCATCTTCCACAAAGAGAATTTTATCCTCGGTTTTATTTTGTCTGGTGTTGACATGTATTGAATTAATATATTTCATGATTGTTGAGCAAACTTCACTAGTGCATACGAAGTTCTATACAGATGGGTTTGTCTGGCAAGTCGTCATAGTAAGGATTACGGAGTACATCGCGATTTATTTTTTATCCGTTTTTTTAAGTAAAAAAAATGATGTTTACCTGCCAAATTTGTTGTGGTCCAGAATAACCTTTATTCCAATTGTCTCACTGTGCGCTATTGTAATTTTTCTGTATTTTAATATCGGTAATAAAATAACGGTTGTTCTGCTTATTGTCATATTAACCATTAATATCGCTGTCATTCTTTTATATGTTAAAATATCTGCAGAATATGCGGATAAATGTCAGCACCTTATTATAAAAAAGCAAAATGAATATTATGTTAATCAATTTGAACTCATGAATGAATCCATAAAGATCAGAAATGCAGAAAAACATGATTATAAGAACCATTTATCTGTCATCGCAGCTCTAGTGCAGAGGAATGAGCAAAAAGAGGCGACGGCATATATAGGTAAGATCATGGACGTCTATAAAAGTGTAAAAGAGTCTTATAATTCCGGCAATTTAGTTATTGATAGTATTCTAAATTATAAAAAACAGGAAGCGGAGCAATATGAAATCAGAATCAATGTGGGGTTGAGTATTCCGGAAAAGCTTCAGGTTAATCCCTTTGATATGACAACAATATTAGGAAACATTATAGACAACGCAATAAACGCCACAAGAAAGTTAGAAAAAGAAAAATTCATAGATTTGAAAATACGATATGATAAAGGCAGACTGCTTATAAGAATCGATAATTCTTTTAATGGTGAAATCAAGTATAAAAATAATAAGTTGGTTACTCTTCATCCTGACAGTGAGCACCACGGGATTGGATTGGATAATGTAGGAATGATACTGGAAAAATACAATGGAATCCTCGAAATTGAACACACGGATAACGTTTTTTCGGCAAGCTTGATGATGTTCGTTTAAAGATTTTTTCTTGAGAGATCGTTCGTGAAAACCGTTTAATCAAAATCTTGGATTACTACAATAAAATGTATTATTTTCGACATTTTCCGGCACGATTAGACATTTTGAGATAGTATTTATCAGATGCTGCTGAATGTTAGGTATTTAGTCAGTAATTTTGATTAAAGGTGGTAGATGCCCTTGAAGAAATCCTTTCACTCGTCAAGATGCTTGTCCATTCTGATAATTTTCGTGCTAATGTCCTCTATGTCGGCCTGCTCAGAGCAGAGTTATCCAAAGCCGGAAGAAACCATAAAGGGATTCTTTGATGCGTTAAGCAAATCGGATTTGAAATCTGCAGAATCGTATACTGCTTCCGGATCAGCTACCGGCCAGTTCGATTTTGCCGATCCAGAGGAAGAAAAGCTTTCAAAATTGATGCTTTCCAAAACAAGCTATGAACTCATCTCTTCGGAGGAAAATGGAGATGAGGCAACCGTTAAAATCAAAATAACAAGTTTGGATATGGCGACGATATTTGAGACGATGATGACGGACCTCATCGCTCTAATGACGGAAGCCGCTATCAACGGCGAGGAAATCACCGATGAAAAATCGCTTGAAATGACAATGCAATATCTGGACGAAAGCATTTCAAAACCGGATGCTCCTGTTCTGAAAAACGAGCTGACTGTGACGTTAAATAAGGACAAAGGGAAAAAGACATGGGTGATTGTGGATGATGACACCTTTATGAATGGCATTGTAGGAAATCTCAATGAGTTGCTTAGTCAGTAAAATAAAATCTTTAGAAATTAACTATTATGATGTGTTTTGGACGAATCTCTGCCATCTGTCTGGATGAATAAAAAGCCCTGATATATTTGATTTATAAATATTGTAACATAATAGGAGGGTATTATGAGAATCGCAGTGATTATATTAGTTATTATTGGTACTATAGCATCTATAGGACTAGGGATAAAATGGTTGTCAGATTTTGATACTTACAATACTGAAATAGCAGCTATAGAAGATTTAAAGTCAGACCCGGATGTGGCACAGGCCCTTAAAGATATGGAAAAAGTGAGGAATTGTGCATATGCTCTGATTGTATGTGGAATTATTGCCCTGGTATCTGTATTCTTAATGGGGAAAATAGGAAAAATAGCTGCTGTAATAATAGTGGCTTGCGCAATTGTTCCCGCAATTTTCTCCCCTGCTTCTCTTACTTTTACGTTTTTCTTCGTAATTGCAGGAATTTTGGCTTTCTTTGCAAAGCCTAAAGTGAAAGCTGTAAAGGCTGCTTAATTTCGTACGGTTCATCCGATAAATGATATATTCGTCCAAAGCTCAAATCATAAGGATAATCATGGGGGTGCTGAAAATTACCGGCAGATTCGGGTAATTATTCGGCAGCCCCAGCATTTTTTTATGATTATAGGCAACTGAGAATTTGCGACATAAACCCCGTGGCTGCACTTTGCACTTTATAAATCTTTCTGCATAAAAACCGCTTTAGAAGCGGGATTATCGTTATAACACTCAATTTTATAAAACCCATACTGATAATACATCTGAATGGCACTATCCATAAAAGGAAAAGTGTCTAAACGAATATGCTTTAGTCATGTCGCTTCCTGTCATTTTTTCCCAATAACTCATTGTTTTTTCTCCTTTAACTCATTAATTTTTGATGATACGAACTCCCATTTTTCCCAGAACCTCCGTAGTTTCTTGCGCCCCGCGTGGTTGAGCACGAAAAACTTGCGTGGCGGTCCCAAATCGGATGGTTTTTTTTCTATGTCCACGAGTTTATTCTTTTCAAGCCGCACCAAAATGGTGTAGACAGTTCCTTCCACAACATCTGAGAAGCCGAGAGCATTCAACCGCCGCGTGATTTCATAGCCGTAGGTTTCTCCGCGGTTTATAATTTCAAGGACACAGCCTTCAAGCACGCCTTTGAGCATTTCAGTTAGGTTTTCCAGCACAATCCCTCCCTTGCTATTCTGTATGACTTGTATGCAGTATTACTTACTACCGCTATATAGTAACACGCAATAGTTGGCCTGTCAATAGCAGTTGTTGTAGCCCCACCGCTGTTCTTACCCTGGGCGGAGACAAAAAGAAAAGGTCTCAACAGAGAATACCTCTATTGAGCCTCAATAAACATAATATAATATGGGATTTACTGCAGAAAGTAAAAACCGTACCTACAGCTTCAATGTGTTCCTGTAGGTATAAGCTTTAATAATTTGTTTAGTTCACCTAAAATTGTCGGTATAACTCCTATAGCATACTCGCCAAGACATCCGAATACACTTTAAAAGTAATAATTATTTCTCTCTAAGTATTTTATCCATAGATTTGCCTTTTGCCAATTCATCAATCAGCTTATCCAAATATCTAATTTCCTGCATAATGGGCTCTTCGATATCTTCTACCCTCACACCGCAAATAACTCCTTTTATTAGTGTTCTTGATGGGTTTAGACGGGGAGCTTCTTTATAGAATGTCTCATAGTCTATTTGTTTTTTTATTTGTTCCTCCATCTCACCCTGAGTATATCCGGTCAACCAGCGAATGATTTCATCAACTTCTGATTTAGTACGACCTTTTTTCTCCGCCTTTGAAACAAGTAATGGATATACTCTTGCAAAGCTCATTGTAAAGATTTGATGTTTGGACATTACACAACCTCCCATTATTTACTATTTTAAATCCGCTGTTTTCATCACTATTCCCAACTTTTCCATACATCTGCTTCATAACCAATCGTTGCTTTATTTCCATTTCGAACTACTGGTGTCTTTATTAACTTGGGATTCTCAAGTATTTTTTCTCCTCTATCTTCCTCTCTAAGATACTTAACCAGCCCCAATAATTGCTTATCTTTGCAGTCCGGATCAATTAGATTTTCATATCCGCCTACTGCTTGCTTAACACTGTTTAATTCCCCTTTGCTCATTCCTTTCTGAATAATATCAATGAACTGGTATTTTATCCCACGCTCTTTAAAGTATCTCTCAGCTTTCTTTGTATCAAAGCATTTGGGCTTTCCAAATATTTGTATATTCAAAAATAAATCCTCCATATTATATTTTATACCCTTATCTATTAAAATTTTCATCAACCCTTGATATCAACAACCGTCTCCACGTGCCTTGAGTGTACAATAATGATACCAACTGGAGCTAAATTTTGTTACAATTAAGTGTGTTCTTTCCTGACCGGATTACAAATGCTATCCTGTAGGAAACGCCCTTAAAATGATTTCCTTAAAACTGAACGAGCTGCCGTGACCCGGATAAACGGTTTCTATGGTCAAGTTTTTTAGTCTATTGATACTATCGGCTAATTGTGGAAAATCGCTGGCGTTAGGGGATGGGCTTGGCTTATCGATGTTTGCAAACGTATCACCGGCAATCAATTCTCCGCCTTTTGTAAGTATTGCAACAGACCCTTTGGTATGACCAGGTACGTGGATAACCGTTGCGTCAAAACCATATGGCGATAAATCAAATCCATCTTCCAACAAAACGTCCGGTGAAAACCTCTCGAACTCATCAAGCATTTTCTGTGTGACTTTTGTTATAATATTCTTGTATTGCGAAAACATTTGTTGCAATTCCAAAGAGTGATACTGATAACTCTCCATCCATTTTTGTAATGTCGGATTCTCAACCAATTCCCTGTCGCAATCGTTCATGGCGATTTTAGTTTTGAAATGTTCTCGTAGATATGCGGCATTACATGAATGGTCGTTATCGCCGTGTGTTAATATAATTAGGCTAAGATTGTTCTCCGTACACCCGGCGGCTTCAAGTTCTTTTAACAAAAGCTCGCGCCGGTTTGTGAACTGCTGATCCATGACAATATGGCCGCCAGTATCAAACAAAATAAAACTGTTCACACACTTAACAAGATAACTATTTACACCGTTCAAATCAATTCGGTTAACCTCTGACATCATTTATTCCTCCTTTTGAATCAACTCTGATAACGGTTTGCCAGCCCGGATATGCTGACACCATCGTATGGCCTCTTGTGTAACGCAAATACCGTAATATAACGTCGATAATTTATAGTAAAAGCAATCTTTCTTTATTTTATTAAAATTTTTTTCAAGTGCTTGCAGCTTCCTTAAATAATTTATATTGTTCATTTCATGTTCTAATAATTGACGGTCACGAATTTCGGGCGGAAGCTTATCAAAAAAGTAAACTTTTGCTAAATGTGTATTTGTTCCGTCGAGAACATTCATAGGTGATACAAGCCAATCCATAAAAATTTTATTGCCTTCATCTGTGAGTTTATAAAATTTCTTTTGCCGGCCGCCCCATGGTTCTTCATGCATGACAAGCAAACCTTTTTCAGTTAGTTTTTTCAAGGCAGGATATAAACTGCCATAGCTTGCCTTATAAAAAACGCCTATACCGTTTTCAATGAACTTTTTAATGTCATACCCCGTTAAATCCTCATTCAATACCATACCGAGAATGATATAGTCTAACATGAAACCTCTCCAATCAATATATCGTTTCGATATATTGTACTGCTATATTTTGAATTTGTAAAGTGCTTTTGAAAAATCAGCAATAGGATTCCTTATAGCGATACATATTTCTAGCTAATTATTTTGCTCTTTATTCCTAAAATCATCGCCATAAGCATTAAATCTAAAAAGTCTTGTCGTCCGCTTAAATACTGTGATTTCCGTTATAATGTGCTTGTATTTTACCAAACACTCCACATGCCCTGAGTGTGCAAAAAGATGCCGCTTGAAGCTGGTGGGGCCTTGGTGGCAGGGTATATTATCTATAGAATCAACACTTACCTTTATGTACGATAAGGAGTGTTCCTTCCTAACTGACAGTCATTTCGCTATTTAATTACATTTTAGGTGCCGGAGCCTTTACTACAATTAACTCTAAAGTTTCATCATGCAAATTTTTAACATTCATTTTAGTATCAACCGGAATTTTAAGCAAATTTCCTTTGCCATACTCATGGATATCCTGATCATTAAGACCAATAGAAAGAATCCCTTTTAAAACAGTCATGTAAACATTAGAATTAGAAAAATGCTCAGGGAGTCCTTCATTTTTGTTAAAAACCATATGGAGGTAATGAATGTTTTCATCGAAGATCACCTTTTCCACGGCCTTTTCGTCACTCGTTGATAATTTATATACTTTCTCAATCATGTTATTGATCCTCCTTTAACTATTATAAATATTACGGTTTGTTCTTGTGTAGTGAATCGCATTCTTTGGGCATATCTGTTGGCAGCTAGAGCATTGCTGGCATATTGCAGTATCAATTGCAGCCTTTTTATTTTCTGAGCTTACTGTAATTGCATTAGAAGGACAAACCTTTTCACAAAGTTCACATCCAATACAAGTTTGATTGTTTACTTTTTTTGATAGTCTTCCAAACCGCCCAAAAACTTTTTGCAACGCCCCGAAAGGACAAATATGGTTATGGAAAACTGCTGGCCGATACTTTAGTGTAACTATTACCGAAGTGGCAATCCATATAGGCAAGATTGGTATATTTCTATGAAATACTCTTTGCATAATCATCACTGCAGCTATACTGCCTACTAAAGCAACCCATGCAAATTTTCCTGAGCGAAGCCAGTCAGGCGTATGATCAGTCTGAATTTTTAGTTTTTTTGACACCCACTCTGCAGGAATCATCAGTGTGTTCATTGGACAAGCATAACCACAGTATACCCTTCCAAAAAACAGTGCTGCTATAAGGCTTATTGCAAATATTCCAAGCCAAATCATCATTTTACCGTTCATGATCAGGTATAAAAATAATACTAAAAACAGAATGCGTATTGTATTTGTTATATATCTCATAATCAGCCCCCTTTAATTGATTTTTTATTTATTATATCGTTATAATAATAAAAATGGTGTTACCAAGGTAACACTAATGGAGGTTCTATGATGGATTACAAAACCTTAATTGAAAAAACATCATTAACCCATTCTCTACCTGGTAAAGACATTGAGCAGTATTTGAAAACTGGAAAATTCAAAGTAGTTTCATATAAAAAAAGCAGTGTTATACATTTTGATGGAGACGTGTGCCGTAAATTGGAGATCATTCTATCCGGTAAAGTTGTAGTAGATAGAATCGATGAGTCAGGTAACTCACTTACTGTCTCGGAATTTTTCAGTGATGATATTTTAGGCGGTAATCTTCTGTATTCTAGAAACCCCTTTTTCCCTATGACCGTAATAGCACAATCTCCAACTTTGATACTTGAAATAGACAAAGAAATATTATTTGAACTTTTAAGCAAAAACCCTCCTTTTTTAAGAACTTACCTCGAGTTTATTTCAGATCACGCATTTATTCTTGGAGATAAAATTAAGCATTACATAAACAGAACCATACGTGAAAGCATATTGAACTATCTGAATTATGAATCCAAGAAACAGAATTCAAAACATATCAAGTTAAATATAACAAAAAAAGCCATTTCCGAAAAAATTGGTGTTCAAAGAACTTCATTATCACGAGAATTAGCGAAAATGAAAAAAGATGGACTAATTTCATTTGATGCAAATTCGATAACTCTTTTGAGATAAAGAGGTTCACCGGGACAGTTCTTGTGCGCCACTTATGTTCTGATCACCAATCGTTATCCCATTATTTTGTAAAATTTGAACTATAGCATCTTCATAACCTTCATTACTCATGCATAACCATTCACAGACAGTAGGGCCACGCGGCCCTGTTCTCATTCAGGACACCGCGCTGCACGACGTGCATACAACAATAAAACCCTCAGCGTACTGAGGATTTTAGCCTAAGCAGTTTATTAATAGATATCACCGTTCCTACTTAGTTTGTTATTCTCTCAATTTTATTTCTACCATATTTAAACATTCGATAATTATCGGCAGTGATTTGGGGCCGATTCCATGCATTGAAAGTAATTCTTTTTCTCTTAATGATGCTAGTTTTCCAAAATTATTAATGCCTTTGTATTCAAGAGCACGTCTTGCCGGATTAGACAACTTATTCAAAAAATCTTCATATTCCATTTTCTGTCCTCCTCATGACTAAACTGATAAATTCTGATTTATATATCTATTTTATCATTTGAACTCTACGGGGTTAATTCTCATAATTTGTATTTATCAAATGCTTTTTCTGCATACAGATGAACATCTTTGAAGAACAGGATTAACCAATGAGCTATCGAGTTCAAAGCCTGTGGAATATACTTCGATATGTTTTTAATCTCTGAATCAGATAAAAACAAATGTATTTCATTTTCAATCCTCTACTGATACTTTGAAATTGGAAAGCTTTGCACTATACATAGTAATGCCATGTTAATTGAGAACTTCAAATGTAAACTTGCAAGGCTTTTCACCATTTGTATTAAGTGGTGAGGAATTGATTTCTTTCAATTTCAGCTTTACTCCCAAAGCGTTTTGATAGTGATATAAAAAGTGTCCTGCACAACAACCGCAGTATGTAGGAGAAACGGAAAAAGGCTGTTTTATTTTTTTAATCGAACCACAGGAACAAGTGTTTTTACCCGTGTGAACACCATTTTGATAGTCGCCAAATGTAACCGTAATTGTACCATCGTCATTCAGACAAGGTGACATCATATGTTCAATACTTGACATCAATGCAAGTTTTTCAGAAAGATGTTTACCCTTGTGTTCCAAGGCAAATGCCTTACAGTCCTTGTCACGCTGACCTCCCTTGCAACAACCCTGTTTTTCCATAATCGAAAGACATTGCTCCTTTGTCAGCAACTTATCCATTTTGTCAATTAGAGAAGTAATATTATGCGGATTATTGCAGTCCGCTTCAAAGTCCATTTGTTCCATAATCTCGCCATTGATTTTCTGCTTTTTCATTGTGTCTCTTATCTTTTTTAAAGTCGGCATTATTATCCCCACGCAAAAAATAAAATTTCCTGTAGCATTGTTTTAATTCGCCTATAGGAGCGAATGCTCATAATCTACAAGCGATTTGTTCCATATGTCTGCCGTCCGTGCCACAGCAACCACCAATTATTTTAATATTACTAATGTCACGTAATTTTATCATTTCCTCTGCCAATAGCTCCGGTTCGGAGTATTTAAGAGCCATGGCTCCGTCCAGTTGTTCGTAAGGCAGAGGCGATGTATTCGCCTGAATACCCAAAAAGCGGTTATTCACAAGTTCATTTTTGTTGAACGGCTTTAATAACGCATCATATACAATGCTTGGATGAACGCAATTTGTCATATAGCATACGGGCTTCATATGAACTGAACCGTCAATATAGGCAATTGCGTCGGAGATGGTTGTACCATCAATCAGCTTGCCGTTTTTTTGGATGGTAAAACTAATGATATACGGAACGCCAGTGCTCTCCATAGCTTGTGCCATTCCTGCTGCCTCTTATGAAATTTTACCATAATAAAGCAAATGCCTCAAGGCTGAAAATGTGAATATTTAGTAATAGCTTTCTCCAACCGTTATGGTATGTCGTGTTGCTGAGAGAATCTCAAGTTTATTGAAAAGAGTTTATCTATGCCATACAATGAGTTATTCAAAATTCTTCTTCAAAAACTAACAAATAAACCAAGGGCCAGCTTCTAATGAGAAAGGCTGGCCCTTGGTTCCGTTATAACTATTTTGTTTTTCTTACTCCGTTCTCATCTACCTCATAGCCGTCCACTTTGGTGTTCTTGGCAAGGGAGCCGTCGGTATTGAAGTAATACCATTTGCCTTCGTTCTCCAGCCACTTGCCTGATACCATCAAGCCTTCTTTGGTGAAATAGTAGCGTTTGTCGCTGATGTCCAGCCAGCCAACGGCGGCTTTGTTTCCGGAGTAATATCTCCAGTTGTCGCTGTCCTTCACCCAGCCGGTTTTCAGAGTGCCATCGGTATTGAAGAAATACTTTATGCCGTCGATGGTCTGTGTGCCTGTGAGCGCCTTGCCGTCCTTGTAGTATAGATACTGACCGTCGTCATTCAGTGCCCAGCCATGTGCTGTGACCGGGTCGATGGTCAGCTTGATATAGCGGTGAAGCATGGCACTGACCTCGGCTCGGGTAGCATTGGATTTTGGGTTAAACTTATTGCTCTGCTCACCTATCATGATGCCCGCCTGCTGCATGGCCGTCACCGCATCCTTGTAAACGCTACCGACACTGGAAGCGTCCGCAAAAGTTATGGCAGTACGGGTGACAGGCAGCTTGTAGTCTGTGGCCTTGGCATAGTTTTGCAGAATTACTGCGATTTCTTCACGGGTGATGGCTCTGTCCGGTGCAAACTGCTGATTCCCAATGCCCTGCACAATTCCCTTGCTGTACGCCCACTCAATGTAGGGACGGAATGCGCTGTCCGCTTTCACATCGGTGAAGCTGTTCTTCGTGAACGCTTTTATGTCTACTCCTGCCAGTCTGCCGAGGGCTGTCACCAGCATCCCGCGGGTCATGGCGGTGTCAGGTGAAAAATTAGTTTTCGTTGTGCCGGAGAGAAGTCCTCTTCCCACTACATAGTCGATGCTGTCCTTCGCCCAATGGCTTGCTACATCCGTAAACTTAGCGCTTGGCGTTTCATAGCCCACGCCATATACAGAGAAGTGGTTGGTAGGGATGAGAAGGCTCCTGCTGTTTGCATCATAGACTGAGCCGGGGATGCGGATGGGATTACCGCTTCCGTCCACATACACACCAAACAGATACCCAGGCGTTTCATTGCTGGCCGGTCTATAGGGAATGGTGATGGTGGCTGTTCCTCTTCCAAGGCTTGTAATGCTCTGAGACTTTCCGCTCTGATCCGTGCAGCCAATGGTTATGTTGTATGCCGGTCTTTTCCCGATAAGTCTTTGAGTCTGAGGGGAAAGCACTGTTTGCGGAGCGATGCCGATGGTAATGCCTCCGCTGCTCTGCCTCTTGATTTCCTGCAGGGCGCTTTGGTCAAGGCTCAGGGAGACCGGTGCGCCGTTTATGCTCAGATTGGATACACCGCTGCTGACCAGCCTTTGCAAGGAGCTTTCATAGAGTATTGCCAGCAAAGAGGATACGCCCTGCGGCATACCTACGTTCAGCTCCACGCCAATACCAGTTCCGGTTCTGCCCTGCGCCCTTGCATCGGACTGCGCCTTGGCAATGGCATCGGCAAGCGCCTTGTCTGGAATATTAAGGCTGGCTATGCCGTTTGCTCCTACTGTCGCGGTTAGAGATATTGATGCTGTGATAGGCTGGTCAGGCTTCTTTTCCGGTACTGGAGTTGCAGTCGGGGCCGAGCTGCCGGAATAGCTGCCGCCGGAACCTCCTCCATTGCTGCCACCTCCTCCACTCGCACGCCAGCCTGCTGTGATCGTGACATTCTTAGCAGGCATGACAAAGGTGGTGGACGCGCTGTCTGCGTTCGCAAAGCTCACACCGTCTGAGGAAGACCATCCGGTGAAATTGTACCCGTTACGACTTCCGGCGTAGATCGTGACAACCGAGCCCTGGGTGTAAGCGTCCGCCCCGCTGTTACCTGCATAACTGCCGTTTACAGTAACAGTGTAATAAGTCGGCGCTGGTTGCTCTAATGTGATAGTTGCAGTGCCGGATTTTCCGGCATCTACGGCGGAAGTGGCAGTCACGGTCAAGCTGGCTGCTGTTTCTCCGGCAGCTACGGTCAACAGACCACTGCTGCTGACAGAAGTCCCTGCGATACCGCCTGCGACGCTCCATGTCACGCTCTGACTCGGGTTATTTGTTCCAGTTACCGTTGCACTGAATTGATATGTGCTGCCTTTCTGCATCGTCACAGTGGATGGACTTACTGCCACGCTGTCCACTGTAGCTGGAATGGCTTCATAGGCCGCCGTCGCAGTAACTGCTAGGGCAGGCATTGTGAATTTTGCTATGGCACTCGTCAGATTGCCTTCCACAAAGGTGACGGAGGGCGTGATGCTCCAATCCTTGAAACGCTGACCATTCGGAGCAGGGGGCGAAATCAGCGTGATGATCGTTCCCTGCGGAGCTATGGATGGATTCGCAATGCCGTTGTTAACCGTGACTGCATAGCCTTTAACCCAAACCGTACCCGAAATGGGACCTGCAGCACTGTACTTGGCAAATCCGGGCTTTCCTGAGTCGGCAGTCCCTTGTTCCTTGGTCAGATTCACAGAACCGATGCGGACGAAGGTCACCGCCGCAGAAATTTCTCCCTCGACCGTAACACTGCCGCCAGCGGAGCGAACCTCCGCGCCGATATCAGCGGAAGTTAGGTTTTTCTCCACCACAATCGTAGGAGTAGTCCCATCGATTCCCTCCACAAGCGCACCGGTGTAGGACGCGCTTACATTTCCCTTCGCGGTAAGCAGAGCATTGTTCTGTGCGCGCAGTGCAACGTAGCTGCCTGTAACATCCCCCTTCACCAGCACCTGACCTCCGGTGTGCTGTGCCAGGACGCCTGTTTCTCCGCCGGTGACATTATTGGTGACGGTAATCTGTGCATAAGATGCGTAAACACCGGCGCTGTCGGCACCCCCTGTCGACGAGGCATTGGTAACGCTGACTATTGTGCCGACATTCTCCGCTCTCACGCCGATTTTTCCGCTTACGTTCAGCTCCCCGTTGTCAGTGTGCTGAACCCATGCACCGCTTCTGACTTCAAGGCCGATGCCGCCGGGATTGCTGATATTGAGATTGTAGCCGTTTAGGTCGAACCTCACTCTCTTGTCGGTAAGGACCAGCCCACCGCTATAATCAATGGTCTGCAGTAGTTTAACGGTCTTGAGAGTCGGACCTGAAAAGGAGGCCAGTGCCGCATCCAGTGTTGCATGAGGTATACCATCCACCTCACAAACATACGCAACAGGCGCTTTGACCCACACAACCCCCGAAGAGCCAAGGGCGCTGTATTTCAGGTAGCCTGGCTTTCCTACGTCTGGAATGCCGTCTCCTTTTTCGAGATCAAAGCTAAGCCGAATATAGGCGATAGGTGAGGTCAACGTAATCTCGCCATCCACTGTAATACTTCCGCTGCCCGAAAGGATAATACCGAAACTGTTGGCGTGCAGGTTCCCTTTCACATACACTTCAGTTCCAATATTTTCTGTCCACACACCGACGGTGATTGCGTTCACGTCGCCTTCCACGATGATCCTGCCTGTATTGGCGTATACACCGTTTCCTTGTGAGTTCACATCGCCCTTCACGAAAATCTCTGCTGAGTGGCTGTCCACGGCGTTTTCCATCTGTGTGTTGGAAACATCACCGTTTACGGTTACCTTGGTGACAGCACCCTGCGCCTTGACTCCGTGGGCGGAACCCGAGGCATTTTCCAGTACCATCACCTGCGCACCGCTTTGGGCATACACACCGATAGCGGCGGAATCCACTCCCGAAGTAGCATTCGTGACGGTGGCTGTGCCGCCGTTCGCCCACATGCCGTATACGCTGCCCTTGACATTCAGCGCACCTGTCCCGGAAAGCGCCAGCGTTCCGCCCTGCATTTGCAGTCCCATTGCACCGGGGTTGTCGATATTCACGGTATAGCCGCCCAGCGCAAGGGTAATTTGCTTACCCGAAATAACCAACCCTTGCACAGTGGTGAAGCCCTTGAGAAGCGTGATGGTGGTGGGCGTATAGTTCGCGGCGTTCACAGCGGCTTGTAGGGTCGCATACTCCGTCGTGTCAATTCTGCAAACATTACCCGAAAGGTCCGGCGGGGTGGTCACATCCAGCTTAACTACATCGGTGCAGGAGAGAAGTGCGGTGGCCCCAGCGTCATCCGCCACAAAATAGAGGTCGTAGTCTGTTCCGCCCGCTGCACCGGTTACGAGAACGGTGTGCTCCACACCTGACGTGAAGGATTGACCACCGGCGTAAACCGCGGTATTTCCATCGCCGCCCTTTCCTTCAAACACTTGCTGGAGGTTGGGTGCATCCGCTCCGTCCGGCAGCAGCACCATATACACCCTGCCGTTGCCGCCTTCCTCGATATTTTGCAGTTTAAGCTTTATTTCCACCTGATTAGAGCCATTCGCCTGAACAGCTCCGGTCATCGGGTAGCCTGAAGCAAAATATTCCGCCGGTGCAGGGGAAGTAATATCCAGCTTTTCCGGCTCGGACAAATTCCCCGCTTCGTCCATCAGCACAATATAGGCGTCATAGTCAGTGCTGTGCTGCGGCACCAGCATACTCGTCTGGATGTTGGCGATCGGCGTGTCCCTGCAGTCTGTCCACCAGCTTGCAGGCTGTCCTTCTCCGTCTTGCCTGTCTCGCACCTGCTCTTTGCTGGGTGCGTCGGCTCCATCCAGCAGCAGCACTATGCTATAAAAGCAAGGCTCCTGCGCCCTGATATGGATGGAGATGCTCCGGGAGCCCGCGCTCTGAGGAACATCCTGAGGATACCCTGCCACAAACGCGGGCGGCGTAGTATCCGCTTCAAACAAACTTACACCCAAAGGAGAAGCGTCTGAAGGCGAGGCCAAATCCTCCGGTGCGGCGCCGCTGTTTATAATATTGCCTGCTTCAAGAGGCGCAGCGGCCTCCGCAGCCTGAGTGCCTGTTGGCATGGATATAATCAAAGCCAACGCCAGAAGAAAAGAAAGTATTTTTTTTGGTCTTTTTTGCATGTGTTTCCCTCCTTATCATTTTTCGCGCATCAGGGCCTGTTTACCGATTTCTGCATACAGCTCTGTTTCCTGCTTTTGCAGATCGGCAAGTTCCGCATTCGCAGTCATCACTTTTACGTCAGGGTCATCCTGCGGCATAAAGCCGGAAAGACCTCTGATCAGTCCTCCAAATCAACCGAATAAATCATTCATATTTAATCCATCCTCTCCATCTAATACAAAACTCACATAAGGTCTCTGTAAAAAAAATCTGTGCCATTCGGCAAGCTGCAACTACCAAACCGCACAGAAGGCCCATGATTCTTTTTCCCCCTTCATAATACAACCTTATATAAGTTTTTTATTTTGCAGAAATATCATCTTACCTTTTCCAAAGTGACAACTTTTTTGCTCTCTTTTGGACAGAAAAAAACTGCCCACCAAATTGGTGAACAGTCTAAGAATCTGTTATACTTTATCGCCCGGCATAGATTTTTCTAAACTCCGAGGGCGATAGTTTTACGCTACGCTTAAAGGCAACGGCAAAATGCCCGGCGTTGACAAAGCCGCATTGATTTGCCACATCCTCAATGGAATTTTCTTTCCTCCCTAAAAGCTCCCTCGCCTTTTCCAAACGAATATCCATAAGGTATTGGTGCGGAGAGCGTCCGGTTTCCTCCTTAAATACCCGCTTAAAATGGCAGGGGCTTAAATAGATGAGGCTACAGATATCGTTGATGCTGATGCTTGTTTGATAATTCTCCAGCATAAATGAAATGGCTTTGCTGATGTATTGATTATCTCGGCTGATTGTCCTGCTGTTTTTTTCCTGCTCGGCATGTATGTCCCGAATCAGCTGAAAGACAATCTGGGTTGAGATACTGCGGATCATCTGCGGATAGGCCTCGCCGTAACTCATGAGCTCCAGCTGGAACTCGCCAATTAAATTAAGGAGCTGACTGCTGTAATGACCCTGAATGCGCTTAAAGGAAAAACCCCCTTCTCCCGCTATTTCAGCGGCTACCTCTGCGAAAAATTCCTTCTTCACAGCAATGTGCAGATATTTTCCATGAACCTTTGCCTCACCGGGTTCACCATAAACCTCATCCCAGGGCTGAATCACCAGCATATCTCCCTTTTTGACCCGATACAGCACATCTCCCACTTTTGTAGCAGGCGCACTTGAAAGGAACAGCACGAAGTGATAGTCATCCACACACAGGACTTCTCCGACAGCATATTCCTCCGGCTCGAAAATAGCGATGTGCCGGCATATCGTTGCCTTGGTTTTGGTATATAACTCCGGTGGGATCGCCCGCACCAGATAATCGAAATCCAGCCTCATTTTTTCACCTCTCCTGAGTGACCTTTGCGTGGGTCTGTAGGTTTCCTTGCATCCTTTGGAATCATCCACGATATTCCGAAGCGCTGCACACCAGGAATGCGCTTCTCCTCACAAAGTTTCTGTACCCTCCTTGGAGAGATATTCCACTTGATTGCCGTTTGCTTCACAGTAATGTATTCCATTGCAGATGCCCCCAGCGCAAAATATATTTTCTGATCCCAATTATATACGCAGTTGCGAATAGATTCAAGAAGTTTAAACATGGATTAGAAAGCATTTGACAGAGAAAATAATCCGGATACTGACATGGCAAAGTCTCCGGTATCTAATTCCATAAATGTACGAAACGCCTGCCCTCCAAGGCGTTCTTTCACCCCAGTATTACACGCTATGTGGAAGTCTGTCTTTTGAGTCTATGTCGATAATTTTATTGGAGTGATTTAAGAAAAGCAGAATGTAGAAATGAAAAACAGGCAGATTCTCACTTTCAGAATCTGCCTGCTGATTTAGTCTCATTATGCTCATTTTATTGAATAATCAGCTTCAATCTTTTCAGAAGTTACTATGATGCTAATACCCTATCATAAGGTATAAATAGCCATGCTTTCAATAACAGCACCAACAATCCATAAGAACTAAACCCGCCGATCTTTTAGGAACCATTAAATTTAGCAGAATCACTATTGTTATTCTATGTATAATGAGTCATTTACATCAGTCCCAACTTATCATCTTAGTAAGTATAAGTCACACGAACTTTTGTGGCCCGTACTGTGAAGCCATCCATACCCGTTTCATTGCTTATTACACGGCCTTGAATCATAATTGTATATGTAGCATCAACGGGTAACCCGTTAAAAGCAGTTGAAAAGTTCGTCTCGTTTTGCTTTCTCAATGTTGTATTCTTTCTTTTTTAAGAGTATTCTATGTTTATTAGTTTATTAGTGCGAACCAAAGAACAAGATGGAAGGTATTTTATGAATAAAAAAAAACAAATAGAAATGATACAGGAAGATTTTAAGAATGCACAATCAATTTTAACAGCAATCGGTGATGAAACACGTCAGATAATACTTCTGGTTTTAATGGAATCCGATTGCAAAAGCGGAATGCGTGTTGGTGAAATCACAGCAAAAACACACCTCTCCCGCCCTGCTGTATCACATCAATTGAAAATATTGAAGGATATCGGAATTGTAAAAATGAAAGAGGAAGGGGCTAAAAACTTCTATTATATCAATGTTTCTGAGAAATTAAATATACTGAAAAAATTAGTTATGGATATTGAACATTTGCTAAAAGAGTTTTATCAATAACATATTTATGGCAGACAATAGTAACTGCAAAACAAGTATGGCTTACCTTATAAATACCAGGTTCCCAGAAATAAAGCTGTTATTGAGTGGAGATAAAAGTAAATATACAATTATGGAGGAAAAATATATGCGTAGCGCTATAGAAAATAGAGTTTCACGGAGAAAGTTTGGAAAAAAGCCGATTACAGGTGGGGAAAAAGAAACTATTATTTCCCTTATCGCTCAATTAAATGAAGCATCCGGTTTAACAATGATCTTCATGGAGGATGGGAGCGGCGCCTTTCAGAAGTTAAGAAAAAGTTATGGACTGTTTACCAATGTAAGTTCCATTATATTGATGAAAGGCAAGAAAGACGATAAGGATCTGAAGGAAAAGATCGGATACTACGGAGAAGATTTGGTTCTTGCTATAACTGATTTAGGCCTGGGCACCTGTTGGGTTGGAGGCACCTTTGATAGGGATGAATTACCTATTGATAGCGGTGAGGAATTGGCTTGTGTTATAGCAGTAGGTAAAGTGGAAGCTCCTTCACTGACAGAAAAAATGGTGCGGTCAGCTACACATAGAAAAGTAAAGGGTATGGAAGAACGAATCACAAGTGATCAACCCTTGCCTCAATGGGTACAAAACGGAATGAAAGCTGTGCTGTTTGCTCCAAGTGCTAAAAACTCACAAAAAGTAATGTTTAAATATGAGGACAACATCTTAAGTGCTCAAGTTGCGAATAACTATTCGATGGATCTAATTGATTTAGGTATTGCAAAGAAACATTTCGAGATAGAATCAGGAGGAAAGTTTGAATTAGGAAATGGTGGTACCTTTCATTTGCAATAAACAATAACGGATATTAGCGTTTAGAAAAAGATGGTGACACGAAGGCGTACATGAGAAAGTTGGTATGAAAAAGAAGTCAATAGTAAAAAAATACAGAAAAGCGAGGGAGGGAACGGGAATGAAAAGATTTCTGTGTATGAGTGATTTTTGACACTTCTCTGGTAAATAGGATTAGCTTATGTAATTCGATTTAATAAGATAGAGTTCGTAACGATTATTCCCCAAAATATAGTTTTTATG
>JAEZTB010000056.1 GCA_023443745.1 Bacillota bacterium
TGTCTCAAAAACGGACGCGAAGTCCAGATAGCCCCTCGTCAGACCATTGCTCCTCTATTATCAAAAAATAAGTGCAGCTACGCAACCACTGGTTATGGTTGGTAGATGCACTTTAATAGTACCAGACAGCCCCTCGCCCTTATAAACATTGATTTACTCAATGATCTTTTTTCTTTACCGGAATCCAGATTTCGATTCTATACTTTGGATTTCCAGTGTCCTGACTCTCATTCCATAAAATTTCAGGACCTTCAACTGCCTCATATCCTGAAGATGGAAACCACTCTGAGTATATCCTGCACCACACATTTTGAAGTGTCCCTGGGAATGGCCCAATCGATTGAAATACTGCCCAGGTACTAGCATCTATTTTTAATACATCAAATTCTTCAGTTTCATTACTTGATGTTCTCTTGCTTTACGAATCCCATCACCAAAAAGCGCATGTCCGATATGGGTACTTTTCTGCAGGAGCAGCCTACCACGCTGGACGTCTACGACGAATCCCTTGTCCGGCGGCTGATTGAAAAAGTTACCGTCTATGAGGACAAATTCACCATGGAATTCAAGTCTGGGGTGATAGTTGATGTAAATGAATAGGTCTGCAAATGAATGAGGCACTCTACGAATTGAACGTAGGGTGCCTTGTATTTTTTTCTGTTATTGAATTATGCCACTTACAACCATACTGCCCAGTCGCCATAATGAAATGTACCGCTTCCGTGATGAAGCTTTCCCTCCTGTTTAAGCTGCCGAAAAGCATCTCGCATTTGGGTTGAAATTTCCGGTTGTATATCCAAGCTGTGGTGTGCGGGGAATACCCGCTTAGCCGGCAAAACAGAGATTCTTTCCAAAGATTCCAAATAAGCCGCCGGGTCTGTGGAGGGATAGTACGCGAACAAGGTGTCCTTATAAACCAAATCGCCCGTAAAAAGATAGCCGCGCTCTTTTTCCCAAAAGCACATATGTCCCGGGGAGTGTCCTGGCGTATGCTGTATTTCAATGACCCGACCGCCGATGTCAATCACGTCGCCGTCGTGCAATATCCGTGTGGGCGTGCCCTGAAAAAACTCATAGGTGTTGACGTCATATCCATCCGGTAAATCGCAACGATCAACCACCATGCTACGGATCGTATCCATTGTCAGAGGAAACCCACCTGAAAGCCAGTCCAATTCTGCTTCATGGGCGTAAAAATCAGGATAGTATTTGTGCCCTCCGATATGATCCCAATGGATATGAGTGGCGACGGCGGTAACAGGTTTGTCAGTCAGCTTTTTCACTTCTTCGGAAATGTCGCAAATACCAAGCCCGGTGTCAATGAGCAAGCTTCGTTTATTCCCGTTCAGAAGGTAACAGTGTGTTTCTTCCCAATGCCTGTATTCGCTGATGATATATGTATCCGCGTCAATGCGATCTACAGTAAACCAATCATTCATTGATATTTTCACTTTCCGTACTGTTCGATTGCTTTCTGTGTATACTTTCGAACAAACTCAGTTTTCCGCTCTGTGTATCGGTCCCGGTCATGCTCGAACGGTTTCCAAAGGGACAGCTTAAGCCGCTCATAATCCTTGGCAATTTCGGGATGTTCATTCAGATAATCCCGAAAAAACAGCTAGTCGTGATCGCCAAATTTTCTCAGGTGCAGATTGAATACCCGCTCTGCAAAGCCGTCCGGTGTGTATCCCTTGTTAAAATCCATGCGGGTTTCATTCTGCGCCATACATAAATAGCCGTTCTTTAACAGCAGTTCTTTTATTGTTTGATGATCCTTAAGCGGGGCCTCTACTAAAATATCAACAATCGGTTTTGCCCAGATTCCTTTGATGGCTGTGCTTCCAATGTGATAAATTCGAACCGTCTTCGGCAGAAATGAGAACAAAAATTCCTGTTCTTCACGATACCAGTCCTTCCAGTATTCCTTGTGCTCCGTCAACTGAATAGGGAATAGTTCCCACAGTTCATGAAGCGTCATTTCTGACAACGGATTACGCATCAGAACACCCGCTTTCCATATGAGTTCTTGTTTCAGCCAGTTGATACTCCACAATCAAATGCGACGCCCACCGGAAAAGCTACCCAGAAAGCCGGTCAAAATCAGCCTGGGCCAAATTGGCCTGCTGTTTTAGGACAATCGCAGTTTCAAGTATTTCACGTTCCGGTTGCTACAGAACCGGAAGCAATTCTGTTTTTCTCTTTCGATAGGTTCCCGTTTGAAGAAAGGAAACCGCCTGAACAGTAAAAACTGCTGATTTATACAGCGCTTTCAGCAGCTCACCGTCCTTTTCATGTGCCATGTTATGTCCGCACATGTGGTAAATGTTGCAGGCTCCGATTCGGACAGCCCGGCGGACGTCTTCCTTACCGATCAGCTCTTTCAGAAATCAATGTTACCGAGAATCGGTGTGGTATCACAATAAAACTGGAACAAATCAGAGCGTTCCCAGTTTTTCAGTTCCTGAAGGCCGGAGATAAAGCCACATATTTTATCTCGGTTTGGTAGCGAATCCAGCATGCTGCTGTACGCCTTTAAATCCTTAGGTTCTGCGTGATCGAGTATCACGACCACATCAATGTCGCTGCTGTCCGTCGCTTCTGCGCGGCCGTAGCTGCCTTGCAGCCCGACGAAAGCCAGCCGGGAACCGAACAGACTCTTAAGCTTGCTTAAGTATTGTTGTATCCAAGTATCAATATTAACTTGCATGGTTTCTCCTTTTAGGTCTCGCTTGATTCTTCACTTTCTAACAATTGAAATGCTTGCCAATTATCCACAAACTCTCTATGGAATTCTCTTTGAGAAAGAGGTTTCTTGTTATCTACATTATAGCGTATTTTATTGGAAAATTCTACATATTCTTGATTGAAAGGCCTTCTAAAAAAAGCATTTGGGTATTAGCACCATTCTTATAGTAAATCATGATGGACGTATCAAAAATCTGGACTTTATCAACTTCATTCCTGATAGTGCTTTCATCAAAGACTCCATTCGAGCAAACAGCCTTACTCAAAGTGTCCTGTACCCATCCTTCATCCAGAGTTGGCGAGTGAGGGCAGGCATCTTTGCCTTTTTCAATTCTTGTCGCACAGCGCCAAACAACCTTGCCACGTTCAGTTCTTCTCCGAAAAGATGCGCCGCAATCGCCGCATACAAGCAAATTCCCTAGAAGGTATTTACCGTTATATTTACTCCCTCTGGCCTCTACTGAGCTATCCCCCTTACTAACAAGCCTTGTACGCTTAGCCATTTCTTCCTGTACTTTGTCGAATACTTCTGCGGGGATAATTGCTGGATGACTGTCCTTCACATAATACTTGTTTCGCTGTCCCATATTTTTGCTTTTCTTACCGGTCATAAAATCCTCGGTAAAGGTCTTTTGAAGCATTGTATCTCCCTTGTATTTCTCATTGGTGAGCATGCTCTGAATCGTTTTCGCATTCCAATCATCCTTGCATGTTACTGTTTTAATCCCTTGGGATTCCAGATAAGATGTTATTTGTCCCAGTGACAGACCTTGCAAATATAAGTCAAATATCTTTCTGACTACTTCTGCCTGTTCCGGCACAATGACAATTTCACCGTCTACACAGTCATATCCCATGAAATTCTTATACTTCGTGAAGATATCGCCCTTTTAAAACTTACGCTGAAATCCCCATTGAATATTCTCACTGGTATTCCGGCTTTCGTCCTGTGCCAGCATACCCCTCAGCGTAATCTCAAATTCTTTATCCGCCCCTATTGAATCCAGCTTCTCATTTTCAAAATGCATATTGATCCCTCGCTCTCTTAAAAATCTTATGATTTTCAAAATCTCCAGAGTGTCTCTTGACACCCTGCTGATTGACTTGGTGATGATGTAATCGATTTTGCCTGTGAAACTTCAGATAGATTATGCAAGGCTGGCCGTTGTAGTAAAAAATGACCTTGAAGCTTTTAGACAAAGGATTCTTGAAAACGAAAGCAAAAGAGATTATGCCCTGGTAACACTACTGACCTATTCAGGGATGCGAATATCAGTTAACGTGGGGAAAATGTCAGTAATCAGTTAACATAATCTGCCTAACGGTGGCTTTGTCGGTTTTGCTGGCGTGCCCCCCAACCATAAAAATTATTATGCCTATCAATAATTTTTGCATTAAACGTTACTTTTCCTTCAAGAACTTCAACAATTTGAAGACCCAAAAAATTTTCAAGTATGGAAGCCTGATATATTTCTTTTAAGTATTTTTGTATCCATAAAAGGTGCTCTTGTGACACACTGAACCCTCCACAAAACTTATTCGTACTTTATAATAATCTACACTTCAAATTCCTGTTTGTTTATATGTTCTATATTTATCATTTTATTGCCCAGTCATGAGAAGGTTCAAGCATGGACTCCGAGATCCGAATGTCATCTATGAAACGCCCCAAAAAACTGGGTCAAAAAATGCAGTTTTTGAGCCCAATTTTTGCCCATTTTTTTCTCCAAAGCCACTACATATGGTGGTTGACTCGCCTTATTTGCCCTTAGAACCACAATACGTCATCAATACCACGCACTCAACGTGGCTTGAGAGGACAGAATGAATGTCATTTGAGTATGTTCGTTCTCGGAAACATATCCACTGCGTTTTTAGCACTATCGGTAGACGGGAACATATCCATTCATGATAAAAAATAACGTGTCTAA
>JAEZTB010000060.1 GCA_023443745.1 Bacillota bacterium
CATAAAAACTATATTTTGGGGAATAATCGTTACGAACTCTATCTTATTAAATCGAATTACATAAGCTAATCCTATTTACCAGAGAAGTGTCAAAAATCACTCATACACAGAAATCTTTTCATTCCCCTGATCAATCCCTCTTACGGGCTGTCAGCACCCCTATTGTCTTGTATCACTAATTGTTTAGCATTCTTTCTATCACTCTATTCATCGTCATCTTCATCTTCATCTGTGTCGTCGCTGTCGTCCTGATCATCGACATCTTCATCCGCGTCACACGTGATGTCATCCTCATTGACACTATTACCCTCATTCAAGTCATCTATTCTGATATCTATAGTCTCCAGAAGTTCTATCAAATCACTGATTCTTACTGTGGACAGTTCTTCAATAGAAAGCATAGGATCACCCTGAATAAGTTCTGAAATAAGCTCCATCTTGCCTGCTGATATGTCGTTTTCTTGCGCGGCCTTAACTGCATGAACATCAAGCTCAACACTCTGATGCAGTAAAGTTGCATTTAATCGTTTTTCCTCAAGATAAGCTGAAATGACAGCATCCAGATTTTTCTTAAGCTCTACATCAGCATTGTTGTTAATAGAGATTAAAACCCGATTATCCTTATCCGGTGCAAGATACCCATTAAGAATCATTCTGTCTACGATATTTTTGATTACGACCTCCAGATTTTTATCTGTTAACTGATATCCGGCCATTACTTGTTTTGCATCTTCATTGACAGGCTTGATTGAGACAACCTGTCCTAATCGATTGGTTTGAATTTCAATGCTTGGATTTACATCTAATGAAATATAGTTGCTTGGGACTATTAAGTATCCCCATATTATGAATCCGACCGCCAGTAAAGCTAACATTATTCCACTTAATAATAAAACATTCCTTTTCTTCATTGCAGTTATCTTTGTATCTGACATAACAATCACTCCTTGCATGATAGTTTTAGTCAAGGGATTCTTTTATCCCTTCTATTTTGATAACGCTGAAAAAGCAAGTTTTATTGCATTTATTTATTTTTTATATTCAAATATTGAAACTGTTATTCATTCTCTGCCTCTTCTGAGCTTGGAACGGCATCATCATTATCTTCTGCGTACTCATCCTCTTCACCGTCATCATTGTCTTCTTCATTTTCGGTTTCACCATCATCACTGCTATTATTATCCTGGTCGTGATCTTCACTGCTATCATTATCGTCAATATCTGACGAGCTGTCATCTTCGCTATCGGCATCTTCAATTGAATCATCTTCATCTCTGTCATCAATATCCGTATTAGACAGCTCCTCTTTATCTCTATAGTTAAAATAATCATCATCAAATTTAATTGTTCTGGTTAGATCAATTGCGTTTTCTTTAGCTATCAAAACCAGCTCTTCTATAGTCTTGTGCGATAAATCACCAAGTGAAAATTTGTTGCTACCTGAAAGAATTTCATTTATCAGCTTTATTTTTCCAGTTGAGATGCTGTACTTTTTCGCCAAGGCTGAATCATCTTTATCTTTGGCATAAGCCTGCCTTAATACGTGAATTGATATTTTCTGCGATGATATTACCTCTTGAATCGCCTCATCCAATATGACAGTAAGGGCATCGGCCTTTTTGGCATCTTTGTTTTCCACAGATACCATAATGACGTTTTTGTCACGGCTTAGATAACCATGACTGATCATAGAGTCTAAGATAGCGTTAACTGCATTTCTTAAATCCATATTTTTAAGGCTTTTCTCATCGAATACTTCTTTCGCACCCTCATTTAATACCCTTGCCGATAATACTCTGTTTTGCTTATTTATTACCAGCTCGATGCTTGGATTGACATCTAAGGAAACGACATACCCTGGCATTCTGTATTGAAAAAACCAACCAGAAAAGCAAATCAGCAAAACAAAACAGAGGGCAAAAGCCGTTAAGAGTTTTCTGCGGCATTGAGGCACCTGCTCCACCTGCTGATTTGTTATATAATCATGCTTTGTCATTTTAACAACCGGCATGTTTGCCAACTTTTCAAAATCTACAGTAGGTGCCTTTTCTAATGCTCTTCTTATTGATTTTTTTATATTTGACTTTTTCATTACAGCACCCCCTGCTCTGCAAGATGTTTCTTGAGCTTTTTTAAGCCTCGATGATATTTAGATAAGGATGTGGAAAGCGGTATACCCAGGCTTTTTGCTATTTGATGATGTGCAAGGCCTGAAACGGCATGAAGCAATATAATTTCCCTTTCCTGCTGATTCAAGATTTTAAAAGCCGCCTGCAGAATCAGCTTGTCTTCATTTTCAGTAATATAGGAGAACGCAAGATCATTCTCTATATCCTCCATTTGCATGACCTCGGCATGTTTTCTGGTCCTGAGCTTACTTTTTGACAAGTTTCGTGCAATGGTAAAGACCCATGCCATTGGTTTTCCCATCGGCTTATAAAGATGAGCTGCGGCGCGTATTTTCAGATATGTATCTTGCACAACATCAAGAGCATCGTCATGGTTTTTCAATATTGACAAAGCAAAGGCGTATAAACTGCGCTCAGTGTGGCGGAACAGCTCTTCAAATGCAGACAAATCATCTTCCGCAATTCTAATGAACAGCTCATCATCAATTTCTGTTCTTATATGCTTCTTCATGTATGAGCTCTCATCTTCAATACTGCTTAAAAAAAACATCATTCGCTTTTCACCCTATTATAATAACGTTTTGAATGGATGTTCTATTGCATGCCGATAGAAATTTCCGCATAATAGTAAAAACCTCACAACCGTTAAGCTGTGAGGTTCTGGTGATCCACCGGAGACTCGAACTCCGGACACCTTGATTAAAAGTCATAAATTTAAAAATAATGTAACGTTGATCATCACTAATTATAGAGTACTTTTTTATTCATTTTCACAACCATATTTCACAACTTCATTAATCTACTATGTGCTTGTTTGACCCTTTCTCAGCACCATCGATAAATCCTAAAAGATATATTTTTTCTATGAATTGTGCACCGATACCATATTGGTTTGCGAATCTTATAGAGCAATCATAAATAAACCGAAAATTATCTGGTGCAGCTAGGTTGTGTATTCTCTTGTCAATTTCCTGAAATGCTTCATCAAAACTACTGTTGGTTTTTAAGATTTCACTCATTAAGCATAACCTCCGTTAAAAACCTGTTGTTTATTATGTCGAAGGTCCCCTGTTGCGTTTCTTTTGTGGCTTTGATACAATCAAATCAATTCATCAAACAATCCTCCTCTTTTATTGATGTGAGGTGACGATTAAAGGAGGCTTACGTCGATGAAACGTGTGGAGCCTCCTTTATTTTTATCATTATGTCGAACATGTGTTCTTTTATTATAAAACCAAATAACTTTCAAAGCAATAGCGCTGTTTAGTTATTTACCACCTCATTAACGTTTTTCGCATATATTTTGCGTTAATCTGCATTTTGTAACGAAATATGATACCATTTGCCCATATAATGGTAGGGAGAAAGTATCATGCTTAGAGTACGTTTAGCTGTATTGCTTGCTGAAAATAAAATGAATGTCGCTGATCTTCATAGAATTACTGGTATAAGGTACAACACATTAAATGACTATAACAACGAGATGGCCTTGAGTATTAAATTTGAACACATTGATAAAATTTGCTATGCCTTGGACTGCACCCCGGATGATTTATTCAAATATGAAAGAACACCACCTATTCAAGATTAATTTATTATGCTTATTGGCACAATTATAAACTGAAATGCTCCTAATTATATAGTATTAATATGAAAGCAACGAAAAGGAGAAATGTATATGAATTTGTCAACGGAAAAGAAAGAAAATATAAATTCTGTTTCGCAAACTCTAAAATGCACTTATAGAACGCATCAGCGAAAAATAACACGTCGTCTCAGGTGATTCATTGTCAGGCGCCCCTTTCTTATTTCACTTTGAAAAAAGTCATAAAAAAAGAACCCCGGCGTTAACCGGGGAATTGCGCATGCTCCGATTTGAAATCGGAGCTGTTCAAATTTTCAATCTTCCGCTGTTTATAGATGTGATGTCCATAAATTTACCTACCCCTGTTTTGAGAGGATAGAGAGTAAAAAACCCCAGCATTAACCGAGGCGCTTAAACATGCTTGGGTTTGTCAGGACGTCTTTAATGTTGTCGTATTCCTTGCCTAGTTCCAATAGGCTTTCTATGATTCGCTCATAGCTTATTACTTCCCTAAGTTCCTGTGGCGCGAGTACGCTTCTGACGCTATCGTCTTTGGAAAGTCCGTATAGTTCCCTGAGCTGCTTGGCGTTTTTGCCAGTCACGATTTTATAGACAAGGTCCGTATAATATTTATATGCCCATTTCTTATTTGGGCTTTCAGGAAGCATTTCCTTAAGGACATCGGTGAACAATCTTCTTTCTGCTCTGCTTCTGGCGTGAATGATTTTTAGATCGCGATAACGCTTTTCGGCCTCAATGAAATATTTACGGACCATACGGCCTTTGTTGTTGTTCTCTACCATGGCAATTTCTTTAGCCATGTCCAGCCTTAATATGTATTCAGTCGCAGGCCTTCCCCCGGTACTTTTGCTCAAAATTGTGCAAAAGTCTTGACCCAGTATAAATCCGTAATCTTCTATTCTTCTGCTTATCCACATGTCGAACCTTGTTTCAATTTCTAGCCACCCATGAAGCTCCCTGGCGTTTACAAGTTGTTCGTGTTCCGGGCCTCCGGTGATGCATTTTCCTTCGTAAATAGGTATAATGCTTTGCTCCAATACTTTTAGTTCGTTGCTCTGTTTTTTCATATACTACCTCTTTCTGCGGTGAGTCCGCTTAAAAATAAAAGGCTGGACCATTAGTCCAGCCTCAGTTATTAGGGGCTATCATCACGACAGGCCCATTCTCTCATCGGTATAAAATAACCCCCGGTGACCGAGGGTTACTTATAATAATGATGTTGTATTGGTTTCATTTGTACCGGTGCTATTATCAATCTTGCCGTTGTCCATGGCATCCTTTAAGATATCAAACCACTCCTGAAGCTTTTCTCTTAATGTTTGCTCAGTAATGATAAATCTCAACCATCCCGGTATAAGAGAATATAGAGTTCTTATAACCAATTCAAACCGCTCTTTTCCCCTCTTGGTTCCGGTTATGTAGTTTTCCGCATACAATATGATCTCGTATGCCTTTGCTCTGAGATAATCCCATTTACGGGTAATTACCAAGTATATGGTCCATCCCACTAATATCAATACAGCCAGTATTGATGTCCAGTTTTCTTTCATGAATTCCAACATGATTCATCATCCTTTCACCAAAATAAAATAGCGGGTAATACCCGCGTAGTTTGGAAATGTTCCTTCCCGTCAACTCTCAAATTGCATGATCCTCCGCTGTCAAGTCCAATTGCCGTTCCATTACATCCAAGGTTTTTCATGGTTTCTGCAGCTCTCTCCCCGTCTGATTTTGGTCTAACTGCAATCACAATCTGTTTACTATCGTAGCCAATAGAAATGCGGTTTGTTTCGTAAGCTACTTCATTCCAGGTAAAACCTTCCCTCGCTACACCTTCCTTCACCGTCAAGCCCTCAGGGAAGAGATTGAACCCTTGAACGCAAAACCAAATGTCATTTACTTTCGGTGCTATCTCAGAATCCAATCTCCACCCTGCTTCAACCCGGCCATCTTTGTAAACAATTAGTGTTCCCTTTGGATTGCCTTTCCACGTCTTATATTCGTGCCGCTCCGCGAGAACCTTGCCCTCAGAGATTAACCATCCAATAACCTTGGAGCCAGAGAAGAAATTGCAGTTGGCAAGATTCTTCCGGTTGGTAATAGACTTAGTGGCCTTGTTGACAATTTCAGCTTTCAGGTCCATAGGATTCATTCTGACAACATGGGTAGTTCCAATGACTTCATGGGTAAATGATGGACCAATCCCAATCAATTTCAAGAACTCTGCCTTTGCTATTGAGTGGCTTTTATTATTCTTGTCATAAGTCCAGAAAGACTCTGCTGCTCCGATCTGAGCATGGACGTAATAATCGCCAGAAGTGTTTTTATTGTCTGAGATTCCTATTCCATTTAACCCAGCAGCGTAACAGGCCCTTGCGAGCTCATAAACAGTTTTATTGCTCTTAAGGTCTGCTGCTAAACCTTGCATATGCCGGCTATTTGGATCTCCACCCACTTTGGTATTATGCTTCTTGCATCTATAACCTACGGCTATTGTGAGTGGTCCCACTATATTCCTTACCGCCTGAAGCTTTTCAAACATCTCTGGTTCATAAATCATAGAGTTACATCCGCAATGACATGTGAATTCTCCAAGTCTAAAGCTCTTTGCAATGTTCGGATTGTTTAAAACAGTAATCATCTTTTTCACTCCTCCCTACTCTTCTTGTTTCCTTGCTTTAACAACGGTGTGTCCATGGTCTCTCTCAAGGTGATCGTTAAGGCGGTTATGTTCCATTTTTGCGGATTCGTATCCTTTTGCTGCTGTTCCGGCTATCGTAACCATTTGCTTACTTAATTCATCACACCGGCCCTCAAGTCTCTTAACATCATCATTTAACCTTGACTCAATCCGTTCAACACTCTCCTTTATGTATTTTAGGTCTGTGGCCAGACTTCCTGCTTCCTTTCCCTCTGCCTTGTGATTCGTTATCCTACCTAAATAAAATCCAGCAATAGCAAGTATTAATCCAGCGATTGCAACTATAGTCCCTGTATCCGGCATTGCTAATCCTCCTTTGTAATTCAAATATAAAAAGACGGGTAATCCCGTCGTTTTTTATAAACTATAGTTTGTTATGTAAAATTGTGGTATAATATTGATTAAAGGAGTTGATTTTAATGAAAAAATTTATATTCGGATTTCTGCTTGCATCACTTCTCTTTGCAGCTATTTATACAATTACAGCAGAGGTAGGTAATTTTAAGATTGCTGGTAATATGCCATCTGAATCAAAAAGTGCTGCTCTCGACTCATCTATTACTGGCTTAAATAAAGATGCATCTACCGACATTACCACCACTGAAAATGAAGCAATACCTACACCACAAGAGAGCAGTTCTCCAGAGCCAACAACTACGCCTGAACCATCTATCACTCCTGAGCCTGAACCATCTAATAATATTGAACCTGAACCAGAAAGTACTCCGGAAGTCACCCCTCCTGAAATAACAGCAACCCCGGAGCCAACAATCACACCCGAACCGGTTACTACACCTGTGCCAACACCTGATCCAACTCCTGAACCCACCCCTACACCAACACCAACACCTGAAGCAAATGAGGATCCTATAACGGAAGATTCTTTAATAACCCAAACTCCCGATGGAATAACAACGATTGATGCTTGGGAAGGAAAACAGTATATTGGAACACTTTATATTCGCAATAAAGTTAGAGAAAAAGGATATGACTTTATAAAAGGTAACTCTTTAAATACTGAATTAAAATACGGAAATCATGTTAACACTTGGCAATTGACTAAAAATGGCGAAGTTATACTTGATAATATCCCAACCATATATATTTACGGAGCAGATGAAGTTGAAACAAACTATTATATTGACACCATATTACCATTAATCAATTAAAGGGCTGATTAAGCCCTTTATTTTTGTCCATGATTGTGAGTATTTGCACTTGTTGTATATGTTACACCATCAATAGTTATTATATGTGAATGACTATCAATACCTGTATTTACACCTTTTTGTGCCGCCCAGTTCCTTGTCGCATAATAAGAGTTACCATCCCAAAGCATCGGAAAAATCGCATTGCTGCAATCCCATGTCCCCTTTACAGTAACATTATTGCAGTTAATGAGCATGGTTCCGTTTGGGAGCATTATCAGGTGTGCTCCGCTAGGAAATCCAATGATAAAATTACCATCCACCGGATCTGACCGTATTAAACCGAAAGAATTAGCGGAACTAGTACCAAAGTATATGGTGGATCGTCCAGACTGCAACAATCTTAAAAATATATTCGCTCCTACTTTAAGATCAGTTTCAATATCAATATCGCCACCATTCATTTCAGCACCATTTAATACGGACCCTGTAATTGTAACGCCTTCAATATCTATGGCCTTCAAAATCCCTGTAACAATCATATCAGCAACAAATCCGTCAGCCGTACCAAAGGTTTTCCAGTTCCAATCTCCATTAGGTAGCTTACTGTTCGCTATTGCGAATCCATCCGCCAGGATGCCCATGGCCTTGGTCGGATTATCAGGGTTGTCAACCCAGATGTCACCGGTCTTGTGCATCACCGCTTCCCTTAGACCACCGTTAAACAGCGTTCGTAGTTTCTTCTTGATGTTTTGGAACCAACCCGGATCAAGCTTCTTTGATGAGTCCGTAATACTGTTGACATAATTCCCGGTTGTTATAGTGTTCCCGATAATGTTTGACGGCCTGTTGCCCTTATATACTGATGGTTTGGTGTTTGACATATTGACAGTAGACCTTTTCGGCTCATATGGATAATAGTCATATTCCATGATGCGCTGCGTGGTATCCGTTTCAAGTCCTTCATCGATAATGCGGATGATATCACCCAGCCCAAACGCTTCAAAGTCTCCATATTCCTTTAGCTTTTTCAACTCAATGAACTCTCCGGAATACGTTACACGTGGTTTATCAATTCCGTCCTGATCAGATGTGGTCCACTCTTTTAGAGCTTCCGTCAATAGCTTGGCCGGATCTTCTATATCCTTATAGTCGATGTGACCTATTCGCGGTCTGTCATAGTTACCTATCAGTGGGCTATCGATATATCCAAGGCTCCCAGCAATCTGCAAGCCGTCTTTACCATAAGGATAAAGGCGGGTGATTATCCCCTTGGAATCTGTTGACTTTTTGAGAGTAGCAATGTTCTTCCCGAAACGGAATTGTACTCCTGTGTTGCTGCCTCTCTTGGTCACCAAGTTGATTGTCCAGTTATCTTTGATAAGTTCTCCACCAACATTCTCAATAAGCTTAGAAACGATTTCGGACGGGTACACCTTATCAAGCATGATATCAGTAAGCTTTGTGATCTCTACTGTACCTATCGTAAACCGAGTACCGGCAAAGGCGTAAGACAGTATTTGAGATGGGGTTTTCCCGATAAGTTCAACAGTCGGGAAGAATTTGCAGTCATGAGCATCATAATACACATGCTCACATTGGATATTGCTTGTTAGCTTTCCACTGGAGTCCCGCTGTTCGTCAAAGCCTCTGATTCTAAAAAGTTGGTCTTTCTTTTGGGAACAGTCGTATACCTTAACAAAGTTTTCGGGCTGAATGTGCTGCCATTTTGGGTCAGTCCTGGGCAAAATAAAAGAGAGTAAGAACTCTCCATTTATAACTTCTTTGATCTTTACGCTTGATGCATTTTCGAGGACTGCCAGCCCCATGCTGGTAAATTCGGCTGAAAACTTATCATAAACTATGGGATAGTCCATATGCTAATTCCTCCTAAATAAATAGAGAGCGAGTTACCCCGCCCTCTTTGTTTCGAATAAGTATCCATATTTTGATAAAAGATGATAAAATACAAGTATAAATGAGAAAGGAGACTAGATTATGCTAAGCATCAACAAAGTCCCTCGTCCCCCTGCACCAAGACCAGGTCCTAATGATGGTGGCACAAGATCAGGAGACTCACCTCCACCTAGGATTCCGACACAGCCTCCGAAGAAATAGGTGTTTCTTCTTTTTCATCACACCATGAATTAAATTGTTTCATATCGTAATCGTTGATTACGATATTTTTTTCTAAATCTATATACGTTTTTGCTACATGAATAAAAAGATCATCTGGCATAAAATCAGGATATTTCGTTAGTTCTTCCGGAATATAGAGAGTTAGCGATCTTCCTTCATCAGGAAGCGAGTAATGCTTAGAAAATCCCTGAGCTACTATATTCCCATCTTGAAAGACTTTTAAATATTTTGAATTATAATCAGTAAGAAAGGTTTTTTCCCAACATGTTTTGTCATCAATGCTAATTTTCTTTTTATTATTTCTGCGCTTATTAATCCAGTTCATTGTTCTATTTTTAATTGGAGCGGAAAGAAAGCCCAATAGGATAGATGCAACCAATGTTATTGTAATGAATAGCAGTAAAAAGCCAACATCATTTAGCTTATTAACATACTCCTGAAGTGATTTGAGTCCATAGATAATATGAACTATCCCTAGGATAAAAAACAATATTGGGAAGCTTAGTGTGATACTGTAAACCAATTCGTTAAAATCACCATTTTTACTTTCTCGTGGAAACCCCATGATTCTGCTCGCCTTTTGTGCAATAATTCCAGGTAGTATAAAAAGTAAAATACCTATTACGCTTGCTACATCCATTGTTTATACACTCCTTTCTCTTCTAATTATATACCATTTTGTTACAACAAAGAGGATAGGCTTTCACCTGTCCTCCCCATTGGTTCGTTTTTATATCCTTATGCGCATTACTGATTATGAGCATTTACTGTCATACTTATTATTTCAGCATAAGCTTGCGAATTTGGCTCATTTATCGCAAGTAATCCATTAACTATGCCCGAGAAATGGCTACAATTCGTTATGTCGAAGTTGATTAAAGCTGTAGTTGTTCTGTCTGCAACATAAACTTTTACATTGACTACATTACTCGCTTTACGTTCTAGGTCAATGCATAATTTTGTTTCAGCACCAAGAACACCTGTAGCATCATTTCCAGTTGCAACAATAGTGCCAACATAAGGATAGTTCAGTTTATAGTCTACGCCAGATGTACCTGCTATGGCGGTTAAACAAATATACCAAGATGCTGCTGGAATATTGATTGATTGCTCAGGGAATATGACAAGTCCACCATAGTTAAGCTTAACAGTAGTATCAATATGTACTATATCCCCAACTGTTTTAAGCTGTGCAAAGTTGTCTCCATCTGCCTGAATGCTTGGTATATTATACTTCCCGCTTCTCGCTGCTGTAGTTGGAATGATCACGCTTTTTGTTTCTGGATATTGTGTATATATCCCACCCAAATCAGCCCAATATGTCGTATCAAAATATGGGCTTGCTGTATTTTGCAAGTATGCGTCATTCCATTTTCTCAGCCACATATAATTTAAGTATGAACCAAGCACATCTGCTTCCGCAATAATTTCAATTTTATTAAGTCCATACTTTAGCACCGTAGTTTTGTAATCGTAAATGAACTCACCAGTTGCGTGTAGTATGCCGTATTCCTTGTCGTAATAAGGTGTTGCATCTGCATTTTTGTATATTTTTACTTTTGGTTGCGCTATTGTTCGCGATAATGCGTTAAACCCAAGTAGAGGCTGCTCTCCTTCTACGAATACCCATGCTTTTATTAATTTAGACCCAGTAGTTAGTGCTAAATTTACAAGGTTTCTTGCGGTCCTATGAAATACTATATTGTTAGGCCAATCGTAAAAAGGAGCTTCTGGAACGTTGGAATCAGCATGAAGCGCATTATCTTCTGGAGTTATTACTACTTCATTTCTGCCTTCTGTATAGATTATGTCATAAGCTAATTCTTTGAAAGCCACTCCAGCCTTATAATTGTGACCAGCATCATTAAGGTGGGTACCGTCTGCCTGTACGTCCCTGTATTTGTATCCATCAAAATTATTATTAAGCCAGTCCCTGAGATGATATCCCATATCAATAAATGGGATGTCGTATTCTTTAGAGACCTGTAAAGCTATTTGGTCGTAGACTCTTGCACGTTCATTGTCAATGATAGTATCTGCTGCTCTTGCTCCATCAGGTAAGCCAAGGCAATCGTTGGTAGATATGATTGGTATTAAATTATTTTCAAAGCACTTCTCTACAAGAGCCTTGTATTGGACATAGTAGTTTTCTATATCATAATTAACTGTCCTTGTGTCGTTCTTGCCAAACGCAATAATAGCAAAGTCAGGAGAACCATAAACCATTACAGCCTCTTCAAAGTTATTTGTTGCCCATCCATCCTGCATCTGTGCGCCACCGAAGCCAGCATTACGAATAGTAATATTGTTATTCCCGTAAAAGTCTCTAAGCAATGTTTGCAATTTTACGGGGCAGGAATTTATTGCAATGGCTTCCCATTCATCTCCGAACGAATGAGTAAGCCATGGATTATATCCATTAATAGCATTGATTACATTTCCGGTATTGTCTGTTGTATTCCATCCGCAAATTGTACTATCACCATACCAAACGCCCAAAACCGTATCGCCATTTTTCATTTTTGCTTTAATTCTATCAATGCTTTTGTACGCTTTTTCTGTCAAATGCGTTTTATGATCCTGCTCTGACTCCTCAAGCCTCGCGTCCAAAGTTGCAAACGACTTACTCTTAACGGATGATTGCCGGGCAAGCGCAACCTCAGGATCTACGCTGGCGCTTACAACGATCGTATCTATTTCTGCTTTAGCCTGATCGAGAGCAGCCTTGACATCGTTCTTGCTGGTAAAACTTCCGCTATAGGTTATCTTATCGGATGCGTGTTTATCAGAAGTACCAGCGATATGAGCATCTACAGTAGTCTTTGTATTTGTAAAATTTGCATTGATGATCGGCCATGCTTCTTTTAGCTTTTGTAGGCCATTCAGCAGATTTATTATAATTCCCATTATCATGCCTCCCTTAGTAATATAATGGCCGAAACTTGAAAGTCAGCGTGCAATTCAAACCCGCTCCTGAAATCTGGATTTGATTTTTCCCAGGCTGAAGGATTAGAAAATCGCCAGTAATCTTGTTGTTCTTATTCGTGGCACCCTGCTTGGCCTGCATCAATGCGCAGTCCAGTGTGACCGTCTTATTGCTTACCGTTTCGATGTAACTAATAGTTTTACCAGCTACCGTGACAGATAGTGTCGTAAACGATCCTACAACCTCTATAACCGGCCTTACTATATGAGTACCGATATTATTAACTTCAACCGTTGCATTACCTGTAATAGCAAAAGAATACTCGTCATTGAGCTGCAAATCGCTATCCAGAAGGATGCTTGAGTCCAATATAATGCTTTCCATGCTGTCAATCTGGCAAGGAAAAGGCCGGCATTTAAAGTTCACTGTAAATGGCCGGCCACTCTCAATCTGATTCTCCAGATTAAGCTTATTACTTACTTTTGCATATTCCTGCTTGTCTGATTCATCATCGAACACCAGGATTGCTTCTCCATACCCTAGCCATGCCGCAACCTTCCGTGCGGCTTGCCTAATTACACGAGGGTCACGCCAGTTTATCTTATTACGGTCAAAGTTAAAAGTGATCTCCTGTGTCCGTGGTTTGAATTTGAGTTCACTGTCTGGATTAATAGTAGAGTAATCATATTCTCCATCTCTCCCCGGCATGTCCTCAACAACCTCTTTCGCTTCCGGCAGGATAGGGCGGTCTTTTGATAGCATGATTAAGCCCATATCGTTATATGAATGTTTCCCGTTAAAGGTCAACCCGTACAAGTATCATCACCCTCTCCCCGCATTTTTAGCACCAACAACCAGCTCTTTCCCATAGTCTTGGATATCATCAATGCCTGACAATATCTTATTGCCATAATCGTTAATAGTCACGGTGGAGCCATTTTTACCGGGTGAAGTATTCACATTAATTCCACCCGCTCCGGACAGTTGGAAATTTGGACTAAGTGAAATACCGTCCATGATAGTTTTATAGCCCTCAATAAGCTTCCTGAGCTTCTCCATTCCCTGTGTTATCATGCTGGTGCTCTGAAGGTCAAAGCTTTTCATCACATTGGCCAGTGAATTTGCTATTGCAGTTTGACCACTAACAAGCTCGTTATTTGCCTTTTTGGCAAAATCCATTGCAGCGGCCAACATATTATTTTTCTCAACTTCAAGTTCCTCATTAAGCCGCTTATACTTGGTCCGGTTGTCTTCTATTTCTTCCTCAATGGCCTCTTTCCGGGCTTCTTTTTCAGCTTCAAGAGCATCCTGAGCCTCTTCGGTTTTGAGGTCTGCAATTTGGCGCCTAATATCAGCAAGCTTGTCCTGTCCCTCTTTGGTTGCCGCATTTGCATATCTCCGCTCCTGCTCATAGAGACTATTCAGATCTGCAGCTCTATTTGATGCTTCAAGAGCTCGCTCTTTATCAGAGTATTCCTTATCGAGAGCTTTAAGTTTGGCGTTAAGACGATCATTCTCAAGGTCTTCTTCGGTATCATACTGCTTTTGCTTTGCATCAATGTAGGCATTGACAGCTTTCTCAACGGCTGTTTTTTGAATCTGCAATATTTTATCCTGCTGATCCTGTATGTACCGGGTTTCCTCAGAAATAATCCTTTGCTTTTCATCGGCTGCAATTCTGGTATCTGCTATGATCTTGTTGAGATACTCTTTATGGTACTTTATAACCCGATTATAGGCGTCAATCTCTTCCTGAGCTGTAATATTCCCCAGGGTCTTTTCACGTTCAATCCAGCGCTCGGAAAATGATGTTCTATCAGCCAGTTTCTTGGCTTCATCCTCTATGGCCTTTTCTGTTGCTTCAAGGTCTGCTTCACGAAGCTCCTGCTTGACTTGGTATATTCTTTCCTCAAGGTCCATTCGCTCATCAGCGGTCTTTGCATAGGCCCTTAAGATAGACTCAAGGCTCGCTATTTCCTGTTGCTTCGTTATCTCGTCCATTCTAACTCGATGTTCGTGCATCCGAAGAGCAGTGTTCATGGCTGAATTCTCATAGGCCTTGAATTTAGTGTCTAAATCAAGAGGGGCAATACCCATGATTTTTTCCAGATCTATATTTTCAAGATCCTTCATCCCCGAAACTTCATTGCGCAGGTCTTCAAGTTCTTTTCTCAGTTTTCTAACATTGCTGACAGGAGTATCAACAGACGCCCATATACCATAGACATCACCTGTGTTTGTTGTTGGGATCTCGTTGGCTTCTATAACAGCAACTATGGCGGCCAGCTCTTTCGATTTGGCATTTACAACTTCCTCAAGTTCCATCCGGGTCATTTTTATCTTGGCTTGTGTAAGTTTCCACTCTGCATCCACCGATTCAGCCTGAGCCTTTGTGGCCTTTTCTATGGCTTCAATTTTGAGACCTGACATGGAAGCAAACTGAGGAAAAGAATCAGCAAGCTTTTTTTGTGCCTCAAGCCAGTCAGTAGATCCTTTTTTAGCGTTTTTATAAGTGTTTATAACTGCCTGAGTAGCTGTTACATCAGCCTTCCTCTGAGCAACCACTTTTGCCTGGCTATTAAATTCTTCCGTTGTGGTTTTTACGGTCAGGAAGATGGCGCGTTCTTTTTCTTTGATAACCTTAAGGTAATCCTCTTCTGTCGCGCCTAATTCCTTCATTTTTATGATTGTTTCACTTATTTTTCTGTTATACTCTGAATAGACAGCCAAGGCTTCCCTGTAGGCTTTTGATTCATTTCCAGCATAGTGAGTGCTCTTGCTTCCTTCTTCTACCATAGTCGCTTCTGCTTCTTTTATTATCTGGGCTGTTTTTTCATATTCGTCAGCCAATTTTTTCAGCTCATCAAGCTTAGTCTGCATTGATGTGGCCTGTTGGACGTTCATGCCCTCCTTTATTAAACGATTGTGTTCAGCAACAGAAGCATTATATGAATCTTGAACCTTACGTGCTTGCTGAGTTTTAACAGCTACCGCTGCAAGCACTCCGACAAGTGCAGTCAGCGACAGCACTATAGGATTTAATAGCAATCCGTTAAACGAAAGGTTCAGGGCTGCAAGTGCCGGGGTGAGTATCTTAACTGCCGCTCCAACCGCAGTTACGGCTGTAACAAATCCCAAAAACACAGTAGCCGCAGTAATGATAGCAGCCACAAGCCCAGGGTTTATCTGTATTAACTGGGTCAAAAGTCTGATGATTGGATTAAGCAGTGTATATACAGTCTGCAAGACTGGCGCCATAGTAGAGCCAAGAGTCTGACTAAGTTTTAATGACTCTGCTGCATTCTTTGCTTGAGCTCCGGCAAATTCATTCGCGTACTTAGCCGCATCACCTAATTGAAAGCGTGTTTCCTTTAATATGCCGTTGTACTCGGCCTGACGCTTTTCTGCTATAGTCAGACTGTCTACGCCTTTGCCGAGTTCGGCAGCGTATTCTTTCCACATTACACTTACGTTTTTAGTTACGCCGGCATTATCAACGAGGATTGAATTTTCATTTTTTAAACCTTCTGTAGCCGACTGCACGGCTTCACCGAGTGAAAGGGCTGCTTGTCTACCAAATGCAGCAGAATCTTTAAATCTGTTCATTATAGTCGCAGCTTCATTCATGGAGAATCCTCTTGACAATAGGTTCTTTAAAGCTGTGGCTGCATTATTCGCAGGAACAAGGCCATCGCTTATAAAATCATTAATAAATCCCTTGGCGTCTTGAAAGCTATTGCCGGTGCCTTGAACGATTGACTTTAAGCCTACCATGGAATTATTGAAATTATTAAAAGCCTTTACCCCACTGCCAACGGCATCAACTATTTTGTAAAATGCGACACCGGCGACAACGGCCAGTTTGTCGTAGTCCTTTCCGGTGTTCTGTACCTTCTTGCCGTGGTCGTTAAGCTTTTTTTGGACTTCCTTTAAACCCTGTTCGAGGGCTCCCGTTTTGAGGGCTATTGCAATCGCAAGTTCTCCCAAGTTAATCGCTTTGCCACCTGCTGCCATCAAACTCACCTACCTTTATTAGCATAATAAAAAGGCGTGTGGCTGACGGGTCATTATCCCATCTGGCTTATGTACCACCTTATAGGAACTTAATCCGTGTGGTCAGAAATGCACCATTGCCATCCACGCCTTTATTATCTTGTTCTATATCCCCATCTGATCCCATCCGACTTCCTCAACTTTTTCTTTTGGATTGTTCAGCTCCGCATACTTCTCAAAAATTATCGGGATCTCATCATAATAATAGTCCTCCAAGAGTTGCCTCTTCGAAATGCCAATCTTACCGGCAACAACGATCAGTTCTTGGAACCAGTGCTCATCTGCTTCATCAGACTGCTGCCCTGCAGAGCCCTCCACACGTCGCTGAAAAAACTTCCCATGTCATTGATTTTCCAGAATTCAACGATAATTTCCTTGATACCGTTCAACCCTATTTCCGGGTCATCTCTCAGCCTGTCATACTCAACACCAATCAATGCTGATATGAAGCGCAGCGCCTGTTCAGGAACGGCAACAAGAAGATTTCCCGCAGCCTCAATGAGCATGTCTTGGTCCATCTTCTTCATTTTGGCTAACACCTGATCGGGTGTAAGTCCCGGGAATGATTTTGATAAGAGAATTTCCGGGATGTTCTTAATTGAATCTATTGCATCTAAATAAGCCCCCAAAGGTAGCTTACGAACTTCTATTCCATGAACAACCTTTGATTTAGGAAATGATTTACGGAACATATCTTTAAACATTTCAATTGTCCTCCTTAAATGCTTCATAGGGCTTTTTAACATACTCTTTCTGTCTTAATGCTTCGAAAATTTTGTTGAAATGCTCTTGCCGTATACTATCCGGTATCCTTGTGTCCGATAGCATATCATGAACCCTTTCAGTAAAATCGCTGAATACATCAATATCCAGTATTTTAATACCGATGCACAGTTCCTCTTTCATGTTGCTGATATATTGAGGTCCTCCGCCTGTCTTTGGTTCAATATATTGAATTCTATACTTTAGTGGAGGCCAGCCTTTCTCATCTCTTGTCTGAGCTTCTATCTTTATATCCTGTAGGCCTTTCCTTCTTACTCCATCTAGTAACACCTGTCCGCAGCCTTTTCCTTCTTCATTAAAGTATAAGAACTTCGGAACTTTATCAAAATTGATTGTCATGCCATTTTCATTAAAATCAATTTTCATGATTCTCATTCCTTCCTCTCAAATTTTTAAAATATTGGGGAGCATCAAGCTCCCCTCAATTATGCCAGCGTGTTCAGCCATGTCAGGTCTGCATCTGTAACAGTTTCTTTTTCTTCCTTAACTGCATTATCAGTCTTTCTATTCTGGATCAGGCCTTCAATAGTCACTGCTGCAATATCTCCGCTTTCTCCCTTTGTTTTGTAGTCCATTTTGAAGCTGGAGCACTTCATGGAGAAGAGCCTCACCATTAATTTGGTACCGTCAGACTGCAATACCTGAAATGACATTCCGATTTCAGGAGCCTGTGAGTCAGATTTATATGTATAAACCTTGGTGCCTTCATCATAGGTGCCGCCTTCAAAATACTCTTTAATTGTTAGCGGGCACTCCGCTAATGTCAGAGTGAATTTCATACCGTTCCAGTCGGATCCGCTGTCAAAAATGCCATCATCGGCATTAATCTTCCAGTCTGCGACTTCCGGAGCTGCTGAAAAACTTTGAGCTCCAGTGATGGCCACCTTTGATCCTGGTGTAAACGTGGTTGAGTTATTGACTGTTATCGGGAATATGCTTAGCTTCGAAAATCCTTTAGCTGCTTTTGCCATAAATTATGACCTCCATTTCGTTTTTTTGGGTATAAAAAAACACCCCTCCGGGTGCTATACCTCGACTTTTGTGAAAAATCTTATCGGTTTATGATAAATGCCGGTTTTTTGGTCCAAGTCGTCTGGCATAGCTTGGTGAGTAAACCCCAATGCCCTCATTACCTTTTGGGTTTGCTTTGCGATCGGGATTGTTGAACCTTTTGACCAGATATCCACCTGGATCTCAATATCATTCGAATACTCTCCGTCGTCAGCAGATTCACTCTCATTATTAGATATCTCGTTTATCGTAATATAGGCGTCAGGAGGTGGTTTAAGCGAGGGCTTGAGCCAATGCACGTGTTGACCTTTGAGTAAATCAGTTAACGTACCATCTGCACGTAGCGCATTGATTACTTCATTAATCTTGCTTATCACAAACCCAACTCCCCTTTGATAATTTGCTTGGCCTCATTGCGAATTTTATCTCTGTGTAAGTATAGCTGGCTTCGCATAAAAACACGCGGAAACATATTCTGAGTGCCAAACTCTACATGCATTGCTGTTAGTTTTGACGGTCCCACTTTACCAATTATTTTATTCTTATACCGCATCGCCCCCCTCACTGATCGTATAGAGTCTCTTAAATGGATAGTGTCAGTGTCATTGGGGTCTGTGTTCACAGGGCAAGCCTCTTTCATACCTTTTTCAAGTATGGCTAATCCGTTGTTTACTGCATCCATCCCTGCTTTTTCTATAAGGTGTTGGACGTTCTTAAGGCGCTCCATCACCTCCGTTGTGCCTGTAAAACTTATAGTTGATCGCACCAATTACCACCACCATTCTAAAAAAATATTTAATAAAACCTCTTGACATGTACTGCAAGTTGCAGTACAATTAAAACATCAAGTAAATAGTTGAAAGGGGATACTCAGTATGATGAAAACAATTATTAGCACAAACCAAACCGATGAAGCTCTTGCTTTAGACTACAAGTCGTTGGCTTTTATGCTCGGATATGGCCATGCTCAACAGTACGATTCTGCGACATCACTTTTTGAGAGCTACGATGCAAGGAGCTTATCCGACAAGGCGTCTATTGAAGCTGCAAAATCTCCCTTGTATGTTATTCATAACTTTGAAGACCTCTGCTTTGAATACACTCCCGTATATGACGCTTCTTTAACCCTTGTCGGTTTCTTGGATTAGGAGGAGTTATGGGACAACTTAAACCTTCTGACCTTAAAACCGCTTCGATGTTTGATTTGGTTACAAGGTTTTACTTTGACTCACCCCCGAACTCTTCATACCACTTTGCCCTTGAGGCCGAGATCCGTTCCCGGACAAAAGGTCCTATACCGTCAATAGGTGACATCGACTGGATAAACGAATTTGTTCCGACGGAGGTGAACCCAAATGGCGAATATATCCGTTAGGTGTAAGGACGAAGAGTACGAAGCAATCAAGGCTAAGGCCAAAACCTATGGTATGGAATTTTCCGAGTATGTGCGATTTGTTTCCTTGCATGCTGAAATTAAAGTAATGATAGATGAAAAAGAAAAGAACTCTTAATGGGTTCTTTTCTTCATTACTCCACCACCTCTATCTCAAGATATAACTCCCGATGTCTCATGCCTTCATCAATGGGAGGGGATATGATTTTGAAAGTAGTGGTGCCATACTTAACCCGCCAATCTGCATTGATTCCTTCGATGAAACGGATTTTTATCCATCTGGTAGAAACACCATGATCAGCTTGTCCTACCTGGATTTCCTTTCCTCTTGGTGGCCGAACATCGAATGCCGCCCATACAGTAGCACCATCAACATAGTTTGTTTCTTCAATGCCATCCTTTATGGTTGTTCCAGACGGAAATTGAAGCGTTACCCGCTTGTTGTATATGCCTGTTGGATCCTTTTTCATACCGGCATCAACCTTTCAGGAGAAAGTAGACTGTAGAACGCTTTTGGTATATCATCACTTCCGGGATTTTCAAACCTGTGAGTAATGAAAACCATGTATGCCAGTTTGACTGAGTTGGATACCTTGTTTATGTCGTTATTTCCGGCAGTGAACTGAATAACTACAGCATCTATCGGCTGGAGTTTGACTGATGGCCAGCTTTTCCCTGCCTTAAATGTGATGCGCCCTGGCTCCGAACGTTTATCAATAACAAAATCGTTTAGATCCATTGCGGTCTCTTTTCCGGTCTCGTCTGTATATTTAACGGATACGACATTTTGCAGAGGCGGCAGTGGTATCTTTAGTGGCATAGCCGGGTATTCATCTAACGATAGTTCCCACGTCTGAGTGAAGAATGCCCGGTTTTGATAATCTCGAGCTGCATCTCGCGCTGCTTTTATGATGTTTGATATGGTTGTATCAAACTCAGTTCCATCTACTCTGAGATATTCTTTAATCTCCTGCAGGGTTACTGGATCCTGTGTCGGTACTGTTACCAGTTTGAGCCCCATCTCCATCTCCGCCTTTCAAAGCCTTTATCGCCTCGATGGCTTCATTTTTGCCTCTTACCTTTTCTCCATTTGGAAGCTGATAGTACCCACCGCCAATATGTTTTAAAAGGCTCTCATCATCTGCATCATTTGTGGGTGGCTTATTATCTTCCGGAGATTTGTTTTCTGCAGGAGGCTGTTCCCCTTTTACCTCTTCAGCGAGGTTAAGAGTTATCCAATCATTAAACAAGCTTTTGTCGATACTAACAGTGGTTCCCGCAGGAACATCTTGACCATCGAGCCTTACATCTTGTTTGGTTAAAACCTTTACTCTTTCCATAGCAGTTAAGAGGGGCAAACGCCCCTCTTTACCTCCAATCTCTTATATGTTCGCATGTGCTCCCACAGACTGAACCGGTTCAAAACGACCGTCACCGCGAACAGCTTCAACAGCTATAACGCTATTTGCCGTTGTTGTGACCTTCGCAGCCACAAACTCAAATCCTCCAGCCAGATCAAGACTTCCAACGTCTACTTCAACAAATGCCTGTGCTTCAGTCGTGGCCGTCGTTATTGTTGCCGCCGGATCAGTTATGGTTATTGTTGTCGCGCCATCAGTTGTTGCAAGCGTAACAACTCCCAGGGCACTTATAGCAGTCACGCCCTGCACGCCATTGGCTTCATCGTTAATACATTTAACCAGTTCAGCCGCGGCTGCGGTATCACTTGTGGCAATTGAAAACTGTCGTTTGGTTTTATCTGTAGTGTCGGTATGGCCGGTGAATACCAGTCCATTTATGGTTACCGCCTGAGTATTCAGGACTGATGCAAGCGTGAGCGTAGCACCTGTTACTTTGGTATTTGCAGTAATCGTTGTTGCTGCATCGCTTACTGCTTTAGCGCCTGTCCCTGCTGAATCCTTAGCTTGAAGAATTTCAAGCTTTGTGGTTTTTTCAGCAGCCATTGCTCCACCAATCAAAATAAAAATGATTTTTTGGAATAACTGCATGCCAAAGTATTTTCCAGTCTTGTTGCTGTTATTAAGTGCTTGTGCCACAAGCCCAATATCAATCTTTACTCTCTTATTCATAGGTTTCATTATCGAAATACCTCCAATCGATTAAGTGTAAGGCTGGGTATTCCCAGCCCTCGTTTATTACTTCAGAATGATATAAGGAGAAACAGTCGTTGCCCCATCTTCAAGCTTAAGAGGATCTTTAACCCATGGCTGTCCATCAACGTTGGCAACAATTTTGAACACAGTTTGGCTGGTATTGAATTTGAAGTGTTCGGATATTGCTACATAAGGACCTGACCCGGCTTTTGTCAGGTAGTACTTGAAGTTAACAAGCATTACATCAGCCTCTTTACCCTTTGTAGGCACCTTTCCGCTCCATAAAACAGGTATACCGAGGAGTGTAGATGGAATGCCTTTTGTTGCATCGCCGGCAACATATATGAGTCTTCCTGAACCATCTACCATTTGAACAACGGTAGGCAGAAGCGTAATAGAAATTACCCATACAAGACCATTCATTGCTTCAGGGAGAACCCTTCCCAGCATGTTAGCAGCATCAGCAAATTTGAATGTCGCTGCTGTGTCCCTGGCTACCTTAATCGCACCTGGAGCAAGTCGGATTCCCAGAGGGCATCCTGCACCGGAGCCTCCGATGAATTTAATGTCACGGCCAGATGTATATGCCATTCTGAGCATATTCTCAACAAAAGAGCCTGAAGCTTCCCAGTTTTGCAGTGTCTTGTTGTTGATTGTAGCCATTCCAGATACTTCATGCGGAGTGAGGGTCAAATCTTTAAGAACGGGATCCTTGACATCAGAAACTGCCCTGGCTTCACCTGTCCAGTTAAGCTCCACACCACCAAGAACACCATCCGCTCCCTGTTGCAGATATGGAATTGTGAATGGAGCATCCGGAGGGCTACCTGCGGGAATGTTTGTTGCTCTGGGCATGACAATTTCATCTTCACCAGACAATCTTAAAATGTTCTGGCTAAACTGAGCCGGAATCATAATTCCAACGTCACTCGTTGTTAATGCCTTAAGCCGTCCTTTGGAATCACCGTTCTTCACGCAATGCAAAAACTCTCCGACATTCTTAAAGCCACCGTCGTCAAGTTTTTCAGGCTGCGTATCCAATGTCACCGGAATTACTGCTGGGTTTGCAGGAGTATCGAGGTACTTTTCATTTTCCTCAAGCTTCTCTGCAACTTCCGCTTGCTTCTTTAGACCCTCGATCTCTTTCTGAAGATTATCGAACTGCTTCAGCTCATCTTCATTTAGCGCATCTCTTTTTTCAGACTTAGCTTTGTCCACTAAGGCCTGCTGAGCTTTTGCTTTTGCGGCTATTGCAGCCAAGATTTCTTTAAGTTTCATGTTTTTAACCTCCGTTTTGATTAATTTGGATTTGTTTTTCATATAAAGAAAGCAGGCCTTTTTCCTGCTTTTCTTGTGGAATTATAAATATTGATTTGGTACTCAAAATTGAGTAAATTTTCTCGGCTTTTGACTTTGGAACCATGATTCCTTCATCCAGCACCCTTATAACCCAATCAATCATCGGGTCAAGATCAATACCCGCTGACTTTGCATCCATAAGAGCTTCCGGATTGGCGGGAACAGGAACACAACTGTATTCGAGTAGCTCTTGCTTGAAATAGTCGATTCCCCAAGGCCTGTTCTGTTCATCTGCAGACCATTTTGCTTCTAAACTACGGAAACCAACACTAACAGCATTGAGATACCCTTTTACATACATCTGGCCTGTCATATACCCGAACGGATTAAGATCCTTAGGAGTGAATTGAGATGTTGACTTAAGCTTATCATCCTGTATCCATTCAGTTAATGAGCGCGCAACAGGATGCTGTCTGCTGTTATGGGCCCATAATACAACTGGATTTTTACGATAATTCTCAAGCTGCCAACCAGCCATGGTTATTGAATCCTGGTCCCGGTCAACGGATGGTGTAGAAATCACAAAATCTACCTGGAGTCCATCTTCTGTTTCCTTAGATTTGGTGATTGGCTCAATTGTGAACTGCTTCATTAGAAGAGCATCCGCCACGTCTTCACCCTTTTTGAGCCGTTTTTTATATTCTTCAAGACTTATGTATGGCATGATTGCCTCCTTTCTGCACCGTTCCGTTACCAGGTTTACTTACCGGTGAGGGTGCTGGTTTATTTATGCTTTGATTAATAAACATAACAAGCTTCAACCTCCTTCCTGTGGTTTTGGCGCCTGCTGCCCTTGAGAATTACGTGGAGGCTGCTTTGCTGCAGTGTCGACAGAGATCATATTTCCATTAACAAGATAATACTTGCCCTGTCCATCTTCTTGAGGGTTCATATTTTCTAATTCTCGCCATTGATCTGCGTTTATAACACCATCTTGTCGCATTAAATGGAGCATTTGAGCCCTGGCAGCTGTATCACCGCGCAGTAGCGCATTTATAAGGAACTCTGCAAAATAACCTTGTGAGCGCTCTTCTTTACTCAGAAGCTTAAAGTTTATGAAAGATTCCCATCGTGTAAACCATGGAAGCATAGTGTACATAACAAATTCAAGGCTTTGATGCTCAATGTTGTTATTGGTCGATTTTTGCAAGTCCTGAATAAGATGTAATGGAACACGATATATGCTAGCAATTTCTTCTTTCTGGAATCTCCGCGTTTCAAGAAACTGAGCTTCGTTGTTTGGAATTGCTACTTTTGTGTATTTCGAACCATTTTCAAGGAAGAGTACACTATTTGATTTTCCGAGTCCAGCATATTTTTCCATGAACGCTTTTCTAAATTCTGTTTTTGCTTCCGGATTCATTTTTGCTTCATATTCGACTACGCCACCCGCGTTTGCTCCGTTCGAGAAGAAACTGGCACCAAATTCTTCAGCTGCCATTCCAAGGCCTATAGCTTCCATTGCCATCCTAATGGGTGAATATCCCTTTATCCCATTGAATCCAAGCCCAGGGACATGAAAAACCTCGTCTGGATCAAGTATCACTGATTTTCCACGATCATTTGTTGTATACTCAATCTCATATGTTATGTGATTACGCCTAACATCAGTAACATTCCAAGGTAATATATTAAGGCTTATTACTTCTCCACGCCTGTTACGTTGGATCTGCGCATAACCGTTTCCTGAACTACAAATATGGCCCATCATGGTTTCTTTTAAATACATACTTGGAATTTCTTTATTGGGCGCTGTCTTCAAAATGTCATATAGTGGATGATCAACTGCTCTGTCTTTCCCGCTCGACTTATCTCCCATTTTACGGTCACGGTATAGAATGATTGGCATTGATGCTAATGTCTGTGAAAGGACCTGAACACAAGAAAAAACAGTCGTGAATTGCATGGCTGTCTGCTCATTTACAGTTACTCCTGTTTTTGATGCTCTACCTCCTAATGATGATAAAAACCACCCTGGAGGAGCTTGTGAAAGGTTATAACCTTCAGATATACTTTTTATCAGCCCCATGTTACTTCACCGTCCTTTTTGGAATTCCCGGGAATGCCAAAATAATTCCAATCGCAATATACATGGCTGGAGGAAAAATCTTATATAATCCTATCCCAATCATGATGACTCCAACTAAAGTTCCTATGGTATCCATCAAGCCAATGACATTTTTTATTTTTGGTAATTTCAATGGTATCACTCCTCAAACGCTAAAGATTTCATTACCTGTTTGGTATACGGGGGTATTATCTTCATTCTTCATTGCCAATTTGTGAGCATCAATAACAGCATCACAAGGGTCAATTCGTTTCTGCTGAAGGTCTTTATCAATTTTTATTTCTCCGAAGCTGTTGCTTACCGTCTTTGCATTGGCCATACTCCAGGTTAATAGTTTATTTCTCTTGTCGTAAATGACATTCCCAGCAGCGACTTCAAGCCTGAAATCATCAGTTGCACTATTAAGGCTCTTGCAACTTTGAACGATTTCAGCGCAATCTACTCCGAACTCTTCCAGATCCGTTAAAAAAGAATCTGCATTATGAGGATCGTAGGCGATACCGACCAAATGCAAATTATACTTCTCTATTAGTTTTTTGTAGTACTGAATGATGTACTTATAGTCTGTTTTAACGCCGCCCAATGTTTCTGTAACTGTAATAAGTCCTTCATGAAACCACATATCATAAGGGGCATTGTCCATTTTTATATGTTCAGCAAGTCGCTTTTTGGGCATAAAACTATGAGAGTCAATAAAATATTTCCGCTCCCCATCTATATTCAGAGGAAATTCAAGAGCCCCAGATGTAAGGTCACCACCACTTGAGAGATCCAGTCCAAGATAACAATCTCTGCCTTGCATATCTTCAAGGGTCGAATCACTTTCACATTTTTTCCAGTTCGCCATGTCCATATATTGGTCATCCGTAAGCTGGACCCATATGTTAAGCGATTTGGTCATGAAATTACGTAGCTCTTCGCCGCGCATCTCTTTTGCTTTTATGGCATCGGCCCTAAGGCTTATGAGTGTTTCCGGTGTCCACAGTGGATTGGCTTTTACCCAGACATCTTCATTCCATCCGGCCCATCCATCTTTACCGATGTTTTCAATGTCTATATCTTCCTTGTCCAACTCCGCGATAAATACAAACTGAGTCTCATCTTCTACCGCTCCAAGAAGAATATTCATGCAGTAGTCGCGTAGTTGTTTGCATGGACAATTCAGATCAAAGCCTGCTGTGGTTATAACTGATACCAGGCATTGTTTAAGCTTCTTCGTACCATCGACGAGAAGCTTAAACATTTGATTGGTTTTATGTTTATGATACTCATCCACGGAACCAAAGAAAGGCCTGAAACCATCGATTGACTCCGTATCTCTCCCGAGCGCTTTGATGATTCCATTAGTTAAATTGCATTCAATTTCACTCTTGTAGTCTTTTATTGTGAAAAGACCTTTTCTTGTCTTGGTTCCACTAAGCTCAATATCAGCATTTATGAATTTGTAGCACTCTTTAACAACAATCTTTGCCTGAAGTTCTTTGGTTGCTACACAATAAATCTGAGGATATTGATATCCAGCAAAGTTTCCATAGTAAATGGCAGGGACCGCATTTCCAATGGATTTACCATTTTGCCGTGCTAATTGGACATACGATGTTCTAAATCTCCTATAGCCTGTATCTTTATGAACCCATCCATTCCATGACCCGAACATAAAACACTGAAATGGCCATAGTTTTAACGGCTGGGGTTCTTCACCTTCAGCAAGGGTTAGAGATTCAGCAAATTCTATTATTTCGTTTGCCTTATCAACATCCCATACATATGGAAAATTTTTAGTTCCCTGGCGTTCAATGTCTCTTAAATGCCGCTCGCAAGATAACTTAATGGATTTGCCCGCAGGTATAAGACCTAGGCCAACATCAACACAGTATTGCGTAGCACGGTCCATTATCCACCAGCCCCGAACTTAGCAAATTTACTTACAGGCCTGTCCTCTTTCTGAGGCTTTGGCACATTTTTGACTTTTGACAAAGGATTAAGAAAAAGTCTATCCTCCATCTTAATCAACATGTCCATTTTTTTGTTGATTGCTGTTTCAATGGCCAGTATCCCGCTTACTGCAAAAAGATCACGAAGCTGCTTTTTTACTTTGTAACTGAATAAAACCTTATCAGAATCACTTTCTTCATCGTAGTAAGTTCCATCAATCGCTTCGCTCAACTCATCACAGTCATAATGGATCTCACTCACTCTCTGGTGAGCTTTGAGCAATGTCTGGTATTCACTGAAAGTTTTACAGTACATTGCAAGGATGCCGACATCTGATGATTTGATAAGGTCAATTTTCTTTTCAGCAGCTGCTTTATATTCCTTGATGAGCTCACGCCATTTCTTAAGAGCTATAGGATCCCGTTTTACAAATTCCGGACATTTAAGCCTTGAATCACCAAGATTGACTTCCGAATTTTTACGTGTTTCAATTTCATCTTTCGTCAGATGTTTACGGCCATTTGCCGCTAAAATATCAATAGGTTGTGCACGTCGGCCCATGGCCATCACCTCCAAAAAATTTCATAAAGGGAGTTTTTGCGTGAAAATAGAGGCCTCGCGGTCTTGGTGAAAAGTGGCTCAGGGATTATGCTCCCCCCTCCCCCTTTTTACTTTAGTGCATCAAGCTGCAGTATTAGCAGTAAAAATTTAGCAAACGCATTTTCTATTGCGGTTTCATCTTGGCTTTCGCATGCCTTTATCACTTCATCGCAAGAATCACGTAGTTTTTTAAAAATTTCTATGCTTTCCATTACCAAATCCTCCATCTTCTGTGGCAGTTTTTATATCATGATGTTTCTTACATAAACCTTGCCAGTTTGTTTTATCCCAAAATAAAACCGGATCTCCTTTGTGAGGTATCCGGTGGTCTACTACAGTGGCAGGTTTAATTCTCTTTTCTTTCATGCATTCAACGCAAAGTGGATTTTCATTTAGAAAACGATCTCTTTCCTTATTCCATTTACTGTTGTAGCCTCTTGATGCGGCTGATCCTCTGTATCTGTCATATGAGTTACTGTCTTTACTGTGCTTATCACAATATCCAGATTCAACCAAGTTCGAGCATCCAGCATGCCTACAAAACTTTTTAAGTCCCATACTAATCACCAAACAATTTACTCACAAACCGGACGCCACCGAGGAGGAGTTATGCTCGGTAGCGCCCGGATAGTGCCTGTTATAAAAAGCGGCTCGAACCCCATTGCATGGGTAACCCCTTTACAGCCGCTTTGGGTTTTATGGAAAAAAATAAAGCCGCCTGAATAATCAAGCAGCTTTCATATAATTTCCACTATACAAATTTTATCATTATTATTATCCCTTGTGAAGGACATAAGAAAGGTCATCAATCGGACATTTTATATTGACAAAGCATCCGCTCCAAACAAAAGTATCATGAGCTTCTGAATTAAACGAGTGCGGTTTCTTCCGATTGTTTTCTCCTCGCAATCAAACTCATCGGCAATCTCTACGAATGTCATGCCTTTAAAATACTTCATTGGGATGATATCAAAATATTCATCATTTGATATCCCTGTCAGCGCCCTATCTATCCGATCAACCTCAGCTCGTGTTCTCATCATGGATGACTTAACCTCACGGGTATACCTGTCGATATCGATTCCATGACTACCGGTCCCCTTGGTTGTAAAAATAACAATGTCTTTTGACCTATTTTTTTGGGGTTCTACAAGTGCATCCGGGTCAAACAAGAAATCCTCGTCCGACTTAACCTTAGCTTTCAAGCTGGGGTAATTGTACATGAGTCTCTCCGTCTCTTTGTAATAATCACGCTTCTGTTTGTTTTCTTCAATCTTACCCCGCTCAATTGCATCATCAATGAGTTTACTTAAATCGGCTTTTGTTAATTCCACTTTGACAAGTTGCTTTGACTTCATATGTATCCTCTCCTCTATCGAATGATCCTAAGCTCAAGCCACGGGTACTTCTCCCTCATAAGTTTAAGCTTAAGAAGAAACTCTTTCGTTTCCACGCCTTTTACATCCTCGGTCCATATCTTATCATCCGCTCCACATACCATAAAATCTGGCCTGTATCGGATGTTATCTGAAATTAAGAAGCTTGGCTGAATCATAAAGCCTTTGATCCTGCCGCTCCTCTCCAAGAGTTTTAACTCAGCATATCTGGCAGCCTCAGCTTGGCTGTCAAATAGATGCCTGTCTACTTCTGTTTTCTTATTTCGGTACTTGCTTTTTCCCGCTCCCCTTTCTATGTGCCTTCGGTAATCCTCCGGTGTCCAATGCTCCTGACTTCTCCGCTCCTGTCTCACCTTCTCCATAATCCCTTCCTCCCATACGTATTGCCTTTACGTATTGATGAAAATATCCCATATCAGTAGTGTTTAGACTCTTCTCAACTACTTTATATCCTTTAGGTGCTCTAACTTCTGCTTGTCCGTTCTTAATAGGCTCCGCCTCAACCTTAGGTTTCTGTAGATTCCTGCTTTGGGTCCATCTCCTGGAGAATGCTTTCTTCCGCTCCTTGGTTATGTAATTTGCAATCCCAACATAGTCCTTATCATAAAGTCTCGTGATGTATACCTTACCTGTCATCCATAATTCTTGAATGATATCCCAGCTCATGGCAGACATTATGATGTGATGGTTAGTCCTTTGTTCCATATACTCTGTTGTTGCTATGTACTTGACATCAGAAAGCCTGTTTCTCTTTCGGTAATACTTCACCCTCCTAAGAAAATTAACGAGATCCTTACGCGCCTGTTCAATTGTTGGCTCTTCTCCCAGATATGATAGTGTAATGAAAAGATCCCCCATCGTAAAATTGGCATTTATTAATCTTGTTAATTTTCTCTTTGAATTTTTTTCATTGAGAAGGATCTGCTTAATGGTAGACTTTCCAACTTTCTTTTTTCTACCTTTGTGATTTCCATAATTTACACAAAATGTCTGGATGCATTCATATACATCACCAGCCCAGATTTTTAACTTAATATATGCCATAAGATTCCACTCCATTTATCAATCGTTGATAAGATAATTGGTTTAACGAGGTACATAAACAAGGTTCAACAAATTTTATTGACTTTAGTATTATTTGGTAATATTATAGATACATGCTTTCTTACCTTTTAATAAGGTAGTTCTCCGGGACGATGTACAGATCATCCCGGCCTTTTTATTTTCCGCTCCATATTTAATAGATATATATAAAGATATTAATGCTGTCCTGGCTATGTAAAAGAGAGTGGCCCTTTGATTAAGCTGTGAATTCCCCCTGATGTCCTGCCTAAATATCTCAAGAGCTGCTTTTAACTTTTTCATAAGTACACCCTTTCTTAAGCTACATGTTTCCGGTGTTCTGCCCTTATCTCTGTTGTATTAAGCTCTGCATAAATTTGGGTTGTTCCAGGGTTTTCATGTCCTAGCATTTTCTGAACTGCCGTGAGACTAGCTCCTGAATTTAAAGCATTAGTTGCGGTTGTATGCCTTATCAAGTGAGGGAATACTGGCCTATTTATTCCGGCTCTTATACCGAGCTGAGAGAACGTCTTTTCAATCATCCTGCGGCCAAGCCTCCTGTGCGGAGCTCGTTCACTGACGAATAATGCAGGGTTATCATCTTTTCGGGATACTAAATACTTCTGTAAATGTACCTTGGACTTTCCATTGAGATAAACCTCTCTTTCTTTGTCCCCCTTACCTATCACCATGCAACTTTCATTACGCCAGCTGATGTCATCACGATTCAGCTTATAAACCTCATCTAAGCGGCATCCAGTAGAATAAAAAAATTCAACCAATGCTCTTTCTCTCTCGGTCTTACATGCGATTCTGACTTTCTCAAGTTCTTCATGAGAGAGAGGCTTTCTTACTCTTTTCGGAGTCTTGATGCTTGGAATTGCCCGTGCTGGACTCTTTGTAATAAGATCAGCACCTTCCAACCATGAGTAAAAGCTCTTTATTGATGCCAATAAAGTTGCAAGGGAGCTCCTTTTAATTAGTTTGGTTATATGTAACATTTGTTATATATCTACACCCCGAAGAAACTGGTCTGCTTTGACCTCAAAGGCATTACACATGGCAACAAAACTTTTCAGATCAGGAATCCTCTTGCCACTTTCGTATTGGCACACAGCCGGGGAAGTGAGGCCACTCTTCTTAGCAAGTAGCCTCTGGCTTAAACCGTTTTTCCCTCTTAATTCAGCAATCCTCTCTCCTACTGTCATTTTCTTCACCTCTATAACACTTGTTATTACATCATGTCGTAATTACACCATTGTTTGGTTATGCGTACTAATAACTTGAAAGTGGATCTCTTTTTTCTGCCCGTTCTAACTTTTTAAGGTGTAGATATGTATTCCAGCAATCAATGTGATAAACGTCAAGTTTCCCATCAACCCGGCCCATGTGAGCATCAAGTGGATTGACTTTTTTATGGCACATCCCACACCTCATAATTTCCTTTGGCACTGTCTCTCACCTTCTTCTGTACTAAAACATTTTCATTTGCTGAGTTGGTTCATAGTTCATCCAGATAGTTTCTACAGCTGCGCGCCCACCTTCTGCGGTGCAATTAATGCTTTCCTTGTGCCACTCCTGAAGAATGGAATTATACAGCTGATTATCATATCCAGAGAGAATAATCCTTGCTTTGTTTTGAAGTAAAACCTCGAGGAGTGCTTCATGATCTTCGTCTTTCATCTCATGCTTGTATATCCGATTGCTCCTGGTGGAAAGAAGATATGGCGGGTCAATATACATCAAAACATTATCTCTGTTATATCTGTCTATCAGCTGTATTGCCGGTTGATTTTCTATCTGCACAAGGCAAGTGTTTGTATGCTTTAATCTACAACTGACTTTTATTATTCCGTCCGGAAGCCTGTTGTTAAATTGAGTAAGGTTCCCATTCATGCCCTTGATATTATTTCTCCACCCAGTTTTATCAGAGCTCTTTGCCCCTATTGCTTGCCACATCCGGACTAGAAATCTGCGAGCATCCTCGAGTGGATCGCCTGACATTTCATAACTGAGCCGATACTCTTCCCGCGCCCAGGGTGTAAAATCTATAAGTCTTGCAAGCTCTTCCGGTCGCTCTCGGATAATTTTGAATAAATTCACCACATTACTATCCAGATCATTTATTGTCTCTATCACGGATCGCCTTTTATTGAAGAACACCGCGCCCGATCCAAAGAACGGTTCTAGATATGTAAGTTTCTCGTATCCTGGAGGAAAATTTGAGATTATCCAGTCAGCTGTACTCCATTTACTTCCCGGATATTTTAATACTGTTTGCACAATCTCTCACCCCTTAGCTTGCCTGTTCTGCCGCACCGGTCTCTGGCATATTGGCCTGAGTTAAAACTTTCGCCATTACCGGGACAACACTATTTCCGATTCTCTCAACCTGCTTACTTTTTGGGTACGCCTTACCGGTGTAGTCGTGATCAATGATGTAGTTCTTATGGAATCCTTGACCGAGCTTCAATTCTTCCGGCTTAAGCATCCTGAACCAGATATCAACTATTCGGTATTGTTCTCCTTCAATCATTACTGTTACTAGGCCAAATCGGTCTTTTGTTGGAATAGTATCTATTGGTCTGTCTACATATTGGCCTATTCCTTGGCCATAATATTTGACTAAGAACGCTGAGACTAATGCGAAATGGCTCGGGCTTGTTGTGATTGTATGAATTGGACCATTTACTGATTGGCCTGTTGTTGTCCTATAAAACTTAGCCAAGAATGCTGTTACAAGTCCGTAGCGATTGCTTGTATCAATGGTTTTAATCGGTTCATTGACGCTCTGGCCCCGGACATAATCGTTTTTAGTTTCGCTATGGTACTGAATAAGAAATGAGGAAGCGATTTCATCGGGCAAAATAAAAGGGTTGCTATCATTGATAATGAATTTATCAATTCCCCTGGCGATCCTGTTAAGCGTTTTCTCTTTAAGTGGGATCTTCCTCGTGAATATTGAACCCCCAAGATCTGTCCAGTCAATATGTTGTGATATTGCTTCCCATTTTTTAAGGCCATTTGTGCCGCATTTATTATGAGTCGGTTCAGGCCATGAAATAGGTTTCCCGTCTCGGCGGAATATTCCGTACCACCTTTTTCTTGTTGTTGGCGCTCCATAATCCGCTGCGACAAGTTCCTTACCCTCAAAGTCATATCCTAATGATTCCATCATTTTAATGAATCTGTTGAATTCCTCGCCCTTTCGGCTCTTTATAGGATGCCCGTTATCATCGAGAGGCCCCCAATCTTGGATTTCCTCAACGTTTTCCATGATTATGACATCAGGAAGCACTTTTTTAGCATGTTGGAATACTGCCCATGGTAGTATTCTTAAGCCTTTTTCGCGTGGTTGCCCACCCTTGGCTTTTGAATGGCTTGTGCAATCAGGAGAAGCCCACATAAAAGCTACACGCTGACCTTTTGTATATTTAAGCATGTCCACCTTGAAAATATCCTCGGTTATATGTAATGTTTCAGGATGATTAGTCTTATGAAGCAGGATTGCGAAAGGATCATGGTTAACTGCTATATCTACAGGCCTATCAAAAGCCTCTTCTATCCCTTCGCTTGCACCTCCAAATCCGGCAAATGCATCGATAATAAGTGATCTTTGGTTATTCATTATTTTAGCCTCCGTTGGTTCGCATTAAATTCAGTAGGCGCAACTACCATTCAGTACTTGCCGTTATATATGGGGCCTCGTTTTCATCGGTAGGAAGAACATCCTTGAAAGGAACTCTTATATGCCAGTCTCTATCACGTTTCAATAATGAACCAAAACCGTGTTTATGAGGCTTACCGTCAACAGGGATAATTACCTCTTTTACGCCTTGAGTTTCAAGCTCTTCAATCCGCTGCTCATCATCGAAATCAATATATTGTCCATCATTTTCAAGGTCGCATTCCTCAATCTCTTCCTCGCTCGTTTTTTCGCCGGTTAGCCCTTCATAGTATTCAATTGCTTCATCCATGCTTTTTGCGACTACCCAGTCGAATTCATTCATTCTATAAACTTGATGACTCATAAATCCTCACTCACCCTTTCCAGTGGACAGTTTTCCATCTGTTCTGCCCAAGTTTCAAATTCTATAGGCTGCTCGCCCTCTTTTTGCAATTTGCATCCGTCAGTATGAGCGTCTCTCAAAGGACAATCGGCGCAATGTCTTTCCAAGTCAAATTCAATCGTTGCTATGTATTTCATCCTCACTCACCCTTTCAAACATCAATGTAGGTCATAGGAAACGATCCCCTTATCTGTTCTTTACGTTCTTGAAGAATGGTTGTTCCTTTCATCCCCCTAACAGGAACCAATTTTCCAAAAGAGTGATGAACAAAGCCAATATTTATGTCTTGTCCAAACTGAGCCTTTACTTCGTCCACGAATCGTTGTTTATCATGGTGCCCTTTGGTCATATAGCAAACTATAAAACATCCCTCAAATTCGTCTAGCGCTCTGACTTCAAACGGATATTCCTTCATCCCTCGGCACCTCCTAACAGGGCATCAATAGCTTTGATTCTTGCGTCTAGGGCATCGTGCTTCACATATCCTAATCCGCCTTGAATATTTAGCCATTCCAGCGTGTGTTTTGCTCTTTTAAGCCCCTCTTCCATCCTTACAATCCGTCCGGCCTGTTCGTCTTTCACTCGGAGAAGTGATTCGAACTGTGCGCTTATTTCGTCTTTTTCGGCGGCGACGGCGTCTATTTGTTGTTGAAGCGTTCTAACGTTGTCCAAATTTACTTCATCAAACAAAAAACCTTTTTGAATAGCAGAATCGCCATATTTTTGTAATATTTGTTTCAGCCGTTCTATCTCGCAGATCAGTTTTTCGCTGGTTTCCTCGGCTTGAATCTGTAGCCGTCCGATTTCTTTGTTTTCTGCCCGTAGCCGGTCAATCTCCTGCTGCTGGGCTTCGATAAAGGATTGTTGGTTTGCGAATGCGATCTGTCCTTGTTGTTTTAGTCTTTCAACCAACTGCTGCTGGGTCTCTATCTTCTCCGGTGTAAGCCCGGTGTCCTCGTAAGCGGCGAGACGGTTTAGCGCATCAGTAACTTTATTAAATTCGTCAAATTCCAGATTAAACTGCAATTCTGCGCTATCAACTCCGACTATATCCGCGTTTCCGTATTCGTCACGTTCTGTTAATTTCTCCATACCATCACCTATATTCCTTCCACTGGATCAGCCTTATGATCTGCCATATACTGAAAAGTCCTATTTTCATCTACTGGCTTGACAAACTGTCTAACCACTTCCGTTTGTGATTGTTCGTTAAGACCGTAATACTCCGGGCAGTTATTTAAAATCAGGTCTCTCATTCGGTTTATTGGACATGTAACCTGTATTTCCATTAACCTCAACTCCTTTGTTCATAAAATTCTTATAATGCGCACGATTCTTTATCCCATCTTGTCCCATATTTTTCTTGAACCTTACGCAATAAGTCCCAATATTGTCTGTAGTATTGCTCTGCCTTTCTTTTTTGCTCATTAATCTGGCGGTTTAAAGAATCAACAACATGTGGGGAATTACTTCTAATGTTCTTTTCCACTTCTCTGTATAAAGAGCGAATCAACGAATCCTTAAGAACTTGTTCATCGGCTTTCAACTCTTGCCTTTTTGCCCTCTTGATGCATAGATTGCCTGAGAATACGCCTATATGGGCTGGTATTTCTTCCTTAACCTGCTCATATAATTCTTTGGGCATAACATAATAATTGAAGTGACCTAAAAATGAATTGTGGGCTTTGCTGTGAAAATCAGCTTTACTAACCTTTATCTCATAACAGCGGAAGATACCTTTGGTGTCGTAAGTCATGTAATCGACTCTCTGATCTCCGTACCAGCCTATTGTCACCTCAAAGCAGCAAAACACGCCTTGTTTATGGGTGCAACGCCATATTTTCCGTTCAAGTTCTACGGTTTGTTCGGTCTTTGCCATATCTTCACTTCCTTTTGTGCAATTGGCACCCGGCTAGGTGCATATTAATTCCGGTAGCTGATGCATCCGGTCTTTATAGTGCGCAATAAACCTAGTTCGAGTTAATCTATGTATTCTGCCAATTCAATTTGTCCATCCATTGGGTTATGTGCGTCTTTATCTTCGGTTCTCTTTTTGGCCTTGTACTCGTTATACTGTTGACGGTATCTGTAGCTGTCGCCAAAAACGTTCCATGCGGCTTTTACCAAGTTCGGCTCAAAAGGCCTTATCTTTTCTAAATCCTCTACCGCTTTGGCAGATATGGAACAACCGCAACACCCCGTACGCGTCAGTCCGTATACTTCATAAGCGTCCGAATATCGGATTCCGTGGTAGTCTTTGTACCACTGCTTGTCCGCGTCTGACACATAGTACAGTGGCCTGAGCCTGTATTGTCCTTGCGCTGTCTCCGAAAAACACATTGATGTATTGTCTTTGCGCGGAACAGACCGCATGCCGCCCTCGTCCCTGCGTTCACCTGTGATCACCATATCAAAATTCTTTTGTGCTGCATGAGCTACGTGTTTTTTGCAGTAGTCACAGCACTTGTTGCTTACTTTAAAGGGGATTGGATTCTCTTTTATGAAGTCCAGCATATACTTTGATGAATTTATAACCAGCTGAATATCAGGCCTGGGTTCTCCCTTGGAATTGCAGCAACATAGGAAATTAATCGTTGTTTCGCACCCCGGATATCGTTTTTTAAGTTCCGCGCGTTTTGCCACCTTATCCTCTGCGTCTGCGAATTCTGCGGCGATCGATAGCGGGATGTTTTTCTTCTGAATTCCCTCAAGCCCGGCCGACATGATCTTTGAAACAAACGGCTGGCCATATTCCCTTGTGGCCCGTACTATGTTCTTCTTGGGTCGATGCGGAGCGATTTTGATTCCGTACAATTCCTCCATTTTGCGGACTTGGCGTTTTGTTGCCTCCATTTCAAGCCCTGTGTTAAAAAAACAGTATTGAACATGTGGAAGATTAAATGTTTGTCGGACTGTCTCTATCAGGTGTAACATGATGTCGCTGTCGCTGCCCCCTGAATAGGAGCAAATCGCGTTTGGATGTTCAATCAGCCTTTTTGCAATGATGCTTTTTATTGCCTCAAATTTTGCCGGTGCTTCAAAGTCTGCATATGGTGGTCTGTCTGTATATACCTTGCTCTTGTATTCATTATTCTTATTTGATTTCATTGTCATAGTCCTTTCCCGTCGGAAAGGCTGCGCGCATTTAAAAGCTTACCTATGACGATTAAAATATAATTTTGTTATTTCGCATCAATTCCGCAATGCGTAATAACGTCTTGACATCATTACTAATATTTTCCATCGCTTAGCTTTCAACATCTAGCTCGTAATGCTTCTCAACCTTTGCGATTTGCCCCTTGTGTTTCAATAACGCCCACAAGATTTGGTTATCGTTCGGATGATCTTTCTGCCAGAATTCTTCAGATGCTATAAACTCTTCAGTTTTGCTATCATCAACTGGACTCTTCTGAATTTCATAAACCTTGATCACCCAATAACTATAGACGTCTTCATTTTGTGGCATGGGAACGTTTTGTTCTTCTGACTTTGGCATATTTGTTATTTCACCGTTTCTATTTACTTGTTTCATCATTTACACCGCCTTTTCAATCGGCTTGCCCAGCACATGGCATATGGCAAGCTCACCTATTCAACCCAGAAAATACCCTGCTGCAAAACCCAAGATTAAACCTATAATGATCCCAAAAACTGCTGTCAGTTTAATGACCGAATGATACCGAAACCTCACCCCATACCGCCTCCAAACACCCATTCCAAGTATAAAAGCCGCTCCCAGCCACATAAGCGAAAGCATTATCAGTTCAACTAAACCCCCGTTTGCGATATCTACTCGCGCATATGGTGTATGCCACCAATTCAAATCATCACCTCATTGGTACTTTTTTGCGGTAATTTATCTCTTTTGCATTAATGCTGATGTACTCAGAGATGTCTTTATTACTTTTTTGATTCTTTTTCGTCCAGGCAATATATGAAACGCATTTACCGTGGCAACCAACCCGCCGATCTTTGCAGCTTAGACATGGACCCTTTATGTATGGCATTTGTTTCACCTCTCATGATTCAGCTAGTGCCTTGAACGACATTTCTCTTATTAAATCCTGCTTCCGGCCCCAAGCTTTTGATGATAACCGTTCAAGCTCTTTTTTCTTGTCATAATACCGCTGCTTTATTTCTTCTTGTTTTTTTCGGATATCTTCTCGGTATTCGCCATTTTTCTGGATCTCTGCTGCATACTGAGCGTAGATATTATCTGGCACTGGTAATACCTCTCCAGATGATGCGTTCATAATTCCATAATCGGTTTGTATCCGAAATCCTTGCTCTGTCCGCTCCACGATATCTACTAAGGATGACGTTTTTTTATAAATGCCCTTCATAATGTCCTCCGCTCCCGGCGCCGCCTCAACCTCTTAAATGGTTTGTTTAAGATTGTAACGGTCCCGGCCCTCTCGTCTTTTATTACCGTGGCCCCCATTTGCTCTAAAAGGCAGATGTCCGAATCTGTAACCGGCTCGGAATACTTCTTGCTTTTGTTCTCAATTTCATACTTCTTTTCAAATTTGATTAGGTCTATCATTTGTATCTTTCCTCCCCTATTTAAGCTGTGAGAATGTAACACCTTTATATTGAAATGAGAGTTCTTTCTCATAGTCGTATATGCATGGAAATGACTCTTCCTTTAGTTCTGTGCCCAGTTCTTCTGCCAAAATTTCAATTCCTTTGTAGACGCGGATTCCCTCTCCCATGCTTGATATGAATTTGACTTCGCTCTCAAAATCCCCCTCGGTAGCCAAGAGCCTTTCCCTTATTGCTATCATTTCATCTGTTCTCTCTTTTAGAGTCACGCTCTACACCTTCCTTCTACGCTGGTATCTCTCTAATGGTCCCGGTGTGCCTATGCTCAATAATCAGCATTTTTTCGGTCTTGCGAACAACAAACCAGTTTCCCGGATTCACCCCGCGGCCTTTCATGATCTTCTTTTGTTTCAATGTGGGCTTCTTCCTCCCGTGCCTCACTTATTACCACACCTTTCTTTATAAATAGTTCTGACCAATCAGCTTCATAAAGTCATCATGGGTGTGAGTTTTCTCATATTCAGTTTGGCATTGCTTCTTAAGATTGGTTGACATTTTACCCTTTGGGTTTGTTGTGACCTCATTGTGACACTCAATGCAAAGTCTTACTTGAAATCCATTCTTTATCGATGTCTGGCGGTTCTTTCCCCCATATATTTCATGAGTGGAAGCAAATCTTCTGCCTGAATGATTTATACAGCAATTATCAATTGTCGGAACTGGGTTTCTTAGGGCCCTCTTTTGTTTCTGATACCTTGGCTTTGGTGTAGGAAGAAACTTAGTCATATGTACCTCTTAAAGTCGGGAGAGAGAAGGAATCGAACCTCCGTCTTCGCTTGGCCTAGCGTTCCCTGCGCCCCTCGGGTATCTCTCCCATATAAAAGCGGGATAACGTGGTGTGACCCCGCTTTTTGTTTATGTAAGTGGTAATTTATAATAACTGTTGGCTGTTACGGGAGCCACCCTTTTACTAAGTAAATCCGCTTGGGTATCCGGTTACGATCTGCATTTTTATCGCCTTACAGATTACCATGCAAACCACCGCGGTTATAACCGGTAGGAAGTTAATAAGATCAGGTCCCCAAAATCCTAATATGTAACCCATGGTCTCCTCCTTTCTGATTAATGCTTCGTTTGCACCGATACATGTCGGGCTCATTTGTTAAGGAACTCCCAAGGATGACTACTGGGCTTGTCCCGCCTATCTCAAAAAGAGTGCACTTCATAAAGCCCGTGACCTTTTTGGTCCTGCTTTTCCAGATGAGAGTGTTATTAAGCTACATACTTTACGGTGTATTCTTGAATGATTTTGGCATAGATTTCTCGGAGCTTTGGATCGTCCTCTATAACGTCCATTTTACAAGCTGCCTTGATTGCTGTTTTACTGGCCCCCGCTTTTATCATCCTAGTCTTATGGTTGTCCAGCCTGCGGGTTAAATCGACACGCGCCCGGCTTTCAAGTTTTTCGTAACTCTCATTGCGGATTTCACGGAAACGACTGCTGCCTATTGACATGACTATTCTGTTTATCATCCTGTTGATGTCCTCGCGCCAGTTATCCGGCTGAGTTATGATAGTTTCCTTTATGGTATCTACAGTCCCGGATAATTGATTCAGTTTACGATCCTGATCCTGGAGTATCTGGACTGTCTGTGCTAATGCATCCAGAGGAGATAACGGTTGTAGTGCCCTAGCTCTGAAATATGTATCAACAAGCTCATAGTACACTTCCCAAGCTCGATCTGTCCCTAAAGATTTTGCATGCAAAAATGCACCTTTTTCAGTCCATAGGAACATCCTGTTTACATTCGGTGCAACTTCGAAATTTTCTAAGTTGCTCTTGAATGCCTTTAATTCCTCACCTTCAAGAATGAAATAATGCTCGCCTTGGATGTATCTTTCTCTGTTATTGCTGAAGTTCTGCTGAATTTTTATTGGCTCCGTTTCATAACCATATGCGACTTGTTGTGTGGTCAATACTCTTTGGCTTTTATGCTCTATCGGTATTAATCCGCTCATAGGTACTTTGCGCTCCCTTCTCTTTATTTGTGGTATAATCTCCCATGAAGGGAGGTGATTGTGTGACGTCCTCTGATGTAATTCAATTAGTTTCAGCAATAGCTTCATTTTCTCTTGGCTTTATTTCCATATGCATTGCGCTTGCTACACTGATTCAAACAAACAAGATTACTGAAGAATCCAATAGGCCGTATATTGCTATCTATTTAGATGTGATCAGTGTAACTGACATTCATCATTATCTTGTTGTAAAAAACTTTGGAAATACTGGTGCGATCATTGATTCTATTTCGTATTCCCCCCCATTAGAGAGCAAATACAATGTTCCTTTTTCAAAAGTTAAAAACCATTTTCTCGCCCCTAATCAAAAGATGACTACTGTCTGCAAATTTGAAAAACCTTATGTGCCAATTACTTTTACAATTAAATACCATGCAGGGAAAAAATCTTATTCTGAAGATTATGTAATCAACCCAGATTCTGCTGCAGATATGCTTATAATGAAATCCTCTAATTCAAGTTTTTCTCAATTAGAAAAAGTGATTTCCTATTCTGTCCAAGAAATTATTCGCACGAACCTGTAATAGTACATTTCCAACCAAGCTGTTCTTTTGTTGTATTTAAAACATAAATCGCGGCCTCATAATTCAATTTGTGTTGAGCGAGTATACTGATAATTTCTTCAGTTATTTGCTCAATTTTTTCTCCCTCTAGGATGGAATCACCGATTTTCACACTTTGAATCATTCTTCTTCACGCTCCTTTTCTAACTACTTGGTCCATTCTTTTCTCCTGCCGCCCAATAATTCTTCGTATTTTAAAATACAAACAATCGCCATTGCGATATTTAATATTGGAAAAAATGCCGGTAACCATGATCTCAGTTTTTCAATGCTTGCCCTTTCTGGCTTTTGATATCCTTCCCTTCTAAGTTCTGCATTGACAGACAATACTGTTATAAAGATCACTACTACACTGCAAATAGTGCTTATTATGTAGAATTTGAGCATTCTTCTTTACTCTCCTTTCTGTTAATTTGTGGTATACTCTCCCTGAAGGGAGGTGATTTGGTGGATAAAGTATTTAAAAATCTTAAAGACTTCGAAAAGGCTCTTAAAAAGAAGTCAAATGATGTAAGTGGTATAGTAAGTTATGATGTGCTCTTTAATGAACCCTTTATGAAAAAATATACTGACTTTTCTTCTTTTGAAGAGCTTCTCTCCGCTGGCGGCTTTATAGTAAACTCAGAAGATGACTTTAAAAATATTCCTGATGACCAATTTGATCAGCACATATCCAAAACAACAAAATTCGATTCATGGGAAGACATGCAATCTACAGCTGCTACAGTGTACATGGCTGATCGATTAAAGTTCTGATCCAACTTTAATCTCAATATTGATTTCCTTTATTGAACTGATTATCTGATTTGCTTCTGTGAGCAACTCAGAAAGTCGGTTCATTTTTTCTATTGCTTCATCAAGGCCTGTAATATTTACCGGAACTTCGATTTTAGACGCTTTCATTCTTCTTTACTCCCCTTTCTTCTAGAGTATTTTATGTACTAAACTATTTTCTTGTGGGGTGTCCTTCCACGGATCGGTACAACGGTTTCCTTCGGTGCTCCATTATCCAGATACTCAGCGATAGCTTTTGTTGTAAGCACCCATTTGCGGCCAGCCCTGGTTGTTTTGATATCCCCGCGCAGGCACATTTCGCGGATCGTCTGCCAGTATATGCCGGTCTCTGCTGATGCTTGCTCAAATGTTAAAGTCACACCATATTTTTGCAAAAGGTACTCATGCGTTGACAACTACCTCACCCCTCTCAGAGCCCTCGTTAATTTCTTTGGTTTCATAAATTGCTTTTGCCGCTACGGCAAAAATGGCAACTTCCTTCTGAGCTTGAGGAGGCAATTTCGCAAATGTTTCGACAAACCTTTCTACATCTTCGTGCGTTTTTCTATCGATATATCTAGGCATATATCATCAATCTCCTTCGTATGATATTCGTTGTGTTTGTCTACATATTATAGTACATACGCAACATTGTCAATATTTATTTGTTGACAAACGCAACTTTTTTTAATATGCTTATATTGAAATTTATGGTGAGGAGATTATCAAATGGAGACAAATAGACGAGTTAATTTAATTCGAACTGCATTAAATGTTAATCAAGAGGACTTTGGAAATAAAATAGGAGTAACCAAATTCTCTGTCTCCAGTTATGAAAATGGAAAGAGAAAACTAACCGATAGAAACATTAATGATATATGTCGTGAGTTTAATGTTAATGAAGAATGGCTTAGATATGGCATTGGAGAGATGTTTAATACCGAGGCAGAAAGCATACTTGAAGAACTCGAAAAAAAATATCAAATGGGCGACGTTTTTAAAAAAGCTGTAATTACTTATCTTAACTCGAACGAGCTTACCCGAAAGGCTATTGATGACTATTTATCAAAGATATTTAAGGCAGTTAATAACGACATCTAACGGAGGTGTAAATACTTATGAAAATAAGTCCTCATTCCCGCGGCGGATATTATACGACACTAACAATAAACGGTAAGAAGAATTTTATCTATGGTGCTACGACAGATGAAGTAGATACCAAATATACAGAAATGAAGTATAAGCATAACCAGGGCTATAATGTGAATGATAACCCTACCATGGAAGAATATATGATTAAGTGGTTTAACGCCTATAAAAAAGGCGAAGGGGCTATTGAAACTCAGAATATGTATCGGAATTGCATTAATGTTCACATTAACCCTGCACTTGGTAAGTATAAACTAAAAGACATCACAGCTACACAGGTTCAGAATCTTATCAAGTCAATCACTAGCTCAAAAAGTCTCGCGCACAAGGTGCGTATAACATTAAACCAAATATTTAAACACGCTATAGCCGATAGACTTATATCATTTAATCCTGTTGCTGCCACTAAGATAATAGCTCCAGATAAGCCTAAAAGAAAATGCTTGTCATCCGAACAAAGAGAGATTCTTATAAAAATCCTTAAAGGAGATAAAGCTCTTCCACTGGTTATGACTATCCTTTATACCGGAGTTCGCATGGGTGAGGCATTGGCTCTGTTTTTGCCTGACGTTGATTTGGAAAATCAAATTGTACATGTAACAAAGGCCACAGAATACGAGCACTATAAACCTAAAAAAAAGGGTACAAAGACATATCGAGGAATACGGGATATACCAATCCCTGATAAGTACTATTTGTCATTCATGAAAAGATATTTAAAAATTCCCCAAAAAAGTCTTTATGTATTCCCTGGACGGTTAGGCGGCCCTATGGGGCTTACCGAGATGAGACGGATCTGGAAGAACGCCAGAACTAAAATAAAAGCATTCTTCGCGGATGAAAAAAACAATGATCTTAAACACTTAGAGTTTCTTCTTACTTTTCGGCTTCTACGACATACATTTTGCACCGGCCTATATGATGCAGGGGTGGACGAAAAATCAGCCGCGGAACTGATGGGTAACGATGTGGCGATCATGAGAGACGTTTATACCCACATTCAAAAAAGCCGTAGAAAACAGACTGTGGCAAAACTCGGATCACTATATAAAGTTCCAGATGTAATAGAGTTAAAAGAGTCCAAATAGGGCTCTTTTTTTACACCACCTCCCACAACCTTTTCACAACTTTCGGCCTATTTTCTCACAACTTTTTATCATTTTATGGCACTTTTTATAGCCTCAAATGGATAACAAAAAACCGCCTAGAATGTTTATTCTAAACGGTTTTATGTGGTGATCCACCGGAGACTCGAACTCCGGACACCTTGATTAAAAGTCAAGTGCTCTACCGCCTGAGCTAGTGGATCATATTTGGCTGGGATGGCAGGACTCGAACCTACGAATACCAGAGTCAAAGTCTGGTGCCTTACCAACTTGGCGACATCCCACCATTAAAGACGCAAAAACAATTATAATGAGGATTCCGCCTTTTGTCAAGCAATATCCGACGAAAAAATTCTTTTTCGGGAATTTGCCCGAACAATGTCAAAACCCGGTATTCACATAAGAAAAGCCAGTTTTCGAAGCTGGAAACCGGGCTTTTCCTCAGTTTCCAACCTCTATTCATCTGACTTTAAATGGGGTGAATAATGGGAGTTGAACCCATGGCCTCCAGGGCCACAACCTGGCGCTCTAACCAACTGAGCTATACCCACCACGCTTCTTTCTTCAATAAAACCCTTCATTCATGTCATGCGGCATTATTAAAGACAAACTATATTCTAAGGAGATTAGACGCATTTGTCAAGCATAACTTTTTGTCAATCCGCAGTCTTTCTGCATTTTAGTCCCGTAGAAGGAGCGGAACACCTTTGTTAATAAGGGTTATGGGATTGATAAATACTCCGTTTACAGAGGCTGAAAAATGCAGGTGCGGACTGGTTGAAAAGCCTGTGGAGCCAACTTTTCCAATAATATCCCCCTGTAAAACCCGGTCCCCGGTCTTGACCGACAGCTCATTCATATGGTAATACCAGGTCTTTAGACCAAACCCGTGCTCAATAATAACAGTGTTTCCAGTTCCAATCAGAAATTTGGCCAAAAGAACGCGCCCACTGTTTGAAGCCATAACGGGTGTTCCCTTGTCTTGCCCTATATCCAGACCATTGTGGCGGTAAGATGTCTTGGCATTATTGACATAACGGCTTTTCCCAAAATCAGCTTCGCTTACACGCCCCTTCTCAACGGGCATGAGAAATTTGCCCGTCCAGTATGGCTCCGGGTCTGAGACAGGCTTTAATGGGTTAACGATTTCCTCAACTTCCTTGGCACTCTTGTCGTTACGCGTCTGGGCCGCCACTTTGGTGTCAATGGTCAAGTATTGTGTTGTAAAGGCTTTATCATTAACTTTGACAGCATAGGAATGTTCGCTTTCCCCTATCTTCACTTTTATCTGGTAGACCTTTCCCGATTCATTGTAATAGCTCACAGGAAGCAGAATAACCTGCTTGTTCCCATATTGGAAGGGAGTCGGTTTAAAATCCAGATCGGTCTCGATTTTCAACGGCTCATCGGCATTAAGATTGTCCGCACATATAACCAGCAGTTCTCCCGGATTAATCTCTGATTCGGACAATGTGAGCTCAGCAGGAAAATCAGCTTTCACGGTAAATTGGTAAGTAACTGTTCCCGTTAAATCACTGCGGCCCCAGTCCACCTCACAAATTCCTTGATAATCACCGTCACCCGGAAACTCCTCGGCCATAATGACGGGGCTTTGGGCTGAAAAAGCCTTGACATCATTCTGGTAAAAGATCATGCTAAAGCTTTTCGGAACCTTGTCGAATTGGATTTCAAATTTTGAGTTTTTACCCATACCCAGCGTTGGAAGGGTCTCAGTTGGGTAGGTTGAAGCTTCGAAGGAAGCATTAGCCGCGCTTACGCTAAATTTACGTCCGTCAATATCAATTGTAATGGCCGGTGGCCCTGTATTTGGCACAGCGGTACGTTCCGGAGTATCCGACCCTTGGGATGGAAAATAGGCATCGGTAAAATCTTTTATCCTGTCCTTGTAAAGAATCCCTATAAAAATGGCTGACAAAAGTACCAGCAAGATGACCTTAATCATGACTGGAGGCTTACGCTGTCGATTTTTTGTTGTGGGATATTTGTAATGGTCAGGCATCATTTTTCAAACCCAAGCTTGTTTTTCTGGTATATTGTATAGGTTAATCATATCATTTTAGAAGTGAAAATGGGTAAATATTTACAAATATCATAATATTATTTATGATAAAGAAAACGGGTCAGAAAAGGAGGGTCCTATGTTTACGTTTAAAGAAGGATTTTATACCGATGTCAGAGTCGAGGATGTTTATGAAACCGTTATTTCTTATACCCTGGGCAACCTTGATGAGAGCAAGATCCGCCGATACAAGGCTGCATTCATCCGGGTTTTTGATGGAGCGCTTTGGTATTACTCCGCTACTTCCGATATAGACCACATTCAGGAAGAAATCGAAAAGCTTTATCAGGCTGCCAAACCAAATGCCGATATTGGGCTTCATCCCGTGGTCAAGGCTTTCGAAGTCCATCAAGACAAGGTCTTGCGTTTTACTGAAGATAGTATTACCGATATCCCGAAAGAAGCTAAAGAAGAGCTTCTAAAGTCTTTCTTCCCTATTCTGAAAGAGCATGCCACCCTGAAGATGTGGAAAGCTATCTACATGGACGCCAAAAAAACCATTACCCTTTTTACCAGCAAGGGTTCAAACCTCATGTTTGATATGCAGCGAGTCGGTTTTTCTATTCGTATGTCCTTTTCAGAAGGAGAAAAAAAGTTCAGCGAAAACTACCAGGAGGCCTCAAATTCCTTTGATAAACTAAAAAAAGACAGCACCCTTTTAAAGGCTTATATTTTAAAGTGTGAAGAATTCCTACGCAACGCCGTTCCTGTTGTCCCGGGAAAATACACCGTCATTCTGTCACCATTGGCTGCAGGGGTATTCGCACATGAAAGCTTCGGCCACAAGAGTGAGTCGGATTTTATGGTGGGCGACGAGGTCATGAAAAGGGAGTGGGCTCTTGGCAAAAAAGTGGGCTCCGACATTCTCTCCATTATAGATTCAGGCTTTGAACCGGGATCGGGCTATGTACCCTATGATGACGAGGGTACAAAAGCTAGGGAAACCTATCTCATTAAGGACGGTATCCTGACGGGGAGGCTGCACAGTGCTTCGACAGCGGCACTGCTTGAGGAAGAGGTAACCGGCAATGCCCGAGCCATCAATTTCGAGTATGAACCTATCGTACGTATGACCACGACCTACATAAAACCGGGAAACAAAACGAAGGAAGAGCTCATTGCGGAGGTTCAGGATGGTTATCTGATTGAAGAGATCAAGCATGGATCGGGGCTTTCCACCTTCACCATAGCTCCTTCTCTGGCTTATCGTATTGAGGGCGGCAAAATTACCGGTCCTGTCAATATCTCGGTCATCAGTGGCACTGTTTTTGAGACATTGTCTGAAATTGACGGGGTGTCGGACAAGCTTGAGCTATTATCCTTTGTCACGGGCGGCTGTGGCAAAATGGAGCAATATCCGCTCCCCGTGGGCTTTGGCGGCCCCTATGTCCGAGTCAGAAATATGATGGTCCAATAGAAGCGTGCGATCTTTAGATTGCACAACAAGACTCGACCCTTAGTTTAGAAAAGGAGGCTACGCAAATGATTAAGGAACAATATCGCTCGACGATTATGGATACCACCCTAAGTATTGTCAACTCACAAATGGAGTCGGTGAGAAACAAAAACATTACCAAAACTAGCCAGAGAGTCTATAAGGACGGTTTTATCGGAGCAGCCGGAACCATTGGCGCATTCTCGGAGGACGAGCTTTTAAAAGAAGCCCAACAGGCCCTTGAGAAAAAAATTGAATATCCCGCAGGACCCTCAACACAACAAACCATGAGTCATGACATGCGTCAACCCATAATAGCTAACCATAAACTCTTGGATGAGTTCAGCGCCTTACTGGAAGAACTCAAAAAGAGACAGCCTCATTTTATCTTCTCCAACAAAATATCTCTGACCGAAGTCCAATCAAGCCTCGTTAATGATGCAGGGCTTCAACTGGATTATGCCGACAGGAGCCTGTCGTCAGGGATCATTTTTAAGGAGAAGACATCTACCAGCGTTTTTGATGGTGGACTAGGCTTTCAGGAGAGGAAATATGATCGAAAGCTCATCCTCGAAGAATTTGACTTAATGCTTAATGCTTATAGGGAGAAAGTGGAGCTGCCAAAGAAGGGCAGATATCCCATTATTTTTACTACCGAAGAAGCGCCTGTTGACAAATTCGTCAGTGATCTTAAGGCCGATGTATTCGCCCAGGGTGGCTCCCTGTTTTCAGAGAAACTGGGGCAGAAGCTTTTCCACGAAACGTTTACCTTTGGTCAGAATGTAGACCCCAAGGTCGCCATCAACACACCCTTCTTTGACGCCGAGGGCATGGTTAATCCCGGTTTTGTTTTTAATCTCATTGAAGATGGTGTGCTTAAAAGCCCCTATTGTGATAAAAAAACAGCACATAAATATGGCTTTGGCCCCTCCGGAAGTGCGGTTGCTCCCTATGACGGCGTGCCCCAGACAGCGCTTATAAAACCCACTATTAAAAAGACAAGCACGAACTTAAAAGCCCTGTTGGGCGGTCAGATGGGAATTGTGGTTCTTATGGCGGCAGGAGGAGATTTTACCCCTCAAGGGGATTATGCAACTCCGGTACAGCTCGCCATGCTCTTTGACGGAGAACGGTTGCTGGGGAGGCTTCCCGAATTCAATCTCTCCTCCAATGTGTACGACATGTTCGGCAAAGGCTTCAGGGGTGTAGCCCCCAATAACTTCATGCCTTTTTCAACCTACGATTTCGCTGTTCTTGAAATGAATCTTTCATAATTTTACATTTTGGGCTGCGGGGGTTGCTGCAAGCCCCCCATCGGCCGTTTCTTTTATGGAGAGGGACATCCCCTTTCCTACCTCGTCCACGGCCTTTATAACCTCATCAGCAGGAGCAAGAACATTTAGCCCGGCCATAGCCAGGCTGGCTGAAATAATGGCATTTGATGCACCTGATGCATTTCTGATAACACAGGGCAGCTCCACAAGCCCCGCAATGGGATCGCAGGCCAGCCCCATGGTATTCTCCAGCGCTATGGCTACTGCATTGGATACTTCTTCGGGAGAGCCTCCCAGAAGCTCCACAAGGGCTGCTGCTGCCATAGCCGAGGCAACACCGCATTCGGCCATACAGCCTCCCTCAGCGCCGGATATGCTTGCTTTTTTAGCAACCACAAGCCCTACTCCTGCCGATGTGAAAAGCGCCTTTACTACTTGATCCTCGGGAAGCTTATATTCTTCCATGGCTGTTATCAAAACTGCCGGAATAATGCCGCAGGAACCGGCTGTGGGCGCTGCAACAATTCTGCCCATACAGGCATTGTATTCAGAAGCTGCCAGGGCCTTAACCATAGCCTTATGGATGAGGTCTGACGGTACCTTCCCCTCATTGATGCTTGTGAGCAGCCGATAAGCCCCTCCACCCGTCAATCCGCTCATTGAGCGCAGGTACGGATCAAGGCCGCTGATAATGGATTCTTTCATGACCTCAAAGGATTTTTGCATTCTATCAGTTAAAACTTCGACACTTGTCTCCCCATGAAGGGCTTCGTATTGAAGGACAATATCTGATATTTTTTTCTCTGATCGCTGGGCTTCCTCAACCAGCATCTTAATGCTCTCTATTTCTTTCATTGGCACTATCCACCTCGTGTAATTCTTTAGGAACAGCTAAAAAAGCTGTTTTTGCATTATCTTGTTAGGAACGTTGAAAAAATAACTTTTCATTCGTCCCTTAGCGCACCGGCTTAACGATGGTCGCCCGGGATATGCGTGGGATTTGTTCTATAAGGCCTGCGATTTCGTCTGAGATCTCTTCATCAGCCTCAATGACCATGATGGCCGATCCTCGTTTTTCAGAGCGATAGACCCTCATGAAGGCAATATTAATATTAAAACAGGCTAGTATGTTGGTAACCGAAGAGATAACACCCGGAAGATCGGTGTGGGTAATAACTAAGGTATAATAATCCCCTCCGATAGACACCTCGACTCCGTTGACCTGAGTGATCAAAATATTGCCACCACCGACTGAGGAGCCCACTACACTTGCCTTTTTCCCGCTTTTCCCTGTAATATCGAGGCGTGTGGTATTGGGGTGGACACTTCCCAGATTGGCATTTTCAAAGCTGAAGGTAAGCCCGGCTTCGGCAGCCAGAGCAAGACTATCCCTGATACGGGCATCATCTACTTCATAACCCATAAGGCCGCCCAGAATGGCTCTATCGGTACCATGTCCCAGGGCGGTTTTTGCAAATGACCCATGGAGGATAATTCTTGCATCACAAACATCCTCACCTAAAATCATACGGGCAACCTTGCCTATTCTCGCGGCACCTGCCGTATGGGAGCTGGATGGTCCTACCATAACAGGCCCAATTATATCAAATGTATTCACAGTAACATCTCCTAGTTTGCGATACTTTAATAGTCTTTCACAACTAATAATTATTTAATCCTGTATAGCTCTGCTGGACTTATAGGTGTTTGGGGAAAGCCCCGTATGCTTTTTGAAAATCTTACTGAAATATTCATGGTCTTTGAAGCCAAGACGCTCAGCAATCTCATAGTTTTTACAGGTTCCGGATCTCAGCAGAAATTTGGCACGCTCCACCTTGACCATTGTGATATATTCTAAAAGCGAGACACCTGTGGACTGCTTAAAGAGCTCACTCAAGTAGGTTTTATTGATATAAAGCTTCTCAGCTATAAGTTTGACCGATATATTCTCTTCAATATGATAAAGGACCTGAAGGCAAGCTGTTTTTATGGCATTGACATCGCTTTTCCATATAATCATTTTTCTTAAAAACAAGACCAACCTCTCAGCTGACTTTTTAACTTTATCATGAAGGGCCTGCCAATCCCCTTCGGACAGGTTCAGATGCTTAATGGCTGAAAGGTCCGTATAAAGGCTTATCCACCCATGTTCAGCCACAACTCGGGAAAAGATGAGCTCTATAGCATTTTTCAAAATAATGACCGCCTTGGGTTCATTATATTGAAGGGCTGCACCTACCGCTTCCACCATCTGTTCTGTCACATCAACAGCCTTTATATCACCTTCATTAAGAAGCCTGATCACCCTTTCAACATCCTGGACAGGGAAAAAGGCTTCCTCCGCCAGACCTCTAAGCTGCTCCAGCTTATCCTGCTCAAGCCTCATGTTATCCAGGTGTATCCGGGCGCGGTTTAAAAGCTCTGCCAGATTTTTGCCGTTCACAGGCTTTCCTAGATAATCAAAGGCTCCATGAAGCAGCCCTTCCCGGGCATAACTGTATTCCGTGTAATCACTGAGAAGTACAATACAGGGACAGAGCTTCTCTAAAGATACCGCCTTTAATAAAGCCATACCGTCCATGACCGGCATTCGAATATCTGTTATAACAAGATCATAAGGGTCAGCTCTCAATTTTTTCAGGGCATCGGCCCCATTCTCCGCCTCTCCTCCAATGAAAAAACCTGTGGTCTCCCCCCAAATAGCCATCCTTTTTAAATCATAGCGAAGGATCTCAAGATCATCAACTATTAAAACCTTGTACAAAAAGTCACCCCACACATTATCTCTCTTTATCCTACACAAGCTTCAACCTGTTGCAGAAGATCACGGGAATCCCACGGCTTATGAATGACTCCCTTTAGATTGATTTTATCCTGCTTAATAGAAATGGACATCATATCCGCGTAGCCCGTTATCATAAGGGCTCTGATTTCAGGATATTTTTCATAAACCTTGACCAGAAACTCATCCCCGTTCATACCGGGCATGAGCCAATCTGAAAGAATAAGAATGACGCGAATTCCGCCCTCCACCAGCTCATCAATGATGGTCAAGGCTTCCGGAGCACTAAGAGCTGTCTCATAATGAAAACGGGCACCGAAATGCCCCATAAGCTCCTGCTTTAGGGATAGAAGGATCATTTCTTCATCATCCACACACATAATAGCACTGCGGCTAGGCATTCAAATCACCTCCTCATACACTCTCAGCCAGATGCTAAAGGTAGTTTCACCCGGCTGTGTTTCTACATCGATATGACCTCCGACTTCCTCCACTATTCTTTTTGCAATGTCTAAGCCGAGGCCGGTTCCCTCCCCTAATTTTTTTGTAGTAAAGAACGGCTCAAAAATTCTTTTACGTATGGTTTCAGGGATGCCGGGACCCTTGTCGGTAATCGAAACCTTTACATATTCCTGAGTCCTGGCTATTCCTATGATTAGCTTGCCCTTATAATCCATAGCCTGCAAAGCGTTGTTAATAATATTTACCCAAACCTGATGCAATTTATCGGGGTAACACAAAACAGGAGGAACCTCCTGATAGTCTTTAGTAATTTCCACGCCGTACTTGGTTTGATTATAGTAGAGGGTCAATACCATCTCAATATCGTTGATGACATCATGGGGAACCACCTGCCTGTTGGATTCCTGGTGAGAATAGGTCTTAAGCGCCATAATAACCTTGGAGGCTTTTTCTGCAGATATTCTGATCATGTGGGCCGATTTGTGCATCGTAATAATACTGTAAGCCATTTTTACAGCATCTTTAATTCCCGGCTGGCCGATCAAGGCTAAAAATTCCTCATCGCTGGCTTCATATCCGATATCTACCAATAGCTCAACAACTTCATCCGATATTGATAAATTGTTCTCCTCCACCATCTTATAATATCTTTTTCTGTTTTGTCGCCTGGATGATAAATCTTGCGTGCTTTCCCATGCCATACTCTGAGCAACCAACCGGTTGTATACTTCCCTGATTTCTTCGGGCGCCGTGACCCGAAATTGAACAACCTGGTCAATTTCATTTTTTATAACCTTTTCCAATGTACCACCCGCAGAATTAATAACCCCCAATGGTGTGTTAAGCTCATGGGCAATACCCGCTACAAGCTGACCTAGAACCGCCATTTTTTCTTGATTAACCAATTGATGCTGAGCCTCTCTCAAATCTTCTATGGCCGATTCCAATTCGCAATTGGCTTGTTCCAGCTCAACGGTACGCTCAGCCACCTTGTCCTCCAATTCATCATTAAGCTTTTTAATCTCGGCTTCAGCCTTCTTTCGTGCTGTAATATCCTGAATAACCACAATCTGTGTGGTGGGCTCTTCTCCTTCCGACCAAAGCGGTGAGATGGTCATCTCTACCCATACCATCTGACCATCCTTGCGAATATAGCGCTTCTCTATTGAATGCTCGCGTATCATCCCTCCGAGGAGCTTCTCTATTAAAGCCTGCTGTTTTGGGAGATCATCCTTGTGAGTGATGGTTTCATAGGACATTTCCATCATCTCTTCCATGGTATAGCCCACGATGTCACAAAAACGCTGATTAAGAAATATGTAGCGGCCTGATTGCGCCGAGACCTGACCAACTCCTACACCTGCCTGCTGGAAAATGGCCCTTAACTGTGCCTCACTGGCTCTGGTCTGCTGCTGCGCGGCATCAATATCCTGTAACATGCGCTCTAAATCTGAGGCCATGCTTTTAATTTCAGAAAAAGCTCTTCTGAAGCTGGCTGCTTCCATTTTCTTTTTGGCAAGGCTGTGTGAGGATTTACCGGCTTCAATCATGCTCATTCGAATAGATTCAAGAGGTCTGACAAGGCGGATATAGCTTAAGAGAGTAAGAGCCGTTGCTATGAGCAATATAACGATGCCCATCTGGATAATTTCATCCTTTAGCTCTTGGAGAAATTGATTCCTGCTCTCTGTATGATCATACCAAAGAGTGGCATAGGCTATAATTTGAGTATGATCATTGAATTTATGAATGGGAATAATATGCCGCTCAATGTAAGGTCCTTCGGGATTGATACGGGACTCAAAAACCTTTTCCCCATCTGTCATGAGCTTGATGATGGTACGCTCTATGGAACTGATCTGGACACATCGCAAATTTTTGTTCTTGAGCTCATTGGTGATGAGCTTTCTTAAAGTCTCGATATCATAATTCCAGATAGCAGGCTCGAAAGCGCTTTGAACACGGATTTCCAGGGATTGCTTATACTGCTCAAGAGCATATTTGCTTTCCTGAAGACTTTTATAAGCGCCAAAGATAATGCTGGGTATATAGACTAAAAGGGCTATCAAAGACACCAGGCCTGATAACTTGCCTGCCAAACCCAGCTTTTTTATGGGATTGTTTTTCTTTTGCGCAACTGATGCCATCAAAAATCACACATCCTCTTTGCTTCATCTTCGGGCAGATATCGACTGAATATTTTGAAGAGCGTTCCATCATTTTTCATTTCATTGATAATTTTTTTTAATCGTTCAGCATTTTCAGTAATGAAATATCTTTTACTTAAGGTGATGCACCTTAATAAGGGTTCTCCTTCAGGCCAGTCCACAATACTGACATCCTGAATATCAAAGGCATCGAAATAATACAAATAGCTGGAGGCCATATCAAATGTCACTTGAATCCAGTCGTCCTTCAACATTTTATAAAGAGAATCCGAATCTCTTGCCTCAACAATCATCCGCTTTTTCTTAAGCTGCTCTATGAGGTTATCGTAATTCTCTCCATAGGTATAACCTCGAATAATACCCACCTTTAGGTCCGTTCTTTCCAGCAGCTCTTCCTGGGTGGATAATCCTACGCCTTCATGAATAAGTACATGATTCCTCTGTGAGAAGTAGGGGATAAAGTATGAATAGCGTTCCCTTTTAGGTGTTATGACAGTGGAAACACTCATGGGCAGAGATCCTTCTTCAATCCTGGAGGTGATTCTTGCCCGGGGCATCACCCGCTCATCGAAGTCTATGCCCATTCTTCTTGCAAGCTCATCTATGATATCCTTATTAATGCCTGTATCATCATTCTCATTATAAAGATACCCACTATTATAGTAGGCAACTGTAACAGCATTATCTATATCGGCGAAAACCATCCTATTGTAGTTATCAACCGAAGGTTCCAACTCATTTGGGTCCAATCCGCTGACAGCATCCTTGCCAAGAAACTGCTTGTTTAAAAACTGGGTCGCATAGTGGATCCCCGATATAAGAAGACAGCTGCACACCAGAACAAGCATGATCCGTCTCATTGTCTTTAATCCCTTCTTCAATCACTTAAGAAAATAGGGGCAAAGTAAAGCTTACCGTTGTTCCCAGACCTTCCTCACTGAATATACTGACGCTTCCACCATGTTTTTCAACTATCTTTTTTACGGTAGCCAGCCCAATACCCGAACCCTCAAATTCACTTTGAGAGTGCATGCGCTGGAAGATACCGAACAATTTGGTTGAATAGGCCATATTAAAGCCCACACCATTATCTTTAAAAGAGAATTGGTATTGGTTTTGGGTTTTATGGCACGATACCCTGATAACGGCATTATTCTGATATCTTGTGAATTTTATGGCATTGGACAAAATATTATAGAGGACTTGCTTAAGAAGTATGGCATCACCGCTGACCTGAGGAAGTGAATCCTCAATGACAAGCTCTACCTGCCTGTCTTCAACTGCGGTCATAATCTCTTGATAGGTCTGGGTAACTAATGCACCCATATCAACAGGTAAAAATTCCGGTTCGGTCTTTGCGGTTACCGCATACTGAAGTAGTTTTTCAATAAGCTCAAACATACCGGAACAGACGCTTCTGATATTCCTCAGCATACTTTTCACATCATCGTTGAGCTGGTTTTCATAGTCTTCCAGAATGAATTTTGAATAATAGTCGATGGAGCGCACGGGAGATTTCAAGTCGTGAGATACCGTGTAGGAAAATGACTCCAGCTCTTTAACAGCATCGCTGAGCTGCTTGGTGCGCATCTCTACCATCTTCTCCAGCTCTTCATTCATTTTCATGATCTGGGATGTTTTCTCATCAAGCTGTTTTTGAGTGCGAAATTTATCTATGGCCTGATTGACGGTAAGCAGCAAATCTTCCCTGTCCCAGGGCTTTTGTATGTAACGGTATAATCCGGCATGGTTTATGGCATATCGAATAGCTCCCACGTCTGTATAGCCGGTAAGAAGGATTTTAAGCGCCTGAGGATGGGTCTTATTAAGCTCGGACAACAGGACCTCTCCTGTCATACCGGGCATCCTTTGATCCGAAATGACAAGTAAAATCACATCTCCGCGCTTTAAAGATTCATCCGCAATCTGAAGGGCTTCCTCACTGCTTTGAGCTGTCTCAATAATGAAGTCGGAAGTAAGACCGCGCATCAGTTCCATTTTTAGGGCCTCAACAACCATTTCTTCGTCATCGACACACAGAATCTTTTCTCTGCCCATCTGGTCACCTGTAACAAAAATAATTTTATTCTATATTATACCCTAAATTTCTCCAAATTCCCAGCAATTTTGAGGGGTACAATCTCTCTCAAAAAAACAAGGGTGCATTCCGTTTGGAACACACCACAAGCCTCAACCTGCAATACGGTACCTTTAATACGCTCTTCCCCAGTAAACCATGTGTTTGGCTTCCTTACCGCAGCATACGCATTTTTCACCAATATTCTCCTGTTCGAAGGGAATGCATCGCGCAGTGGCCGCCATTCTCTCCTTAACAGTCTTTTCACATTCTCCATCACCGCACCACATGGCCTTAATAAAGCCCTGAGTATCATTGAGAATGGATTCCATCTCATCCAGGGTTTCAGCCTTGAAGGTCTTGCCCTCTCTTAGTGACAAAGCCTTGTTGTAGAGTGAGGTCTGGATTTCCTCAAGAAGCTCCGGAACTTTTATTTCCAGTTCATCCATGGAGACAAAGAGCTTCTCTCTATTTTCACGCTTAACCAATACCACCTGGTTTTTCTGAATGTCCTTGGGCCCGACCTCCAGGCGAAGGGGTACACCGCGCATCTCATGTTCCGAGAACTTCCAGCCGGGCATTTTATCGGAATCATCCACCTTAACCCGGCATACCTTTGAAAGTCTTTCCTTAAGCTCATAAGCCTTGTCCAGAACGCCTTCCACATGCTGCTGTACCGGAACAATGACCAATTGGATGGGCGCAACCCTTGGAGGCAGAACCAAACCGGAGTCATCCCCGTGAACCATGATAATGGCACCGATTAAGCGGGTACTCATACCCCAGGAGGTTTGGTGAGCAAACTTGAGCTGATTATCCTTATCCAGGAACTGAATACCGAAGGCTCTTGCAAAGCCATCTCCAAAGTTATGGGACGTGCCGGACTGAAGGGCTTTTCCATCATGCATCAGGCTCTCGATAGTGTAGGTGGCTTTTGCCCCTGCAAACTTTTCCTTCTCAGTCTTTTGCCCCTTTATAACGGGAATGGCCAGAAACTCTTCACAGAAGGATGAGTAGACATTCAGCATACGAAGGGTTTCTTCCTGAGCGTCCTCGGCTGAAGCATGAACGGTATGACCTTCCTGCCATAGGAATTCCACAGAACGCAGGAAAGGCCGGGTTGTCTTTTCCCATCTCACCACCGAACACCATTGGTTATAGAGCTTGGGCAGGTCGCGATAGGATTGGACAATATCCTTATAATGGTCACAGAAAAGGGTCTCAGAGGTCGGGCGTACGCACAGCCTTTCAGCCAGCTTCTCGCTGCCGCCATGGGTGACCCAGGCTACCTCAGGTGCAAAGCCCTCCACATGCTCCTTTTCCTTCTGTAAAAGGCTTTCAGGGATGAACATAGGCATATAGACATTCTCATGTCCCGTCTCCTTAAATCGCCTGTCCAGCTCCTTCTGTATGAGCTCCCAAATGGCGTAGCCATAGGGTCTGACGATCATACAGCCCTTAACGCTGGCATATTCCACCAGATCGGCTTTTTTCACAATGTCCGTATACCATTGGGGGAAGTCCTCGTTCATGGGTGTAATCGCTTCAACAAATTTCTTTTCCTGTGTCATAAAAAACCTCCGAGTTATTTATTAAACCTATTATGCGCTAACACTTTATCAGCTGCTCGCGCCGTGAACCTGTACTATTACGCTTTTCAAAGCTTCTTCAACAGCTAACTCCTGCACTACTTTAGATTTTCTTTGCTTTAATTCCACCAAGCCATCCGCTGCTTTTTTGCCCACCGTAATTCGAAGGGGAATGCCCATTAAGTCCGCATCCTTGAACTTTACACCGGCCCTCTCGTTCCTGTCATCAAGAATAACCTCAACCCTAGCCTGCTGAAGCTTCTCATAGAGCGTTTCGGATATCTCCATGACCTTTTTATCCAGTACATTGACTGGTACGATAATTACATGATAGGGTGCCACCGCCATGGGCCAGATTATGCCGTTTTCATCATGGTTCTGCTCAATAATAGCCGCCATGGAGCGGTTCAATCCAATTCCGTAGCAACCCATGACCATGGGCTTCTCATTTCCTTCCTCGTCCAGATAATTACAGCCCAGTGCCTTTGTATATTTGTCCCCCAGCTTGAAGATATGGCCAACTTCAATACCTCTGGTCATATTGAGCCTGTGCCCGCATCGGGGACAAGGGTCATGCTCTGTAATGCGCCGGATATCATGAACCTCTGCCTTAAAATCCCGTCCGGGATTGACATTCTTTAAGTGATAGCCCGTTTCATTAGCACCAACAGTGAGATTTTTAGCTGAGGCCACCTCATGATCTGCTATGATCCGTATTTTTAAACCTACGGGGCCTGCAAAGCCCACCTCGGCATGGGTTATGGCGCTGACACTTGCGCTGTCGGCCATTTCCAGCTCCGAGCAGCTCAGTACATTGGCAAGCTTAACCTCATTGAGCTCCCGATCACCTCTTACCATAGCGGCGACCAAGGTATCATCAGTCTTGAAAATAAGGGTCTTGGCGAAATTGGCCGCTTCGCAGCCTAAAAAAGTCGTAAGCTCATCAATGGTCCGGACATCGGGTGTGGCGATTTTTTCAACCGGTTTTTCCTCTTCTTCTGAAGTAATTGACGGTGGTAAACAAGCCGCCTTCTCATCGTTGGCAGAATAACCGCAGCAATCGCAATAAACGATGACTGCCTCCCCTATGTCGGAGGTCACCATAAACTCCTGGGAGCCCGAGCCGCCCATGGCACCAGAATCAGCCTCAACAACACGGTAATTCAGCTCCAGGCGGTCAAATATACGCCGATAGGCCTCTTCCATTTTCTTATAGGATATATCCAGCCCGGCCTGATCCCGGTCAAAGCTGTAGGCATCCTTCATGACAAACTCGCGGGAGCGCATGACTCCAAACCGGGGACGCCTTTCGTCCCGGTATTTGGTCTGAATCTGATATAAAGTAAGCGGCAGCCCGCGGTAGGAACGAACACTGCTTTTTACCGTCTCGGTAAAAATCTCCTCATGGGTGGGGCCCAGGCAGAACTCGCGGTGATTGCGATCCTTAAGTCTGAACATCTCTGGGCCGAAGACCTCCCAGCGCCCCGAATCCCGGTAGCTTTCAGCAGGCAGCAGTGCTGACATCAAAAGCTCCTGAGCGCCTGCCGCATCCATTTCCTCTCTGATGATCTGCTCAACCTTTTTAAAGGTGCGAAGCCCCAGTGGCAAAAAGGAATAAATCCCCGACGCCAGCTTACGCATCAGGCCCGCTCTCAGCATGAGCTGATGGCTAACGATCTCGGCCTCGGCAGGAACTTCTCTTAAAGTCGGTAAAAACATTCTGGTAAAACGCATTGCTCCACCTCTCTAAAAATACAAAAAATCCGCCCCAAAACTGGGACGGATCAAACTTCCGCGGTACCACCCTTATTGGCTCTTTGGTTGTATAGAGCCCGGCTTACAAGTCTTTAACGGGACAAGCGTAAGCCTCATCGGCTTTAGGTCTCGGGGGTGGGACGAAGCTTTGTATCGGCGCGAAAACCTTTCACCAAACGGCCTTCTCTCTTTTTTGCACACATCGCTTCATATTCCCGTCATCAACAACTATCCAATTGTTATTTCACATTATATTACACTGAAATTGAAACTGTCAACGCATGTGCACTTGATGGAGAATATTTTGATCAATGTATTCTCATCAATGGTGCTTTAATATACACTCCCAATATCAGTAACAGCCAAAATAAACAGGTTATAGCCCTGGATTTAAAAACGAATGAACGACATGTTCTTACTGAAGGCGTTCTAATAGGAGCCTCTCCTGAGCAAAACAAGCTGTATTTTGTAAACCGCTATGAATACTTCGCCTATATTCCTTAGATGGATTTTAAAGCTGTTCTGGTTGGAGCATTTTTTCTAGAAATAGCCTTGAAACATAGGAAAACACATTTGCCCCGGCTTCCACATATTCTACCAATAGAATAATCTTTGGAGCGTTCTTATGAAATCACTTAATATGAATTTAACGGTATTCGAAGCAACCCAGAAATTTCCGGAGTTGATTGGAATCATCGCAGGCTGGGGATTTCCGCAAATCAGGAATAACCGGCTGAGACGTGTGATTGGCAGTAGGTTTACTTTGAATCAGGCTATCCGAGAAATGGGCCTTAATAGAGTCAAAATCATTGAGTTGTTGAAAAAAAGCGGATTTGAGGTTATTGAAAGGTAGAACCCCTAAGACAGCCTTGAACCTAAACTGGGAGTAGAGTATAATCAGCCATAGTCGGCATCAAAGAGAAAAAGATCCTCGCGCCGCTATGGAGACTTGAATGAGCGAATTTGAATACCTGATTTGCCCTGTTTGTCAAAAGCCTTTGATTCAAAATGACAAGTGTCTGACCTGTTCATTAGGCCACAGCTTTGACTTGGCCGGCAAAGGCTATATCAACCTGCTTCTCAGCCAGGATAAAAACAGCCGGGATCCGGGAGATAATAAGGAAATGGTCCAGGCAAGAAAGCGCTTTTTGGATAAGGGCTATTATTCGCCATTGGCTCATGGCCTCAGCAAGCTCCTGATCCAACTATGTGGAACCCATAATAAAGACTGCGTTTTATTAGATGCAGGTTGTGGTGATGGCTACTATACCCATCACCTCCAGTGCGCTCTCTCTGAAAACGATATAAACTGCTCGGTTTATGGGATGGATATTTCAAAGGAGGCCATTCGTCTGGCAGCCGGTCGGGACAAGGCCATTCATTTTATAGTGGGCTCGCTGTTTAAAGTACCCTTTTCATGCCATCAGGCAGATTTTTTGCTCAATGCCTTTGCACCTGCCTGTGACAAAGAGTTTAGCAGGGTGCTAAAAAAAGATGGATTTCTGATAACCGTCATCCCCGGGAGGAAGCACCTCCTGGAGCTCAAAGCCGTGCTTTACGATCAGCCCTATGAAAATGACGAAAAGGAACCTGAGCTTCCCTCTTTCAAGAGCGAGGAACAGATCAGAATAAAAGCAAATATTGAGATAAATTCGCAAGAGGAATTATTAGATCTTGTGGTTATGACACCCTATTATTGGAGAACTCCAAAAGAGGGCCTTGAACGCCTTAGGCAATTGGGTAGTCTAAAAACCACCATAGAATTTATTATCGGACTTCATACAAAGCATTAGAGTGTATGCCCAGGGCAACGCAAAATAAATAGACCAGGGGACGGTTCAATGTAAAACAAAGAACCGCCCCCTATTTTATGGTGTAATATGGTTATTAAAGACCCTCGAGCTCAGAGAGCCACAACTGGACGGAAGCGTCGCTGGGCATTCTCCAATCTCCCCGTGGAGACAGGCTCACTGTTCCCACCTTTGGGCCATCGGGCAGGCAGGAGCGTTTGAACTGTTGAGAGAAGAACCTTTGATAGAAAACCTTCAGCCATTTTGATAGCTGATCACCTGAATAATCATCTGCAAAAGCCGCCTTGGCTAGAAACATGATCTTGGCAGGACCTGCACCGCATCGCAGCATGTGATAGAGGAAGAAGTCGTGCACCTCGTAAGGGCCTAAAATATCCTCTGTCTTTTGCAAAATCTCCCCAGTCTTGGAGGGCGGCAGAAGCTCCGGGCTAATGGGCGTATCCATAATATCATAGAGGATCTTCTGTATGGTTTCGTTCGCCTCATGATCGGCATACCATTGGATAATATAGCGCACCAGGGTTTTGGGTACACCGCAATTGACGCCATACATGGACATGTGATCGCCATTGTAAGTGCTCCAGCCCAAGGCCATCTCCGATAAATCACCGGTTCCCACAACCAGTCCGCCTATTTTATTGGCCACATCCATTAAAATTTGTGTTCGTTCTCTGGCCTGCACATTCTCATAGGTCACATCATGGATATCCCTGTCGTGGCCGATGTCTTCAAAATGTTGAAGGCATGCAGCTTTTATATCGACTACCTTTAATGACGCACCCATATTTTTTATCAGGTTTACCGCATTATCATAGGTCCTACCGGTCGTCCCGAAGCCCGGCATGGTGATAGCTTGAACATGGCTTGCAAGAAAACCCATATGTTCCATGGCACGAACAGCCACAATAAAGGCAAGAGTTGAGTCAAGGCCTCCTGAAATTCCGATAACGGCCTTATCAAGCCCTGTATGACGGATACGTTTTTCAAGGCCAGAGGTCTGGATAGAAAGGATCTCATGACAACGGTCATTACGTGTAGCATTATTCCCGGGAACAAAGGGATGCTTATCAATGGGATGAAGAGGAACCCCTTTAAATTCTGTATTCTGCGGATTATTAAAATGAATGCCCCGGTACGAGCGGCCTCCCTTCCCTCCTCTAAAGGTTCCCATAATGAGGCGGTTAAAGGAAAGCCTGTCCAGGTCCACATCGGCCACAACCATTTTATTGTCAAAATAGAAACGTTCTGATTCATTCAATACATGGCCGTTTTCGGCAATGATGAGATGCCCGCCGTAGACCACATCAGTGGAGGATTCTCCGCAGTTGGAGGAGGCATAGACATAGCCCGCCACACAGCGCGCCGACTGGTCTTTTATAAGCCCTCTCCGGTAATCAGCCTTTCCGACCAATTCATCACTGGCTGATAAATTAAACAGAAGGGATGCTCCTGCTTGGGCCAGGTAGCTGCTGGGCGGAACTGGAACCCAGACATCCTCACAAATTTCCACCCCAAAGGCAAGATTTTCATTCTCATTGGCTATAAAAATTAGGTCGGCGCCAATGGGCACGGTATCATCACTAAGCTTAAGCTCAGAAATTTCGAGATGCTCCGCTTCGGTAAACCAACGAAGCTCGTAGAACTCGTTATATCCTGGAAGGTTAGTCTTTGGAACAATTCCCAGTATTTTGCCCTTTTGAAGCACAGCGGCACAATTGTAAAGCCGTCCTTTTATAGCTAAAGGAAGACCGACCATTATGATTGCAGGAATTTTCTTTGTGGCGTCCAAAACCGCAAAAAGCCCCTGCTTGGCTCCTTCCAGAAGAATATCCTGTCTGAAAAGATCCCCGCAGGAATAGCCTGTAAGACAGAGCTCAGGAAACACTAAAAATTCCACCGATTGTTCCCCTGCAGCCCTAATGATTTCAATGATTTTCTTTGTATTAAAGGCGCAGTCAGCCACCCTTAATTCGGGCGAAGCCGCCGCCACTCTTGCAAATCCATATTTCATGGTATCACCAGCCCATTAAAAACTTATATCTATATGGTTAATCATATCATATTGTGTCACAACAGGAATATTGTTTGCAATCAAAAAAATCTCAAGCCGCCTATCTTGAGATTTTACTAGAATTCTTAGTAGAGATTCTTTAATGCTTCTCTCTGATGAGAGGCATGCTCATACACCTGGGGCCACCGCGTCCTCTTGACAGTTCATAGGATTCGAACTCCAAGACTTCTATTCTATTTCTCCGGAGAACCTCATTGGTCACATGATTGCGGTTATAGCAGACGACCTTTCCCGGAGCTACTGCAAGGGTATTGCTACCATCGCTCCATTGCTCCCTGCTGGCCGCAACAGGATCACCATCACCACACCTTATGAGATTGACTGAACCACATTTAAGATATTTTTTCAATATTGTGGAAAGGCTTTCCTGCTCATGCTTGATTTCGAGGCTCTTGTTCTTTCCTCTTGAAATGCTGTATACATCCAGAGGATCTTCAATACCGGGGAATATGGTGAACTGGTCGTAGTCCACCATAGTAAATACGGTGTCCAGATGCATATAGGCTCTTGTTTTCGGTATATCAAAGGCTAAAACTGTCTGGAAACAATCCTCCTCGCCGCACAACAGATTGTCAGCCAGTCTCTCAATGGCAATGGGATCGCTTCTGTGACTGATCCCCACAGCGACTACTTTATCTGATAGAACTAATATATCCCCACCTTCTATGGGGTGGGTTTTGTTTCTGTTATACCATCGAGGAACCTCTTTGAATTGAGGATGATAATTAAAGATATATTTGGCAAATAGAGTCTCCCGGTTTCGGGTGATATTGGCCATCACATTGAGAGAAATCCCTTTTCCTATGCTCGCGAAAGGATCACGCTGGAAATACATATTGGGGATGGGATCGAGAATAAAAGGGTAAGGATGCTTGACCATATCCCCTAACGATTTAGGTATAATATTTTTGAGCTCTTCCGTTCTCAGACCTGATATGCATTTCCTTGCAAGCTCTTTTGCCGGATAGCTGCTAAAAAATTCTATGATGGCCTCTTGAAGCCCCTGTGTTACAACTCTTCCCTCCACCAGGAACTCCATGATAAACTCTTCTCTGACTTCGGGATACTCGAGGACATCCGCCATTAAATCCACCAGGTAGACAACATCCGCTCCTTCATTCCTTAAAATATCCGCAAACTGGTTATGCTCTTTCCTCGCCTGTTCCAGATAGACGATTTCGTCAAACAAGAGCCTTCTTAAATAATCCGGGACTATATTTTCCACTTCCTCACCCGGGCAGTGAAGAAGAACACGCCTCAGTTTCCCAATTTCACTATAAACAGAGATGGCTGTATCGAAAGACATTTTAATCATCCTCTCACTTTATATCTGCCTATAGTTTTCTTTTTTTAAGGTTCATTATTCTCTTAATAAAAAACCACATCCAACTCTTGAACATGAGTCAAACGTGGTTTTTTCCTGTCAATAGCGATTATTTTATTTTAATTAACCCGATCTGTTAAATAATACTCCTAACTTTTCAGTTTTCCTCTAATGATTATTTAGCCTTGACCAGAATGGGTTCCTTGTTTGCAGGAATTGAGCTTGTATGCTCTGTTATATATTTTTCCGCATTTTCTCCCACATACCAGTCAAACAACCACTGGGCAGGGCCGTCCGATGGCGCATCTGCTCTCATAAGCATCCATGCAGTTGATATAAACGGATAGCTTTCGTTGGCGATATTCTCCTTAGTGGGATTAATACCATCTATAGCGAAGCTTTTCAGACGCTCTGAGGTGCCAAATTCCTCATCTACAAACGTCAAGAAGCTATAGCCGATGGCATAGTCATTTATCTCGACCAAATTGAGTATTTCGCCCATCTCATTAACTTCCATATCACTGTAAGTTCCGTCTTGAAAATCAGGAACGTCTTTTTGACCGTCCCATACCAGAGACTCAAACATACGCTGGCTGCCTGACTGACTATCCCGCACATAAACGATTATCTCAGCATCAGGCCCACCAACTTCCTTCCAGTTGGTTATTTTTTTCCGGTATATGTCTCTAAGTTGATCGGAGGTTAAATTTTCAACTGGATTCTCAGAATTCCCAAGTATCATAAGTGCATCATAAGCGTAACAACGGGCTTTTAGATCTACGCCCTTCTCGTCCATATACTTTTGCTCTTCTTCGGTAGGTAAAAGTGCAAATACCACATCGACCTTTCCATCGATGAGGTTGCATATGGCTTCATGGGTTTTACTGCATAGAGGCTCAGGTCCCGTCATTTGACCATTGATGACCAGATCGTTGTAAATTGAAGCGATCATCTCTTTACGTGCCGTAGATGAATCAAGTTGAGGAAACTTTTGTACAGGTTTTACCTCAGGTGTTGAATTGGGCGTTAAAGTTGGGCTGGAAGTATCCTCATTGGGGGTGGGTGATTTGCTGACATCAGGATATATATTAGCTCGCATTCCACAAGAAACAAATAGCATCATAAAGGTACATATCATAAAGATAATAATAAGACGTGTTTTTAGCTTCATAAGGGAGTACCTCCTAGTGAGGTACATTATATCATCTGTTTAGTTCTAGAACAATTTTATTACCGATTCTAAAAATCTCCGGTTTGTAAGATTCTTCGTATCAATAATACGTTTTGAAGCCAAGAGCCGTATATAATGAAACACCCATCGCTCTTGCCCGCAATGTAATAATAGAAGCGTTTTCATTGATCAACTGGTCAACTGCGGCGCGGCATACGGCTGCACCTATTCCTTTTTTACGATAATCAGGCAATGTCGCGATAAACTCCAATGTGCCGCTCCCGTTATTATTCATTGTCGCTGAAGTTGCCACCGGTATTGCTCCGCAGTACCCCAGGAAGCATACCATTTTACCGGATTCGCATAAAGGGAAATATAAATCCGGGTCAAGCAACTGAAATCCATGAAGCACTTCGTTCGCTATATCAGTCCATATTTTGAAGTCTTTTTTATTATTAACTTTTCGAACAGGTATTGTTGATGTACGCTCCGTATCTGTCAAACTGCTGCTATATTCATCAGGTAACAATGCCATACCTAATCCATCCTCTGAGTTTGATTCCAGGATTTCAAGGGATACCAATATATCACGGACATGATCCGGCGTAGACAGAGGCGTAACACACCAATAATCAGGTACGCCATTCTTACGATACGATTGAATGATTTGCCTGATTTGATCATCAGTTTTATCCCCGAAATTAACCCTGTACACGGCAGCCGGACCATTTACCTCTCCTTTTGGCTTTATCCACGTGCACATTCCGTCGTCATACTTTTCCATGTGTGAAGGCAGGGCCAATACTTCCATGTAGTATTCCATTCCATGGACAATATGCTCAATAATATTCCAGGTTTCCATGCTTCTAACTCCCTTCATTGCTTTGGGTGTAAACGATTTTTAGAGTATAAACTCACTTGATGGAATAAATATACTATAACAAATATGACAACAGTATGTTCTATTTAAAATCAAAAGACCCTTTTGCCATCAGCTTTTTTACAGCAAATGGGCAGGCAATCTGGATATTCCAATTTTCTTGTTCCAGATTACCTGCCCTAATTCAAATGCTTTTTCTACAGTCTAGCTTTTTTTACCTGATTGAGGGCTTCGTTAATGATGAGTATATGAGTAGGTGTAATCCGATCACCGGCCATCGCAAACAAAAATTCCAGCGGTTTTTTTGCCATCATCTTCATTACCATCTTCATCATTCCTTTACCGCTAGACACCATTTCCTTACCCATCACAACAGAAAACACCTGTATTAAAACCGCTTTAGCTTCCTCGTTTTGCATGATGTCGCCCAGTTTGTCGCGAATGGAAAAATACCCTTCTGGGAATTGCAACTCTTTTGCTTTAGGTGTGATGGTGCTAAACCAGTTTTCCACCCCGTCACTCATCGCATCATCCACCTGTGGCAACACATAATCCCGGTTTGGCTCCTGTACACCATTAAGGATGATCTGGTCCTGCGCACCGTTATCCGCTTTAGCAATCAGTAAATTTTCCCCCGGTTTTAAGGGCACATTCGGGAATACAAACACCTTTTCACTCTGATTCTGCGCAAACATCTGATCATTCACCATCAAAGTCACCTGCTTGGCATTTGTATAGATCTTCACCATCGTTTCACTGACTCTGTCGCGATAGCGCCTGCCCACAATGTGCACAAAGGGTCGATCGCTCCACCAAGCCTTGTATATATAGTAGCTGTCCTTACGGATTGTGCGGTCGTATGTTACAAGCCCCTTGTTGTTTCGCCCCTTGCAGCCGCCTTCATCACGCGCATCGGCGGCAAAGTCGAACATATTCCACACATAGGTCGCCCATAGATACGGGCGCGTGGCAAAGGTCTCCAACATCTTTTCGTGGTAATAGGCCTGATACTCTTCCGAGTAATCACGGACCTTGGGATTCTCTGAGTGCCAGGTTAGTATCCCCTCGGCACCATATTCGCTGATGGCTAGTGCACAATTGGGTCGTTTTTGATGGAAGTCATCCAACCACGGCCCATTTTGCTCCACTGTCCCGCCGTACCACCCAAAATAATGGTTGTAGGCTATTATATCGGTAATTTCGTTATGGGTGGAATCAATTTCCAGCATGCTGACATTGGCAATGGTTGTAAGGCGGCTTGGATCCAGCCGTTTGGCCAGCGCATGTAATTCCTTAAGGTTATTCTGTAAAGCGGCATTATCATCGCCAATAGTAATTTCGTTTGCGATTCCCCAAAAACAGATGGAGGGGTGGTTATAGTTTTGCACCACCAGCTCAGTCATCTGTGAAAGGGTATTTTGCCTGGCCGCTTCGCTTTCATCAAAAACTGAGATGAAGGGGATCTCTGCCCAGATCACCATCCCCGCCTGATCACACAAGGAATAAAAATACTGAGAATGCTGATAATGCGCCAGACGGATAGTATTAGCACCGATTTCTTTAATTAATTCCATATCCTGCTGCTGATCCTCATGACTGATGGCCCACCCCTTGTCAAAACGATCCTGATGGCGCGAAACACCATGCAGCGGGTAGCTTTGGCCGTTTAGACGAAAACCGGTATTCACATCCACCGAATAATCACGGATACCAAAGTAAACCGTTACCTCATCAGCAATGGCTCCATCCTTTTCAAGCTGCAGGCGGGCTGTATACATCGTAGGATCATGCCTGCCATGCCATTTATGTATCTCTTTCAACGATGTTTCCAGCACACTATGCCTTCCCTCTCCGGTCATCTGAGCGACAATCTTATGCTCAGGGCTGACAATATCACATCGCACATGATACCCCTGCGCATCTACGGTAAAGGCATCAACACGAATTTTAGCCGTATCCTCATTGGGAACTGCTGTCACAAACACACCGCTGCTGCCGTGGATACCCAGGTCAAAATGGGCCGGTTCCACCTGGATAAAATGCACATCGCGGTATAGGCCTCCGCAGAAAGAGAAATCCGCCATCTGCGGATACACATGGCTTTCGCCGTTATCTACACTGACGGCCAGCATATTCTTCTCAGAAGTAAGCCAAGGAGTCAGCTCTGCACGGAAGGTGGAAAATCCACCCTCGTGATGCGCTACTAACTGCCCGTTTATATACACATGGGCAATATGGTTTGCAGCTTCAAACTCTACAAACACACGCTTACCTGCATCAAAGGCCGGCAGCGCCTTACGGTACCAACACCGCCCGCGGTAATAATCCGCCCCGCCGTCCTGGCCGTCCAGATTGTTCCAGGTATGCGGCAGATTCACACATTCCCAGCCTGTTATATCAACGTCAGGTTGGGAAAACGTGGCATCATCGTTTTTAGTAAAGAACCAGCTTTCATTAAATAATGTAATACTTCTCATATCAACCATTCCTTTCGTGTCAGGCGCCTCGTCTGGAGTTGGCGGCAAGGTCCTCAACAACCGATACGGGTACCTTCACCTCTCCGTTACGCCCAAGCGCCTTATGGATTTCAGATAGTTTTTTCTGGTCCAAGTCGTACATCACCTTGAAGCAGATGAAGGTTATCAACGCACCGATCATCGGCAGGAGTATGGAAATATTCTTGATGGTAAGCCCATACGAAACATTCCATGTGGAGGGATTGTTCATATCCAGCCCTGGAATGATCAAGGCGAAAATAAAGGGTATCAGCGACTGACCCAATCCCTGACCCATCTTACGCACCATCGAATACGTTGCATAGATAGAGCCTTCCTCGCGACGGCCGGTTTGTAGCTCTATCGAGTCCATACAATCCGAAATCAGCGCCCAGCCGACCATCGTGTAAAAACCGCTTCCCAGAGAGGCAATCACGTTCATGATGATATAGACAGGTACCGATATTTGGGGAATAACCAGGACTACCCCGTATGCCGCGACGCTTAGCAGCATGGGCCATGAGCACAATGCCTTTTTCCCATATTTTTTGACCATGGGTTTTACCAGAGGCGCAGTAACCAGCATTGGCAACAACATGGCAATCACCGAAAAGCTGGAAAGCGACCCATCTCCAAAGTACATCTGATAGACCAATGCACCGGTAGTCTGTGTAGACATCATAAATACCACCTGCGCCAAGGCAGCAATGGCAACGGCCAGCATCGCGCGGTTGGAAAAAAAGCTTTTAATCGCTTGTATATAGCTAAACTTTTGTTCGGGCTTTGCTTCATGTTTGATGCGTTCGGTCGATAGCCGATATAACAGTTGGAAGCTGATAAGCGCTACAACGCCCATGATCAAAGACATAAGAAACAGGTTTTGCCCTTGAAGGATACTCTTTTCCACGCCGTCAACCACCGCTTTTTTGTAAGCAATCTGCGGTACAATAATCGAGATGGGCAGGGCTGCTATTATTGCACCAAAGCTGCGCCATGTAGATAACTGGCTTCTCTCCACCGGATCGGACGAGATGGTGGAATTCATTGATCCATACGGTACATTGACAACAGTATAGGAGATATCCCAAATCATATAGCCAACAACGCAAACCAGGATGCGGCTCCAATACGGCCAGGCCTGTGTGTTCAAAAACATGATGCATGCACTAAATGCCAACGGGAAGCTGCCCCAGAATATCCATGGACGGAATTTATCCCCTTGCTTGGGTGTAAGCCGATCGGCCAGTGCCCCGATCAGAGGATCATTGATGGCATCCCAAATTTTTGTAAATAAAATGATAAAGCCATAATGAACGAGGCTAATACCGATGTGTTGCGTGAAAAACAGCATCATGTATCCGGATATCAGTGAAAAACTCATATTGCATCCAAAGTCACCCATTAAATAGCCGAACTTGTCTCGAAACCCAAAAGAACGATTTTGTGGTACCAATTTACCCTTACTCATGGTATTCTCCCTCTCCTCTTGTCATTTTTAAAGCTAGACAGGACAACTTTTCTAATTTTAGATTAGCAATCACAACGAAGGAGTGTTAGGAGATTTTTTGTATAATTCGTAGAGTTTTTGGTTTATTTACGGACGATATTTTAGTATACTTTACAATATATAGCGCTGTATACTATTAAAAAGATGTAAATACACGACGGGGAGCGGTTAACAATGAGCAACCCATCCGCCATGATTTATTCATTTGAAAGCCTTGTCCGAAACCTGATGGATGTTGGCTTAATCCACATCAGCCCCCAGTTAAAGCCTTGCAATAACATCAACCACGCTTCTTTTCCGCAGCCGGTTGCCAACTCCTACGACACACTGCTGTTTGGGGGGGCCTTAAAAAACTGTGCCACCGGACGTATTTATGAATTTACCGAGCGCTTTGAGACCTGCTTCGCCGTTCTTTTTCTCGGGGAAGATTTCGGCTATGTAGCTCTCGGGCCTTATTTGGCAGAACGCATGTCAGACGAGCGGATCAGCACCTTGCTGATAAAAAACAATTTGCCGCTGAATTCGCAGCAAAGATTCATTGAGTTTTACCAATACCTCCCTATGTTGGGCGAGGATAAAATACGGCCATTGTTTTTTTGTCTTTCCCAAGCATGTGAAAAAAATATCTCCAACAGCCCGATTTCCGCAGTGGATTTAGGCTGTGAACCCTCCCTCACCCCTGCACATGAAGATGAGAAACTGCAAGCCCTTGTTGAAGCCATAGAAAAACGCTATGCCTATGAAAACTTCATACTGCACCATGTTATCAGAGGAGATTTTGAAGCGCTGGATTCTTTGTTTAGCTCACCCTTTACACTCATACGCACACCACACCGGCTAAGAAACGAAAAAAACCTGCTGCTCACTTTTAATACGCTGCTAAGAAAATCCATCGAAGCGGCACATATACATCCCCTTTATATCGACCGCATTAGTACCCGCTTTGCAATACAAATTGAACAATTGACCAGCGAAAACTCCATCATGGCCTTTCGTCGGGAGATGCTGCGGGCCTATTGCGATCTGGTTAAGCGGCAAGCCCTGTCTTTATACTCCCCCAATGTGCGCAGTGCAATCAACTACATTCATCTTAACCTGACCACCCCGCTGACTCTTAAGGCAGTAGCTGAGAAACTCAGGTTGAATCCTACATACCTATCCACACAGTTTAACCGCGAAGTGGGTAAAAGTCTGCCGGACTATATCTCACAAAAACGCATCCAGGAAGGTCAAAACCTTATTAAAACCAGCCCCTTCAGCATTACACAAATCTCAACAGCCGTTGGCTTTTCGGATGTGAACTACTTCTCTCGCATTTTTAAACGTGAAACCGGCATGACTCCGTCCGAGTATAAAAAACAGCATGCCAATGAATACCGTGTTGCGGTGGAACCATCCGATTATCACGCCCACTTAAAATGATCCTTTCCAGCACCGACTTCAAAGTGGTATTTGACGATACCCAGATCAACTTTGGGATAAAATCCACCGGTGGCCTCCGCTTTTACAGTATTGCCGGAAAGCGTGAGCATAAATTTCTGCTGGTTGGTTGCAGTGGGAGCTAAAAGTGCAGCTTCCATACCTCTTTTGAACCAGTCCGGCATCGTACCGCCCAGCTTGCAGAGTGTTTCCAGTTGCTTGCTTTTGTGCGCTACGCCCTGTGTTACGCCGTAGCCGAGGGAAATCACGCAAACCAGCTTTTCGCCTTTTCCTATTGTGCATTTACTCTTACCCTTGCTAAAGGTCAGTGCCACCCAGCAGGTGTTAAGCCCCAATTGCTGCGCCTTCAGGACGATCTTCTCACCATAGTAGCCCAGTTTTTCATGAAGACCTGCGCTCTTCTCACCAATCAACGCAATATAATTCTTTACACCGCTAAATTTGCCATAGTGCGCCATAAATCCACCGAAGGCATTTGGCTCGTCGGTGACAAGCTGGACATGCAGCCCGCTTTCTTTGTTGCAGGTATCAATCAGCGCGCGCAATTCCGAGAGTGCCTCAGTGTCGATAGGTTTGTCGATGTAGCTTCTCACCGAGTGGCGATTCTGCATTGCCTCTAGAATATCCATAATTATTCCCCTTTCCGAAGTGGCCGCAGACGGCACAAATAGTATGAAAAACCTGTTATTGTGACTTCCAGCGAAGCTCAAGTATAAATACTTCCTCTTCCAACCTGGCCTCGATTTTTCCCTTCATTTTTTCCACCAAGAGCTTTGAAATAGCCAAACCCAATCCGGTGCTTTGATTTCCGCGGGACAAATCCCCCGAATAAAACCGCTCAAAAATCAGTTTAAGCTCATCCTCTCTCATCCGGCCCTTTTCGTTCCGGAACTGGATAATGCAATCCCCACCCACCCTGTATTGCTTCAGTAAGAAATGGCTTCCGGCGTATTTCAAAGCATTCTGAACGAGATTATTCAATATGCGATTGAGCTGTATTCTGTCTGCAATAATCAGGCACTGCTTTTCCTCAAGGGAAACCTCCACATGGATATGCTTCTTTTGAAACTCATGATAATAAGCAGCCATTACCTCGGCCAGTGCATTTTGCACATGAATCATATCCAGAAGCAACGGATAGTTATCCCCCTCGATAGTAGACAATTCATAAAAATCCCGGATAAATCCCTGAAGCAGCCCCGCTCGTTTCCGGACAAGCTCCAGATATTCTACCCGTTCGGTTTCTTTTATCTGACTGTCTCTCATCAACTCCAGATATCCGATTATTGAAGTCAGCGGAGTTCTAAGGTCATGGGAGATATTTTCGATTTCCTGTCGTATTTGCGTTTCTCTTCTCTGGTATATGATACGCTCCTGCTGCCGAGCTTCGTAGATGTCGTTGATTCTTTTTATCAACTGCTCCAGCTTCCTATCAGTAGCAAATATCCTTATTTGACGGTTTCTTTCAGGGTGTTTTTCTATTTCCTTCATTTGCTCGGTCGTAATGACAATTGCCCGCCGGAGAAAATAGAAACGTGCAGCAAACAGCAACGCAAGAATAAGTAAAGCAATACAAAAATACGGCATATTCTACTGCACCTCCTAAAAAGATACTATCATACTATTTACTTTATTTCCTTCTTTCTAAACATCAAATATCCGACAACAGATATAAGCAGTGTATGCAGTATGCCTAAGAGCCAATAATAGCGGTAAGCCGACTCTGTATCCCAGATAAACCTCAGCGTATACTGCTCCATATCAAAACCAATGGAGTTTATCATATTCCACGGCAAGATTTTTGTTAGATGAGCAAAGAATTTAAAGCGCATTCCCAGGTTGTTGCAGACGATGGGAAAAGCCATAATTACGCCAAGAACAGCAGCGCTTGCCCCACCGGTGCTTTCAATAACAAGTGTGAAGCAATTTGTGACAGCGACTGCAAATATAAAAAGAGGAAGACAAGCAAGTGCTGTAAGAAGTAGAAACTTCAAATGTTCAAACCCTGAGTTTTCCAGCAAGAGATAGCCGCTGGCTACAAAAACGCTTATAATGGATACAAAGGCTGTTATAGCATATACAACTTTAACAATTAACTTTCCCAGATAGATAGTTCCTCGGGATATGCCGTAGGAAACGCAATTTTTCAAAGTGTGGTTGTTATATTCATTACCGGAAGCAATTTCGGATACCATGACGCTAAGTAAAAATACCACAATCATGCCAGAATAAAGATTACCAAAGGCGAAACGAGTCGTAGCATATTGAAAGCTGCTGTCAGAATGTTTTACAGCTGCTAAAACCACATTCATACTAAGCAGCAGGAGAGAACATATCCCGATGAACCAGTAAGTCCATTTGTAGCGCAATAAGCGATAAAACTCACTTTGAATATATCTAAGCATGATTTTTCCCTCCTACTAACCCAATAAAATAGTTTTCAAGATTGATCTCTTTCACCGTAATGGAATTAAGCCCCACTCCATGATTCACTGCCAGCTCACTGATTAGCGCCGGCTGATCCAGCTTCTCAAATATGTGAATGGCATAATCCGGTGTTACCTTATAGGAGGTTAAACCCAATTCCCTTTCAAGCAGAGCCGTCATTGCTTCAACCTTCTCCACCCGGAGCTCAAGGTATTTACCACATTCCTTTGACAGCTGGTCATTGGATATTTGCTTAACCATCCTTCCTTCGTGAATAAACCCATAAAATGTCGCCAGATTGCTAAGCTCAGACAAAATATGGCTTGAAATGAGGATTGTAATATTTTTCTCGCGGTTTAAGCGCAGTAAAAGATTGCGTATTTCAACAATGCCAAAGGGGTCCAAGCCGTTAATAGGCTCATCCAGAAGCAATAGCTCCGGTTTGTTCATAAGTGCCAGAGCAAGCCCAAGCCTTTGCTTCATGCCAAGGGAAAAGCTTTTATATTTCTTATTACCGGTATCAGCCAAGCCTACTTCATTTAAAACTTCCTCCACACAATGCTTTCCAGGAATCCCGCGCTGGATGCGATAGTATTCCAGATTCTGTGCTGCTGTCATATAGGAATAAAAACAGGGTTCCTCAATGATTGCTCCGATCCTCTTCCTTTCTTTGTTTAAAGACTTGATGGAGGTCGAATCGAATAAAGACAGCTCCCCTATGGTTGCAAAGGTCTGACCTGAAATAATCCTTATCAGGGTTGTTTTGCCCGCACCGTTTTTGCCTACCAGTCCGTAAATTTCACCCTGCTTCAGTTCCATATTAATATTGCTCAGGGCAGTAGTGTGCGCATATTTTTTTGTAAGATTTTTGGTTGCTAAAATAACTTCCCTCACTTCATTTCTCCTTTCGGTGGCAATTTATCGTCTTATTGTTCTATGGACAGACGATATATGCGTTTTGTCCATACCCATCATTTTAGGGAATTTATCTTAACAAGTACTTAATAAAGATTAAAGAAAGTATAAAGATTGGGGTGATTACTCGTTATCTATTTTAAATCCGATACCCCAAACAGTTTTAATATAAGATGTGTCGTCAAACTCCTTGATCTTTTTGCGCAGGTTGCTGATGTGGACATTGATAGTATTATCCTCTCCATAATATCCTGACTTCCAGATATCCTGATAGAGCTGTGCCTTTGTAAAGACGCGGTCGGGGAATTGCAGCAGCTTTGAAAGTATGTCAAATTCATGGGATGTGAGGGATAGCATGTTTCCTTGGACATAGACCTCCCTTGACGCAGGTTTTAACGTCAGTTGCTTGAATACAAATGCGGAACAAGGGCAGGGGTCCAGGTTCCTCGCACCATCATTAAGTTCTGCAAGGGACAATGAGCCTTGGCCCCTGTCCCAGCTTCTTCTTAAAACTGCATCCACCCGCGCGAGAACCTCATCCTTCTCGAAGGGCTTTGTAATGTAATCATCAGCACCGTTTTTCAACGCCCTTACCTTGTCTTCCAGACCGCTTTTTGCGGATATGACAATGACAGGAGTATGCTCCTTCTTCCTTATCTCTATAAGAAGATCTTCACCTGAAATGCCTGGGATCATCAGATCCAGAAGGATAAGATTAAAGGCATCCAGTGTTAGCAGCAGCTTTGCCTCAGTTCCGGAAAAAGCACCTACAGTTTGATAACCTTCACCTTCAAGGTAACGGCAAAGAATATGGTTGATATCACTATTGTCTTCCACTACCAGTATTTTTACCTGCTTCATAGCTTACTCCCAGGCTTTTGCATTTTTCAATGCAAAAGCCTCACGTTCAAGAGATATCTTTTTCTTTTAAGATAATTGTACCATGGAATAAAGCGGAGACCTATCAATGACTAAATAGGTCTCCGCTTAGTTATGCGTCGTTATATGCCGGCCTTATTCCGTCAAACGCCTTATTTGATGCCCAGCTCTGCGGCCTTTGCGTTCACTTCCTCTATCATCTGATTTAAACCCTTCGCCTCATATTCCTTTACAACATCGTTCCACATCTTGTCGACAGGCTCCTTGCCCATCATGATTTTCAGTATGAAATCGGCAGGGAATACGGCGAATTTGTCCTTTGCGGGTGTTGACATATAAGTCAGCTTTGGTTCAAAATCGAATATCTTCGTGTTTGCCTTGACATACTCCATGTCAGCTATGGCTGCTTTTAATACGTCCGGATCCAATGTGAAGTTATTGGGGTTATACTGGAACTGATTGTCGTATTCGACCAGAGTTATGAATTCCTCCATGCTCGGCTGCTTCTTTTTCAGCTCTTCCGTGGGAGTTATAATCTTAACCTTATCTCCATCCTTGGTGTAATCCACTCCCTTGACGCCGAATCTGTAAGCTTCCTTAACATCAGGCTGCAATAGATAATTATAGAGTCTCATAATACGATCCATCTTTTTATCATCGACCGTGCCACTGAAATAGCTTTCAGACCAGAATGTCCTGAATACGGGATGATATCTGTTTCCGTCGGGTGCCGGGAAGTATTTGGCCTGTTTGACTGCGTCAAAAATCGGAATGTCCGGGTACAGCTTTTTCCATCTACCCAAAACCTTGCTGTTGAAATTATTATAATTCACCTGAAGAATGGCCGCAGCTCTGCCTGACGCAAACTTGTCATAGCCCTCCTGACCCTTTACCAGTGCTATGTCCTTGTCGATAAGACCCTGCTCATACATATCTCTTGCATTTTGCAGTGAAGCCAATGAATTTTTGGAGAAGATAGCAGGTATAAATTTACCGTCTTCCTTTATCCATTTGAAATCGCTTCCGCTGCCATCGCTGTTTGCAGCAGGGTTACTGAACATATAGAAGAAGCCGTCGATCTGTTTTACATTTACGGCGGTTAAGCCACCGATCTTCTTACCCTCCGGATCCTTCTGTACTATGGCCTTCAGCATGGCATTAAACTCATCCCAGGTTTCCGGTTCTTTTGTTATACCGGCCTTCTGAGCCAGATCCCAGCGGTAGAACACCACTCTGTCATGGGCGCAGTAGTCCAAGGAATCATACAATCCGCGTGGCACACAGTATAATTTGCCGTCTGTCTTCATTGCCTGTATATCGGGATTGTTCATGTACTTTTGGAGGACAGGATATGGAGAAAGGTCGTCGGGCAGAGCCTTTACAACACCTTGGCTCATCCAGGCCCTGCTGTATTGCGTACCTACGGCGTCGATCGAAAAGACATCAGGCAATTGACTCGAAGCAGCCCACATCTGAATTTTCTCGCTATAGTCGTCCCAGGTGATGTTAATCGGCTTGATTGTAATGTTGAGATCCTGATAAAGCTTCTGAATGAATTGATCCTGTGCGGCATTTGCTAATTGGGATTCAATATCCCACAGAGCAATGCTTATTTCCATTTTGTCCTTCAGCGGATCCTCCGCTGCAGTCGGTTTATTCTCCGACGACTTATCCGTCGCCTGCTGCACAGGGGTTCCGGTGGCCCCGGTCGGCCCGGCGGTATTACCACAGGCTGCCATTATACCCGCTATCATAGCAATGCTGAGAAGTAGGGCCATCATGGTTTTTACTTTTTTCATTACAACAATCCTCCTCCATTTTTTCATTTATAACTTAAAGCACAACATGCTTCAAAGCCTATTCCTTAATGGAGCCTATCATTATTCCCTTGGCAAAATGCTTTTGAAGGAAGGGATATATACAAAGGATCGGTATAGCGGAAATAACTATCGTTGCCATCTGAGTAGTCTGGATGTATATACTGGTCGAGCCGTCTATAACAGCCTGAGCGGATGAGCTTAGCTGAGTATTGAAGTTAATCAGCATCTCACGTAAGAATATCTGGAGCGGATACTTTTTCGTCTCATTTACAAATATAAGCGCATACCACCAATCGTTCCACCTATCAACAGCGTAAAATAGAATAAAAGTCGCAATAAAAGGCTTTGATATGGGGATTATTATTTTCACCAGTATGTACAGATCGTTGGCTCCGTCAATTTTAGCCGATTCTTCAATGCTCTCCGGTATGGTGCGGAAATAATTCTTCATGATAATCAGATAGGTCGTCGTCACCCCGGCCGGAATGATCATTGAGAAAAGGCTGTTTACCAAGCCCAGCGAGTTTATCACAAGATAATAGGGAATCAGCCCGCCATTACAGAACATGGTGAACAGGATGGCTCCGAGAAAGAAGTTTCTTCCCGGCATTCCTTTTTTGGATAGAGCGTAAGCGCCTGTAACGGAAAGCAGCATATTAAACACGGTACCGATTAATGTGACAAGGACGGAAACACCAAAGGAATTATAAAATGTCTTTTCCTTCAAGAGATTTATATAGCCTGTAAAGTCGATACTATAGGGTAAAATATACAGGGTGTGCTCCGACAGAGCTTCAATACTGGCAAATGACACAATCAGAACATTATAAAACGGGAAGAGTGTCACAACCGCAACAATCGTCAATATGACCATTAAAACAATCGAACCGATGTTTATTGTTTTTCTGCCTCTCAAGTCTTTTTTCAATCCCATTATTCCCTCCGAAAAAACGATAGTATCAGAACAAACCCTGTTCCCCCGACTTTTTAACCGCAAAATTGGCCAAAGATATCAAAATGAGATTAATAACCGATTTAAGAGATCCCAGCGCAGTCATATACCCGAAATTTGCGCCTGTCGTAAAGGTTGTGCGGTAGATGTACGTGTCGATGGTATCAGCAACACCGTACACCGGCGCGTTATATAGATTGAATATCTGATCAAAGCTGGATCCTACGTTCAACATCTGACCCACCGTCAGAATGAGCAGTATAGCTACCGTCGGTCTTATACCCGGCCAAGTGATATGTACTATTTTTTGCCACCGCCCCGCGCCGTCGATTTCCGCAGCCTCATAAAGCTCCTGCCCTATATTCGCCAGGGCGGCCAGATATATGATGGAATCCCATCCCATTTCCTTCCATATGTGGGTGACGTACAGGACAGGTCTGAAAACCGTGGGGTTGGATAAAAAGCTGTTCGTGCTCCCTCCCAACGCGTATATTAATTGGTTGACCACTCCGCTCTCTCCAAGAATATTTTTAATTATTCCTGCCAATACCACCCAGGAAATGAAATGCGGGAAAGTAAATACTGTCTGAAATACTCTTTTAGCCCTGCTTCTTGTTATTTCGTTAAGAGCAATGGCCAGTATTATCGGCGTTGGGAAGTGGAATAAAAGTTTGCCCAGACTTATGATGATGGTATTTTTAAACGCCTTTATGAATTGAAAATCCGAAAGTATTTCCTTGAAATGCATGAAGCCAACCCATGGGCTTCCGAGTATTCCTTTATTATAGTGATAGTTTTTAAACGCCAAAGAGATCCCATACATCGGAGCATAACTGAAAACAATATACCAGATAACAACAGGGATGAGCATCAAGTAAAAATACCTGTAGTACCAAATTGCAGCCATTAAGCCCGATCTCCCGGCTGATAGGCTTCTCTTTCCACCAATTCCCTGTGCTTTCATTACTGCCCCCTGTTATACTTTATGGTTTAACTTTAGCATGGGGCAAATCAAAAATGTATGGAGAAATGCCGTTATTGAATTGTAAAATCCGTACATGTTTGGCCTCAAAGAAGAAAAAATGACATATGAGTATACGGAAAATTACATAGCGGATTCGGATCTATACTGGCTCGGCGTTTTCCCTGTCACCTTTTTGAATATTTTAGTGAAATAGAAGTAATCAGTATAGCCTGATTTTTCACTTATCTGCTGGACGGGCATATCGGTTTCCCTTAACAGTTGAGATGCGTAATCCACCCTGAGTTTTGTCAGATACTCGATAAAGCTCAAGCCTACCTCCCTTTTAAAAACTCGGCTAAGGTAGTCGGGATTTACGAATAATTGACGTGAAACGCTATGTATTGATATTCTTTCGCAGAAATTGGCATTGACATAATCAACGAGCTCATTCACGGTTTTGCTCCTCGCCGCGCCTGGCTGCACACCCGCTTTGACGCCGGTATGATCAGAACAATGCGGCTTCCTGGCATCCACTTTTTTCAGGCAGCTCAATATCTCCGTTTCATCAAAGGGCTTCAGGCAATATCCCACAGCGCCGTAATTCAAGGCCTTCTGGGCGTAGGCAAATTCCGCATAGCCGCTGGCAACTATGAAAGCAATATCCAAGCCCAAATCATTTACCTTTTTTATAAGCTCCAGACCATTCATGTCAGGCATCCTGATATCGGTAAAAACTATATCGGGGGCCTCTTTCACGATGATACCCAGGGCCTCTATACCGCTGTAGGCCTGCCCCATGACCCTGCACCCTGCAGCTTCCCAATCTATGATAGTTTTCAGGCTCTCTACAACCCAGACCTCGTCATCAACCAAAAGCACCCTTAGCATGTTTTACCCCCGCTTCTCGCCCGTATCCGGTATTCTTAATATGACCTCGGTTCCTTCGTCAACTCCGGTTATTATACTGACCCCATAATGCTCTCCGTATATAAGCTTAAGACGGTTGTTGACGTTGACAATTCCTATACTTGATCTGCCATGAGCCCATTCCGTTTTACTTATCATAGACAATTCAGTTCTTAGCGTATCAAGCATCGAAGGCTCAATACCGACACCGTTATCCTTAACAGATATGAACAATTCATTTCCGGCTTCCACCGCACACTTCAATATGAGGCTCCCTTTACGGCTTATCGGCTCCAAGCCGTGATAAATGGCATTCTCTATGATCGGTTGCAGGATCATCTTGGGAACCTTACATTCCAAAGTATAAGGATCAATAATGTAATCAATGTCAAACCTATTCCTGAATCTGATTTGCTGTATTTTTACAAAGGATTTTACTATTTCTATCTCTTCGCTTAAGCTTACCTCCTCGGTTCCTTTGATGCTGTAACGAAAGATATGAATTAAAGCCCCGGTCATATCCTTGATTTCTTCAACTCCTGCTGCCGACGCAATTCCACGGATTGATTCCAACGTATTGTAAAGGAAATGAGGATTGATCTGACTTTGCAGGAATGCCAGCTCCGATTGCTTTTTCTCCAACTCGATTTTGTATAACCTTGTGTTGGAGTCGAGAAGCCTGTGTGCCAACCCGTTAATTTCATCAAGCATATTATTAAATTCATCGGCCATAACCGAGATTTCTGCATAGCCCTCAAGACTTATCCGCTTTTTAAGCGCCTTTAAATTGCCTGATTTTATGAAATGCATGAAACCCATGAGCTTTTTCAAAGGAGTTACTATATTCATCATAACAATAATAAGGGGAATGGATATTAACACAAAAGCCACGACAAATCCTATCAGGTTGCTTCTTTTAATTTCTGACAGTTCCGAAAACAATTCATTTATAGGGACAATGGTAACTATTTTACCCTCCATTTCAGGAAGCGTGAACAGCTGTATGATGCATTTTACTCCGTTGACGTCTCTGGTGACAGGATTCGGATAATCCATATCTATGTCTTTCAAGGCTGGACTCTCATCCAGGTTGATTAAGCCGTCTTCGGAAAATATCATATTATTTTTATCAACCAGATAAACCTCCGTGCCTGTTAGCTTGGGCATCCGTACTATCTGGCTGTTTATAGCCGCCGCGTTTACAAAAGCCGCGACAAAACCGATTCTCTCACCCAAAAGCTTGTTCTTGTTTATTGAGAATACATGGGTACCAAATAAAAAGCAGTTTTCTGTCTGGTTGAAATAGATCTGCACAAATTCCGAGCAGTGAATCTTGCTGTTGGGCTCGGTTTGATCGCGAAATTGGTATGCGTAAGAGCTCCCGCCGTGCAACGACATAATGCTGTCATGCATGCCGATGATTTGTATATCAAGCAGATCGGTTTTTACGTTTTTAACTATATTCAATATACTGGTGGCTTTTTGGCTCAATGTCATCCTTGAATAGGGATCTGTCTCAATCATGAAATCCTGTACGGTCTGATCATACCCCACATTAGTAAGCAGGGTACATATCTCGTTATAATTTGTTGATATATTCTGTTTCAGCTGATAAACCAATTCCTGGGTATACTTGATATTCCCGTTTACAATCAGCTCAGAAATGCGAGAATATGTAAACATAGCGGCAGCAGCTATTGCCAGAGTAACCAGACCCATTATGATCAACTGCTGTATAACGATCGGCAGGTTTCTGAAAAACTTCATAAGCTCCCACCTTTTCACAAATCTACAAATAGTATGGCATAACGCTATAATCACTTGCGAGCGTGTTAATGATATTCATTTTTAACCCAGCTGTTAATTAAAGATAGCGCATGTTTTCCACCAATAATACTTAGTTTCTGATCGAGAGTATCCCCGTTTTGATTAACATATTATGTTACGACTTCGTCCTTTTGACTATTTTATCCACCTCAACAAAATACAGTATAGCACAGGCTATAGCCGTTCTCAATCACGACTCTTCCAGTTAATCACAAATTCGACATCTTCGATATTTGTTTTGCAATAAAAAAAGTCGACTTCAAACCGAAATCGACTTCTTTCAACAATATGAATGGAGCGGGTGAAGGGAATCGAACCCTCACGACCAGCTTGGAAGGCTGGAGTTCTACCACTGAACTACACCCGCATGTTAATAGATTCTTGGGCACATTTTGTACCGCATTGTCTATTATACAGAGAGCTACTTAGCTTGTCAAGCAGACCAGATTGTGTTTTTATTATTTTTTAATGTCCCTATTATGGAGCTACCCGGGTGGTGCTCACAGCTGCCCGTTCCGGTACTCGGAAGGGGTAACGCCATGATGCTCCTTAAAAATTCTTGCAAAGTACAGCTGGTTTTGAAAGCCCACCATCAAAGAAACCTGCTTTACATTGAAATTTGTACTGTTAAAAAGTTCCCGTGCCTTTTGCAGTCTGAAATGGATGATATATTCCTTCGGTGTGAAGCCCGTGGAAAGCTTGAACACATTGATATACCTGTTGACGCACAGCCCTGACATCTTTGCCAACACTCCCACCTTTAATTCACTGGCATAGTGAGAATAAATATGGTTCAGGGTCTTTTCGATATTGCCGCCGGTGTTTACCGCTGGGGGAACCATACCGAATGCCGAGACACTTCGCGAAATTGCTGTGATGCACTGCATCAGCAAAGCTGTCACCATAGCCTCATAACCATACTTTCTGCACTGGGTTTCATCAATAATCATCTTAATTACCGAAGGAATTTCAGTATTGACGTTGCCGGTAAACAGACTGCTTTCATTGATGTTAAGAGAATGCATGAACTCAGGAACTCCATAACCTGTGAAGTGTATCCAATAGCATTTTACGGGGCTGCTGCCGGCAGACCTGTAAAGCTGATCCTGACCGGGGCGGTAGATATAACTGCTGCCTTCCCGGAGCGTTATATCTTCGGAATCAACCGTACGCAGCAGCATTTTTCCTGAGTGAACGTAAATCAGCATATAGTCGGCACGCCCGCCTTTTCTGTGGCGGGAACTCCAATTTTCATGAAATTCGAAATAACCGGCTGAATTTACAATTAAAAAGTGGTCATCAAGCGCAAGTCCTTTATCGTCCTTGTCTTCAAACCGGTATGCGGAATAAGTGTGCATCTGTGCCCTTAACCTCCCGGAGATACATTTTCATTAGCCCTCTGACCAGTCCTGATAGTGATTTTATGCATATATAAGTACATTTCATTTATATATTTAGCATTCAAAGACTATTATAATAACACTTAAATACGATTTCAATCAACTTACATATTTTTTATATGCTTAAAAAGTGTATATGCAGGTATATACGCCTCGTGCGTTGATAGGAGGAATTTTTATGGCTATCACCCTTAAAAAATTATCTTCGCTGGAAAAAGTATTTTTGAATCAGGAGCCCTCACCAAAAAGTACTTTGGTTGGCTCAATACTTAAGAATGAGAGATTTTCATTTCAGATCGCCTATTATATCGAGGAGCACGATATATTCAAGTATCCTTACATAAAAGTAATGGCGGATAATGATTTTGGGGGATGTGTCAGGATTCGTACGGTGGGAAATGTTCCCTCAGAGCTTCCGGCGTATCCGGGCAGTGAAAATGACGATTATATCACGACAAAGCCCGGATTGTTTCCCGATCCCCTCTTTGCACTGACAGACCGTCAGGTCAAGTCCGTCACCGGTCAGTGGAGAAGCCTATGGGTTGATTTTACACCGGACGAAAATACAGCGGCAGGAGTTTATCATATTACAGTAAAATTTATGATAGGCGACAGCGAAGAAATCGGCCGTGCAGAGCACTGCCTAGAGGTGATCGATGCACTACTGCCGAAGCAGGAGCTGATTCACACCGAATGGTTCCACTATGATTGCCTCGGAACACATTACGGAGTTAAAATGCTGAGCGAGCAGCACTGGATTCTGATTGAAAGATATCTTAAAACTGCGGTTGAGCATGGAATCAATATGATTTTGACACCTCTGTTCACTCCTCCACTGGATACCCAGGTCGGAGGAGAGCGCCCGACTGTGCAGTTAGTCGGCGTGACTGTTGAAAACGGCCAATATTCGTTTGATTTTACAAAGCTTAAAAGGTTTATGGACTTATGCCTGAAGATCGGTGTTCAATACTTTGAGATGTCCCATTTGTTTACACAGTGGGGAGCAGTCGCCGCTCCAAAAATCGTGGCTTACGTTGACGGCACAGAAAAGCGTATTTTCGGCTGGGAAACCGATGCGGTTGGACCTGAATACAAGCATTTCCTGGATTGCTTTTTGAAGGATTTGGTGGTCAGCTTAAAGAATTGGGGGCTCAGTGAAAAATGCTGGTTCCATGTTTCAGATGAGCCTAGCCTTGCCCATCTGGAGGGTTACAGGACCGCAAAGCAGACAATGGAAAAGCATCTGAAGGATTTTAACATGATGGATGCGCTCTCCGACTTTGATTTTTATGAAAAAGGGCTTGTAAAGACCCCGATACCGGCGAACGACCATATTGAGCCGTTTATTGACGCAGGGATTAAAGGGCTTTGGACGTATTATTGCTGTAGCCAGAATAAAAAGGTGAGCAACCGGTTCATTGCAATGCCGAGCCGCCGGAACAGGATCATTGCCCCACAGCTGTACAAATATGACATTGCCGGATTTTTGCAGTGGGGATATAATTTCTGGTATACGCAATACGCCATTAAAGCAATCAACCCGTATTATGTCACGGATGCGGGCTGTGCGTTCCCATCGGGAGATGCCTTTATGGTGTATCCCGGTGAAGACGGATATCCGGTGGAATCAATCCGGCTACAGGTCTTCAGTGAAGCCCTGTATGACTTAAGAGCGATGAAATTGCTGGAAAGCCTTACCTCAAAGGAATTTGTCATGAGTATCATTGAAGAAGGCGACGGGAACGGGATGACCTTTTCCGAGTATCCCCGCGATGAGCAATATATTATAAATATACGCAATAGAATTAATGAAGAGATAAAAAACCGATTCTTTGAATTTATTTAGTTTGCGCCTTTCTTTTAGGCTTTTCCACTTTGGTGGTTTCAGAAGCTTTAGCAGCCTTCTTATCGGCTTTAGCGGTCTTTACTGTTTTGGTGGCTTTTTCTGTTTTAGCGTCATTTTTTGCTTTGACAGTCTTTTCTGCTTTAACGGTTTTTTCTGCAGTCTTTTTTTCCCGGGTAGTGCTTCTTGGTTCAGATACTGTAAAGCTGTAATTAGCTCCAGAATTGTTATCCCAATTTCCCAGAGGATCAACAAAGGCGCAGTTAATGGTTCCGGCTTTCTTGAGGGTTAACCGGACCACAAAAGCATCATTGATTAGTGCCATATCCAGGGTTACCGCATCCTCCCAAGTCTCGTTGTAGCCGATATGTGCTCTGACATCTCCTGCCCCGCAGTTCTTAAGAAGCCCGTTGTAGATAAGCTCCAGCTCATCGCCGGCTCTTAGAACAGATTTTGAAAGCGTAACACCGTTTTCCGCATAAATTCCTTTTTTCATTATTCTCACTCCCCTTTTTTATTTACCTAATCTTTCCATGTAAATTATAGGATGTGAGTTTTTCCCTGTAAAGAGCAAGCCGAGGATTTCGTCAGCATGGGCAAAGCCTTGGCCTCAACCTGTTTAAAATTTATGCATATCAACGGTTTGTTTAATGAGCATGGGTTCTGCTTCGAGCCGTTTTGCCATTTCCCTGCAAGCTTCGTATTTCCCCTTATTGAATTCCCCCGTAAGAGTGGATCGAATCAAGAGGTTCTTAGGTGTATCAAGGGGCGAAACATATTCCACAGCAGACACGGTATAGCCAAAGGCCTCAAGTATCATACAACGCAATCCGTCAGTCAGGACATCGGCCAGCCGTGCTTTAAAAACCCCATGCTTTAGAATCTCCTTAAAGGGTTCATAGGTGTACTGGTTTAAGAGCTCACAGTGACAGCAGGGCACAGCAACGATTCCTCTGGCCTTGTTGCGGATACCATAGGCCATGGCATAATCAGTGGCCACATCACAGGCATGAAGGCTGATGACTAAATCGGGCTGGGTCTTGTTACCGCTCTCATCCTCATAGAGCAGGGTTCGAATGTCACCCGTTATAAAGGTCATATTTCGGTAACCCAGCTTCCTGGCAATTTCTTTCGACGAAGATATAACACCCTCAGAAATATCAATGCCCATAAATCTGCAGTTTATTTTCATGACCTCTTTAAGATAATAGTTCAGCACAAAGGAAAGATAGGACTTCCCGCAGGCGCAGTCCACAATCTTAAGCTCATTTCTGCCTCTGATAAGCTCTTTTAGCATGGGCTCCAGAAGCTCAACAAAATGATCGATCTGATTGTATTTCCGGATCATGTCATTTTTAATTTTTCCGTTTTCGGCCATGATCCCGATAGCTTTTAACAAATCATCTGCTTTTCCGGGTTTTATGAGATATTCCCGGTTGGAGACGGTGCCCGATTCGGCATGTCCTTTAAAGAGCTGTTCCCTGTCTTCCTCAAGCCGTTTTGTTTTCATGGTCACATTTTTGGTATCGGCCTCTATGATAAGGGCTTCACCCCTGGTTTTGTAGGTCAGGATTACTTTCTCAAAACGGCCTGCAAAGTCAGATACCAGGCTCGGGAGTTCAGAGGGTGCGGCCACCATGCTTCTGCCCTCAAAGCTGATTTTAAGCTGATTTCCTTCTAAAGTACAGGCCATAGGGAAGGATTTGGTTCCTGACTTGAAATCACCTGTCAGCTCTTCAAAATAATCCAATTCATCACTCAGGCGATAGGCGATGCCTTGCACCATGAGATTTAATTTTTGCAGCGCTTGCTTGTCCATGGTCAATCTCCTCGTATTCTGATCTTTTTTCAAATCCATATGCTACAGTCCAAAAGCCTATCCGCCCAGCAAGGAGATTTCTTCGGCTGTGAGCTTCCTGTATTCTCCGGGCCTAAGGGTTTCATCAAGCCAAACCGCACCCATGCGCAGACGTTTCAAGCTAACCACAGTAGCACCAACGGCCTTGAACATGCGCTTAACCTGATGAAACTTGCCCTCATAAATTTCAATTCGGGCAACTACGGGGGTTGTACTTGAAAGATACTCAAGGGTTGCGGGAAGAGCCTTGTAGCCATCACCCAAGAGCACACCCTCCCTAAAAACCTCGACCGACTGCTCTCCCGGAAAGTAATCCAGTTCCGCTTCATAGAGCTTTTTTACATGTTTTTTGGGTGAAAGCAAATCGTGAGCGAAGATGCCATTATTGGTAATGAGCAAAAGCCCCTCAGTATCCCGGTCCAACCGTCCAACGGGAAAGACCTCTCTTCTTCTGATACTCTCCGGAAGAAGATCCAAAACGGTCTGAAGGGTTTTATCCTCAGTAGCCGTTATGACCCCTTTGGGCTTGTTCAGCATATAATAGACGAATTCCTCATATTTTACGGGTTTTCCGTTAATGGAGATCCTATCCTGTTCAGCATCCACATGAGAACCCGGGTCTTTCTCCGTCTCACCGTTAACTTGAACCAGGCCCTTTCGAATAAGCGTTTTAAGCTCGCTTCGGGATGCTAATCCCTGATCCTTCAGAAATTTATCCAGGCGTATCTTGGGCATCACATCATCCTCCAGCCTTTTGGATAAAGGTTCTTCAGCGTACCGACCTCCTGTTTGGCCCATCCCAGAGGATAGTCCTCCATACAGACAACAGTATAACCCTTTTCCCCATCCGCAAAAAGCGTCTCCCCTTTTAAATAGCGTATAATGCTCGGGTCATGCCGTTCAAAGCGCAGCACTCTTTTGAAATTCTCGGTCTTGGAGGCCGTGACCAGTGATTGAGAGGGTTCGAAGCGCCCTTTTTGATATTCTCCCAGATAAAGCCCTGCCTTCTCCCATTTGATCATAGGAACCTCATCCATATACGCGGGCAGTCGATACAGGCTTGCTCCTTTAAGATGGAAAACCCCATCCTCAAAGCCGTTCATATTATTTTCAACAAAACCAAAAAAGGACTGAGCGGCTATTTCCGCCTCTTTGGAAGTATACCCCCTATGGGACTCAGTAAGATCGTTGACAGATTTCTGGCCCTTTTTTATGAGGCGGCAGACAAAATGTCCTTCTCCCCTTGCTTTATGGGGCCATAGGCGGAGCCCCCCTTCTAAGGCAGCATCACCTGATTCGGTCCACTGGGCGCGAGAGGGTTCAAAACCCCCTATGGGCTCTATTTTGTCCACCGAGAGATCATATGTTTTAATAAAAAACTCAATATTCCTCTCATTTTCATCCGGGTTAAAGGTACAGGTTGAATACACTATCGTCCCCCCCGGCTTCAGCATAGTATAAGCGGATTCTACAATCTCCCTTTGTATGGCCACACATTCGCTGCTTTTAAATCGGGTATAGCTTTGGACAGCTTCCCTGTCCTTTCTAAACATGCCTTCCCCCGAACAGGGTACATCTAATAAGATGCGATCAAAGAATTCCGGGTAAATTTTTTGGAGCTTTTGCGGTGTTTCGTTGACCACAAAGGTATTGGAAAGACCTATGAGCTCTACATTCTTAACCAGTGCCTTCACGCGTTTCGGGCTGATATCGTTGGTAACCAAAAGCCCCTTGCTTTGCATCTGATTTCCTAAATGGGTGGTTTTCCCGCCCGGAGCGGCACAAAGATCCAGAACTTTTTCTCCGGGCTTTGGGGATAGCACCTGGGCGGGCATCATGGCGCTGGGCTCCTGAATATAATAAAGCCCGGCGTGATAGGCCGGAAGCTTGCCAAAGGACTCTCCTTCGGGATAATAAAAGCCCTGAGGTACCCACGGGATGGGATCAAGTTTTTTATCCATAAGCTTTAGAAAGTCGACCGGCTGTATTTTCAAGGTATTTATTCTGATACCGTAATGGCGTTTTTCGTCAAAGGAAGCTTTAAAAGCCTGGTATTCTTCATCATTCATCAGACTTTTAAAGCTTTCTTCAAAAAATTCGGGCAAATTCATTTTGCTACTCCTTAATTTGTTATATAATGAGTATATAAAATCAAACGCAATGCAAAGGCGCAAGGGGTTATATGGAGCTTGACAAATTTAGTGTGACATCCTGCCTAGAATATACACCCCAAAGTATTGATTCCTTCATTAGCATGTGTGAAGGTCTGATTGCCTGCGTCACCAGTGACTCCAGCACACAGTTTATCCTTAAAAATGCCATCGATGAATTCACCATCAATGCCATGGAGCATGGCTATAATAAAGCCTCAGGTCTTGTAACCGTAAACGTCCAGCGTTTTGCAGACCACATTGCCCTGGAGATTATGGACCAGGGTGTCGGCGTGGATTTGACAAAGGTTCGGTTTGACCGGGAAGCCCACTCCGTCGACGATTTGAACTCCAGAGGCTGGGCGCTGTCCATACTTCATCACATAGCAGGCAGAATAGACATTACACCCAATAATCCTTCCGGTTCCATCATCTCTCTCAGTATCCCCGTTCCTCTCAATATTTAACAGCCCCTATTTACATTAGTTCACTAAGCATCATATAATTTATTATCAATAAGAAGCTTGGCACGCTCTGCAGTCTTCCCACCCTCACCTAACGCTTCTGAAAGAAAAGAGGGGTGCTCCTTTAAAAAGCGCTTTATAGATCCATCGGGATCATTCATATAGTCCAATACAAGCTTGAGCTGGGCATTATCGATATAACCCTCTTTGCATGCCCTGTCAAAAACTTCCGGCGCAATAGCAACAAGGGCATGAGAACTGACTCCCAGTTTTCCGAGAACCTCCGCCCCTCCCTGTAGTCTGTCCACTACAACAAGGCTCCATTTCATATTACCATTCAATTGTCTGATAGCAGGCACCCAGGCTCTTTCATAGCTGGAAGCCGTGGTTATGAGGTCAGCCACATGTAATACTTTCGCGCCTTCAAGCCCGCCTGCCGTTTCCGAGCACCCATCCCGGTAAATGACAGCCGACATGTCCTTAAACAGTGTGATGTGGGGCTTTCCTAAAATTTCTGCAACCAGGAAGGAGAAAAACCAGTCCCTTCGCTCGCCTCCGGAAACATATGCGATTTCCTCGACCTTCAAATTGCTCCTGATATAAGATACCAAAGCATCAATTGTTCCTTTAAACACAGGATCCGACAGATAGTTTTCCTTTGACAGGCGATGAAATTCTTTTGAACAGGCCAGCTTGTTTTCCTTGAGTCTGTCAATTACAGCAAGAAAGGCATTGGCTTTTTCCTCACTGCCATAAAGGAAATGGGTATTGATATAATAAGGACCGATCTTGCCGGAAGTATACCAAAAAGGCTTGTCCTCCGGACAGACGCGTACGGCCTTTGTTTTAAACAGGTAACCCGTGAGTGCTTGATTCATACTCTACTCCTCTTATTAATTTATAAGAACCCCACCCGTTACCGAAATTAAAATTTCGAACGGGTGCCCGAGAACCTTGTTACTTCGTAATAATGAGACCGCCGACAATTTGGTCGATTGCGGTAAAACCATTTTCGAGCATATAGGCTTCTATTCCCTCAACAGTCTCGACCCAAGCCATGGGATTGACAAAGCCTGCTGTCCCAATCATAATAGCCGAGGCACCCGCCAGTAAAAATTCCACGGCATCGGTCCCGTTTGAGATGCCTCCCATGCCGATAATGGGAATCTTAACGGCCTTGGAGACCTGATAGACCATTCTAAGTGCCACCGGCTTAACAGCAGGACCTGAAAGGCCTCCGGTTACATTGCCCAATACCGGTCTGCGTGATTTGGCATCAATGGCCATACCCAGCAGGGTATTAATGAGAGAAACCGCATCAGCTCCTGCTTCTTCAGCTGCTTTTGCAATTTCGGTGATATCGGTGACATTGGGAGTAAGCTTTACAATAAGGGGTTTTTTAGAAAATCGCTTTACCCTTCCGACCACCTGGCCTACACCCTCGGGAGTACTGCCGAAGCTCATGCATCCCTGCTTGACATTAGGACATGACAAATTGAGCTCAATGGCATCCACATCAGCCTCTGAGAGAATTTTAACCATGCTTTCATATTCTTCAACTGTATTACCTGAAGCATTAGCAATAATGGCAGTATCGTACCTGCGAATAAAAGGAATTTCTTTTTCAATAAAAGCATGGACACCGGGGTTCTGAAGCCCTACACTATTTAGAATACCGGCAGGAGTCTCAGCTATACGGGGCGGGGCATTCCCTTTACGGGGTAAGGGGGTTAAGCCCTTTACAGCAATCCCACCCAATCGGTTCAGGTCAAAATACTGGCTGTACTCCCTTCCGAATCCGAAAGCACCGGAGGCTGCAATAACTGGATTTTTCAGTTGAAGCCCTGCTATATTAACTGCAAGGCTTATGTTTTTACTCATGCTTTGACTCCTTGAGGTCCCTGATGCCAGACCTTCTCAATCCTTAAATAATCAACCGAATATGACTTCTTCGCCCCTGAAGACCGGGCCATCCTTGCATACATGACTATAATCCCAATCATCGTCTTTACGGGTCTTGCAGGCACAGACCAAGCAGGCCCCTATACCGCAGCCCATACGCTGTTCCATGGAAACCTCACAGGGAATATCCCGCTCCAAGAGCATCTCTACTCCAAGCTTCATCATAATTGTGGGCCCACAAAAGTAGACCATATCCACCGGCTCTAGCTGAAGCTTCTGCTCTAAAAGAGATGTAACGAAGCCCTTTTCACCATAACTGCCGTCATCTGTTGCTATAAGAAGCTCGTCAGAATGCTTTTTAAATTTATCCTCAAGAACCACCAGCTCGCGATTCCTGAAACCCAATATGGCTGTTTTTTTACGGGCCGGATGATCCTTTAGAAGCTGGAGCAAAGGAAATGTGCCAATTCCGCCTCCGACAACCACGATATGCTCATGCTCGGGGTTAATGGTAAAGCCCTTTCCTAAAGGCCCCATGACATCTACTTCATCGCCGGCTTCAAAGGCACACAAAAGGCTCGTACCTTCGCCTCTGACCTGATAGACAATATCGAAGGTATGGTGTTCCCGGTCAATGGAGCAAATGCTGATAGGCCTTCTTAAATAAGCATTCAGGCCCTGACAGCATTTAATATTGACGAACTGACCGGCTTGGGCAGTATGGGCGATATCCTCCGATTTTATGCGAATCAGAAAGGTATCGCTATTAAGCTGTTTGACCTTCTTAATCTTTTTTTGAAACCTCATGAATATCCTCCAAATATCGGCAAGTCACAGGCATTGTAAATAATCACATTATAGCAATCGTTGCCTTCAAGAGCAACAATTAATCACTATTTCATTTAGTGTTATCCGGATATCAAGAATACCATGAACTTGAGAGCATTAGCTGTTAAGCGATTTCAGAAGCGCATGAACGCTTTTTTCAGTTAACTCCAGAGATACCTCCTGCTCAAGTATATCCTGCAGGAAGTGAGCATCCGATGAGCGTAAGAAAGAATAGTTCTCAAGCTCGGGATGATTTTGTAGAAAATCTTGAAGGTTGCAGTTTTTTGAGCACTCCAGAAAGCGAAAGCCATACTCTTCTGGGATTACCCCCAGCGTATTGAGCATGCTGAAGGATTCACGGTTAACATGGGCAGGAAGCACTGCCCCTCCCAAGTCTCTGATAAGCCTAAGCGCTGTCTCGGCATCCAGGTTGCACGCCCCCGAAAGAAGACGTTCTTCCCGGCTGATCTCTTGATCCGATTCGTCCATAATAATTTGTGAACCGAAAATATCCTCCCGGTTTTTTATGGGGGATAAATTTTCATAGACTATTTTCTCAAAGGCCAGTACTTGCGTAAGATCAGGAAATAAGCAAACAAGGTGAATTTCTTCAGACGTACAAAGCTCCATTCCCGGAACCACCAAAAGGCCTGCCTGATTCCCCAACCTGATTATAACGCCCGTATTTTGAGCCGAGTTATGATCGGTTATGGCGATAATGTCAAGACCCTTTATAAGCGCCATATTGACAATGTTATTTGGGGTCATGTCCTCATCGGCGCATGGGGACAAGCAGGTATGGAGATGCAGGTCAACCCAATATTTCATGATGCTTCTTCAAGTACGTAAGTACTTCATGACAAACCTTGGCTGAGCTCGACGGGCATGAAAGGAAAACCACGCCTTTATCAAGAGCCCTGTCAATTGTTTGCTGTTCTATTTCGATATTCTCGGGAATAAGCACGCAGGCTGCATCCGTCAGGGATGCTACCGCAACCACATTCAAATTGGTATGCACCGTTACCCAGAGATCACCCTGCTGCACCTTGGCCATGGCATGGCTTAACAGATCACAGGCATAAACCCCCGTCACAGTGGTTTTTAAGCGTTCAGCCTCACCTGAAATAATCTTATAGCCCAACCTACGGGCCAATTCTTCTATGGTCATCTTGTTCCTCTTTCCTGTTTCAATCCACTCTCCCGCGTTGGGAGCGACCTAAAACCCGTTCGCAACGCTCTATGATCAATCCTCAATCTGATGTAACTGATTGGCAATATTATTGACCTTTTCACGCAGCTTGAATATGCAGTCGGTCTCCTTGGCATCTTCTCTTACAATATCCTCAGCCAGTGCTCTGCAGCTTGGCGCACCGCAGGCCCCGCAATCCAGCCCGGGAAGCCCTTCGGTAATATCATCAATCACCTGCATTTTTTCAAGGGCTTTTATCATATCATCATCAAGCTTCAGGATTGGTCTATACTCTACATTGGATTTCCAGACAAATTCACCAACATTTTCAACCTTAGGGACACTATGGGCGTGACTTTTCTTAATCCTGTCAATTTCATTCCTAAGGTTTACCTTCGCTATGAAAGGATTTTCTACAGTCAAGGGACCTCCCAAACATCCCTCGGGACAAGCCAGTGCTTCTATGAAATCAATATTGTCAAGGCTCCCTTGAACAGTCTGTTCCAAAATAGTATTAATGTTATTGATACCATGGACGGCAATACATCTTCCTTTGGAAAGTGCCGAGCTTTCGCCGCCTGTTCCTGCCCATGCCACTCCGATTGCGCTTGACAAGGAAAAGTGTTCCGAATCCGTTCCCTTTTGCTTTTTCATAATCTCAAGAAGGGGCAGATAGACATCTTTCATGGCCAAAACCCCATCCACATGCGATTTTTTATTCTCATAAGGTGCTTTGACGCTGGTGACTTTAGCGGCGCAGGGTGATATGAAAAAAGCACCAATATCCTCTACAGGAATGCCAAACTTCTCATGAACCTCCTGTTTGGACAAGGTTGCCGCTATTTCCATAGGGGACTCGATTCTTATCAGATTCTCAATAAGGTTGGGAAAACGCACCTGGATGAGCCTTACTACCGCAGGACAGGCCGAAGAGATAACAGGTTTTCTGATTTCTTTGTTTTTTAGATAATGACCTGAGGCATGGGTGACGATTTCAGCGGCTCTGGCCACCTCAAAGACATAATCAAAGCCCATCTGCTCTAATGCGCTGATGATTCGTTCCCGTGGATAGTTCTCCCCAAATTGTCCATAGAGTGAAGGAGCCGGAAGAGCTATTTTATAACGAAAGCTTTTTATACATTCCAAAGAGTCTGTGACTGCTTTTTTGGCACGGTAGGGACACACCCGAATACACTCACCGCAATCAATACAGCGTTCTTTTATGATAACAGCTTTACCGTTACGAACGCGAATCGCCTCAGTGGGGCAGTGCTTAATGCAATTGGTACAGCCCTTGCATTTTTCTTTATTCAGCGTAACCGAGTGAAAATATGCCTGTTCCATATTGAAATCCCTTCGCTGTAGCAACAATCTTCAGGCTATACGGCGTTAAAGAAAACTGTGATATTCACCGTAGTGCCCTTGTTAAGCTCGGTGTCTATTTTTAAAACATCTGCGTGCTTTTTTATATTGGAGAGCCCCATTCCAGCTCCGAAACCCATTTCTCTGATGCTGTCGGGAGCGGTTGAATAACCCTCCTGCATGGCCAGTTCCAAATCGGCTATACCGGGACCTTCATCAGAAATACATATGGTTACCTTGCTTCCGTCAATTTCAACGTGGGCTTTACCGCCATGACCATGAATAACGGCATTGATCTCAGCCTCATACATTGCTATAGATGTACGTTTAACCACATAAGGATCTACACCAAGCTGAGCCAAGATTTTTCGTACACTGCTTGAGGCTTCACCCGCTATCGTAAAATCATTGGCGGGAATGCTATAGTCTCTCACAATTACATTATTCATTCTTTATTCTCCACGACCGTGAATACCATTTGTATAGAGCTTCCCGCTTGCTGCAAAGAGCGGATATTCGGTTGAAAGAAGAACAATTCCTTTTTCTTCGGCCAGTTCGATCATGGGCATCGGAGGGGTCTTTCCTCTTACAAAAACAACCACCTTGATATCCATCATCTCCGCGGTCCGAACCACCTGTGGATTCACAAGTCCCGTAAGCAGCATGGCATTTCCCTTTGAAAAAGCCATGACATCACTCATAAGATCCGCACTGCAGGCTGTTTGCAGGTCGATATCAGAATAATCGCTCCGAGTACAGATTTCCGCTTTGAGAATGCTGGCAATTTCCTGTATTTTCATAAAACACCTCATAAAATACCCCATCCGTCCGCACCTCTGCGAACGGATCTCGGGAACCTAGTTGTTATAGGAACCGTTTCTATGGCGATTTGATAAAATATATGATTATCCTTCCGGGGTATTCTGGGAATCAAAATAGGCATTTAAATCCTCAACAAGCTTATCCGCATCAATACCATGAACCGCGCATGCATCAACAATACTCTCACCTGATGCCGACGGGCAGCCAAGACAATGCATGCCATGTTTTATGAAAATTGGGGCTGTTGTCCTGTCCATCATCAGAACATCCATTATAATTGTATCCTTTGTTACCTTTCCCATTTTAACCCTCCTGAAATTGTTGAATAAACTGCTTTTTTATACATTTTTAATTATAACATTATCGAAAAATTGCGCAACATCTTATGATAGGATTGACTTGATCCACTGTATTGTGTTACTTTTAACAGGACAACATAAGATATATGAAAAAAGCGGAGGTGGATTATTATGTCACTGTTTTCTAAGCTTTTTGGCTCTGATAAATCCCAAAATGAAAACGCCATAAAAGAAAATCCTTCAAAAGCTGAAAGTGCTGTGGCCGTTCAAAGCAATGAGAATATAAAGGATGATGGAGAACTGGTTGCAGTTATTATGGCTGCCCTGATGAATATGCTGTCGGGGGATGCGGTCAGTGATCTTCAAATCAAGTCTATTCGACGCATCGGAAGGCATTCACCCATTTGGAATGCAGCCGGTAGGGATGAATATATTGCTTCCAGAATTTAATTTTAAATTTTATGGATAGAGAAGGTGCGTTTCTTTTACGGAATGCACACCACATGACTCGACCCGTTACAAGCCTCGACCCGTGATTTGAAGGCTGCTTTCAGTGAAAAGCAGCTTTTCTCATATTAACATGACCATAGAGATACAAAGGGGGCTCCTATGAAATATATACTTGTTCTTGGTGACGGCATGGCTGATTGGCCCATTGAGGAACTCGGGGGTAAGACACCCCTTGAGGTAGCACATAAGCCAAACATGGATCAATTAAGCAAAAGTGCTGATCTAGGCTTGGTTCATACTGTTCCGCTCGGTCTGCCTGCAGGAAGTGATGTGGCTAATCTTTCGGTTTTTGGCTTTGATCCCAGGGCCTATTACACGGGGCGCTCTCCCCTGGAAGCAATCAGTATGGGGATAAAGCTCCATGCAGAAGATACTGCCCTTCGGTGTAACCTGGTTACTCTTAGTAATGAAGAAGCTTTTGAAGAGCGCATCATGATAGACTACAGCGCCGGAGAAATCACCACCGAGGAATCAACCGAGCTCATGCGTACTGTGGCTGGGATACTTAACAAAGAAGGTCTCGCCTTTTTTCCCGGTATCAGCTATCGCCACTGTCTGATTTGGAAAAATGGCCCTATGGACATCTCGCTTACACCACCCCATGACATCTCAGGACAGAAAATTTCAAGCCATCTCCCTAAGGGACCCGGGAATGAAATTGCCTTGAACCTTATGAAGAAAAGTAGCTCTCTTTTAAAGAATCATCCAGTCAATATACGACGGATGGCTAAGGGATTGAATCCGGCCACCTCCATCTGGCTCTGGGGTCAGGGAAAGAAGCCCCAAGTTCCCCTCTTTGTAGAAAAATATGGGCTCTGTGGTTCCGTTATCTCTGCTGTGGATTTAATTAAAGGAATTGGAATCGCATCGGGTATGAAATCCGTCGATGTAAAGGGAGCAACAGGTAACATCCACACCAATTTCAAGGGTAAGGCCGATGCAGCTCTGAAAGAACTGAGAGAAGGCCGTGACTTTGTCTATATTCATATTGAAGCCCCCGACGAATGTGGTCATCAGGGGCAGCTTAAAGATAAGATCCGCGCGATAGAGCTTATAGATTCTGAGGTACTGGGCACCCTGCTAAAAGGCTTGGAAGTTATGGGAGATTATCGGTTGATGATTTTGCCAGACCATCCGACACCTATTTCAACTAAAACCCATTGCTCTGATCCCGTCCCTTTTCTGATATACGATTGCCGAAAGCCAGAGGTCGTAAACCCCGAACGGATATACTCAGAAGCCTGCGCCAGAGCTACCGGATTAAATATAGCAGAAGGTCATACCCTTATGGATAAGTTTTTAGAGTTATAATCCTATAGAAAACAAGAGGCCAGCCAGATTTGGCGGCCCCTTGTCTGTATGAAAACGGGTTAAGGCTTCTGGTGCGTACCCATAGGTCCCTTCATCGGCTTTTTACCTTTATCATCACAGGACCAGTTTTTGCCCATTTTCCCGGGATTCTTTTCTTTTTGGATTTCTTCTTTAATGAGCTTGAGATCTATAACATTGATAACACCATCTTTGTTTAAATCATAAGCTTCCACATATTTCTTTTTAGACCCCATAGCCCGGGCTACAAGTATCATATCCTTCACGTCCACTCGGCCATCATTATTTAAATCAAATTTGGTAACCGGAGTTACAGGATCGGTTATTTTCTTAGCAAGCACTATATTGATGTTGGAACGGTTTCCACCGCTGACATCCACTTTAGTTGCGTCGGAAGCTTTTATTGCTGTACCTGTAGTACTGTACCAGCCTTGCTTTTCATAATCTGCCGCCTTTGTATTGTACATGACAATATAGCTGGCAGTGGTAACAGTTGTGGGAACCTTCAAATCATAAGCGATTGCTGCATTGGTGATATTGACTTTTGCTACCGCCTCGAAATCATCATGGGTTCCGTCTGAAAGTCCATTTGTCTTGGCGCTTACATCAACTTCCACAGCCTGTTGTGTAGTGGTATAGACTGGTAAGCCAACCGTACCGGAAATTCTGGATGCCTTTAGTGGGGTGATGACCAGACCGGAAACGCCGCCTTCATGGAATTGCATCTGCCCTTCCCTGTAATACTGCATACCGCTCAATGCATAATAGCCCTTGTGCCAATATTGGGATGTTTCCGGAAGTGAGTATCCCAGTTTGAATTTTGCATTAGATGAACCAGTAAAAGGAATATCCCAACTGAAGGATGCTTCATGGGTTCCCTTCATCAATACGATGACAGAAGTAGCCGTAAAGTCGTCCGCAGGGTCTGTAGTACCTTTGTCGGAACGGTATTCCAGCGTAAGAGACAAGTTGCCATCTGGTACAACGTCATTTTCGGGAAGAACTATTTTTCCTTCAATCCTGAATGTTGGCAATGAATCAGCGAATACCGGAACTGAGATTATTGATGCCAATAATGCAATAACGATCATTAAAGACAGTACTGATTTCTTTTTCATAATAAATCCCCTTTCTTTAGATGCTTTCGAAACACATCCGTTACCTAAAGATTACCACATAATACCCAATTACGCGGTTTCAGTTCCTTATCATGTTTGTGGAAAAAGCGTTGTGCCATTTCAACTATATATCAATTTTATGTAAAATGAGTAAAATAGCTGACCCTCGTAAAAAAGGAGCTGTTGGAGTGATTCTTCACTTCCAAACAGCCCCTGAATCTTTTGATCTTTCTATTGTGCCATCAAGACTTCCTTAGGAGGTATCTTGATGACCTGATCAATCTTGATCTTGTTAGGATCACTGATGTTATTATAAGCACATACCTTGCTGACTAAATCGGTATTGCCATAGTACTTTCTGACGATAGAGTTTATATTCTCTCCTGATTTAACAACGTGATTGATAATCTCACCTGCATCAGGGGTAGGAGTAGGGGTAGCTTCTCCGGGATTGTCGGTAGGCTCACCGGTGGGAGTCTCTCCATCGGGAGTACCAGTGGGCGTAGCCGATGCACTGATAGTAGGTGTAGGCGTAGGTGTAGTTATATTGCTCTTCCCAGTATTCATTAACGAATTGATGATCAGGTACAAGAACCCAAAGAGTACGATAACAGTTAATATAACCAACACAGAGAAAACAACACTCTGATATTTATTAGCGCTTCGTTTATTGTATTTATAGGTTACAGCAGGAGCTTTGTTAAGCTTTTCAACCTTGGCCTTCATAGACTGTTGCGTCTGCTGACGGGGAGGCGCTTTTCTTGATGGCCCCTGCCCCTCGATAATCTTCTCAACCTGCACTACCAATGCTGTTAAATCGCCATTGGACTTGCGTTTCATGGCTTCATCCACCAAACGGAATGCAATATAACCGCTATCACTTCGAAGCGCCAGCATGTCTTCTATCTTTTCTTCACCCAGCGCTTCTAACAGACCGTCGCTCAGGAGTATAAAAGAATCCCCTTCCTGAAGGTCATAAATATCCGAAACAATAACACTTCCATTATTTTCGTCACTGGGGGTCTCTATTTCATCCGGCTCTTCTTCTTCTTCATAGATTTTTGCATCAATCATGCGCTTGGCTTTGGTTGTTTCAGAAGCTAAAGGCCTGAACATGCCGTCACGCATCATATAAATCCGACCGTTACCGCCTGTCAATGCCACAAATTGACTGTCGGACAGGAGCAAACCTGAAAAACCCAGATTCCAGCGCGAATCGGTCACTGGAACCCTATTCATTTCAAGGATGCTCGACAAGAGCCTCTCAGTATCGTTAACACGGGATTCCAAATCTGTCGCCTTGTCAGTTATGTCCCCGCCATTAACAGTGATTTTCTCATGAAACCTTCCTATTTCCTTGAGAATAGATACATTGGTATCCTCGCCGGGATCCTCAATAATCATATTGTCAGAAACGGCAAAAAGATACTCAGAACCTCTATTTTCCATTGAAGCCTGTACATTATCGATGTGATGCTCAGATGAAAATTTACCGTTCATGTAGAAGGTATTGGTGTTGTTCGTTCTTCCGTATCCAATACGGGAATAGACACAAGAATTTACCTTGATCACGCTACTCATTGGATTCTCCTCTTTTCGACATGACTCGCGCCATTATTCATCACTATTTATGACATCATGATACCATAATCGAGTCTTATCTTTCAACAACTTGGAAAAATTACTTACCTTTATTGACAAAGTTTATGCGGGATTATATACTCACTTCATAAGTGGAATTTAAGATTATCATACGACTGGCGGATAGGGAAAACCCTGGGGGAGTATGATAAAAGCGCGCCGACCGCCTGGGCATAAATACTTTAAAGTGTTGTGCTCAGGCGTTTTTATTTGCCCTCTGCATGACACCATAAACAAGGGGGTTTTTATGACGACGCATGATGATTTTAAACCTGGGAAATGGCAGTCTGCCATTGATGTTCAAGACTTTATTTCCAAGAATTACACGCCTTACGATGGGGATGACAGCTTTCTAGACGGATCGACAAAAAGGACCAAAAAGCTATGGAAAAAGTGCCAAGAGCTACTAAAAACAGAGCTGGCTCATAACGGAGTTTTAGATATTGATGTGGAAACAATATCCGGCATTTTAAGCTTCAAGCCCGGCTATCTGGATAGAGAAAACGAGGTTATAGTAGGGCTTCAGACTGACAAGCCCCTTAAAAGATCGGTTAACCCGTTTGGGGGCATCAGATTGGTCAAAAAGGCCTGTGATGCGTATGGCCATAAGCTTTCCGATTCCGTTTCCGAAGCCTTTTCATCTGTACGCAAGACCCATAACGACGGTGTATTTCAGGCCTATACCCGTCAGATGAAGCAAGCCCGTCATTATGGTGTTATCACAGGCCTTCCCGACGCCTACGGGAGAGGTCGTATCATTGGAGATTACCGCCGTGTGGCCCTCTATGGCTTAAGCCGGCTCATAGAAGAAAAGCAAAAAGACCTTGACCTTCTTTCGGACAGAGAAATGTCCGACGAGACCATCAGACTCCGTGAGGAAGTCAGTGATCAAATTAAGGCCTTGAATGATCTCGCGCTCATGGGTGATTCCTATGGCATTGATTTGAGAGGACCTGCACAGAATGCCTTTGAGGCGGTTCAATGGACCTACATGGCCTTTTTGGGAGCCATGCGTCAGACCAATGGTGCAGCAAACTCCATAGGCCGTTTAAATACATTTCTTGATATTTTCATTGAGAGAGATCTTATAAGAGGCCTCATCACCGAAGAAGGCGCCCAGGAGCTCATTGATCAACTTGTCATCAAATTCAGGCTCATTCGTCACTTAAGAACACCTGAGTACAATGAGCTTTTTGCCGGAGATCCGGTATGGATTACCGAAGCTCTTGGCGGAATGGGTGATGACGGGCGGCATCGAGTGACCAAAACCTCCTACCGGTTTTTGCAGACCCTCATCAATCTTGGTCCTGCACCTGAGCCCAATCTGACCGTACTGTGGTCGGCCCGCCTGCCAAAAGCCTTTAAAGCTTTCTGTTCAGGGATTTCCATAAAAACCAGTGCCATCCAGTATGAAAATGACGAGCTCATGCAGCCCGTATTTGGGGATGATTATGGCATCTCCTGCTGTGTCTCAGCCATGGCGCTGGGAAAGGACATGCAATTCTTCGGTGCCCGATGCAACCTCCCTAAACTGCTTCTTCTGGCCTTAAACGGCGGCCGGGATGAATTGACGGGAGAATGGGCGGCACCGGAGTCCGAGCCCTATCCCCATGAAATTCTGGAGTACGATGAGATCATAGCCCGTTTTAAGCACTACCAAGATTGGCTGGTTGACCTTTATGTAAAAACGATGAATATTATCCACTACATGCATGATAAATACGCCTATGAAAGCCTTATGATGGCCCTGCACGACACTGACGTCCGCCGGTATATGGCTTTTGGCGTGGCAGGCTTGAGCGTTCTTACAGATTCCTTCAGTGCCATCCGCTATGCCAAGGTCAGGGCAAAAAGAAACCAAAACGGCCTTATTACAGACTTTGAAATTGAAGGCCAATATCCTGAGTTCGGAAATGACGACGACCGTGTTGATCAAATTGCCGTTGATCTGGTTCAAGGCTTTATCGATGATCTTAAAAAGCATAAAACCTATCGTAACGCAGAACATACCCTCTCGGTTCTTACCATAACCTCCAATGTGGTTTATGGTAAAAAAACAGGGGCAACCCCCGATGGGCGCAAAGCCGGTGAGTCCTTTGCACCCGGTGCAAATCCCATGCATGGAAGGGATAAATCGGGGGCGTTGGCTGTATTGAACTCGGCGGCCAAGATCCCCTACTCGGCCTGCAGGGATGGCATATCCCTTACCCTCTCCCTCATTCCTAAAACCTTGGGCAAGGAGGAAAAAAACAGTCTGACCAATTTCATAGCTCTTCTGGACGGCTTTTTTTCTCAAGGAGGGCATCATATTAACATGAATGTCCTTGATCGTGAAACCCTTATTGAAGCCATGGAAAACCCTTCCAAGTATCCCCAGCTGACAGTAAGAGTATCAGGCTATGCCGTCAACTTTAACCGTCTGACAAGAGCACAGCAAAAAGAGGTTATCTCCCGAAGCTTCCATGAAGCGATTTGAAGGAGGCGCAAGCGATGGAACAAACACTTACCGGGAATATTCATTCCTTTGAATCCTTTGGAACGCTGGACGGCCCGGGTATTCGTTCAGTTATCTTTCTTCAGGGCTGCCGTTTACGCTGCCTCTATTGCCATAACCCCGATACCTGGCAGGAAAACGCCGGTACACCCATGGCCGCTCAGGCCCTGTTGAACCGTGTCCTTCGTTATAAGCCCTATTTTGAATCCTCAGGTGGTGGTGTAACCGTTTCCGGTGGCGAGCCTCTGCTTCAAGCGCCATTTGTCGCCGGTCTCTTCCGGCTTTTGAAAAAGGAGAACATCCATACCTGTCTGGATACCAGCGGTTTTAGCCCCAATACCGATCCGGCTCTTTTAGATGAGCTCTTGGCTTATACGGATTTAGTACTGTTGTCAGTTAAACACATGGATTCTGCTGAGCATTTTAGGCTTACAGGACAAAGCAACCATGAAACCCTTGGCTTTGCAAGGCATCTATCAGAGCATCATATCCCGGTCTGGCTTCGATATGTGATAGTACCCGGCTATACCGATGGTCCAGAGGATATAAAAAAATTCACAGCTTTCGCGTCCTCACTGACCAATGTCCAAAAAATCGAGTATTTGCCTTTTCATAAAATGGGAGAATATAAATGGCAAGCTTTATGTCTGCCTTATAGGTTGAAATCCGTCCAGCCCCCAGCCCCGGCTTTTATGGCTGCCTTGCAGATTTAGGGGGACTTATTGTCATCCCCATCAGTTTCAAGTATAATATTCTCGTCATACGCATAATAACTATGAAAATATCTTCATTTGTCGAAACTGAAGATGGGGGCTGGAAAGATGGGAAAGGCACGCAGACTTTATGATGTGCGTAATATCAAGGATCTTAGGGACATGGTTCAGCAAAGCGCTGATATTTACGGAGATTTGGATGCTTTTCTGGTCAAGGACCTAACATCCGGAAAATTAAAGAATATTTCTTTCCGTCAGTTTCAGAATGAAATTCATTACCTCGGTTCAGCCTTATGCGACTTAGGCCTCAAGGACGGGATGATTTCCATTATCAGCGAAAACCGTTATGAATGGTGTCTCTCATATCTGTCCATAACAAACGGCACGGGTGTGGTAGTCCCTCTGGATAAGGAGCTTCCCGAGCACGAGATCCAAAGTCTGCTAGAACGAAGCGAGTCCTGTGCAGTTCTGTGTTCCAGGAGCTACGTGGATATACTGGTTCAAAATAAGTCAACTCTTCCCCACCTTAAACAAATTATATGCTTTGATTATGATAAAAGCGAAAACGGTGTTCTTTCCTTTAATGAATTGCTCCAGTCGGGAAAAGCCCTGGTTGACAAAGGGAAAAGCGCATTTCTTAAAGCTTCTATTGACCCTGAGGCCATGAGCATGCTTATTTTCACCTCAGGAACCACAGATCAGAGCAAAGGCGTCATGTTAAGCCACAAGAACGTTGTCTCGGATATGATGGCGGTTTCACAGCTGCTCTATGCCGACAACAACGACCTCATCATGTCCATTCTGCCGCTCCATCATACCTATGAATGTACGGCAGGCTTTTTAACCATGGTTTATCTGGGTGTTACCCTATGCTTCTGTGAGGGCTTGCGCCATATCACCAAAAACCTTCAGGAATATAAGCCCTCCATGATCATGAGCGTCCCCCTTATTTTAGAGAATGTGTACACCAAGGTCATCAAAAAAGCACAGAAGGAAAACCGGTACGGTGCCGTCAAATTTGGCATCTTTGCTTCCAGAACCCTGATGAAGCTTAATATAGACGTCAGGCGCCAGCTTTTCCACGAGGTGTTGGATAATTTAGGCGGTAACCTTCGCCTGGTCATATCGGGAGCGGCCGCCCTTAATCCAAAGGTAGCCAAGTCGCTCCGAGCCATGGGCTTTAATATCATGCAGGGTTATGGCCTGACAGAATGCTCCCCCATCGTGTCGGTCAACCGGCTGGACTGCTTCAAGGACGAATCGGCCGGCTTACCCGTTTCAGGGATTGAAGTTGCCATAGACAACCCCGGTCCTGATGGGATTGGAGAAATAAAGGTAAAGGGTCCTATCACCATGCTGGGCTATTACAAGAATCCGGAAGCCACCGGGGCAGTACTTCGCGAGGGCTGGCTTCATACCGGGGATAATGGCTATATTGATAAAGACGGCTTTATCCATATCTCAGGACGTCAAAAAAATGTTATTGTCACCAAGAACGGCAAAAACATTTTCCCTGAAGACGTGGAGCTCTATCTCAATAAAAGCGAGTATATTAAAGAATCTCTGGTATATGGTGTGGACAGTGATAATGAAGAAGACACCATCGTTTGTGCCAAGATCGTGCCCAATATGGAGGTACTGGTCGAAAAATACGGTCAGGTTCCTGTTCCGGATGAGCTTTACAAGATTATCAAGCAAGAGGTTGTAAAGGTCAATAAAAAGCTTTCCTCCTATAAAAAGATTAGACATTTTGAAATTCGTGAAGGTGAATTCGAGAAAACGACCACAAAAAAAATCAAACGCCAGGTGGAGCTGGTTTCTCTGAAAACATTGAGCGATATGTTTAAGGTTTTTAATAAAAACGGAAGATAATCAAGACAATTAATGCAAAAGGAGTTCATATGTTTAAAAGTACATTCCATGCACACAGTCGGTTTGATGACGGACAGGAAGAGCTTGAATCCTATATACGTGCCGCTTTGGCGAAGGATTTCAAAGTATTTGGATTTTCCGCTCATGCCCCGGTCAACTTTGACAGTGACTGGAATATGAAGCAGGATGACTTTTTAGAATATATCGAAGCCACCAAAGCCCTGAAAGAAAAATACAAGGACTCCATTGAAATATATACGGGTCTGGAAACGGACTACTATACGGGTTGTACTGATTGGCGCAAAAAGAAAGGTATCGATTACACCGTTGGTGCCGTTCACTTCCTAAAAAACGAAGAAACCGGCCGATTGATGCCCATGGATGGGAGCCGCCAAGAATTTGATGAATCCTTGAAGGAAGGCTTCGATGGGGATATTCAGGCACTATACAAAGCTTATTACGGCCAAATCCGGGATATGCTCCTTAAGATGCCACCCAATATTGTAGCCCACTTGGACGTCATACGAAAAAACAACCAAGATAATGCCTATTTTGACGAAGAGGATGAACCATACCGGGATGAGGTCATCAAAACACTGGATATCATCTCCCTCACCCACACCATTGTGGAAGTCAATACAGGTGGAATCGCACGGGGCTATATGAAAGAACCCTATCCAAGCACCTGGATTCTTGAGGCCTGCCTCGATATGGATATTCCAATCATGGTGAATTCCGATACTCATCATCCTGAAACCATTGATTATTATTACGAAGAAGCTGTCGCCCTCCTGAAAGGAATAGGCTTTCGCCGGCAACGGATTCTTTATGGAAATGAATGGCGTGATGTTAGTTTATAAACCTGAAAGGAAAACAATATGAAAGCAATACACCTTATAGGTGGCGGAGATGAAGGTGGGGCCAAGAGTCATGTCCTTCAACTGGTAAAAGAACTGGGAAAGCATATTGAAGTCACGCTGGTCAGCTTCAGAAAGGGCTCGTTTCATGATGATGCCATTGCAATGGGGATTGATGCCCGGATTATAAAAACGGGAAATATTATCTTTGATCTGCGTAAAACCTTAAAAATAGTAAAATCCGGTCATTATGATATTATTCATGCCCATGGCGCCAAAGCCAACATGATGGCGACCATCATCAAGCATCTGACGGGCATTCCCGTCGTGACGACTGTCCACAGCGACTACAAGCTGGACTACATGCACAGCCTTTTAAAGCGGTTTTCTTTTGGCGTCATCAATATGATAGCTTTAAGACGCATCAATTATCATGTCAGCGTTTCCAACAATTTTAAAGAGATGCTCATTGAACGCGGTTTTAATCCGCAGCGTATTTATTCGGTCTACAACGGTATCCCGTTTGACAATGAAATAGAGCCCTGCACACGTGGAGAGTTCTTTCGGCGCTTCAAGGTTCCCTTTCCGGAGGATTGTGTGCTCATTGGCATTATGGCCAGGCTTCACCCCGTAAAGGATCATGAGACCTTCCTGAGAGCAGCCGCAGAAGTGGTTAAAGCCAATCCTTCTGCCCGCTTCCTTATAAGCGGTCCCGGCGATGAACTGATGCCTCATCTCAAGCAGTTTGCCGATAAGCTTGGCTTGACATCTTACGTCTATTTCACCGGTATGGTTGACCGTCCTTTCGACTTCTTCCAGAGCATTGATATCAATGTGCTGACCTCCATCAGTGAAAGCTTTCCCTATGTCATTTTAGAGGCAACCCGCGTCGGGAAGGTCACAGTTAGCACCCGGGTGGGCGGCTTGGGTGATCTCATTGACTCAGGCGTTAACGGCTATCTGGTACAACCCCGCGATTGGAAAACATTAGGGAAGCATCTCACCGAATTGTCTCTGAACAAGGAAAAACGGGAACATATGGGCGCGCTGTTGAAAGAAAAGGCCGAAAGAGAGTTTTCTCTTAAAAACATGTGCCAAACGCAGCTTTCCATTTATGAAACAATATTAAAGAGCGAAGAAACGGTCAAGAAGGACGGCAAGCTATATGATATAGCCATCCTGGGTTACTACGGTTATAAAAACAGCGGAGATGAAGCTATTCTACGCTCCACCTTGGATGCCTTAAGGAAGCTGGATCCTGAAATAACCCTTCTTGTGTTTTCAAAGGACCCCCGTGAAACAAAGAAAGTTTACCATGTAGATTCAGTCAATCGCTTCAATCTTCTAAAAGTTATGAAGCGGCTCAAAAAAACCCGGCTCTTCCTGGCAGGCGGAGGCAGCCTTATACAGGACAATACCAGTACCCGGTCCATCCTTTATTATCTGACCGTTTTGAAAATGGCTGAAAAACTGGGTACACGGGTTATGCTCTTCGCCAATGGCATCGGCCCAATTAAAAGGGCCTTTAACCGTCACTGTGCCGGAAAAACACTCAATAGTCTTAATGCTATCAGTTTACGGGACTCCGAGTCCTTCAATGAAATCAAGGCCTTGGGTATCAGCAAGCCCAGTATTTACGTGACCTCTGATCCCGCCATTCTCATGGAGCCCTCCGATAAGGCGAGCATCAACGAGCTTATGGTCAAGGAGCGAATTCCTCAGGACAAGCCTCTTATTGGCTTTTCCATACGTAAATGGGCTGACTCCGATTATTTGGATCAGATTGCAAAAATAGCGGATTACTGTGTGGAGCACTTTGGTGCTCATCCTGTTTTTATGCCCATGCAATACCCCTCTGATTACGAAATTTCTCAATCCATCAGAGCGCGTATGGAAAACTCCGCTTCGGTTATAGAAGGAATGTACCGTCCTGAGGTTATGTTGGGCTTCACAGGGCGACTGGAGCTCTTGGTGGGTATGCGCCTGCACTCTCTTATATACGGGGCAAGCCAGTGTGTTCCATTAATCGGCTTGGTTTACGAGCCCAAGGTGGATGCTTTCTTAAAGGAAGTTGGACAGCCTTCGGCCGGAAGCATGGACAAGCTGGATGGAAATAGTGTTTGTTGTATTTTGAATGGAGTATGGGAAAGCAGAGTCCAGATCAGAGAGGTATTGAGAGAATCCAAGAAGCGGCTGGCCTTTATGGCTCAGAGCAATATTGAGATAGCCTATCACATGATAAGAGCAAAAGCATCTGATGATTAGGATAAAATTATTAAGGAACAGCTAAATAATAAAACCCGATTTTTAGGGGAGATATTTTTCGAAAAGACAAGGCGGAGGAGGGAGGAATAATTGCTTTATTCCGACTGACGACAACGCTGGATTTTCGGAAAATAGCCCCCTCAAAA
>JAEZTB010000015.1 GCA_023443745.1 Bacillota bacterium
TATGAGTACTTCTCATATCTGCTAGAGCAGTTAATGCACTATCCAAGGAATAATGTTCCAGAAAACAAACTGGCAGAATTAATGCCGTGGTCAGATGAATTGCCAGATCGTTGTAGAAAACTAAAAACACGGTAAATATACCGCCGCCCCAATCGGGCGGCGAACTTATTGACCTGGACTGGTTATTTACCATTTACGCTGCTTTTGCTGCCTGGATTGAAAAACTATCTTAAATTATGCAGGAGGGAAACAGCTATGGCTGTTTCCCTCTGTTGTTGTTTAATTAGAATATGGGTGACATGAAAAAGCGTTTACCTCCTATAACTAACTTACGTTAATTTAATAGTCCTTTTTTATAGGAGACAACCAGATTTGAACTGGAGATCGCTCAAAAAACGTAGGAAAAAGGAGGGTTTGGCGTGCCGGGATGGGTTTGCGCAAGCGGGGGGCAAACAAAAATAATTCTCTAGAATCAAGCACTGACGACGTTAACTTATCCAGCAAGAGGATCTATGTCTTTCTTCTATCATATACTTTTAAGAATATCTTTAATTCTTTTAATCATATTTTTCAAAAAGCAAACAATCATCCTCTCTCAGTAATTAAGCCAAAAGAAACTTGCACCACATGAATTATCATGTCTTTAATATAATATATGGGACTATCTCTCACAAGTGCAGGATTTGTTAATCAATCCTATATACCACAGTTGTTGGATTTGGCATTGGTGCCACCTTTCATGGAAACGCCGTAGCCGGCTGGAATAATTTTTTCACTCCGCATCCATTGCAGAGCCTTAAGCCACCGACCACGGCTGATACGCTCTTTCTTTTTGTGCCAGTTCGTCAGAACTTCATTAACAATTTGGTCATCTGTAGGCTGAACTCCTTCGAGCAGGAAATCGTTCCATGCGCCGTAGAGTGTAGCGACAATCTCACACTGAATAGTGCGAGAATCTTTAAACATGGCAATGAGTCTATCAATGACTCTTTTTTGTTCATCAGTAAAATTAGTATTGATATATTGTCTGTACCCATTACTCTTTGCAAGGCGGGTATAGGCACGGCTTTCGCCGGAAACTTTTTGTCGCCTGAACCAATTGTTTTTACTCAACTGATTTTCAATATTGTGCAGTGATTTGGAATCATATGGGCCAGCAGCCGCTCTCTTGAATTCACTGTAAAGCGGCAATTGAGCGCAATGCTCACTCAGATACAGGAGCTTTTCAAGCTTAACTCGCCCTGCCGTCGGTTCATCACAGATGTTATCCAGAATATACGCTGAAAGAACTAGCTGCTTGAAGGCCGCTTCACGCTTTGAAGGTTCCTTTACAACGGCTGGATGTGGTTTCGTTTTAATAGCGGGTTTAAGAGCCTCATCTGCTATAGCAACACAAACCTGACCGTTCATCAAGAGCGGAAGTAGGAAATCACGGAGTTCGGTTAAATCTTTGCTTTGAAACCTATTACGGCAAATCAAGCGATAATATGGTAAGACAGCAGACGTAAACTTTTTCAGCACATCTGAAGCTGGAACTATTATAAAAAACTCTTTTAGATCAGTGTCGTTAATTGCTTGTTGGGTAGCTCCCGTTGCAATCTGATTCTTTTTGTTCTCGAAATAATCAGCGTTCAAATAATTCCAGATATAGTAAACCGAGTCTTCGGTGCATTGTAAACCACCGAAACCCGTGGAAAGCAAGTAACTGCTCATAAGAGCATCCGCTCCGTCGCTCACCAGTAGATGTTTCAGGGTATCCTTCATCTTTGCAAACCACACCGAATTCATCGTTGGTTGCATATTGGCTCTGGATGGGCGTGTTTCATAATCAACGGCTATGGTATGGTCGGTAATCTCCATTCCATTTACTTCTGATGTAGAGAGATAGATTTTTTCGCCATCAAATTTATCTATGCCAGAGCTTATAAGCTCACACAGGTCATTTTTCGGAAGACGTGCTACCTTCCATCCCTTCGGAATCTCCCGCTTTAGCTCCTCACTCCAAACCATCGCACCACCGCTGGATTTATACGGCTTGCCATTGGCATCAGGGAAATCAAACTGTGTGAACCAGTAGTCGTACAGCGTCTGCACTGTACTTTCCAGTTCGGAATTTATGGCATTGTTGAGGGAGCTTTTGCGTTCCAGTAAATACAGGAAATCTCCGATTTTTACTTGCTGGCCATACTCAGGCAAAAACAACCTCAAAAACGAGAAAATATCTTCGTTAAAGCTGGCTCTAAGTGTAAGTATTGAATGGTTTGTTATGGTTTTACGAAACAGATATCCGCGCAAATAAAAACCCAAATATTTTGCATCTACTACGCCTTCGGCCTCTGCTTTGGGACGCAACCGCTTAACAAAACCACTAAATGTTGCGTTGGGATAATCCTTTAGGGCAACACAGCTCATTGCTAATTCATCAAAAGTCTCGCTAGTTCTTGTAAGCAGAACATCTCCTTTTTTTATGGAGTATGTTATACGTTCTTGCTCAGAGGTGTCCATCAAATCAGGTAGGTTTTCCGGCAGGAAATAATTATTAAAGACCGTACTAAATGATGCAAAAGGAAAGCCATGTCCGGCCTGCCCGGGGGTGGAGGAAATCCCGGAAGATATTTCGTATAAATCCGCGAAGCAGTGTTCATTAATTTTATTCAAGCAACAATTCCTCCAATCCGGCAAGAATTTGTTTTTCCAAAGTACCCCTTTCAGCGAACATTGTCGAAAGGCGGGTTTTACTTTCGCTCATCTTTTCTGCAAACTCTTCTGGGGACATATCGACATAATCAATGCTTACATCGAAATAGGTGCCGGGATTAAAAGAATATCCAGCCGATTTGATTTCTGCAAAAGTCTTGACCACACAGAAACCGTTTTCGACTTCCTCCCCATTAATTGCATCGATAATTCTTTGTTCTTCAACAGTTGATAACTGTGTCTTTTTAATGTTTCCATCTTTTATATCCTCGCCAAGGGTAGAAGCATCCACCAGCACAGCTTTTCCGGTACGATTGCCCTTGTCGATAAAAATGATAGATACATTCGTGCCTGTGTTAGCAAAAATATTACTCGGCATGCTGACAACGGCACGGAGCATTTTGCCATCTACAAGTTTCATTCGGATTTTATTGGCGATATTCGTTGCCTTACCTTTGCCCTCCGTCAAAAATCCTGTCGGGACAACACAGGCAGCTTTCCCGCTAGGTTTCAATGATGCGATGATATGCTGAAGAAACAATAAGTAAATGGGCATTTTGTCCACTTGCTTACCCGGGATCTTCGGCACTCCCGCAAAAAATCTCTGATTAAACACAGCTTCGTTTCCATCTTCATGGACAGTTTGACGGCTTGCATCAATTTTATCACGCCAATCCGAAAAGTCCAGCTTGAATGGTGGATTGCTGACAATATAATCAAAGCCTTTATCTGTTGGCTTGTGGCTCATGTGATAAGGCTCGGTCATAGTATTACCCTGTACTACATTTGGAAGTGAGTGGGCAAGGTTATTCAAAATCAGGTTAAGCCTCAACAATGTACTAGACTTTTGGTTGATATCCTGTGAATAAATTGTGCATCTGTCCTCACCGATCTTGTGGGCAAGGCTCATAAGCAATGAACCTGTTCCGGCCGAGGGGTCGTAGCACATAGCATTACTCGTCGGCTCCGGCACAAGGATTTCGGACATGATGCGTGCCACGGCGTGAGGAGTATAATACTCAGCATATTTGCCGCCGCCGTCCTTGTTGTAATCCTTAATCAGATACTCAAAAATTGTGGCAAAAAAATCATACTTCTGATCAAATACATCGGCAAAGCTGTATTCAAACAGCCTATTCACGATGGCACAGCAAAAACCATCGCGCTTGCTTTCTTCGGTAACATAGTTGCTGATTCCGGTAAACAGACGAATTTTTTCACCCCCAGCAGTGCCGACAGAAAATATTTCGGAGTTGAATGCCGCGAAGTCACGCATGGTATCGTCAAATAATTTCGCAAATTCCTCTTTATTTTGGTTGTTAAACAAGTTGGAAAGATAATGCTCGCGTTTTAGCTTCGCGGTACTTGCCGGAAGCATGAGCAGGAGCATATCGTAATCATCATCGGAGAGCGATCGTAGAACTTCTTCGAGGTTTTCGACTTTGGCGTATTTAGTATCTATATTTCGTACATCAAAGAAGAACTTATCGTTCATGAATTTATAAAGGAAAACTTCTGTAATTATTTTATATTCATTTCCATCATTGCCAAGCCCGTGGTTCGCACAAATTGACTTGAGCGAATCAACGAGTTGTTTGGTTTTTGTGGTTAGTTGGATGTTCATAGCGTAGTGTGCTCCCTATATTCGTTTAGATACTCGTTAACAACAAGATTATTTATTTGCCGTGCATTGGTTCCGTCAAGGCTCAAGCTTTGATCTCTAAAGAAGGTGATAACCATTGGCTGGACGGTGTTGGAAAAAAAGGCATCATTGTTTATCAATGCACGGTTATACAGCAGATGGCTATCCGTAGACTGTTTAATACCCATTAGTGCAGAATTTATCCCTAACAATCGAGTACTAAATTCCGGCTTGATACCGCCTTTTTCTATGATTCTTTTATGTACACGGGCAAACTTTGCATCTCCACCATATTTGGCGCGAAGAAGCTCATCGCGTCGGTTTTGTTCCAAAATACGATCATATATACTCCGCAACAGTACTATGTTGGAGTTCAAATCCTCAGTAGTCATTTCAGAAAGCTTTTTCTTTTTGAAAATCCGTTCAAGTTCCTGATAGAGCGTAATATACACAGGGTCTACATGATCAAAGTTGGCTTGCATCGCTTCGCGAGTTTTGCGAATCTGTTCCTTAAAATCGTCCACAACTCCGAGCCGTAGTTCATCCTCGCTTATTTTGGCGAAAGCAAAAACGACATCTTCAAGCGCTATGTTTATCAAATTGGCATTATCATCGGCATTCTCCAGAGCCTCTTTCTGATTAATCAGCGAGAGCCTATTTGTGACTTCATTCAACAGAAGGTTCAGCTTGGAGAAATCCAGCTTGTCGGCAATGTCCTCATAGCCGTATAGGCGGATTAAATTGCCGAGAGTTTTAGCGTTTTCGAGAACACGCTTTAAATCGGCAATCTGTGCCTTATCATCAATTGCACTTATCTGCTCACTGAAGCGTTCGGCGTTTTGTGTATCAAACAAGAATAATTTCTCTTTTATTTCTATGATTTCGGTTTCAATTTCTTTTGCAGTCTTAAAGAGACTGTTATACTGCTCCCACTCCTCGCCAATTTCGTCTTGCAATTCCTTAAAATATTCAGCATTGGTTTTGTCAAACTCGTAACGAATATCCGCAAAGTCAACGACAAAGCCATAGCGAAATCTTTTATATGGGCGATTGACTCGCGTCAGCGTTTGTAATAGATTATGGTCTTTCACAACACGGTTTAGATACATCCTTTTCAGCCGTTTTGAATCAAAGCCCGTCAAAAGCATATTGAAAACGATAAGCAAGTCGATTTTTCCGCGTTTGAAATCGTCACGGTTATTCTTGCGAGTTTCTTTATCATCTATATCATGTAGAATCAGAGCAGTCTTTATATCTGGGTATCTGTTCCGAATAACTCCAAAAAGAGCCTTCGCCTGATCGCTGGAATCACAGACAATCATGCCGCCAATGCTTTGATCTCCCAAGCGTGTGCGGCTTTGCATAAAATCGTGAATAATATAATCAGCCAAGGGATTAACGAACTTCTCATGGGCATAGATTTCCCGTTTGTTTCCAGAACCTTTGAGCAATTCAATCTGATCAAGAACCTTTTTCAATCTCGCTTTATAACTGGTCTCAATGCCTTCACGAATAAGCTTAAGAGTATAGCCATCAGCGATGGAAAGGTTGTAATAGTATTTATGGATATAGCCGCCAAACACTTTCTTACTGTCATACTCTATAGTTTCATTGGTACCGGGACGCTTTATTTTCTGTTTAATAAGTGGCGTTCCTGTTAAACCGATAAATATGGCATTTCTATCGCTTGACTGCAAATTACTGAGAAAGCTACCAAACGGGTTATAACTGCGATGCACTTCATCAAGAAAATAAATCCGTTGAACATTCAAGTCGTAATCGCTCTGCTTGCTGACTTGTGACTCCTCGGAAAATTTCTGTATATTGACCACGGTAATTTCATGTTCGCCACTGTCGTTTTCAATTGCGCCTTGTGCTTGTACGCTCGTTATAAACTCCTGCTTGTTGTTGACTATATTAACTCGAAGCCCTCGATCTTCAAATTCCTGCTGGGCTTGGGTAAGCAAATCTAATCTGTCCACGACAAAATAGAACTTCGGAATGATATTAAGCCGACGGAAGTATTGCATTAAGTAAGGCACATTGAAATAAGCAAGGGCTGTTTTTCCACTTCCTTGTGTGTGCCAAACGATACCTTTTTTGGTTCCTGCAGTAATTGCTCTTTCAATGGCAAGCGTGGCAAACAACTGCGGGTAACGCATTATGTGTTTTTCGTGGTTACCAGATTCGTCCTTTTTATAAACGATACCGTACTGTAACAGCATCTTCAGACGTTCACGGCTTAAGAGCGAAGTAATAATTCTGTTCGTGGGCTTATTCGCAGATTTATTAGTGTCGTATTGATCTGATGATTTAATCGCCGCAAGATTGTTGTCAATTAGGATAAAATCCTCGATTTCGCCAATAGTATTAGGTAGATGGTTGAAAATATCAGTATTCTCTTCACGAAAAAAATTAAATACTGCATCTCCCTTTGAAGCTGAAGCATAAAAAGCTCCCTGAATCGGCTCTGCCGAATCATCAGCATACTCCATATTATTGGAGAAAATCATAAACTGGGTTTCGTTTATAAAACGCCGAAACTTCTTGTTTCTAAACCGTGCATTTATCCGTTTACGCTCGGCAAGAATACCCTCATGATTATTAGGTTTTTTTACTTCAATAAAAACTAAGGGCATTCCGTTTATAAGAACGGTAATATCTGGGCGAAATTCCTCTTCGCCATTTTTACAGATTAATTCGGTGACGACATGAAAACTGTTATTGTCAAAATGATTAAAATCAATCAACTTTATTCTGCTCGTTGATAAAATTTTTTTATAAAAAGCCCGACCTAAATCATCGTAGTCCAAAACGTCTTTGATTTCGGAAATAATTGCGGCAGGATTGAAATCTGTATCAGGATTAATCCGCCGTATGCTTTCCGCAAATATATCTGTGAAAATATTGGTGTCTCCATCCCGATTTACCGCGCTTAATGAAACGTACGCGTAGCCGAGCCGTGTCAAATGAAGTATAGCAGGAATTTTAACACGAGTGTTTTCGTTATGGGCCATAACACTGCTCCTTTTAGGCAAATCGATTTATGCATTTTCTAATGCGGTTATGATATCCTCCGACAAATTTCTGTCTTGGACAAACCCAACGAGGTCACTCCTAATACTACGAAGCGATTTCGTTTTATTATTCTCTCACTTGTTTACAGTTAGGAGGCTCACTTTCAGATTCTGGGCAAGCAACTCCTATGTTTGAATAAGCTCTTCGCGCAGTTTTTAACAGTTTCAGAAAATGTAAGCTTGGATTCAATCATATAGAGCCACCTCCATGATTATCATTATACCATAGTTTATAAACCTTTCCAAGAAGCAGGGGATAATTCCACGAAAAACTACGAAAAACCTTTAAGGATCCTTAAGGAATTACACGAAACCTTAAGGGATTTTCACGAAATTTTATAGGACGATGAAATTTACTCTTGCATTGGAATTCACTTTTTCAATACAGTAATTTTATAAAAATAAATTTCTTTCGCATATTGCTCCTATGGTCTTCAACCATAGGAGCGATTATTATCATACAATAAACTGATTTTATTCTATAAGACTAATATTACAATCATACTGAGAATACTTATATATCCTATCCAACAACACCTCCTCCGGCACTTCACTTTTATTTATCTCGCCAACCATTTTTCGCAATTCCTCATAATCCAACTCCCCATTATCAGGAACCAATATAACTTCGCGTGTACTGGACGGCAATATAACAATATCTGAATTTTGAGAATCAGCAAAATTCTTCATACACCCATCGTATAAAATGCAACCGGCCCCGTTAATTTGCTTTTTATTCGAAAGCACATACAAAGATGGCTTCTGCGAATCAAAATCCGATAAATCATCTACCACCTCTTCCATTTTCAACTCCTCTAAATGACCCTTCAAAATATCACATACAATCTCTTTCATTGTTTTAATTTCCGGCGGCAGCAAAATGGGAGTATTCTTCTCTGCAAGGCAATACAGTTCATCTTTTCCCACTCCCCATGTCTCCATATGAGGGTTATGAATCAAAGCCGTTATTTGCCCCTCTTTATGTTCATCCAAATTCAGATAGAGCACCACCGCCAAGTCAAGAAATTCAATATATGAAACATCTTTTAAAAGGTCCTGATTCTTTTTCCTTTGTATTTGTTTAAAAACCACTTTATCTTTTAGACAACTCTTCCATATTACCAAAAGTCACGTCTGCTCTTTTCTTATAGCGAAAAATAATAACGTCCAGAATTTCCTGTATTGACATACCATGGGTAAAATGCATATAGTATGAGTTTAAGTAAATTGTGGACGCAACATTTTTGTTTACCCTACTAATAATCAGCCCATCCAGAACGACACCATTGTTTTTGTAATTTTCTGAATCCTAATTTTATAATTACTCCCTAATTTTTTCTGCACTGCAACTGTGACTTTTTCCAAAAACTGATATAATTCGTTTTTTTCCATTAAATCATGGTATTTTACACAAATAAAAAGAAGTATACATTGAATATGCTCCCATACAAAATTAATCTTTATTTTCAGCTATTTCTTTATATCTAAAAAACATACCATTTTGATAATTACCTTGTGCTTTAGAAATCGTCAAAGCGCCTTGTGGACATATAACATCTATTTTCAGAGTATTTTACAATGTCGTCCATTACAGCCATGGACGTCTTCTGAAATTTTAGTACCCGAAATAGGGTAGCTTTTCCAAGAACATGTATAAATCCTATATGAAAACACATCCTCATCTGGCATTTCACTTTCATTTATCTTACCAACCATTTTCTACCGTTCTCCATAATCCAACTTTTCATCATCAGAAACCTATATAACCCTATGCTTACTGGACGGCAATATTACAATATCTAGATTTTGAGTATTTGTGAAATTCTTCAAACTACCATCATTAACTACCCACATATCCGAAATGTGATCATTTCATCCAACCCAATTTCACTGATACTACATTTTACTCCACCACGCACAAAGGTTTCAATATGATAAAATAGCAGGCTGCCCTTTAAATATTGAAGCAATTTTTCAGACCTCCTCTTATACCCATAAGCCCGCAGCATTGTTCTCAGTTTCATACGGACAAAATCCTGGCTGCCCAAGAACAGCAGCTGCAGTCGCATCTTCTTAAAGAACAGATCCAGATCAAAGTATTCTGTGATAAAAGTATCTTCGGCAATCTTTTTTCCAAATGCGCTAAAATCTTTTTGAATGGACGGAAACTCTTGATCAATCGTCGGCTTATCTGATAGATAATCAAGCCAATAGTGCACATCCAAATGCAGCATTCTCTTGTTATTTCGATAATCACACTCAAGAAAAAAACGGTCTTTATTAAACAATTCCTCCAAAAGTCTTCCCGTTTCCTGTGCTCCTAGATCCATACTGTTAATGATACAAGCCAAATCAAAGCTACTGTACAAAAGTTCTCTCATATCTGGTCACCCTTGATTCCATTACAAGTCCTGCAAAGTATCTGGAGGTTATCCATAGTACTCTTTCCACCTTGATTCATTGGATTAATATGATCAACCTGGAAATAGATTCTATTATGCTCTTTTTTACCGCAACATGCACAAGTATAATTTCCATCTGTATCCTTTGCACGTTCAAATGTCTTATCCCTAAGTTCTTTTTCCAGTTCCGGATCAATTTTTCCAATCTCGTAAAGGGAAAGATCTTCCAGCTTTCTTTTTCCAAACTTCACATTATTCTCTTCATCATAAATATGAGGATCAGACAACTTTGTCAGTTCTATTTCCACCTGACGTAAAAAGTATAATTTTCTGCCAAAAAAAGCTTCAGCATGTTATCATCCTGGTCATTCCAGATACCTTCTAAGAATTCCGCCTGTTTTCTGCACCCCATATCCTCATCCCAGATATGTTTTGCAATCACACCAACATCCAGGCGGTCTCTGTCAATATCATCAAAGGTATAGAACTTTGGAGTTTCATCATTCTGGGCATAGTACATTAAAATCCGTTCCAGATCCGTTTCTTCCAGAGGCGGAACCATTTCTCCTAGAAAAACTGTATTCTTGCACTGCTCTGCCATTTCATAAATCACATCTGCAGCTGGGAACTCCTCTGTTAACTTCATAATCAGCAAAAAGTTCCGGCAGCACAGTCATCATTTTTTCGTACGCTCCCTTTGTACTGTCATAGACCATGACCTGATAAGAAGAATCCACACCATCTTCTTCCAAGTAGGAGAATGCATACATACCGACTGGGATTCTACGCACAAACGGAACCTTTTCCAATGCTGTCGTATCCACTGAATCATCGAGCGTTGATGCGAATTCCTCAATTTTGGAAATTGCAATCATTCTTAGTTCCCGTTTCACATGGTCAGATTCATTTTCTGTAAATTCATTTTCTTCGATGAAAATGGATTCCGGGTTCACCCACGCAATATGCTCATTCCATTTATCAATAAAAGACACAATATATGCCGTTGCGGTTCCTCCTGCAGCTTCTCCGCGCAAAGCACGTCCAATCATTTGTGTCATCATAATGATTGAAACAGTTGGCCTTGCAAGAAATACCGTTTTTGTCTGAGGAAGGTCAATTCCCTCGGTCAGAATATTCACATTGATTAATACCTGAACAGAGCCACTTCGGTATGCCTCTATCTTTCTCTCATTATCCTCTCTGCTGATCCTTACACCCGTAATTAAATCTTTAATATCAGAAACAATATACTCTGCCCTAATACCTGCCTTCTTAAAAAGCACACAGAGTGTAATGGCATGCGTTACATTGACTGCAAACACAATGGCCTGTCCATAGCAGTCCTCCAATAAGGATGTTTACGAAAATCATAATTGTTTAGCATGCAGCCGAACGATTACCGATGAATTGTAAATAATCTTTATTGGAGGATTTGCTTTATGGCAAAGTTTAAGTTTGAGTA
>JAEZTB010000051.1 GCA_023443745.1 Bacillota bacterium
AGCGTGATCGCGAAGCGTCTCGCCAGAAAACTGCAGGCCATCAACGAGGAAGGAGGAACGCCGGATGGGGAAAATGAGCGACCTGGACTTACAGATTAAAGAGCTTCGCTCCTGCGGGGAGACCATCATCGGAATCGCCAATACGCTGGCAGGGATGTTTTCTTCCGGGACAGCGGAGGATACGCCGCCAAAGGCAGGCCCCAAAGAAAAGCCGAAAACACCCGCCTTTGAAGAGGTGCGCCATCGCATGACGGTGATCGCCCAGGCTGGGTACTCGGCAGAGGTAAAAGCCCTCATCACAAAGTACGGAGCGCGGAAGCTGTCAGACATTGATCCTTCCAGGTATGAGGAGCTTCTAAAGGAAGCGGACGCGCTCGGAAAGCCGGAGGCGGGAACCGATGGGTAAGCATTCTTTCCTTTCCGCTTCCGCAAGCCACAGGTGGATCAACTGCCCGCCGTCGGCCCGGCTCTGCGAGGAGTATGCGGACAGGCCCAGCGAATACGCCCAGGAGGGAACCGACTGCCATGAGCTGTGCGCTTATAAAGTGGAAGAAGCCCTCGGCCGCAGGGTGAAGGACCCTACGGAGAACCTGACCTACTACTCCCAGGAGATGGAGGACTGCGCCGATGGGTACTGCGTCTTCGTAATGGAGGAAGTGGCAAAGGCAAGGGAACACTGCACCGATCCGCTGGTGCTTGTCGAACAGCGGCTCGACTATTCCCGCTATGTGGGGATCGAGGGCAGCTTCGGCACTGGGGACTGTGTCATCGTATCGGATGGGCTTCTCCACATCATCGACTACAAGCACGGGCTTGGCGTCCTGGTGTCAGCGGAGAAGAACAGTCAGCTTTCCTGCTATGCGCTGGGCGCCCTCGACCTGTTCGATGGCATCTACGATATTGCGCAGGTCAGCCTTACCATCTACCAGCCACGACGGGAAAATGTCAGCACATACACCATGAGCCGGGAAGAACTTCTGGCCTGGGCTGAGACCGTGCTTGCCCCTGCCGCAAAGCTGGCATACGAGGGCAAGGGCGAGTTTAAAGCCGGGAATCACTGCCAGTTCTGCAAGGCAAAAGCTACCTGCCGCAAACGGGCGGAATATAACCTGGAACTGGCACGGTATGACTTCGAGATGCCCGCGCTCCTGGGAGATGATGAGGTCGCCGCTATTCTTACCAAAGCGGACGAGCTGGTCTCCTGGGCCGGGGACATCAAGGACTACGCCCTGCAGAAAGCCCTGTCCGGGACGAAGTTCACAGGATTCAAAGTGGTCGAGGGCCGCTCCAACCGGAAGTACACTGATGAGGCCGCAGTCGCCAAAGCGGTCGAGGATGCCGGTTACGAGCCTTATGAGAAGAAACTGCTGGGCATCACGGCCATGAGCCAGGCCCTTGGCCGGAAGAAGTTTGAAGAGCTGCTCGGCGGCCTTGTCTACAAGCCGCCCGGCAAACCCGTACTTGTGCCGGAGAGCGATAAGCGCCCGGCCATGAACACAGCCATTAACGATTTCAAAGAAAATGAGGAGGACAACAACTATGGCAAAGATCGTAAATAAGACGAAGGTAATCACCGGCCCCAGAACCCGCTGGAGCTATGCGAATGTCTGGGACCCCAAGAGCATCAACGGCGGCACGCCCAAGTACAGCGTCAGCCTGATCATCCCGAAGTCCGACAAGAAAACCGTGGAAGCCATCAAGGCGGCGATCCAGGCGGCCTATGAGGAGGGCGAGTCCAAACTGAAGGGCAACGGCAAGACCGTCCCCGCCCTCTCGGTCATCAAGACCCCGCTGCGTGACGGCGATGCGGAGCGCCCCGATGATCCGGTCTATGCGGATGCGTACTTCATCAACGCCAATTCCGCCACCGCACCCGGTATTGTGGATGCGGACCTGAACCCCATCCTGGAGCGTTCCGAGGTGTACTCCGGTGTATACGGCAGGGCCAGCATCAACCTGTATGCCTTTAACTCCAATGGCAACCGGGGCATCGCCTGCGGGCTGAACAACCTGCAGAAGATCTCCGACGGGGAGCCGCTGGGCGGCAAGAGCCGTGCCGAGGATGATTTTTCCACCGAGGATGATGACGATTATCTTTCCTGAGACAACACAGGGCGGCAGCGGTGACTGCCGCCCGCCCATTCAAAGAAAATGCGAGGTAAACGGATATGACAGAGCTTTATGAGTTTGCAAAACAGTTTGATGTGATCGTGATTTTCATCCTCCTGTACGGATTTGCCATCGGCAGTATCGTGTACTGGATCACCGACTTCCTGCACTGGTGCTGGACAAAGTTCAAGAAGCACAGGGAGAAGAAGCGCCAGGCGGCAAAACAGCCGGAGGAATAAGCAATGCACACCGGGCGGCGGGAACAGCACTCCTGCCGCCTGTTTCTTATGGAGGTAACAGCACTATGGCAATCCACACCCTATCCATCGACGTGGAGACCTTTTCCGATGTCGATCTGAAAAAATGCGGCGTGTATAAATACGCCGAGTCCCCTAACTTCGAGGTTCTGCTTTTCGGTGCGTCTGTGGACGGCGGCGAGGTCACCGTATATGACCTGGCCTCCGGCGACACCGTGCCGGAGGAGATCATCCAGGCGCTTGCGGACGATTCCGTTATTAAGTGGGCGTACAATGCGTCTTTCGAGCGGGTCTGCCTTTCCGTCTGGCTGCGCCGGAACTATCCGCAGTATTTTTCTTCCTACAGCATAGAGGAGGACACCGTCCGGAATTACCTTGACCCATCCTCCTGGCGCTGCTCCCTGGTATGGGGCGCGTACATGGGGCTGCCCCTCTCTCTGGAGGGGATCGGCAAAGTCCTCAAGCTGGAAAATCAGAAGATGGCAGAGGGTAAAGCGCTCATCCGCTATTTCTGCGTCCCTTGTAAGCCTACCAAGGCCAACGGCGGCAGGACGCGCAACCTCCCAGAGCATGACCCGGTGAAGTGGTCAACCTTCATCGCGTATAACAAGCGGGATGTGGAAACCGAGATGGCGATCCAGCAGAAGCTGTCGAAGTTCCCCGCGCCGGATTTCCTGTGGGCGGAATACCACCTCGACCAGGAGATCAACGACCGGGGCATACAGCTTGACATGGTGCTGGTGGAACAGGCCATCGCCATCGATGAGCGTTCCAGGGAAGAACTCTCCGCAAAGATGCGGCAGCTCACCGCCCTGGAAAACCCCAACTCCGTCCAGCAGATGAAGGAATGGCTCACAAAACACGGCCTTGAGGTGGACTCCCTGGACAAGAAAGCTGTGAAGGAGCTGCTGAAAACCGCGCCGCCGGAGCTTGCCGAGGTGCTGGAGCTGCGCCGGCAGCTTGCCAAGTCCTCTGTAAAGAAGTACCAAGCGATGCAGAACGCCGTATGCGCGGACGGCAGAGCGAGAGGGATGTTCCAGTTTTACGGGGCTAACCGCAGCGGCCGCTGGGCGGGCAGGCTGATCCAATTGCAGAACCTACCGCAGAACCACATGGCACATCTGGAGGATGCGAGAAGCCTTGTCCGTTCCGGGGATTACGCCATGCTCTCTGCACTGTATGACTCCGTACCGGAAGTCCTGTCGGAACTCATCCGCACGGCGTTTGTGCCGAGGGAGGGATATAAATTCATCGTTTCCGACTTCTCCGCCATCGAAGCCCGTGTGCTTTCGTTTTTAGCCGGCGAGTCCTGGCGGCTGAAGGTTTTTGCGGAGAACGGTGACATCTACTGCGCCAGCGCCTCCGCCATGTTCCATGTGCCGGTGGAAAAACACGGGCAGAACGCCCATCTGAGGCAGAAAGGCAAGATTGCCGAGCTGGCCCTGGGATACGGCGGTTCGGTAGGCGCCCTCAAGTCGATGGGCGCACTGGAAATGGGGCTTGCCGAGGAGGAACTCCAGCCCCTGGTGGATGCCTGGCGCACCTCCAATCCGAACATCGTGCAGTTCTGGTGGGATGTGGACAATGCGGTGAAAACCACCGTCCGCCAGCGGCTGGACACGGAGACACACGGTATCCGGTTCCGTTACCGCAGCGGGATGCTGTTCATCGTCCTGCCCTCCGGCCGGCAGCTCTGCTATGTGAAGCCGAAGATGGGCGTTAACAAGTTTGGCGGCGACTCAGTTACCTATGAGGGTGTTGGCAGTACAAAGAAATGGGAGCGCATCGAGTCCTACGGCCCGAAATTTGTGGAGAACATCGTCCAGGCGGTTTCCAGGGATATCCTCATGTACGCCATACGGACGCTGTCCCATTGTTTTATTGTCGGCCACGTCCATGACGAGCTGATTATCGAGTGTAGTATGGGCGTCTCTTTGGATGCTGTATGTGAGCAGATGGGAAGGACGCCGCTGTGGATCCAGGGGCTGAAGCTCCGGGCGGACGGCTATGAAACCATGTTTTACAAGAAGGACTGAAAAAGGCGGTGCCTATCGTAGTGATAAGCACCGCCCACTTTTTAACGGTTAAAGATGTCTTTTACCAGCGGCTGCACCAGGCTGCGGATTTTCTTGATGTCGTCCGACACCGTCCGCTGCTTGATGCCAAGCTCGTCCGCCATTTCCTGCTGGGTGGCCCCGTCATAGAGCAGGCGGAAGATCCTGCCATACTTCGGCTTGATTTCTGTCAGCATGGAAATAAGGTCTTCCAGGATGGTCTCATAAATCACATCATCCTCAAATGACCCTTCGGCAATCGGCTCCGCGCCCTCATCTATCAGGACAGAGAGCGAGGCGGGCTTATTCCGCTCGCGGCTGGCCTCCGAGAAATACTTGCACTCCTCACAGCGGTTGCCCTCCGGGCAGCGGATGAGCCGGCCATTCTTTCCCTTGACCATGCAGCGGCCGTCCCGGTCCTCCCGTTTGATTTCCGCCCAGATCGGCGCCATATACGCCCGATACTCTTCCTCGGTTGCGTCCACCATGACCACCTGGCACTTGCGGTTGCCGATGCGCCGCCAGGTGACGTCCTCCGGCTTGATGCCAAAATCGCGGATGACCTCATCGGTTATCATCATCGGGATCTGGAACTTCTTTGACTCTGTGTTACTCTGATTTACTGTCATTTCGTGTCCTTTCACCGCCCATCGAGCGGTGGACACGAAGAAAGCCGGCGCATCTGATGACACACCGACTCCGGCAGCCTTGTGATGGCATGGCGAGAAAACGGTGGACATCGGATTTTCCGAACTGGCGCAATAACGCCAGTTTCAGACTTCCGTATGTATCCACCGCTCTGCTTAACGCGCGTACTTCACAAAGCGGATTTGATTTATTTCAAAGGTCTTCCCTTTGATAATTCCATTTTAGCCACTTTGCGCAGAACCCGGAATTGTAAGCACATTTCCATGTTTGACGCCTATAGCCCTTGAAAAAAGGCAAAAAAAATAGAGCCATACATGACCGTTAAGGTCACATATGGCTCTGTCAGGCACTTTTCATATTAATTTGAGCATGGTAATCGGATTTCCATGTTTTCGTATTTTCGCATCAAATTTTTCAAATCCATAGGCTGATCCTCAAAAAGACATGATCATCGTTTGCCTTTTTCAACCCAGCTATATTTTTCGTTCTTATATTGGCAGATAAATTCGTCTCTATCATTAAAATGATGCCCCATTAAATTCGGACGAATATAATCGCGGACAGCAAGAATCAAGTCCTCATCAGCATTGTTATCTACCATCGCCATCATAGCGAGGGCATATCCAACATAAAGTCCGTCCAGATACCCCGTCTGATGGAGGTTGTCAATCAGCAATTTGTCAGGCAGGTCGCTATATCCTTTGGGGATAAGCCCTTCTTCAAAAAGCTGCTCTGACCATAACTCTTCCACTTTCTGTTCCACTTCTGGATTATTGCGTAGCCGTTTGATTGTATCCGGGAGGTCTTTCACCCGCCTCTCCAAATCGTCAAAAAACATATTAACTGTTATTCTGACCAGTTCTTTTAGCCTGTTATTCGCCTCAGATTTTGCTTCATCCACAACGCCGTCACCAAGACGCACATTTTCGCTCATAGGGGCACCTCCGTAAATTTTATTTTCATTTTTATAATGGGCTTGCGCCCTGTTCCTGCAGGAACGCCTGTATTTCCGGTATTTCTTTTGGATACATATTCTTCAGTACAAATCGATACCAATTGTGGTCATCGTTGTTTAAGAGCAGCTTATGCCCGGAGCGTTGAATCAAATAATCACTCATTTCCCAGGGCAGATGGGCTGCAAGACACATCAGCACCACATTATTGAGCGTTCCGATAGTATCGCCATTGATGATATGTCCGATGGTCTTTTCCGTAATCGTGGTACGGCGGGCGAGTTCTGCTTGTGAAATACCTCTCCACTTCAACAGTTCTTTCCATGCTTTCGTGTAGTTGTTGGAAAGGCCGTCCAGCACTCTGGCCTCCTCCATAACCGTATCACGGATTAATTTCTTCCTACTTTCCGCATCAAGCTCACCGTTTTCTCCCTTATACACAATATCAAAGTCGATGGGTGAGCTTTTATCACGATTCAGGAAGCATTCCCGGTGGTAGCGTTCCTCGACCCGGCCACGGATGGAAAGGTCAAATACCAGACAGCATTCATCCACATGATACCGGGCATAGTCGGTCATCAATGTCTCGCCGGCTTCATTCTGATACACATACCTTGGATGGTTCAGAACAAAGTGCGAATCGATATAAATATAATGGCCGGCATCTTTCAGCAGAGGATTTATAATGCTCTGGATTGCTGCGTCCTGCGCCGGGATAGAATAGGTCTGGTTATGCTTGATCGAGCCTTTCTTATAGGCGTGTGGTTTTACATAATGCCCGTCTATGTAAATGAACGCTCCCGCCGCTTCCTCGTACCCGGCATCGATCATCCGCAGCTTTGCCGCTGTCCGAGAAACCATGAAAAAGGTCGCGAGTTCTTCAATGACGAAAGGCATCAACTCGCACAGTTCGAAAACACCTAACTCGTCACGATATTTTCGAATCGTAGTGAATGCCTGCTTTTTAAACATAGTAAGTGGCATCTGGATGCGTGGAGCAAGGGCATTCGCCTGCCATTCCATCCACTTCGTGTCATCGTTGCTCGGTCCTTCTATGCCACCGACAACCTTACACTTTATTTGGCTTGCTTCCTCGTTGAATAACTGCTCCAATGCAAACGCTTTTTTATGAAGTTCCCAGTGGACACACTCATGAACGATGGTATTATTATATGCTCCAAGATTCCTCTGGAAAGCCACGGACGGGTCAACAACAATAGTTCCTGGGAGGACATGTTTTTCAATTTCTTCTGCCTTATCGCCATCATACAGTTTAGCGTCCGTTTCCCGAAAATAAATCTGGCCGAAAACGCTCAGATCCTCTGAGATACGGTGTGGGATTACTGTCAAATCCATCCGCTTCGCCAATTCGGTGGGGTTAACCCACATTGGCTGAAGGAGTGCTTCTTTATAATACTTACGCAGGAAAGCCTCCGCTTCCTTTTCCAGGCTATCCTTATAAATAATTGGGACAAGTGCATTGGACATCGGGCGTTTCTGGTGGTTCCGCCTGTTGTACACACAAACATCGTATATTTCCAGATCTCTTAGTTTGCAATCCAAATCTCCACGGCATCGAATCATAAACCACTGGTGCGCCGCCTCGGATTCATCGTTATGGTAGCGATCCTCATCATGGATAATGAGCGTGGCATCCATAACTACATCGAATTCTATGGCCGAGTCAGGGAGGTCAGACACATCGACAAATTGTAGTTCTGTTTCGTAAAGCTCTATCTCACCGACATTCCGGACTTTGTTAAGGCGCAAATCAAGAACGGAGGGCTCAAGTGTAGGAAGATATTCCTCAATTGCCCTCCACATCTGATTGTCGAGGTTATTCTCAACATACTCCTTGAATGATCGGCTTTGTCTCACATGAACATCCTCCCGCAAAACAATGATTTCTTATGTGTGTTTAATCTCCCGAATTAAACTCCACCAGCTTCTCCCAATCGATACTGCCGTCTTCTTTGCAGAAATCGTTGGAAAATTCTCTAACAAGGCGGTTAAACGCTTTATTGTAGCTCTCTTTGTAGGAAGCCACATACTGCTCCGGCAAGGTTCCCATAAAGCTTATAATCTTTATGTAGAAATTCTCATTGCCTGTCAGTTCTGCCCAGAACCGCTTTCCTGCCAGTTCTTGGTACATTTTCGGTTTTCCGCGCCCGCTGTCCTTTTTCTTGCCATAGCAATAGCCGATATATGCTTCATACCGTGCCTTTGCCTGCTGCGCCAATTTGGAAGCGGCCATGAAGTTCTGTTCCTGCCTTTTCTTGCTATCGGCATTGAACACCGAAGGGCCGCTTTTCACAGCTACAGCATAGATCGTATTGGAGTCATTATCCTGGATCATGATATCGATTCCTTCCGCCAGTGCCTTATTACCTCCGCTGGCGGCGATTGCAATCGGCTCAAAAAAGCAGTTTCCAAAAATGGTCTCTTCGCTTGAACTGACAAATGCGCTTAATACGGATTCCACGATTTCTGAGGCGTTTTCCATTGCCTTGGCACGGTAAAGATATGGATTCTTCCTTTTCATGACTTTCATGATATCCAGTTTATCAATCTTTTCAATCAGTGTACCGTAGAATGTCTCAAGTGCCGTGGCGATTGCCGATACGACTGCGTTTTCATCATAAGAATTATTAATAGCCAATTGCGTTTCCTCCTAATTCCAATGCATTCTTTATTTTGTTGTGAACGCTTGTTCCTCTAAATCGCTTGGTCTCTACCACGGCAGAATTTTCCGCTGCAGCTAAAACGGCCAGACCGATGGCTGTCCCCAGCCCTACCGGGACAGCATTTCCAATCTGACGGTATTTGGCCGCAGTAGTTCCAATGAAGACCCAATCGTCAGGGAACTGCTGTATCCTTGCATACTCTTTGACGCTTAACGGTCTGTCAAACTTCGGATGGCAGAGCATAGTTGCTTTTTGCGCTGGTGATGTTGTGATTGTAGGGGAAGGCTGTGCATAAGACAGTCTCCTGTAAAAGCCTACTTTGCCGCCCCCAGATGTATAAGCGCCACCC
>JAEZTB010000057.1 GCA_023443745.1 Bacillota bacterium
GCATCGCTCAGACTGCTGACCGCATCCTGCGGGTGTCGGATGGCGTGGTGACTGATTTTGGGAGGTGCCGGGAATGAGAAGTTATTTAAGCCTGATTCCGATTTCAGCAAGGGTTCACCGGCGGCAAAACCGCATGACGCTGCTTTGCATCATTTTCGCCGTGTTTATGGTCACGGCTATTTTCAGCATGGCAGAAATGGGCGCTCGGATGGAACAATCCAGACTGTCAGATAAGCATGGTGAGTTTTCGCTTATCGACAGTCTAATGGACACCGCAATGGGGCAGACATTGATGATTACGGCGGCTGGAATGTTTCTGCTGGTTCTGATTGCCGGGGTATTGATGATTTCCAGCAGCATTAACAGCAGCGTGGCGCAGCGCACCCAGTTCTTTGGTATGATGCGCTGCATCGGCATGAGTAAGCAGCAGATTATCCGCTTTGTCCGCCTGGAAGCCTTAAATTGGTGTAAAACCGCCGTTCCCATTGGCCTTGTCCTTGGGATTTTAACTTCCTGGGTATTATGTGCTGCTCTACGATTTCTTGTTGGGGAAGAATTTTCAAACATTCCGCTGTTTGGTATCAGTGGCATTGGAATTGTCAGCGGTATTTTGGTGGGTGTGATTACTGTTCTATTGGCGGCGAGAACCCCAGCCAAACACGCTGCAAGGGTTTCCCCCGTTGCGGCGGTTTCTGGTAATTCCGAAAAAGCAAAAGCAGGTCATCACGCTGTCCATACAATTTTTCTCAGGATTGAAACGGCGCTGGGTATTCACCATGCTGTGGCCGCAAAGAAAAACCTGTTTTTGATGACCGGCTCCTTTGCTTTGAGTATCATTCTGTTTTTGAGCTTTTCTGTTCTGATTGATTTTGTCGATCACCTGATGCCGCAATCGGCTGCCACCTCTGATATTGATATTTCAAGTAGTGACGGAGGCAATTCCATCGACAGCGATTTGGTACAGACGCTTTCAGCAATGGAGGGCGTGAAACAAGTCTATGGTCGCAGAAGCAGCTTCGACGTGGCTGCCGGTCTGGATGGTGACACGACCCTTTCCAGCACTTTGGATTTGGTTTCCTTTGACGATTTTGACCTGAAGGCTCTCCAAAAAGACGGTACACTCCGCTGGGGAAGCGACTTGTCAGAGGTTTATGGTGACAGCGAGTATGTCCTTGCAACTTGGGATCAGAATAGTCCCTGGGCCGTGGGAGATACCATTCTCATAGGGGACGAGCAGATCACGATTGCCGGGCTGTTGAAATATGACCCATTCAGCGGGGATGGTCTCACAGGTGGCAAGATCACTCTGATTACATCTGACGAGACATTTACCCGGCTAACGGGTATCACCGATTATTCGCTCATTATGATTCAGACTACTTCCGACGCAACGGATGAAGATGTAGCCGCCATTCGTCAAATCGTGGAGGAAAGCGGTTATACCATGAACGATAAGCGGGATGAACGCACATCTGGCACTTATTTTGCCTTTGTTGCCTGCGTCTATGCTTTTCTTGGCATTATCACGCTGGTTACTGTGCTGAACATCGTGAACAGCATTTCCATGAGCGTATCGGCCCGTATTAGGCAGTATGGCTCTATGCGGGCAGTAGGCATGGATGGCCGACAGCTTTCCAAAATGATTCTGGCAGAAGCCTTCACCTACGCCTTTTGGGGCTGTATTATCGGCTGTGCGGTTGGTCTGCCTTTCAGTAAAGTAATCTATGACTTCCTTATTACGGATCACTTTCCGTATGCGTCCTGGACTTTGCCTATCGGATCGCTGGCCGTTATCGTACTGTTTGTCATTGCTGCGGCGGTGCTTGCCGCATATTCTCCGGCCAAACGAATGCGGACAATCTCGGTGACGGAAACCATCAACGAACTGTGACAGGAATTATGAGCCGGTACAAACACAGGAAAAAACGTGCCATGAGAAAAACCATTTTGCGGTTGTTGCTCCTTGTAGTAGCCGTTGCGGTTATGGCGGGTTGCGTATTGATTGGCCGTGGTTACCAGATGTATCAGGCGGCGCTGACCCAGCAAAGTCTTGAAAGCAAAGTAGAGGAAATCCAGTCTGATTCGAGCTATACGGAGTTATCAGAACTTCCCAAAATGTATCTGAATGCCGTTGTAGCCGTTGAGGATCACCGTTTTGAACAGCATTTTGGAATTGACCTGATTGCCATAGGTCGGGCTGCATGGAATAATCTGACCACCTGGAGCCTGCGGGAAGGCGGCAGCACAATTACGCAGCAGCTTGCCAAAAATATGTATTTTACGCAGGAAAAGAGCTTTATTCGTAAGGTGGCAGAAATGTTTGTGGCGTTCCAGTTGGAACACACCTACACGAAAGACGAAATCCTGGAGCTGTATGTCAATTCCATATATTTTGGGGATGGCTATTATGGCATTGGTGACGCCTGTAAAGGATATTTGAATAAAGCGCCCATTGAGATGACGAATTATGAGTGTACCCTTATGGCGGGTATTCCCAATGCCCCCTCTGTGTACTCCTTAACAGAAAACCCGACCTTGGCGGAGCAACGGCAGAAATATGTGGTCAGACAAATGGTGAAATACGGCTATATTACCGAAGAACAGGCACAATCAATTTTCAAATAATTCAACTATACAGGCGGCGGCCTTGATGGTTCCATCAAGGCCGCTCAGCCTGTCGAAAAAGTCCAGTGAAAGCTGGGCTTTTTCGTTGTAAAATGGTAAAATATAGACAGGTGATGAAAGATGCTGGAACGGGAAAAACTA
>JAEZTB010000064.1 GCA_023443745.1 Bacillota bacterium
GAATTATTTCCTGAATTACATCCTTAGGCAATGCTACCATAAAAAATACTCCCTTCTGGTTTCTTATTACTAATCCTTACCAGAAAAGAGTATTTCCTTTACCATACACAAGATTTTTTACAGCCTCCCATAAGATGTATGCTAAAGACAAAAGGAACAACAATTATAAGATTCAATATATTTATTGTCGTATCTACGATTATTCCAAACGACTTTTGTTCCTCTTGTTTATTTCTCTCGCCAGGATGTTCAGTATAATATTCCTCTAAAATGTTTCGCGCGATTAGATTAACATCCCCAAGCTCGAGTATGATATCATTTTCCTTTTTTCCTGCCAGTAAACCTTCTTTGAAATGATTCTCATAGTCCTTTAAGATATCCATCTTGTACTCGGCAGGTAAATCCCTGATTTCCCAATTTAGTTTGCTCAAATAGTTTTCAATTTTCATAACGACACACCTTCCAGAAACTTTGTCAGCGAATTTGAAATTTTATACCATTCATCTCTTTGCCTATTAAAATAATCTCTTCCTTTGGCTGTTATCCTATAGTACTTTCTCGGTGGTCCATAAGCTGATTCCAAAATGTAATACTCTAAGAACCTTTCATCTTGTAAGCGTTTCAACAAGGGATAAAGTGTTCCCTTAGTGATATCTATAACTTGAGATACTTGTTCGACCAATTCATACCCGTAGCAATCCTGGCTGTATATAATTCCTAATACACACAAGTCTAACAAACCTTTTTTAAACTGGATATCCAAATTTCTTCACCTCATATGTTATATTATATAGCAAACTATTATGCATAACAAGATAGTAATGTCTATTTTTTCAAAATATTTGTTACAGCGTTTGAATGAGAATTGATCTGTTGGAAATGGATCAAGTTGTGGATTCAATTCCATCAAACTACAGCATTTTTATAAGCTTTTCGTGGGATATTAACCTTATATATTTTTAAAGAAAATGAAAGGTTTGATTGATTATGGATAACAACAGGAATAATAGTATGAATAGCAACAAGAACGAGAATAGTATAAATGAAACCAGTGCAAATAGCAGCAATACTAACCATTTCAAGCACCTTTTAGATCAGCACAGGGAACACCATATGGAAATATTGGACGACATGGAGAATCTGACCTTTGGAGATAATGACAATAATAATTCTACCGAACTTTCAAATTATGACAATCATCCCGCTGAAATAGCCAGTGAACTGTTTGATATTGAGCATCAAATGGCATTAAAAAAGCTTCAGGAGCATGAGGTAGATGAGATTAACCGGGCAAAAGAGAAAATAAAGGACGGAACCTTTGGACTTTGTGAGAGTTGCGGTGAGGCCATAGACCCAAAAAGACTAGAGTTGCTGCCTCAAGCCAAGCTCTGTATAGACTGCGCCCGGGAATTTGATAAGCATGTGCAGGAGATGAAGGGGGATAAAAAGAAAAATCGACCCGTGGAGGAGCAGATTCTCCACTCCTCCAATCTCAATGACAGCGCCAGAGGCGAACAGTTCCAGGATTTAATGGAATATGGGTCAGCGGACAGCCACCAGGATAGGGGCGGTAAGATTGTTCAATGATCATATTTGGGTCCCAGACTAACTAATCGTTATTCACCATGAAATATACATTATGTTAAGACAATCATGACCACTGATTAAGCCGGTGGTCATGATTGTTTGCACATAAGCAGAAGTGAGGAACATACCAAATGACTTGGTCTATTAGCAATCTTTGATTACGTTAACGGGTTTAATACTTTTCATGCGCTTCTTCATATGTTAAGATCTGTATACGGAGCAGATAATTCATCTTCATGGGTGCTGATATGGAGAAATTTAAGTACAGAATGGATGTTATATGAGTCAGATTAAACTTATGGTATTTGATATGGACGGAGTTATTGTTGACACTGAACCACTCCATCGCAAGGCAAAAGAACAAGTTTTAGTTGATTATGGCATAGAAAACGATGTTAACCTGGATGCCACAGTGGGATTGCCCAATGAAGCCTTTTGGGCCAAGATTATAAAAGAGTACAGCCTTATGGCAGAGCCGGATGACCTTGTGCTGCTTCAAAACAACCTGATTCTTTCCATGATGGAAAAGCTCGGTATGGGGCTTACACCAGGACTGCCAAAATTATTGGATGAGCTTGAGAGCAGAGGCATTAAGATCGGCCTCGCCTCATCCTCCAGGCGTTATTTTGTTGAAAAGGTTCTTAACCGATATGGAATTAAGAATAGGTTCACTTATACAGTAACGGGGGACGAGGTTGAAAAGCGAAAGCCCGAACCGGAATGTTATAAAAAGGTGTTGGCCCTTGCAGGGGTAGAGCCTTCTGAAGCTGCCGCCATTGAGGACTCGACTGCAGGGGTAAAGGCAGCTTGTACGGCGGGTTTACTGTGCTTTGGATTTAACAATCCCGGTTCAGGGAATCAGGATCTTTCTTTATCACACCATAAAATTGCAAGGTTGACCGATGTAGTCTCATTTCTTTTTGGGTAAAACCATCTTCCCATATTTGAGATTCATGTAAACATCCAGGGAGACGGGCAGGTATTGAATATCCTGATCGTTTTCAATGGCAATTTGGCTTCCTTCGAATATGGGTTCGCCATTAACAAGCCGCAAATTCATAGTGGCTTTTTTAGGCGTCTTGCTGACCCTGCAAATGGCCCGAGTGGTGACCTCCTCAATATTCTGAGCCAGGGCGAAGAGGTGGGTGCTGCCTTCAAAGGGATTACCCAAGGCATCAACCTTAATGCCAAAGCAAATAACTGGGAGATTATACTCCGTTGCAATCCTGGCAAGCTCCCAAACATTATCTCTTGATAAAAATTGCGCTTCATCAATGAGAACGATGGACAGGCTGTTTCCTTGCTCATGGGCCTTATTGATTTCCTGCACTAGCCTATTATATAGCCAATCCTTTTCAGGATAGATTAAGAAGTCACATTTTCTCTTGATTTCACCGTTTTCAAGGCGGCTTATAATATATTCGCCCTCTTTTGTATCGGTGTGTGGCTTGAGGCAAAGGATCTTTCTGGAATTATACTTCTCGTAATCATAGGCGATTTGGAGAAGCTGAGTGGATTTTCCGGCATTCATAACTGCATAACGAAAATAGAGTTTTGCCATATTCTCACCTGTCATTAAAATTTAGTGTGGTTACACATCAATATCTTAGCATACTAAAAAGCAATAAGAAATGAAATTGTCACAGAATTTTGTTCATTCGTTTTAGTGATAGAATCGCCATTTTCTGCTATAATCACAATAAGACGAGTCGCTTTGTTTCTGGGTCGAGGCTTGTGGCATGTTCCTGTAGGAAACTGCCTCTGTTTCCGGGTCGAGGCTTGTGGCATGTTCCTGTGGAACCTGCCTCTGTTCAGGGTATCGGGCGGTTATGAAAGCCAACCGGACAAATCTCGTAAATAAATAATGTGAAAGGATAACAACGCTATGAATTTTAGAATTGTTCATTCCAATATTAATGTAAAAAATCTCGACGAATCCGTTACTTTTTATGAAAAAGCTCTGGGTCTCAAGGTTATGTCAAGAAAAGGACCTTCTGACGGAAGCTTTATTCTTGTTTTCATGGGAGACGGGAATTCATTGCATCAAATCGAGCTCACCTGGCTAAGAGACAAGGAAGGCCCCTATAACCTTGGTGATAATGAATCCCATATTGCATTTAAGGTGGACGATTATGAGGCAGCCTATGCGCTTCATAAGGAGATGGGCTGCATTTGTTACGAGAATAAGGCCATGGGTCTATATTTCATTGAAGATCCTGACGGCTACTGGCTGGAAATTATCCCGGAGAAAAAGTAGAGGCATGGTTGAACTGGTTATTGATGAGCTTATCCGCTCAAAAAGAAGGTCTGTTTCCCTGACTATTTCACAGGAAGGCAGACTGATTGTACGGGCTCCTTTAAGGCTGCCGCTAAGGGAGATCCAAAAACTGATTCAAGATAAAAGAGACTGGATTATCGATAAAAAGAGACAAGCTATTGAAAGAGTGAATCAAGCTCAGAATTTTTCTGTTCAGCATGGCGGCACTATACCTTTTTTAGGGGAAACCTTAAAGCTTGTCGTGACCGACAAGGTCAGGTTCATCACCCTTAGTGAGGGAGAATTGCTGATTCCCTCTGCTAATCAAGAAAAAGCAAATCCCATGCTAAAGAAATGGTATCAAAATCAAGCCAAAGCCCTTCTCAACAAAAGAATTGCTGAATTGTCAAAGTTATATGGAATACCTTTTCAGGAATGCCGTATTACAAGTGCAAGGAAGCGATGGGGTTCCTGTAACAGCAAAAACAAAATAAATCTGACATGGCGTCTTATCATGGCTAATCAACGTGCTGTCGACTATGTCATAGTCCATGAGCTCTGCCATGTTATTCACAAGAATCATTCAAGTGCTTTTTGGCACAAGGTGAGGGATATTATGCCCGATTTTGCTGTTCATCGAAAATGGCTCAGAGATCATGCATACATTTTGGATGTGTTGGAATGACCGTGAAGAATTTTTGTACTTTTTTACTCATCATGAGCAAAGTTTCAGGGCAAACTAAAAACCTTGAAACTTTTATTTTTTTCCTGTATAATTATCACCAAGTACTATTATTAAATAATAATAACAGATAATAGGAGAGGGTTTAATGAGTAAAGGGTATGAAATCACCACCAGTAACGGAAGAAGAATTGTCAGGGGATTTGGTCACTATGAGGCATTTCCGGTATCGGACCTACGTCAGCTGGTTAAAGGAAGCGTATCCAAATATGGATCAAAAACAGCCTTCAAATTTAAAAGAGACGGTAAGCTTATTGAAAAAACCTATCATGATCTCGACCATGATGTAGACGCCCTGGGAACTGCCCTTCATGAACTCGGCCTTAAAGGAAGCTATATCTCGGTATACAGTGAGAATCGTTATGAGTGGAGCGTTGCCTATTTCTCAATCATCAATGGTACAGGTATAGGCGTTCCTCTTGATAAATACCTCCCTCTCAATGAAGTAGAAAATTTAATCCATAGAGGCAGGGTGGAGGCTATTTTTTACAGCAAGGCTTACCAGGACACTATGGTAGAACTTTCAAAAAGAGAGAATACATTAAAAGTCTTTATCTGTATGGATGAAATTCCTCCTGTAGAAGGAGACCCGCGTTTTATGACTATGGCTTCCTTGATCCGTAAAGGAAACGAGCTTCTGGATAAAGACGACAAACGCTTTGTAAAGGCTATCATCAAGCGGGATGAAATGTCTATCCTGTTATTCACTTCCGGTACAACAAAAGCCTCCAAAGGGGTCATGCTGTCGCATACGAATATAGCCAGCAACATAACCTCTATTTCAACCTTGTTAAAAGTTTATTCAAATGATGTTCATCTTTCTCTTTTGCCCCTTCATCATACCTTTGAAAATACCATAGGCTTAATGTATATGCTGCATATGGGTGTTACCATTTCCTATTCGGAAGGTATCAAGCATTTGGCTCAAAATATCAAGGAGTTTAACGTAACCATACTTGTTGGTGTTCCTGCCATTTTTGAAGCCATATACGGAAGGGTCATGGATGGAATTGAAAAGCAGGGAAAAACCAGCCTTATAAAAGCCATGACACGGCTTTCGGAATTTTTGAGAAAGCTGGGAATCGACATCAGACGAAAGCTCTTTAAACCTGTTATGGATAAGCTCGGACCAGATTTGAGACTATTTGTTTCGGGAGCCGCCCCCATTAACCCGGAAATTCTTAAGGGCTTTCAGAGCTTCGGTATTACCTTTCTTCAAGGCTACGGGTTGACTGAAACCTCGCCGGTGATAAATGCAACCACATTCTTTCACAATGTTGTCGGCACCATAGGTATTCCGGTTAAGGATGTAGAAATTACTATTGATAATCCCGATGAAAACGGAATGGGAGAAATTATGGCCAGAGGCGCCAATGTCATGTTGGGCTATTTTGAAAATCCAGAAGAAACAGAAGAAGTACTGGAGAAGGATGGCTGGTTCAGAACGGGGGACTTGGGGATAATTGATGAAAAGGGTTATTTGAAAATAACAGGCCGCGCCAAATCCATGATTGTTTTCACCAATGGCAAAAAAGCTTTTCCTGAGGAATATGAAATCCTTTTAAATACCATTCCGGGTATCAAGGAATCCTTCGCTTGGGGAAACACTGCTCCCGACGGCGATATTCAGGTATGCGCAAAGCTTGTAATTGATAAAGAATACTTTGAAGGTAAAGGTTATACCCTCGACAGGATTGGAGACGAGCTGGAAGCAGCCATAAAGAATCTAAATAAGAGCATTCCTCAGTATAAAATCATCCGCTATTTTGTCATGACCTATGAAGAACTTATCAAGACAACAAAATTAAGTATTAAAAGACCTCTTGAAACTGAGAAGATGAAGCGGTATCTTGATATTGCAGGGGTCGATATGAGGAAGCTTAATAAGCAATTATTAAGGGAAAGTTGAAAACGGGAAATAATTTTTAATTCCCCTGACAGATGGGAGAAATATGATCAGACGAGCCGGAAATGATGATGCCGAAAAGGTTATAGACTACCTGGAAATTGAGGGAAGCTTAAATACAACCCTTTTGGCACATATAGAAAAGTATGGCTTTGAGAAAGAATTTCAGAATGTTTGGCTCCAGGTTGATGAAAACAATGAGAAGACCCTTGCTGTAATCATGAAGCATTTTAACAGTCTTTATGTTTACAGCGAGGGCTGTGTTTTTGTTGAAAATGAGGAGCTTGGAAGCTTTGCATCTTTTTTGGGTGCAGATATTATCTCAGGGAAGCTGGACCTGTTAAGTGATATGGCTCTCTATCTCGAGGGTATGGTGCTGGAACCCTCATGTCATATGAAACTGCAAAACGGAAATAAGCTGGTACCATGTACCGAGGTAAAAAAGGCTGATTTGGCCGATTGCCAGGAGCTTGCCGCACTGATTTACAGTATCCCGGAGTTCTCACGGTTTTACCATTCACGCATGGAAATTGAAAGAGGCATTCGAAGAAGAATGGAGCTTGGCATTTGCCGCTACTTTGTTCTGAAACGTGACGGTGTCATTGTCTCTCAGGCCTACACCACCATTGAATCAGCTCAATATGCCACTATCGGGGGTGTGGTGACACGCCAGGAATATCGAAAGCAAGGTCTGGCCTCATTGGTAGTCTCCTGCATCTGCCAGGACCTTCTGAAAGAAAATAAGATTCCTAACCTCTTTTTCAGCAATGAAGAGGCAGGTCGTGTTTATGAGCGATTGGGATTTATTAATGCAGGAGATTACGCTATGATACTGGACAGAAAATACACCATTTACATAGATTAATATGTAATTTGAAACATTATAATTTAAACTTGTAAAATATAGACAAATATGCTAGAATGTACTCCAAACAGATGTTCTTGTTTGGAGGTTTTTTATGTTCAGCAGAGTTTCCACCTGCGGGCTTACAGGTCTTGCCGGTTATCCTATTCAGGTAGAGACCGATATTTCAAATGGTATTCCTACCTTCGATATCGTGGGGCTTGCCGATATCTCGGTAAAAGAGGCCAGGGAACGTGTGAGGGCGGCTATTAAAAATTCAGGATTTGAATTTCCGGTAAAGCGTATCACCGTTAATTTGGCACCTGCTGACACACGTAAAGAGGGCTCCGGCTTTGATCTTCCCTTGGCATTGGGAATACTAGCTTCGTCGGGAATTATAACAAGCAGCGCCATTGAAGACTATATGCTTGTGGGGGAGCTTGCGCTGGATGGAAGTGTCCGGCCTGTATCGGGGATGCTCTGCAAGGCCATCGCGGCAAGAGAATTGGGGTTTTCCAAGCTTATGTTACCTCATGAAAATGCCCGAGAGGTATCTGTAGTGCGCGAACTGAAAATTTATCCTGTTCATACTCTTAAGCAAGCTGTTGAACATTTTAATGGAACTCAACCCATTACATATAGCTATATTGACGAATTTTCAGCTCCGGCCTTGAACTTAAGTCAGGAGGATTTTTCTGATGTAAAGGGCCAGAAAAATGCAAAAAGGGCCTTGGAGGTTGCTGCTTGTGGCGGACATAATCTCATTATGATCGGCAGTCCTGGATCGGGCAAAACCATGCTGGCCCGCAGACTCCCAACCATTTTGCCGGATTTGACCTTTGAGGAATCTCTTGAGGTAACCAAAATCTATAGTGTAGCAGGGTTGCTGGCTCAGAATAGCCCTCTTGTGCAAGAGCGGCCATTCCGCTCCCCTCACCACACGGTAAGCGCTATGAGCCTGGTGGGCGGAGGCAGGCTGCCAAGGCCGGGAGAAGCCAGCCTTGCTCATCATGGTGTTCTCTTCCTTGATGAAATTCCCGAGTTTCCCAGAATGACTTTGGATGTTTTGCGACAACCTCTTGAAGATGGACAGGCCAACATTTCACGGATCAATGCCTCAGTAACCTATCCCTGCAGGTTCATGCTTATAGCAGCCGCAAACCCCTGTAAATGCGGCTATTATGGAGATTCCACGAAAAGCTGCACCTGCTCCTTTCGTGATGCGGAAAATTATCTATCACGTCTGTCGGGACCACTGATGGATCGCATAGACATCCATGTTCATGTGCCAACCTTAAGGTATATAGAAATAGAAAACTCTAAGCCCGAGGAGCCATCGGAGGAAATAAAGAAACGTGTCAATAGAACTCGAAAGCTTCAACAGGAGCGATATAAGCGTTTTGGCATCTATTGCAATGCGCATCTGAAGGGCTCCATGATACGCGAGTTCTGCCGGTTGGATGAGGAAGGAAAACGGATTTTGAGATCAGCTTTTGACAGACTCAGTCTAAGTGCACGCGCCCATGACCGCATCCTGAAGGTGTCCCGAACCATCGCAGACCTTGAGGAGCATGAGCTTATTAAAGCAAGGCATGTGGCCGAGGCCATACAATATAGGGCTCTGGACAGAACTGCCAGGGTATAGGGTGTGGAGGAATCTTATGATAAACGAATTAGAGTATTGGCTTTACTTAAGCACCCTTGAAGGTGTGAGCAATCATATGAAGCTTGAGCTTGTTACTTTCATGGGTGGACCACTAAATGTCTATGGAGCTGATAAATCGACCCTGATCAAGGCAGGCTTTACACCTCAGGCCTATGAGGCTTATCATAGCGATGCAACCAGGCAGGAGGCCCATCGCATCGTCGATTTTTGTACTAGTCATGATATTAAGCTTTTAACCCTTTCCCATGAAGAGTATCCTGAGATGCTTAAATATATCCACGATCCACCGCTGATGCTTTATATGAGAGGTAATATTCCCAAATCCAATGCCATTGCAATTGTCGGCTCCAGGAGAGCCTCGGGCTATGGTATTGAAACAGCGGTAAAAATGTCGTCAGAGCTTTCCTATGCGGGTATTTTAGTGGTCAGTGGTATGGCTAGGGGAATAGACACAGCAGCCCATTGCGGTGCTCTTAATGTGGAGGGGGAGACGGTGGCTGTTCTGGGTTGTGGGGTAGACACGCCCTATCCGCCTGAAAACAGAGCTCTTATGGAACGTATTATTCATTCAGGTGCAGTCATTTCAGAATACCCTCCCGGTACACGGCCTGCTACCTTTCATTTTCCTAATCGAAACCGGATTATAAGCGGTATGTCACTGGGTACCCTGGTGGTGGAGGCTGGGCTTAAAAGCGGCTCACTGATTACAGCCCATTGCGCCCTGGAACAGGGAAGAGAGGTTTTTGCCATTCCAGGCAATATCACAAGCTTTAATAGTATGGGTACCAATCGTCTGATCAAGGATGGTGCCAAGATGGTTCTTAATATGGAGGATATCCTGGAGGAGCTTCAATTTGGTCTTGCTCCTCTTGATAAAGGAAAACGCAAAAAGCGGGGCCGTAAAACCGATGGTTTGGGCCAGGAAGGCAAGAAAATCATCAGTGCTCTAAAAATTGAGGATCTATATGATGAGGAGCTGTCCCTTAAAACACGTATTCCTCTCAAGGACTTATTTGAGCTGCTCCTGGACCTGGAGCTTAAAGGCCTTGTGAAAAAGAGCCTGACGGGTAAATACATGCTGCTGGCATAAGTCATGTATCGAAACCATAGAATGCTTAATAGAAACATGTTCTTGGCGGAATGCTGACATGAAAGTTTTATTTATCCGCAAGAAGGACTATGTTCCTCTTCTTTTAATTCTTGTTGCGGCCATTATTTTTATCATTATTAACGCTGTACTGACACAAAACTATCTGGCACAGGTTTCGGGACATTACCGTGAAGATATCCCTATCTACTCAGTGGATTGTGAAGGCAAGAAGTGTGCCATCACCTTTGATTGTGCCTGGGGGGCCGATGATATCCCGAATATTCTGGATACCCTTGACAACTACAAAGCTAAAGCGACCTTCTTTTTAGTTGGGCTTTGGGCTGAAGAAAACCCGGATATGGTGAAGCTCATGATCGAGCGAGGCCATGAAGTAGCCAATCACGGCTATTCACATGCGCATATGGCCCAAATACCTGAGGCTAAAATTCAAGAGGAAATAAGGCGCTGCACCGAGGTTATTGAAAAAATAACGGGCACCAAAGTGACTTTATTCCGTCCACCCTATGGGGAGTATAATTCAACTACAGTAAGAGTTGCCAAAAAAATGAACTATCAGTCCATTCAATGGGACGTGGATTCTTTGGACTGGAAAAAGACTTTATCGGCGAATGATATTTACAAGAGGGTGACCCAGAATGTCAACCGTGGATCCATCATTCTTTTTCACAATGATACCCTGTACACTGAGAAAATTCTGCCCTCCATCTTGGATAATCTTACGAAAAACGGATATGATTGTGTTAAAGTATCAGATCTCCTGTTAAAAGGCGATTACAAAATTCGTTATGACGGCCGGCAGATGAAAGAATGACCATCAAAGTTCAAAGCAAGGTCGAAGAGGGCTTTTTTTAGTATATTTATTTAATAAAAACATGTTTAAGCCTCTATGAATTTGGTGAAATATATATTAAGATTCAATTATAGATAGTAATTCTTTAGTTAAATCTGATGATAGGAAACAGGCTCCTTATTGAATACTGGATTATTGCAACTTATACTAAACAAAAGTCTTCTTAAGGCCGAATGATATTGATGAAAAGATTGCTTCTAAACGAGCAGGGTGCTGAATATTAATTATCAGGCAGCATGTTCGATAAATACCAAAGACTTTGAGAGGAGTTGGGGTGTCAGATGTCAGGAAATACATCTTTAGATAACAACAATGCGAGTCTCGCCGGAAAGGTTGTCTCTAATCCTGAATTCAGCCATGAAGTATATGGGGAAGGATTTTACATAGTCTACATCCAGGTACCCCGGCTTAGTGATACTTATGACAATATACCGATCATGTTTTCTGAACGGCTGGTACGCCCTGAAAATATCGTAAATACGCTTTATCTTTCGGTAGAAGGTCAGTTCCGTTCCTATAACAATTTTAACAGCAACAGCGGGCATAAGTTGATGCTTACTGTTTTTGCTCGGGAAATTGAGATTTTCCAGGAGGAGGTGACGCACAAGAATCCTAACCAAATCTGTCTCAATGGGTTTGTTTGCAGAAAGCCCATGTACAGGACAACGCCGTTTGGCAGAGAAATCGCAGATATCCTGCTGGCCGTTAACAGAGCCTATAACAAATCTGACTATATTCCCTGCATTGCATGGGGGAGAAATGCCAAATTTGCCGGAACCTTTGAAATCGGTGATAATATTCGGGTATGGGGACGTATTCAAAGTCGTGTTTACCAGAAGAAACTTTCCGAGGAAGAGGTTGAGGAACGGGTAGCTTACGAGATCTCGGTTTCCAAAATGGAGGTTGTCAGAGAAAACAACAATAAGAACCTGACCCCCTAGCGCAATCAAAGATTGCGATGGGGAGCCCCAGAACCTTGTTACTTTGTAATAAGAACCTGACCCGCTAACGAAATTAAAATTTCGAGCGGGTACCCCAGAACCTTGTTACTTCGTAATAAGAAGGAATGAGAAGGGAGAGCGATACCCATGATAAAGGTTGTTTATGGAAACAAGGGTATAGGAAAGACAAAATACCTTATTAGCAGTGCAAATACTTTACTTGGTGACTGCATGGGAGATGTGGTGTTCATCAATAGGGACAATTCACTCATAACAGACCTTAAGCATGAGATTAGGTATGTAAACATCTCAGACTTTCCAATTAATACGTTAGATCAACTATTCGCCTTTATTTGCGGGCTCATTGCCGAGAACTATGACATAAAGGCGATATTTGTTGACGGTCTTGCCAAATATGAGGCAAGGCAGGATCAATACCCAGAATTTTTTGACAAGGTTAAAAATGTCTCGGAAAAATTTGAAACGAAGTTTATTTTTTCAGTCAGTGGAGATATCAGCAGTATTCCTGAATATGTCAATAAAGAATACTCCTGCTAAATGTGAATAAAATGTCGGTAAAAGGGATTTGCATTGAATTGCAAATCCCTTTTTGACTAAATACCCGGGACAAGGTACTATAGAAAGCAGGATATTATTAATTTTATTGTGACTAACAAGGTTCTGGAGAATTAAAGGATCTTGGAGCACTTGTTTTACACGGGGGTATATATAATGCGCCTTGCGGCAGTTGTTCTTTCTGACGCTACAAGAGGCTTTGATAAGCTATATGATTATAGGCTTTCGCAGGAGGATTGTGAAAAAGCCATTCCCGGAATGCGGGTTTTGGTTCCTTTTGGTCGTGGAAATCAACTGAAATCTGCATGGATCCTCAGAATATGGGACGGAGAGCCCCAAGGGAAGCTCAAAGAAATATCACAAATTGTAGATCAGGAGCCCCTTTTGTCCTCTGAATCAATTAAGCTTGCCGAATGGATGAAAACCCGATATTTCTGTACCTGGGGCGACGCCATCCGCATCATGATCCCTGCGGGTGTGAATTTAAAGCGGCTAAAATGGTTTTATGCAAAAGAAACCGAAGTAATAAAAGCCTTAAGTGATGAGCAGGAAACACTCTACAAAAAAGTGAAGGCTAACCCCAACGGCCTGTCGGAGCAGGAGCTCAACCTGGATGAAAACGGCCAAAAAATAATACAGGAGCTTATTAAAAAGGGCTGTATAGAAGCCGGTGAGGTTTTCGAGCAGCGCATTAACGAGAAAACTGTTAAGGCTGTTATCCCTGCCCTGACAAAGGAAGAATTTGACGGACTTAATGAAGAAGGAAAAATAAAGAGTATTCAATATATCCGAGTAATGGAGGTTCTTTTTGCCGAGGAAGTATGCACGCTTCAAGACCTTCTTTTGATTGCCGGCGTTTCCCATGCCACCATTCGAACTATGGCCAAAAAAGGGTGGGTGACATACTGTGACCTTGAGGTGGAGCGAAATCCTTTTGATAATATATGTGCTACGATGACACCGCCTCCGAATTTGACAGAGGAGCAGAAGTATGTTCTTGACAAGGCTTATCCGCTTTTAGAAGAGAACAGGCTCAATGAGCTCCTGCTTCATGGTATAACGGGAAGCGGTAAAACTGAAATATATCTGAGGCTTATCGAGGCCGTCATCAGTAAGGGGAAAACGGCCATAGTTCTGGTGCCTGAAATTTCTCTTACACCCCAGATGACCAGCCGGTTTACAGGCCGTTTTGGCAATAGGGTGGCCATTCAGCACAGCCGCTTGTCCCAGGGTGAGCGCTATGACCAATGGCGCAAGATCAGAGCGGGAGAGGTAGATGTCGTAATTGGTGCCCGTTCTGCTGTTTTTGCACCCCTTGCAGATATAGGCGTAATTATAGTTGATGAAGAGCATGAATTGTCCTATAAATCTGAAAACACACCCAAGTACGATGCGTGCCATGTAGCCCGGGCACGATGCAATATTCTGGGAGCACTTTTGGTAATGGGATCGGCTACTCCCTCTGTTGAGACCTATTACCGGGCTGTCAACGGGAAAACAGCCTTTCAGATTATGAAAAACAGACCCAATGCCATGCCATTGCCTATTGTTAGAACTGTAGATCTTCGGGAAGAATTAAAGAATGGAAATCGCAGTGTCTTAAGTACAAGCCTTGAGGAAGAGCTTGTTAAGAACAAGGAAAGAGGGGAGCAGAGCATCCTTTTTATCAATCGTCGTGGTTATGCCTCCTTCATGCTGTGCAGGGACTGTGGTTTTATTCTTAAATGTCCTCATTGCAGTGTTTCTCTCACCGTACATACCCATGACAGGCAAGCTATCTGCCATTATTGCGGTTTTACGCAGCACATTCCCAAAACATGCCCCAACTGCCATGGACCCAATATAAAAGTCTTTGGCACGGGGACACAGAAGGTCGAGGAAGAATTGTCCAGACACCCTGCCGGTTTTAAAGTCATCCGAATGGATTTGGATACTACCAACGGCAAGCATGGGCATCAAAAGCTTCTGGATGCTTTCCGCAACAATGTGGCTGATATCTTGATCGGAACTCAGATGGTAGCAAAAGGCCACGACTTTCCTGAAGTGACTCTGGTGGGTATTTTAGCGGCTGACGCCTCTCTTTTTAATAGTGATTACAGAGCAAGTGAACGTACCTTTCAGCTGATCACTCAGGCTTCAGGGCGTGCAGGCCGCGGAACAAAGCCTGGACGCGTCATTCTTCAGGCCTATAATGTTGATGATTATGCCATTAAGGCTGCTGTGGCTCAGGATTATGAGACCTTCTACCAGAAAGAGATTGCTATGCGGCAGCAACTAATATCACCGCCTTTTTGCCACATAGGGCTGATTATAGTGTCGGGAGAAAACCCTGAGGATGCCAGAAGCAGCATGGAGAGACTAAAGAACAATATTATCGCTCAATATCAGGATGTACCGGGATTTCAATGCTCAGAAATTTTACCTTCACCGATTTTCATGATACGCAACAGGGCAAGGTGGAGGATTATTATAAAAATGGCATCCATTAATCGTTTGGTACAGCTCATGAATGAGGTGCTGGATGCTTTCTCTAAGTTGAAGCTCCGGGGTACCGATGTGAGTGTGGATATCGACCCGGCAAGCATGATATAATAACTTCGTATTATTATTCATAGCCCGCTTTCTTGGGGGCGGATAAAGGATTTAGAAGGAACTTAACAATTATTTTTGGTGAGGAGAATAGGTATGGCTATCCGCAACATAGTTACCAAAGGCGATGAGGTATTAAAGAAGCGCTGTAAGGAAGTTAAAGAAATTGATAAAAGAATATATGACCTGCTCGATGATATGAGAGAAACCATGTATGGTCACGGTAATGGAGTAGGTCTTGCAGCCAGTCAGGTGGGCATTCTTAAAAGAATTGTTGTCATAGACGTAGGAGAAGGCCTTCTAGAGCTGATTAACCCAGTCATTTTGGAGCAGGAAGGTGAGCAAATAGAAATAGAGGGCTGCCTGAGCATACCTGGGGTTTACGGAAAGGTTAAGCGTCCTGCCAGAGTGGTGGTAGAATATCAAAACCGTAAGGGCCATAAGGTAAGAAAAGAGGGGACAGATCTATTGGCTATTTGTATGAGCCACGAAATTGATCACTTAGATGGTATCCTCTTCGATGAGAAGGTTACTGAATTTGTTGACATAGAGAAGGAATGATTTGATGACTATCCTGTTTATGGGTACGCCGGAATTTGCGGTACCCTCTTTAAAAGCCCTTGTTGAGCATGGTTATAACGTAGTTGGTGCAGTTACTCAAATAGATAGGCCCAAGGACAGGGGCCATACCCTTAAAGCTCCGCCTGTAAAGGAATATGCCATGCAGCATAATATTCCGGTCTATCAGCCCTGTAAGCTCTCAAAAGAGCCAGATATGGTTAAAGCCCTTAGGGAGCTTGCACCTGATCTTATTGTGACCTGTGCTTTCGGTCAGATATTGCCCCAAAGCGTTCTGGATATTCCAAAGTTAGGTACCATCAATGTACATGGTTCTTTGTTGCCCCAATTTAGAGGTGCTGCTCCTATTCAGTGGGCCCTCATTAATGGAGAGACTAAAACGGGCATAACAACCATGTTTACCGATATTGGCCTCGATACGGGAGATATGCTGCTCAAGGATGAAATCACCATACCTGACGACATGACGGCAGGAGAACTTCATGACGTGATGTCAGAATGTGGAGCTAAAACCCTCATCAGAACATTGAAGGCTCTTGAAGAAGGTTCCCTTGTCAGAATTCCTCAGGATAGCAATAAAGCTACTTATGCACCCAAAATTGAGAAGACCACCGGTTGGATTGATTGGACTCAGTCATCCCGAAAAATTCATGACCGTATTCGTGGTTGTACGCCATGGCCCGGGGCTTATTCAGAGTTTTGCAATTGCAGAGTACGAATTTGTCGGTCAGAGCTTTCAGAAATGCCTTGCTCCGACTCAGATAAAAACCTTATAACAAAAGATGTTTTACCGGGTATCATATTGAAGCTTGACCCTGATGGGATGTGGGTAAAGACAGGTGACGGAGCATTGCTCATTCGCGAAATCCAGGTAGATTCATGCAAACGCATGACACCCCAGCAATATGCCTGCGGCCACGAATTGAAGGAAGGCATGCTTCTACTTTGTAAACAGTCTCAGGCAAGCCCGGAACGTCCCCTTTAGCAGAGACCGTTATAGAACCGGATAAAATAGGAGCAAATCAGTTTGAGAAGACTATTTATGAACAAAAACGAAAAAAAGACAGAAAGAAAAAGGATGAAGAGATTCGTCGGTATTCTGGCTCTGTCTCTGTTTTTAAGCGCATGTTCCCTTAGTCAAGGCCCGATAAATTCAGAGACGCCCAAACCTTCCACTTCAACCCCAACGGCGCCTGTAACCCCGTCGGATTCTGTTGCTACCCCACCTACTTCCACCCCAAATAAAAAGCCTGATGTGGAAACGCTTCTGTCATCCCTGTCATTGGAAGAAAAAATCGGACAGATGTTTTTTATTGGCTCCCGGTATAATTCAATAGGACAACGGCAGTTGGGTTTGGATGATGCCTTAAGTAAAACCTTAAGAGAATACAAGCCCGGTGGCTTTATTTTCTTTACACAAAATCTGGACACCATCAATCAGACCGTATCTTTTATTCAAAGCCTTAAGAAAAGCTCTTCCGTCCCAATGTTCATTGGTATTGACGAGGAAGGCGGAGTAGTCACTCGTTTGAATAAGGCCATAGAACTTCATTCCACGGTTATGCCCGATCCCTTTACCATTGGTCAAACAGGAAACAAGGATTATGCCTTTAGGGCCTCACAAGCTATTGCTGAAGAAATCGGAAGTCTGGGCTTCAACATGAATTTTGCTCCGTCAGCAGACATTTTCAGCAATCCTAATAACAAAATTATTGGGAAAAGAGCCTATTCCAGCAATGCCGAGCTTGCGTCTATCATGGTTGCCGAAGCTGTAAAAGGAACGTTGAACAAGGGTGTTATTCCTGTTCTTAAGCATTTTCCCGGACATGGAGACACCCTTAAGGATAGCCATACCGATGCGGCTGTGGTGGAAAATGACCTTGACCGCTTAAGAAAGGTAGAGTTCTTGCCGTTTAAGGCAGGGATGGAGGCAGGCGCTGAGGTGGTTATGACTGCCCATGTCCTGACCCCTGAAATATCCAAGGAAGGCCTTCCTGCAACATTATCGCCATCCATTATCCAAGATCTTTTAAGGGAAGAATTAGGCTTTAACGGAATTATCATTACCGATGGCCTGGAAATGAGTGCCATATCCGCTTTCTATCAAGAGGAGGAGGCTGTGGTAATGGCCATAGAGGCAGGGGTTGACATGCTGCTGCTCCCGAATAATTTTAAAAAGGCATATGAAGCAGTTTTATCGGCTGTCAAGAATGGCAGGCTTACTGAAGCCCGTATCGATGAGTCTGTAAGAAGAATCTTAAAACTAAAAACCGTCATGCTAGTTGATCAATACGATAATCATGAAGACCCTGAACAAGTCCTGGGTTCAAAGGAACATCAGGATCTGGCGGAGCAGATCAGAAAGGATAGCACCCCATGAAGCTTTTACTCCATGTTTGTTGTGCACCCTGTGCCGTAGCCATTGTTGATAAGCTCGGGCAAAATCCGGATATTGAGCTTGGCGGTTTCTTTTATAACCCCAATATTCATCCTATAGAAGAACACGATAAGCGCAAGCTGTCGGTTGAAGCTATGGCAGGAGATTATCATTTGCCCACGGTTATTCGTGATGAAAACGGCCTTGATTTTTGGAAGAGCAAGCTTGAGAATGAAAAGCCTCTTCGGTGCAATACCTGCTATACATTGAGAATGGATGCCACGGCACAGCTCGCTAAGAAAGAAGGTTTTGATGCTTTTACCACAAGTCTTCTCATCAGTCCCTATCAGGATCATGAATTTATAAGAAGCCTTGGTGAAAGACTGGCCAAAAAGTATGGCCTTAACTTTTATTACGAGGATTTTAGGGAGCTTTACAGGAAAGGGAGGGAGATTTCAAGAGCCAAGGGCTATTACATGCAAAAATTTTGTGGATGTTTGTTTTCTTATAGTGAATCTGATCACCCCAAGAAGCCGATATATCATTTTGAGAGTAACTTTTGAAATGATAGTAGCTTTTTAGAAAAGAACTTGTAATAAGATTGTTTTATTTTGCCTTCCAGAAAAGTGGTAAAATAGACACAGATACTAAAGAAAAGCTTCAAGAGGTGTGAAGAATGAAAAAGATCCTGTCCATTTCCCTCGTTTTTTGTCTTATTCTTTCCTTGATAATAAGTATGCCGTTAAGGGCACAGGCTTTAAACGAGCTTGAACTCTCAACGGGGGGAACGGCCTCGAAAATTACATATTCTCAAACCAGTAATACCGAAGAGATTCGTATTTTCGCTTCATCTGCGCAAATCGTCAAGCATTATGTCATTCCTCCTGAGGGATCCATAACCTACTACCGTATAGGTTTTGAAATTGCAGGGGTCAGCGTTCCTAAAACAGTCAGGTTTGATGTGAATAAAGGTACGGTTAAGCAGATTCGTTTGGCAAATCTGTCCGATCCCATGCGTACAAGTGTCGTTGTGGAAACCACAAAGAAGCCGGACTATGCGGTAACAACTGCGTCGGACGGAAAATCGGTGCTTTTGACAATTAAAGGCTTGAACGGTTCAACACCTGCAAACCCTTCACCCAGCAGCACGCCAAAGCCGTCACCAACCCCTTCGGCCACACCAAAGCCGAGTACCACTCCCAAACCTTCTGCAACACCCATTCCAGCCACATCGACACCTAAACCCGGAATTGGGACCAATCCCGCAGCAATTACACAGAATGGCCCATTATCCTGGACCATGGGAGGGGACACCTGTGTGATCACTCTGAACGGCATCAGTTTATCCCAGACCACCATTGGAAACGTGCCGCGTTTTGAGTTGCGCGAAAAAGAAAAGCTTCTTATGATCACCATCCCAGGTAAGGATTCACGTTTCAAGGACGGCTTGTTATCAGGCAATGCTGTCATTTACGGCATACTTGTCAATTATAACCAAAAGCAGAACTGTACGGTGATCCGTATTTCGTATCATAATGCCATTACCTTTACCCATGCGATTTCCAACGGAAGCTCGGTAATAAAAGTGAAGTCTTCCAATACTACCGTTCCTGTTACATCAGGTACGCCGACACCAACACCGACAACACCTACACCCGTAGTCACTCCTAAGCCCAGTGATACGCAGGCTCCTACTCCAACTCCAAATCCATCAAGTCCTGTTCCCGGTACAACTATGAGCTTTGATTTCGGTACAAGCTCCGTAAATGTATCAACCTCCAATACCACCAGTGCCAAAGTTTATCGTCTTGGCAATCCTTCAAGAATTGTCATGGAGCTTTCAGGAACGGCTACCGCCCTTGATAAAATCATGTCTTCAGGGTCCCTTTATAACCGGGTAAAGGTTACCCAGGCCTCTTCTCAGTTAGTCAAGGTTGAGCTTTTTACTGAAAATCTGCCGGAATGGGTACTTTCACAAAGCTCGGGTAACATAAATCTTGCACTGTTAAAAACCGATATCACGAATATTCAGGGGGGCAATGGAGATAACAATGTAGCTTTGCGCCTGGTAAGTCCGGGCATTGTGAATCGCTACCGTCAGAACATCGACAGCGTTATTCTGGATGACAGTGTGGCAAACGGTACCTTTACCTATATGATACCGTCATCTATTGTAAGCCTCGGTAACGGCTCTGCTGCTATGGAAGATGGATTGACCAAATCTATCTCAGCCTATTCGACCCAGCAGAATTCATTTTTGATGCTGTACAAGGTGGATCCCAATAAACAATTTAAGATTATCGAAGGCTCAAGCCCGGATGAGCTCCTTATTGTGACGGCAACCTCTGAAGGCAGCCCCGGCGGTAATAATTCCAAGCTGGTAGTTCTTGATCCGGGACATGGTGGCAGTGATCCGGGAGGAACGGTTGGCAGCTATTATGAAAAAGTTTATAATCTGGACATTGCATTGAAATGCGAGGCCATTCTCAAGGCGAAGGGTATAAATGTTGTCATGACCCGCACCACTGACGTATTTGTGGGGCTGGAGGAAAGAGCAAAATTTGCCAATGACAGAAATGCCTCCCTATTTGTCAGCATTCACAATAATATTATGCCTACAGGCTATAAGGGGTCCATGACCCTGTATTATCCCTCCAGCTATGACGGAAAGGCCTATGCCCAAATCATGCAGAACTATATGGTCAAGGATCTGGGAACCAATGATTTAGGCTTGCGGGCGCGGGGTGATGTCACTGTCATTAAAAAGACCAAGATGCCGGCCATTTTGGCTGAAATAGCCTGTATGTCCTACCCGGACGATCTCAATCTCTTAAACACCGAAGCTTTCCGCCAGAAAGCAGCCGAATCCTTGGCAAGAAGTATTATTGAAATTATGAGTAAGAGGTAATGTCTTAATAAACTTATTTTATATGTTCATCATACATTAGCTCATATTAAAACATTTAAACAAGAAACGGGTTGTTATACCCGTTTCTTTTTCTGACCTGATTAATGAATCCTTACTTCCCGTAGCAAAGCTCATAGTTTGATAACAAGAGTCGAGCTTCATCGGCAAAGGCTTGATACTATGGGCTGCTTAAAGGCATTTTGATCTTAATGACTATGAGGCTGTGCTCCGAGGTACGCTGCCTCGCTTTAAAGGTATTCATTCAGGTCCGTACTAAAGTATATTTTTCTTTTCTGGATAACATGCACAACATGTGATAACATATTAAAAGAAAAAATAAGATGGGGTTTCTTTATATGGATAAAGTACGAGTTGATGGGAGAAAGAGCGACGAATTAAGGAAAATAAGAATCATCCGGGATTATACCAAGTATGCCGAAGGGTCGGTTCTCGTTGAATTCGGAGATACCAAGCTTATTTGTACGGCAAGCATTGAGGATAAGGTTCCACCCTTTAAAAAAGGTTCCGGTGAAGGCTGGTTAACTGCCGAATATGATATGCTTCCCAGATCTACCTTAACCCGGAATACCAGAGACAGAAATACTTTGAAAATCAATGGCAGGGCCAATGAAATCCAGCGCCTCATCGGGAGGGCTCTCCGCTCGGTAATGGATTTTAAGACATTGGGGGAGAGAACCATAACCATCGACTGTGATGTTATTCAAGCAGACGGAGGCACCCGAACTGCCGCTATTACAGGTGGGTTTGTTGCGCTTATGGATGCTTGCAGTTTGCTTGTTAATAACCGCCAGATCAGCGAAATACCTGTCAAGGACTTTGTAGCCGCGGTAAGCATAGGCTATGTCAATGGAATGGAGCTATTGGACCTCTGTTATGCGGAGGATTCCAGGGCGACTGTGGATATGAATGTGGTCATGACCGCTTCGGGACAGCTTATTGAAGTTCAGGCCACAGGCGAGGAAAGCCCCTTTGACCGCAAGGTTTTGGATAGAATGCTGGATATGGCGCAGACAGGTATTGAGACAATAATAGATATACAGAGAAATGTGCTCTTAACAAAGGAGAAATAAAGTGACACGGCTCATTATTGCAACGCAGAATCAAGGCAAGGTCAAGGAAATCAAAGAGCTTTTAACAGGATATAATTATGAAGTTCTATCGTTAAAGGAAATTGGACTCGATGTGGATGTGGTGGAGGATGGTTCCTCCTTTGAAGAAAATTCCCTGATTAAAGCCCGTACCATACAAGACATGACTGGCGGCATGGTTATAGCCGATGACAGCGGTATTGAAATTGATTTTTTAAATGGAGCCCCCGGTATTTACTCCGCACGCTTTTTAGGAAAAGTTGACGATACCAAGCGCTGCGAAGGCGTAATAGCTCTTTTGGAGGGCATTGGCGATCCCTATCGTACAGCACGGTTCAGATGTGTGGCATCCCTTGTCTCCGGTACGGAAGCTTTGACCTTTAACGGAACCCTGGAAGGCAGAATCGCCCAGAAACCCCAGGGAGAAAACGGATTTGGCTATGACCCGATCCTCTATGTTCCAGAATTCAACCATACCGTTGCACAGATGGACTCAGAGACTAAAAATTGTATCAGTCATAGAGCAAAAGCATTTATTAAATTAACGCAAGAACTGAAAAACAGGAGTACCCCATGAAGTTATTTCTCATTTTTAGTGACACCCACGGGGACCTCTTTGAGGCTAAAAAAATTCTTGACCGGTATCCTCAAATTGATGCTCTCATTCACCTGGGGGATTATTATAAGGATGCTGTTCATCTTCAGAACCAATTTCCCAAACTTGAATGCATCATGATTCCGGGAAACTGTGATTTTGTTTCAGAGGTCCCGGAGGAAAGGGTTTTAGAAATCGAAGGCAAGAAGATATTTTTGACTCATGGTCACCATTATGGCGTAAAAAGCGGAACAGGGAGGCTGGAAGCCAAAGGCCTGAAAGAAGGGTATGACGCCCTGCTCTTTGGCCACACCCATATGCCGCTATTAAGATATAATTCATCAAGCCTTATTCTTAATCCTGGCAGCCTGGGCTACCCCCGAGGCTTGTCAGGACCGACCTATGCTCTTTTGGAGATTTCAAAGGGGAATATTGAGGCAAGAATAATGGATACATAAGTCCAAGGTCCTTAATCGAAAGGTTTTGACATGATTTATTTTGATAACAGCGCCACCACCAAGCCCTATAATGAAGTTGTTGAGCTGGTTGCCCGACTGATGTCTGAGGAGTTCGGCAATTCATCCTCCTTACACACCATGGGCATACGGGCTGAGCGAATTCTGGAAAATACCAGAAAGATGCTTGCAGAAACCATAAAGGCCCAGCCCGAAGAAATAGTATTTACTTCCGGAGGCACTGAGGCTATCAATATGGCCATCAAAGGTGGTGCAGAGGCATTAAAGCGTACGGGGAAGCATATTTTGACCTCTCCCATAGAACATGACGCTTCTCTTGAATCATTAAAGTGCTTAAGCGGTATGGGCTTTGATCTGGAATTTCTCAAGGTTGATGAGGTTGGCCGTGTCTCTCTGGAGGACTTAAAGGAAAAAATCCGAAAAGACACCATACTCGTCAATATCATGGCTGTCAACAATGAATTGGGGACCATTGAGCCTGTTGAAGAAGCAGCGTCCATTATCAAGGCTTCAAACAGCAAAGCACTGTTTCATGTGGATGCGGTTCAGGCCTATGGTAAAATTCCTATAAGCGTAAGAAACCTCAAAGCTGATCTTATTTCCTTCAGCGCCCACAAGGTTCATGGTCCCAAGGGTGTGGGAATGCTCTATATTCGTCAGGGCACACGGCTTCATCCTATATTATCCGGAGGAGGGCATGAGCGTAAGTATCGCTCGGGTACTGTCAATGTTCCTGGTATTGCAGGCTTTGGGCTGGCGGCTTCGACAAAAATCCAAAAACTTAAACAGGACAATGCCGTATGCCGTATAGTGCGATCAAGACTGTTATCCGAACTGGATTCGCGTCTGGGCTTGTCACTTCGCGTGAATTCACCGGAGAACGGAGTGGATAATATACTCAATCTCTCCTTTTCCGGAGTAAAATCAGAGGTACTGCTTCATTATCTTGAGATGAAGGAAATCTACGTTTCCAGCGGCTCAGCCTGCCATTCCAAAAAAGGGACCGCAAGCCATGTCCTTAAAGCCGTAGGAGTTCCTCCCATGTGGACCGATGGTGCGATGCGATTCAGCTTTTCCGGGGATAATAGCGAGCAGGAAGCTGTTGCTTGTGCAGAGGCTATTTGCGATGCGCTTAATACCTTAAAGAAAAAATAATAGAAAGGTCTTATAAGAACCATGGAGAAAATAATACTGGTCAGGTATGAAGAAATTTTTCTAAAAGGGCTTAATAAGAATGTTTTTGAGAACAGGCTCATTAAAAATATCAGAAAGCAGCTTGCCAGTCTTGCTCTTGTCAAGGTGACCCGTTCTCAAAGCCGGATTTATATTGAATCCAGCGATTCAGGCTTTGATTTTGAAGAAGCTGCAGAAAGGCTGAAGAAAGTCTTTGGTATAGCCTCAATAAGCCCGGTCACCAAGGTACCCTCCGACTACGAGATCATCAAAAAAGAAACCCTGACCCTGGTCGAGGATCTTCTTAGCAGAAAGCAATACAAAACCTTTAAGGTGGAAGCCAAGCGCGGAGATAAGTTCTTTCCTCTAAACTCACCTCAGATTTGTGCTGATTTAGGCGGGCACATCCTGGCCCGATTCCCGCAGCTTAAGGTAGATGTTCATAACCCGGACTTTATCTTTTATGTGGAGGTTCGGGAAAGTACTTATCTTTATTCGGAAATCATACCTACAGCCAAGGGGCTTCCTTCAGGAACGGGCGGTTTGGCAACCTTGCTTTTGTCGGGAGGGATTGACAGTCCTGTGGCCGGCTGGAGGATTGCCAAAAGAGGGGTACAATTGGAGGCCGTGTATTTCCACAGCTATCCCTATACCAGTGAAAGGGCAAAGGACAAGGTAGTCAAGCTGGCTGAGATTTTATCCGGATGGTGTATGGGCATCAAGCTCCACGTAGTACCCTTTACTGAAATACAACTGGCCATAAATGAAAAATGTCCCCAGGATTATCTAACCATTATTATGCGTCGCTACATGATGAAAATCGCTCAAAAGATTGCTGAAAACAGCGGATCCCTTGGCCTTATTACAGGTGAAGCCATTGGTCAGGTAGCAAGTCAAACCATGGAAAGCATGCTTGTTACCAATGAAGCCGTCACAATACCGGTTTATAGGCCATTAGTAGGTATGGATAAGAACGAAGTCATCGAAATTGCACGAAAAATTGAGACCTTTGAAACATCCATTCTTCCCTATGAGGATTGCTGCACCTTATTTGTAGCAAAACACCCTGTAACAAGGCCCTCTCTGGCAAAAGCCCTGGCCTATGAGAAGGTATTGGATGAAGAGCGACTAATTGATGCAGCTTTAGCACAAACCGAGATTGTGACGCTGAGCTGATTGATATTCTGTTGGTTTGTTCTTTTTATTAAGTGGTATATTTTATGGTGAATGTAATAGGCTCTTTGGTGAAAAGCTCAAAGGAGCCAGAGAATGCAATAGGGGATGGTCAAAAAAATGGAACCAATTAGTGCGCTTTATAATTCCAAGACAAAATGCCCGGTATGTGATGGCGATATTGAGTTTACAAAAGTCAGAATAAAGGCAGTAAAGCTCTTGCGTCAGGATACAGATTTTTGTCCCTATTATGAAGGTGAGAACCCCATTTTATATGAAGTGGTTGTTTGCCCGGAATGCGGCTACGGGTCCCATGTCACGACCTTTGATAATATAAACAAGTATGAAAAAGTCAAGATTCGAGAAAAAATAACATCAAAGTGGAATAAGCGCAGTTTTTTAGGTGAGCGCACAATTGACAATGCACTTGAAGCTTATAAAATAGTTTATTTAAACCTTTATGCAAGAGAGGCTATCAAGTCGGAAATGGCCAGGATCTGCCACCGCCTTGCTTGGCTTTATCGTTACAAAGAAGACAAAGAACTTGAAAAAAAGTATTTGGAGCATGCGTTGACTCAATATAAAATTGCTTACCATGATGAGGACTTATCCCATGGCAGGCTTGATGAATATACCTGTTTGTTTATTATAGGGGAGCTCTGTATGAGATTGGAGCTTTACGAGGAAAGTACCCAGTGGTTCAGCAGGCTCATCATGTGCAATTCGGATCCTGCACAAAAGAGTAAGATTCCTCAGAAGCTTATTGAGACCACCAGGGATCTGATTCAAGAAAATAAATCGGCAGCCAGGAATAAGGAGGCTCGTTAATTGAAGCTTGAAATAGGAAAAATACCCAATGCTTTGCTGGAAAAACTTTTAGCTCATTATTCCGAACCCCAGAGGCAGGAAGTTTTAAGCCGTCCTATGATTGGGGAGGATTGTGCTGTTCTTGATTTTTCTAATGATCTTTGCGTTGTCACTACAGATCCCATAACCGGGGCCGATGATGAGATCGGTATTTTGGGGGTACACATAGCCTGTAATGATTTAGCTTCTGCAGGTGCTGAGCCTGTTGGTCTGGTTGTGACCATTCTTGCTCCTGAAAACACTGAGCTTGATGTTATTGAGAAGCTGATGAATCAAATAAAAGAAACTGCTGATGATCTCAAGGCTGAGATCATCGGTGGACATACAGAAATAACAGATGCGGTTAACCGGCTTGTTTTAAGCGTAACCGCCCTTGGGAGAGTAAAACGGGATAATCTTGTGACAACTCACGGTGCAAAGCCGGGGGACGCAATCATCCTTACAAAATATGCTGCCACCGAGGGGACCGCCATATTGGCCTATCTTTTTGAAGAGGAATTCAACCGCGAATTTGGCCATGAATTTGTAGAGACAGCCAAGACCCTTTTAGGTACCGTCAGTGTTGTCAAAGAGGGCCTTTTAGCCGCCCGTTACGGCGTTACCTGCATGCATGATGTAACCGAAGGCGGTGTTCTTGGTGCAGCCTGGGAAATTGGCAGAGCCAGTGGCTACGGCATTGAAATAGAAAAACGTAAAATCCCCATACTTGAAGAAACACGCAGAATATGCCATCTTCTTTCAATAGATCCTTTAAAGCTCATTTCAAGCGGCTGTATGCTCATTACAACGCCTAATGGAGAAGAGCTTCTAAGGATACTTCATCAACAGAACATTAAAGCGTCCATCATTGGAAAGGTGACCTTCGGAAAGGATTGTATTCTCCGAGACGGAAACGAAAACATAAAGATAGACGCTCCTGATTCCGATGAATTATACAAAGCACGAAAAATGAAGGGAATGGTCTGATGTTCATTGGTATATTCATCTTTTTGGCGGGTCTGTGCGCGGGTTCCTTTTTAAACGTGTGCATATACAGAATTCCTCTGGAGAAGTCGGTAGTCTTTCCTCCATCGAGCTGCCCTGCTTGCGGGAACCGGCTTAAAGCAGTGGATATGATTCCGGTTTTAAGTTACATAGGATTAAAAGGAAAGTGCAGAAGCTGTAAAGCGCCCATATCCGCACAATACCCAATAGTAGAATTGCTGACAGGAATCCTCTGGGTCTTGGTTTATCTTCGTTACGGTTTATCCTTCGAAGCCCTGGCTCTGACTTTCTTCTTTTCGTTATTGATTCCAGTCTTTTTCATTGATTTTTCCCAATTGATCATTCCTGATGAGCTTGTTATTACGGGGCTCATAGGGGGAGCTTGCGTTTTTATATACCACCTGTTTAAACCTTTTGCCCTCTTTGATTCCGCTTTATGGTATACCCCCCTGGTGGGTATGATCTCTGCTTCAGGTATATTGTTCATAGTAGCCTTCATTGGTTTTCTGATCTATGGGAATGATGGGGCTATGGGAATGGGGGATGTCAAGCTTTTTCTTCCCATCGGACTCTTTTTAGGGTGGAAATTATCGCTCATGACTCTGTTACTTTCGGTTATTCTAGGAGGAGTGGTAAGTACAATCCTTCTCATCTTTCGTATCAAGGACAGAAAAAGTGCCATTCCTTTCGGGCCGTTTATTATTATATCAACATACATTTCCGGTTTTTATGGCCTTGAAATATTAAATTGGTACTTTAATTTATGATTAGTTAAGAGTCACTTAGCCTGAACTTGGAAACCGCTTGCATAAGTTCCTCCGCATTTTTGTCAGCAGATACTGCCTTATTCAGAACATTTTCTGATCCAGAAAGAATTCTTGATGCTTCTTCAGCAATGACAGAAGCTCCTTTTGCGCCGTCCATTGTTGCTGTGACAACCTTGCCGATAGTGGAATCCAGGGCTCCGATAGCTTTTGAAAGCTGCTCAGCGGTAGATGCAAGCTTCAGAGACATCTCCTGATAGAACTCGGCATCGTGGTTATATTGCTCACCGGTTTTGTCAAGAAGATTAAAGCTGTCTGTAACATGGGTATCCACATAAGTAAGCAGGCTTTTGGCGCTTTCAGAGAGATTCTGAACCGATTTGACCACCACTTCTGAAATATCTTGAATCTGTGTGGCATTATTCTTCGATTGTTCAGCCAGCTTACGAATTTCATCGGCGACCACACTGAAGCCGGCACCGGCTTCCCCGGCCCTTGCAGCCTCGATGGCAGCATTGAGGGAGAGTAGATTGGTTTGAGCTGATATACCAAGGATGGCATTGAGAAGCGAGCTGATCTGGTGAATGGAACGGGATTCAGCAATAGCGCTTTCCAATGACATCTGGGTTTGCTCATGGATCTTCTGGTTTTGCTCAACACTGCTTCTTACCCTATCAAAAACATCCCGGGCTCTTAATCTAATATCCTGGGAAGAGTTATTTCCTACCTCGGCCTGTGCACTCACGGTATTGACCGCCTGAGTAAATTCGTTGACCGACTGATTCATGTCATTGACAGAACCGCTTGTTTCAATGAGTGTGGCAGAAAGCTCCTCTGTATTGGTTGAGATGGTTTCAATACTTGTATGAAGATTATTGATGTATGCCTTTACCGATGCAATGGCTTCAGCCACATCTCTGGCCTGTGTTCTGACACTCATAACGATGTCAGATACTGATGACCGCATTTGATCCGTTGAAGAACCCAGTTTACCGATCTCATCCTGTCTCTTAAGAACAGCAGAAGGGATTTTTCTTGTGAAATCGGCATTTGCATAGCTTTCCATATGATTAGTCAATACCTTTATTGGCATAATTTGCTTGGTAACGGTGAAGGAAATGGCGCCAATGACAACCATCAGGCTGAGAGCACTGATTATGGCCATAACAGATGTAATGGCGTTAACATCACCAAGAATAGAGGATAGGGGAACTTCCGACCAGAAAACCCAGGTCACATCGGTATGGGGTAAAGTAAGAGGAGTAAAGGTATAAAGCCTGTCATGGGTATAATCAGTATGGCTTATTGTTTTCTCTGATTTCAGCGCTTCGTTGAAGTGTTTATCAAAGCTCGATTCATAGTCAGTAATCTTTTTCCCCTCATAGGTAAACCCCTTGCCATAGGCAAGAACTGTACCGTCCATCATGGCAAGGCCGCTTTTGCCAATTCTATCAGAAGCCTCTTCAATAATGCCATTAAAGGAATCAAGATAAATTTCAGTTCCCACAATGCCGAAGAAATCGGAGCCATGAACAGTAATGGGCATATTAAAGGAAATAACCCTACTATTGTGGCCATTTACATCAAGCTCATATGGAGCAGAAACATAGGGCTCGATGTTTTTTTTCATATGGGAGTAGTACTCAGTGGAATCAAGATTGGACGGATGCTCAGGTGACAGAACCACGACAGACATATGGTCAAGGGTATCCCTGCCTTTAGCGGTATGTATTCGTACTCTTCCGGCTGCATCACCCGTTCTGCTGTTGACAAAGGTCAAATCCAGCCTATCCAGAACATTGCTCTCGCCGAGCATATACATGCCTGCATAATAATCTGGGCTGCTTTGCAGAAATCTTTCGCTAAGCACTCGAAGATTATCGCGTGTCAGAATAGTAGCTATTTTTTGCTGAACTCCTAATTGCTGGAGGAACCCGGTATTACTGAAAACATTGTTAATGGTGTTTTGAACAGAAAGAGCAGATTCAGCAGATCTGCTTTCTGTAATGCCGATGCTTTCGTTCAGTTTTTCTCCTCTGAAAGTATAAATGACGTAAGATAGCAGTATAGCATTTCCCAGGAATACGATTGAACCGATAAAAGCAATCATCCGTAAAGTCATTCGCTCTTTAACAAGGTGTAGTGGGTTGAATCTTCTTTTAATATTATTTTTCTGCCTTTTCGATGGTTGAGGAGCAATACCCAAAATTGATGATTTTGACATTGATTCTTCCTCCCATAAATAACTATTCTATGAAAGCGCTTGCACAAAATATTATATCTTTTATTTTTTAAAATTACAACTAAAAAAATCGAAAAACTGGAAATATTGTCGTAAGTTCTCCTTTTATAACACTAAAAATCTAGTAAAAACATACAAGCCGAATAAAAACATAGTTTACAAAATAAAATATCAGTGATACGATATCGTAGAATTGAAGGGTACCTTACCACATTACAATGGAGGACGAGAATGTCAAAGTATCTCGTAATCGTCGAGTCGCCTGCCAAGGCAAAAACAATAAAAAAATATTTAGGTCCGGACTACAGAATTGCAGCTTCCATGGGACATATCCGAGATCTACCCCAGAGTCATCTGGGTGTTGATATTAATAAGGATTTCGATCCTATGTATATTATTATTACCGGGAAAAACGCACTTATCAAAAGCCTGAAAGAGGATGCATCCAGTGTAGACAAAGTTTACCTGGCAACTGACCCTGACCGTGAAGGCGAAGCCATTTCCTGGCATTTGTCCCATATACTCAAAATCGACCCTCAGTCGGATTGCCGCATCACCTTTAATGAAATTACGAAAAACGCGGTGATTAACGCAGTCCAGCAACCTCGCCAGATTAATATGAATCTGGTGGATTCCCAGCAAGCGCGTCGTGTGCTGGACCGTATTGTGGGCTATGAAATAAGCCCGGTGCTTTGGAAAAAGGTCAGAAAAGGCTTAAGCGCAGGCCGTGTACAATCTGTTGCAACACGCATTATCTGTGATCGGGAAAGAGAGATTGAGGACTTTATTCCTGAAGAGTATTGGTCCATTGATACACAGTTCCGCAAAGAAGACGGCTTGGTTTTTTCAGCCAGATATCACGGAAAGAACGGAAAAAAGGTTGAAATAAAAAATAAAGCAGAAGCTGACGAGATTTTAGCCCTACTGTCCGATTCGGACTTTGTGGTTTCAAATGTTAAAAAAAGCACGAAAAAAAGAACTCCGGCACCTCCTTTTATTACCAGCACGCTTCAGCAGGAAGCGTCCCGAAAGCTCGGTTATAGTGCGCAAAAAACAATGATGGTTGCACAACAGCTTTATGAAGGCGTAGACCTTGGAAACGAGGGCTCAGTAGGTTTGATTACATATATGAGAACCGATTCTGTGCGATTATCCGATAGTGCAATCGCTGAAGCAAGAGACTATATCAAGGATCGTTTTGGTAAGGATTATCTACCAGACAAGCCAAGACAGTTTAAGACCAAGTCTGCTGCCCAGGATGCCCATGAAGCCATTCGTCCCTCCTATGTGGAAAGGGATCCCGAAAGCCTGAAGGATATGTTGGCTGCCGATCAGTACAAGCTGTATAAGCTCATCTGGGATCGCTTTTTAGCCTGTCAGATGGAATCGGCTGTATTCGATACGCTTAGTGTCGAGATAGAAGGAACACCAAAAACCAACCATAAAAAGATTATTGTTAACTTAAGGGCCAGTGGTTCGAAATTGGTCTTTAAGGGCTTTATGGCCCTTTATGTGGAAGGTCGGGATGATGAGGAAGAAGATGATGCACAGCTTTTGCCTTCTATTTTGAAGGATGAGAAGCTTAGCCTTGTTAAAACAATACCTGCTCAGCACTTTACCGAGCCGCCTCCGCGCTATACCGAGGCTACCTTGGTTAAAGCCCTTGAAGAGAAAGGAATCGGCCGTCCGAGCACCTATGCGCCTACTATTAGCACTATTATTGCCCGTGGCTATGTGGAGCGAAATAAGAAACAGCTCGTTCCCACCGAGCTGGGCAAGATTGTCAATCAGCTTATGATGGCCAATTTCACCGATATTGTCAATGTTAATTTTACTGCTGAAATGGAAGGCAAGCTGGATAAAGTAGAAGAGGGAACCATTCAGTGGAAAGAGCTATTAAGGGAATTTTACAGTCCCTTTAAGGAAACCGTTAAAAAGGCTGAGAGCATCAGTAAAGTAGAGATGCCGGTTGAGCTGTCCGACGTGATTTGTGATAAATGCGGAAAAACCATGGTCATAAAAAGCGGACGGTTTGGCAAATTCCTGGCTTGTCCCGGTTTCCCGGCCTGCAAAAATACTAAGCCCCTGGTGGAAGAGGCAGGAGTTAAATGTCCTAAATGTTCCGGAAAGGTTATCATTAGAAAAACCAAACGGAATAGGAAGTATCTTGGATGCGAAAATTATCCCAAATGCGATTTTATGACCTGGGATATGCCATCGGACAAGGTTTGCCCAAAGTGCACCAGCTTTATGACTCAAAAAACCAAAGGGGACACCATTTACTATAAATGTGCCAACACGGAATGTGATCATTCGGAAGAACAACTAAAGGATGGTGCGTCCGCCGGTACAACAAAGACCCATAAAGCAGAAGCAAGTCCCCGTAAGAACGCACCAAAAGCCTCGACCAGCAATGCAAAAAAAGGTGAGGCACCTGTAGAAGAAAAGTCGGAATAAGAGCTTAAGGTTTTTCATAATCAGTAACCAGCTTCATAGTCCGCTCATAGGATGCATAAGCTTCGGCGAGTACCTCTTTGGGGTATTCGCCGTTTTTATACCAATTCGGAGCCGGAACCGGGATTACTCTGAACTGAAAACCACCACCTTCTGGATAGCGCCAGAGCCAGGTGGGAATGTGATCTACCTTTTCAATGATGGTTTTTTGAGTACTGGGATCCTTAACAAATTCTAGGGTTACCAGCATGCTGTCCTCACAAAGCTCCTTATGGGTTTTAGGATAGCCTGAAGCCCCGCGCCTCTGATTGCTGACGAAATTTCCCATAGAATAAATGATATACTTCATCTCACCATTCACTTCCATGTATTCGGTAGGCTGAACAACATGGGGATGGGAGCCAAGGATGACATCTGCGCCCCAACTTATCATATCCCGTGCTAGCTGCTTTTGGTAGTCGGTTGGCTTTTGTGTATATTCGGTGCCCCAATGCATGGCAACAACAGTAATATCCGCTTTGTCTTCGAGCTCTTTAATTTCTTTTTCCATGCGAATTTCGTCAATGAGGGCCAGATGCTTGTTCTGTTGTTCCGAAGTCAAGGCCTTTTCATTCATGTTGCAGCTGTAGGTGTAAGCCATAAGGCCCACGTTGATACCATTGAGATCCTTGATCAGATATCGGGGTTCTTCTCCATCATAGGCACCTAAGACCTCCAGGCCTGCTTTACGTATGTTATCCCGGGTTTCAAGCATACCCTTGAGTCTTCTGTCAAGCTGATGATTGTTTGAATTGTTGACGAGATCAAGTCCCACATTCTCAAAGGCATCAAAAATTTCAGGTGGACAATTAAACATCGGATAGCCGCTGTAATCCTGCCGGTTATTTGTTGCGGCGCTTTCAAAGCTGATCAGGCTGTAATCGGCAGGTGTTGTATAAGGCTTTATGCCTTCAAAAATGGCATTAAAATCATACCGGTCTTCACCGTTTACCAGGGCAGATTGCTGAAAGGCTGTATGAAGGACACAATCTCCCGCTGAGACGAGGGTTGCGGTTATAGGTGTAGGCTCCGGTGCCGGTGTGGGTGTTTGAGAAGGAGTCGCCCAAGGAGTGGATGCAGATGTGGGGGATGGGGATTGAGCTGATATATTTTGAGGATTTTTTTCTGTTGAGTGCTTACGCGCTATAATACTGATGGATGCAATGCAAACCAGCAGGATAACAATAACCTCAAGTAATATAATTGTTTTTTGCCAAAATGTTTTCAATACTTCACCTCATGCTTGTTTTTACTTTTCTCTTTTGCATCAAGAAATCTGAAAGCTTTATAAAACAGCTTTACGATTTTTATGGTGTGCAATTATTATTTTATCATTAACAGGTAAAAATCATCAAGATATGGTCAGAAGTCATTCTGTTGAATTGAATAGGATTGACAAGGTATACTTGTGACTGTGTACCATAAGGCATTATAATAACCTCACCCGTAACCGAAATTTAAAATTTCGATAGGCTTATCGAAGGCATTGAAACACTTCGTGTTATAATGAGGTAATAAGCTAGGAAATAAAATAAATGATTAGCACTAAGTAAAAGGAGCTGCCCATGAGAAATAAACCCATCAACGTAATAGGAGCAGGACTTGCCGGCTGTGAAGCTGCCTGGCAGATTGCCAGACAAGGAATAGAGGTACGTTTGTATGAAATGAAACCGGAAAAGAAAACACCGGCTCATCATAGGGACACATTTGCCGAATTGGTCTGTAGTAATTCACTAAGAGCCGATATGCTGGAAAATGCCGTAGGGCTTTTAAAGCAAGAGCTGCGGGAGCTAGGCTCTCTTATTATGACCTGTGCCGATGAGACCAGAATTCCTGCAGGTGGAGCTTTAGCAGTGGACCGAGAAGCCTTCTCCCAGGCCGTGACCCTAAAAATCAAGGACCACCCGCTTATTAAAATCATTCATGATGAGATTACGTCATTAAGTCAGGATGATATTACTGTTGTAGCAACAGGTCCCCTTACCTCGGACAGCCTGGCCCAGCACATAGCCGGCCTGATTGGAGGAAATAGTCTGTATTTCTTCGATGCTGCCGCTCCAATTGTACGTCTGGACAGTATCAACATGGACAGTGTTTTTAAGGCATCCCGCTATGACAAAGGGGAGGCTGATTATATCAATTGCCCCATGAACAAGGAACAATACGAAGCGTTTTATGAAGCGCTCATCAACGCAGAAGCTGCAGAGCTTAAGGAGTTCGAAGATAATCGCGTATTCGAGGGCTGCATGCCTATTGAGACCATGGCTAGACGAGGCAGGGATACCATGCGCTTCGGGCCATTAAAGCCGGTGGGACTCACCGACCCCCATATCGGAAAGGAAAGCTACGCTGTAGTGCAATTAAGACAGGACAATACTGCGGCAACCCTGTACAATATAGTAGGATTTCAGACACACCTTAAATGGGGTGAACAAAAACGGGTCTTTTCCATGATTCCAGGCCTTGAGCATGCTGAATTTGAGCGTTACGGCGTTATGCATCGCAATACCTTTATGAACTCACCCATGCTCCTTGACCGGGTTTATCGGATGAAAAAGCAGCCCAACCTGTTTTTTGCAGGCCAGATGACGGGTGTTGAAGGCTATGTGGAATCCACCAGCTCAGGATTTGTGGCCGGGGTGAATGCTGCTAGACAGCTAAAAAATCTTGAAGATATGATATTCCCGGGCAATACGGCCATCGGGGCCCTGGCCCGCTATATATCAAGCCCCGTCACGGGTAAATTTCAACCTATGAACATCAATTTTGGCATTATGGATCCTATAAAGGAGAAAATTCGCAATAAGAAGGACAAGAATCGAAAACTGGCTGAAAAAGCATTGGATGCTTTAAATGAATATAAGCAGCAATTAGGCTGATTTATGGTTGTTGTTTCAGACAACCCAGAAAAAAATCAGTATTATGTAACGAATCACATTTTGTAAGAGGAGAAGTATATGAAAAAACTAGGGCTTAAATACCTTATTCCCGTTTTTGTTGTGATAATAGGGTTGTGGCTCATGACAGGGATTTACACCATAAAATCCGATGGAGGAGAGCGCGCAATACTCACCCAATTTGGCCGGTATGTCAAAACGGTTGAGGAAGCAGGGCTTCGCTGGCATTTACCCTATCCTATACAGGAGGTCGAAATTGTCAAAGCCGACGTTATCCGAACCCTGGAGTTGGGGTACAGAACCCAGCAGGTTGGCGAAAGCGGAGGAAATTCTACATATTCGACAGTTCCACAGGAATCTCTAATGATAACGGGAGATGAGAATTTAGTACATACCGAATCCGTCATTCAATACAGAATTATCAATGTCAAGGACTATGTCTTTAATGTCGACCGTGCTCTGGACACCTTCAAAATGGCGGCTGAATCGTCGGTACGGCGTGTCGTAGCCAACCATAAGCTCAATGATGTCCTGACTGATCAAAAGGACATTATTCAGCTTGAAATAAGAGAAGATCTTCAGGGCATATGCAATGAATATCAATTGGGAATTGACGTTACAAAAATTGCGCTGCAGGCGGTTTATGCGCCACCTGAGGTTCAGGAGGCTTTTGATGACGTTATTAAAGCCCGTGAGGATATGAATCGTTTTATCAACGAAGCCCAGAAACAGGCCAATGAAGTTTTGCCTGCTGCTGAAGCAAAGGCTCAGGAAATTCTGAATCAGGCAAGCGCCTACAAGGAGAAGCGTATATCGGAAGCCAAGGGTGATGTGGAGAACTTCAAACAGGTTCTGGCCAATTATGTCCTTGGTCCACAGGTTACCCGTACCCGTATGTATCTTGAAACCATGCAGGAGGTTCTGCCTAAAGCCAAGATTTATATTATGAATGACAATGGTGAAACACTCCGTTTCCTTCCTCTTGAAAACAACAATCAGAAGCCGGCGGCTTCCGGACAAGAGGTTGAATAAGTTTAAGAAGTCTATTTGCCATTCATAGAAAGGAGCCCATAAATGGATAATACAAATTCTGAATTCCAGCAGCAATATAAAGCTCAAAAAGATAAAAACGTGAAAATCAATACTGAACCCTTCAAAGGATTTTTAAAGAGCCTGGGGTTCTCCGTACTGTTCTTGTTCGTGGTCATCATACTTCTGTCCTCCTTCCTTTTTACGGTGGGAGAGAGGGAACAGGTTGTCATAACCCAGTTTGATAAAATTGTCCGGGTTATTGTTGACGATATTAACGATCCTTCCATACAGGGTTTAAAGAATGATCCACGCTTTGACGGCATTAAGCTTCAGCAGGGTAAAGGTTTATTTTTCAAGATACCGCTGATACAAAAGGCCGAGCATTTTTCCAACCAGCTCCTGACCTACGATACATCTGCCGAAGAGGTCTTTACACGGGACAAGAAAACCATATTACTTGATAATTATGCCCAATGGACCATTCAAAACCCTGCTGCTTTTATGGTCCACATCGGAAATTTTGACTCTGCAAATCAGAGAATTGACGAATTTATTTATTCTAAGATGAGAGAAGAAATCGGCAAGATTGATGCCCATGTTCTAATTGCCGATAAGGACTACATGCTGAGCATGCTTCAAAATGTAGAGCAGTATGTTAATAGCATGCTTGAGCCATTAGGGGTAAAGGTCATGGATATACGCATCAAGAGGACCGAGTTTCCCGACGAGACCAAACCCAGCATTTATGAGCAGATGCGTTCGGAAAGGCAGGCTGTTGCCACAAAGTATCGTGCAGATGGCCAGAAAAAATCCAGAACCATTTTGTCTGAAGCCAATAAGAATGCTACTGTCATTGAAGCCCAAGCTTATGAACAGGCCCAGAAGCTCAAGGGTGAAGGTGATGCACAAGCGCTTCAAATCTATGCCGAGGCCTATAATGTAGATCCGGATTTCTATGAATTCTGGAAGACCCTGCAGACCTACAGAGAGATCATTGATGAGGATACCACCATCATGATAAGCCCGGATTCACAATTTGCCAAGTATATCTACGGGAAATAAGAATCCCACCCGCGGACAGCCTTGAAATAGCTTAGCAAGAATACATATGAAATGGCTAGCGAAAGGAGGAAATGAATGATAATCAATTTATTTGCCATGGAATCGGATTTTTTCATGAATCGTGTTTTTGGTGGTTTCATTTATTTCCTCATGCTAGCTGCAATAGCCATGTCATTGCTTAATACGATTATTGTGTTACTCCCTGCCATATTCATAGCAGTTGTATCTTTTGTATTTGGTATCCCCGAATATCTAACGGGTTACATTGCTGTGGCTCTTTCGGTGTGTAAGAACGAGTAAATACTCCTTTATCATGATGACACGAAAAAAATCATGTCTATTTGATGAAGGATATTTTATAAATACTCCTTCATCATAACGGCATGGGTTATGATAAGGAGTATTTTTATGAATAAAATAGTTCGCTCTCAACTAGGACATGATTCGTTATATACTGATTTCATCTTAAATATAAAAAAAAACAAGTGGGAGGATTGGGAAGAGAAGGATTTAGTAGCCCTACTCCAGAAATGTGCTCGAAGTAATGAGGGAGTTACGGAAGCATACAGTATCCTTAAAGAAATCATCCGAAGAAAAACCGGTCTATCTTTATTTGACACACAACTAATGGCTGCATATTCGATGCAGCAGGGGCGAATTGCAGAGCTACCCACCGGTGAGGGAAAAACACTTGCGGCCGTAGTTACCGCGATCGTTCTTGCAATGCAAAAAACGCCTGTTCAGATTTTAGTATTCAATGATTATCTGTCATACCGGGATTACAGTAAAAACCTGCCAATTTATTCTGCTTGCGGGCTGACTTGTGGCTATATTATAGAGTCTTCTGACTTTGCCCATAGAAAAGCGGCCTATTCTTGTGATGTGGTTTATGTGTCGGCAAAGGAGGCCGCATTTGATTATTTGCGCGGTTTCCTCTGCACAGAAAAAGGGCAGATACTATTTAACTCCTTTTCTATTGCCCTTGTAGATGAAGCGGATTCTATTCTGATTGACGAAGCACGAACACCACTGGTTTTAGCTGGAAACGCTGATAGTCGCCCATCAATGGCGGTTCAGGTTGCTAAGGCTGTTTCGGAATTGTCAGGAAATGATTTTGAAGTCAATCAAGCCGATAATCAAGTATGGCTGACGGAATCAGGCATTGAGTCAATGGAAGCAAAATTGCAGATTGGAAATCTGTATGCAAGTATAAACGCAGATGTGCTTGCAATGATTAATGCGGCGTTAGAGGCAAAATATCTTTTAGAAAAAGACAAAGATTACATTATAAAAAATGGCACTATACTGGTCATTGATCAATCTACGGGACATGTTGCCGAAAACAGACGCTTCCCTGATTTATTGCATCAGGCAGTAGAAATGCAGGAATTAGGGTCACAGGAAGCCCCATCTGTTATTTACAACTCCATGAGCATGCAGGCATTTTTACTGAAATACAAAATGCTTTGCGGCATGACAGGAACTGCAGCATCTTCCGTATCGGAGTTTAGAAAAATGTATGAGTTGGAAGTTGATGTAATCCCACCGCACCTGCCATGTATTCGCATTGACCATCCCGATTCAATATTCCTAGACAAGAAAGAGCAAGAAGCCGCTATTCTATCCTGTATACAAGCCGCGCATGTTAAGGGACAACCTGTTCTGATTGGTACGCAGAGCGTACAGGAATCGGAACACTTTTCTGAGTTATTGACGCAGCAGGATATAATACATAGCGTTCTTAATGCCAGAAACGACGCAGAGGAAGCCGCGATTATTGCGGAAGCCGGGAAACCGTTTCAAATTACAATTTCAACAAATATGGCCGGACGCGGCGTTGATATCCGGCTTGGTGGTAGCGATGAAAAACAGGCTGACTTTGTTCGTGCCGCAGGCGGTCTATTTGTGGTAAGTACGGGAATCAACCGCAGTATTCGCATTGACAATCAATTGCGGGGGCGTGCCGGGCGGCAGGGGGATCCGGGTGAAAGCCAGTTTTTTGTTGGCTTAAGAGATTTAACATTGGAAACTTTTTTTGAGATTGAGTTTTATGATTATAAGAAATACCCTAATCTGTTGCGTCGCGCCCAAAAGATACAAGAAGGCAAAGACGTAGAAGCCCGGTATATGTTGGAACGATATTCACAGATTCTTGAAGAGCAGAGAAAATATGTGACCAAATATCGAACTCAACTTTTATTGGATTTGAAGGCCTCAGGAATCATGCAGGAAGAAGAACCTGTACTTTATCAGGAGTTAGTTGACCGTTCGGGAATGCATGGGGTGACTATTGCTGAAAAACAATTGACACTTTACTTTATCAATATGAATTGGGCCGCTTATTTAGCGGCTATGGAAGATAAACGTAACGGCATCCATCTGATGGTTATCGGGGGCAAAAGTCCTTTGGAGGAGTATCAGATGTTTGCGGTTTTGGCATTTGATGAAATGTTGGCGGATATTAAACGCGATGTAGTGGATTACATGAGGAAATGCAATATTACTGAAAATGGAATTGACATGGAAGAAGCTGGCCTTTCGGCAGCCACAACAACATGGACTTATATGATTAATGAAAGCGCCGGCCAGTTTAGCCGGATTCCGAGCTTGGTCAAGTCCATGTCAAATACCATAAAGGGAACAGTTTTCACATTTCAGGGTCTTTTGGCAAAGCTAAAAAGAAAATTCCACTGACTAGCTAAGCATTATGATGTCTTCAAAAGACCCCCCAACCACTTTGACCAGGTCGTTGGGAGCTATTTCAATCTGGGAACCGATTCTTCCGCCGCTCAGGATGATTTTGTCGAAGCTGCTGGCGCTTGAATGTATAACGGTTGGATAGGATTTTTTCATGCCGACGGGGGTGCAGCCTCCCCGGATATAGCCTGTAACAGGGGTAATATCCTTGACCGGAATCATTTCAACTGATTTTTCATGCACAGCAGCTGCTGCTTTCTTCAGGTCAAGCTCTTCGGCAACGGGTATGACAAAGACGAAGTAGTCCTTGCTCTTGCCTTGGGTAACCAATGTTTTGAAACATCTTTCCGGAGGCTGGTTGAGAGTCTTAGCCACAGAAACGCCGTCCATAAATTCATCACAGGCATAATGATACACCCTATAGCTAACAGCATTTTTTTCCAAAATTCTCATAGCATTTGTTTTGATTTCTTTAGCCATCTTAAATACCCACTCACTTTTAGTAAACTTTAGGAATGACCAAATAATAAATTCCGATTCCTTGAACGGTTATTTTCCGCCCTTCCTGCGTTAACGGGTCGAGGCATGTTGTGCTCAAAGCGCACTCTGTTGTCGTCGGTTGTAATAAAGCAATTATTACGCCCTCCTCCGCCTTGGAAGGACAAAAAATTCCTCGTCCAAAAAACCGGTTTTATTATTTAGTCATTCCTTAGGGAACCTCAATTAGTATAACATTATTGAAAAAACAAAACATCAGATCTATCTGGCAACATTTACACATACTGACAAGAAAAAATAATCTTCAAATGAGACTAAACTACCCTCAAAAAATCAATACTTACTATAGGTGTTTTTTTGACAGCCAATCGAGACTCTAAGACCCCGGAATACATAAGTTTTACAGCACATGATTTCTTAGAGTCGACAATTTTCAAAGGTGAGAGGGTAGATAAGATGCTTACTAAAAAAGGCATGCCTAAAAAATTAGGTATTTATTTGAGTTTAATTTTGGTTATTGCTTGTATAACGTCATGCGCTCATCCAATTCAGGAGGATTCCAGCAAAATAATCGTACCGGTAACCGTCACGAAGGTCTTAAGAGGAACCATTGACAATATTACGCATTACACGGGGCTGGTTCAGCCAAGTAAGCTTGCCTATGTGGTATCACCTGTGGCTGGAAAGGTTGCTTCAACGTTTTTTGAAGTTGGGGACTATGTTAAGGAGGGTGACTTGCTCTTTTCTCTTGACAATTCCCAACTAGAAGACAGCATCAAAGTCCTGGAAGAGCAGTTAAAGGTTGCCGAGGCCACTCTCTCGTTGGCTCAAACAGGTGTCATTTCTGCATCAGGCGGTCAATATGAAAGCCAGAGGCTTCAGTTGAAAACTGCCCTGAAAAGTGCAGAAGATAATTTTACTGCGGCTAAGGTGGCCTATGACAGCGCTGCCCTGATGTATGAAGTCAAGCTTATCAACCAGCTTCAATATAATCAAATCAAGAATCAGTATAAGCAGGCTCAGAATGCCTTAAACTCTGCCATCCAGGCAAGGGACCTCTATGAAAGCAAGCTTTCAAAGGATGCCCAAACAGCGGCTCAAGATCAGTTCAATCAAGCACAGGCCTCCTATGATATGCTTAAGCTTCAGATAGAAAATACTAGGAAACAACTGGCCTATACTCAGGTTAAATCCCCCATGGACGGTGTAATTGCCACCAAGGACATTGTAACAGGATGTTTGATTTCAAATACCATGACACCTTACACCATCATGAAAACCGATCGGGTTCAGGTTGTCCTTTCAGTCACTGAAAAAGTCATCAATAGAATTAAAAAGGGCGACACCCTTGATATCACGATCCCTTCCATCAGTACAAACTCTTTCAATGGTGTGATAGCCACCGTAAGCCCGGCAGTGGATCAAAAAACATTGACATATAGTATTCGTATTGATGTTATAAACAGCGGGAATCTCATAAAGCCCGGTATGACAGCAAAAGTGGGTATTTTAACAGATCGTCATGAAAATGCCATTCTTGTACCCGATTCCTCTGTTCTTACCAATGAAAATGGCAGCTTTGTATATGTGGCGGAAAACAATCAAGCGGTTATGAAGTATGTCAATACGGGCATTGCCAGCAGTGATAAAACTGAAATTTTAAACGGGATTAATGAAGGTGAGCTTCTGGTCGTAAAAGGACAGCATTTCCTTAAGCCTAATGATGCTGTGATCATCTCGGGGGAGGATAACCAATGAATTTATCCAAAATATCCATCCGCAGACCGGTTACCATTATCATGGTGATTCTGGCCATTTGCCTCATCGGGTCTGTTTCTTTATCAAAGCTTAAGGTTGATTTGCTTCCTAATCTAAATATGCCTATTGCGGTAGTTACAGCAAAATATACCGGAGCAGGTCCCCGTGAAATAGAAAGCCTTATAACAAAGCCATTTGAAGGAGTGCTGACTACTGTTTCAAACCTTAAGTCCATAGAAACTGTTTCTACCAATGAATACAGCCTCTGCATCCTGTATTTTAATGACAATACCGATATGAATTTTGCAACCCTTGAAATGCGCGAAAAAATTGATTTGGTAAAAACCTATTTACCCAAGGGTGTCCAGGATATCATGGTCATGCGCATTGACCCCAATAATTTTAAGTCAACGATTGAGTTGGGTATAAGCTCAAACATGACTTTAGAGGACTTAACCCGGTTGGTGGAAGAGCAGATTATCAATAAGCTTGAACGTATCAGCGGGATAGCTTCAGTCAGCATATCGGGAGGAGAAACTCAGGAGGTACGTATTGAGCTGATACCGGAAAAACTCACTGCCTATGGTTTTAATGAAGTCTCAATATCCCAGTACCTGGCTTTGGAAAATCTCAATATTCCTGCCGGCAATATAGAAACATCGGGAATGTCCATATTCTTAAGAACTAATGGTGAATTTACTAGTATTGAAGAGATTAAGAATCTAGCCATTCCAACCGCTACAGGAAGCATGGTTTTAATTAAGGATTTCGCCAATGTCAGTCTGGCTAAAAAAGTGAAGACCAGTGAGAGCTTTATTAACGGGAAGCTTTCCTTGAATATATCCGTTCAAAAGCAAAGCAATGCCAACGCCGTTCAGGTCTGCAAAGCGGTACGTGATGAAATTGCAAGCCTGAAAAAGGCCTATCCCGATATTAACTTCAGTATTCTCTATGATGCTTCCAATTATATTAATCTGGCGCTTCAAAGCGTTACGGAGTCAGCTATTCAAGGAGGGATTCTGGCAGCTTTGATTCTGTATCTGTTCCTCAGGAACCTTCGCGCAACCCTGATTATTGCTGTCTCCATGCCTGTTTCTGTTGTGACTACCTTTGTACTCATGTATTTTTCAGGCATCAACTTGAATCTTATTTCTTTGGCCGGTCTGGCTTTGGGAGTGGGTATGCTGGTAGACAATTCTATTGTCGTACTGGAAAATATCTATCGGCACCGACATGAGGGCAGAAGTTTGACGGAAGCGGCCGAGATTGGTGCCAAAGAGGTTATGCTGGCCATATCGGCATCAACCCTGACAACCATTGTGGTGTTTATTCCTATTGTTTTTGTAGAAGGCCTTACCGGAAAGGTTTTCAAGGATATGGGCCTTACCATAACCTTTTCGCTGCTGGCTTCCCTCATTATTGCCATAACTTTTATCCCCATGATGGCATCAAAGCTGCTGAGTATTGAGTTTGTGAGAACCAACGCAAAGAGACGATCTTTGGGGACAAGAATTTTTGATGCATGGGAAAATTTCTATAACCGGGTTTGCCTTTTGTACGAAAAACTGCTGAAAGCATGCATAAGAAGGCGAATAGCAGTTATTCTCATCGCACTCGTACTTTTTATTTTATCCTTATTTTCCTTGCCCCTTGTGGGGCTTGAGTATTTTCCCTCCATGGATGAAGGGCTTATATCCGTTGAGGTGATGATGCCCAAAGGGAGTGCGCTAAGCGAAACCCATGATATGGCATTCAAGGTTCAAGAACGTATCAGAAAGATTCCAGAGGTACAGGAAATTTATATGACTATCGGAAACGGCGGTTTTGTTCTTGATCGCTCAACCACAGAAAAAGCCACATTATCGGTAAATGTCGGAAGCATTGAAAAACGCGGACGATCTATCAACCAAATTTCTGACAGCATCCGAAAAAATGTTGCCGATCTTCCGGGTGCTAAAATTACCATAGCAGACGACAGCAAAGTCATGGGCTTTTCCATAGGAAGCAATGAGGTAGATATCCGGGTTTCAGGTGAGGATCTTCTGGAGCTCAAAAAGATATCAAAGGATATCGTGGATATAGTTAATGGTGTTAAAGGGATCCGAGATGCTGAAAGCTCCATAGATCAGGAGATTGAAGAAGCATCCATTAAGATAGATCGCAATAAAGCCATTCTGTATGGCTTAACCACAGCACAGGTAGGTCAAGCTATACAGACACAGGTTAATGGTATAGTAGCCACACGATACAAATACAGGGGCTCGGAAATTGATCTGGTGGTCTGTACTCTAGGGGGGCAAGCCAAAAGCATCCAGGACATCTACAATATCTCCGTTCAAAGCCCAAGAGGAATCAGTATTCCCTTATCCGAGCTGGCAACCATAGCATTGGAGAAATCTCCGCCCAGTATTTTGAGAAACGACCAAAAAAGAACGGTCAGCATAACAGCACAAATAAACGGAAGAGCCATGAACAAGATTACAGATGATATTGACAATGCTCTTTCAAGCTATAAGTTTCCTTCGGGTTATGCCTATACCTATGGGGGCCAGCAGAAGGATTTGTTTGACTCCTTTGATGCGCTTAAAGAGGCTCTCATTTTATCGATTTTTATCGTTTATATGCTGCTGGCTTCCCAGTTTGAATCATTGATACAACCTGTAACCATTTTGATGACTGCACCATTAGCGTTGACGGGAGCTCTTTTTTCCTTGCTCTTGACCGGCAACACCTTGAGTATCCCTGCATTTATCGGTATCATCATCCTGGTGGGGATTGTGGTAGATAATGCCATTGTGCTCATTGACAGCGTCAATCGGTACAGAGAGGAGGGATTGAGTCAGGAAGATGCTATTATTAAGGCCGGTCCACTTAGATTGCGGCCAATTCTCATGACTACACTGACAACTATCCTGGGTATGCTTCCTATGGCTATTACAAGAAAGGAAGGGAGCGAAATCCTCAGTCCTCTGGCTGTTGTGGTAATAGGTGGACTCACCATTTCAACCCTTGTGACCTTGATTGTTATCCCGTCCTTTTATATGGTATTTGAAAACCTTCAAAACCGTACCAAGGAACGCGTACAAAAACGAATCAAAACATAACTTTTATCCCACGATGAATTTTCCGTCAGGATAAATGGTGTTATGAGGGGTCTTTTTTATGAGACTGAAGGCCAGCGCGAAGGATATGGGGCCTACCCGTCCAATAAACATGCTGAGAATAAGAAGTAACTTGTTGATGGAATTTAAGTGGGGTGTAATACCCGTGGACAAACCCACGGTAGCAAAGCCTGATGACGCCTCAAACAAGGCATTTATAAGACTGACATCGGGTTGAGTCAGATTAATGAGCATGGTTACTGTAGATACAAGTGCACCTGCCAATAAGGTGACAGAAAAGGCTTTTAGCACGATACTGTTTGGGATTCGCTTCTTTTGCAGAATTGTCTCATTGTTTGATTTAATAACACTGATAATAGCTATGATCATAATACCGAGGGTGTTGACCTTGATACCACCCGCTGTGGAGCCGGAAGCACCGCCAATGAACATGAGCATGGAGACAAAAGCCTTGGTGACGGTATGCATGGAATCCAGATTGGTGGAAGCATAACCTGCCGTTCTTGCATTGACGGAAAGAAAGATGGATGCATTAACCTTCTCATGGTCCGGCAAATGGCTCAGTGAGTTTGAATATTCAACAAAATAAATAAAGACGCTGCCAAAAACCAGAAGAATAGCAGTGATAATGAGGACTATCCTGGTATGAATCATGAGCCTGCGGGTTTTTCTAAAGTCAATGAGGTCTTTCCAGACAATGAAGCCCAAGCCTCCGATAATGATAAGAAGATCAATGGTGTAAAGGATTAGGGGATTGCCATTATAGGGGGACATGCTTTTGAAACCGCCCAATACGTCAAAGCCTGCATTGCAGAATGCTGAGATGGCGTGGAAAAAGCCAAAGTAAATACCTTTAGGCCCAAATTGTGGAACAAATGCTATAGAGAGCAAAACGGCACCTGTAAATTCGACGATAAAAACCATTTTTATTATCTGACGAACCAGGGGAAGTGTCTCTTGAAGGCTGAAGCTGGATATGGATTCTTGGGCCAGCATCATATTTTTTAAACCGGTTTTCCTGCTCATAAAAGACAAAAAGAAAGTGGCCAGCGTTATAAAGCCCAATCCTCCAATTTGAATCAGCGATATAATAACCAGCTCACCAAAAAGACTCCAGTGGTCACCAGTTTCCACCACGATAAGTCCTGTTACACAGGTTGCCGAGGTAGCTGTAAAAAGACAGTCCAGATAGGGTGTGGGCTGTCGGTCTTCGCTGGCAATGGGCAGGCTTAGAAGAACGGAACCAATTAAGATGACGATAAGAAAACTGAAGACGATGATAACTGTCGGATTTATGGATTGGTGTATTCTTTTTTTAATTCTTTCAAACATATGGCTTAAAAGCCGAGCACCTTCCTTGAATCAAAAATTTAAATTATTCAAACAATAGAGTGCGGTCATGATTGCAATAAAAATGATTATAGCACTATTTATCAAAAAGTGGTATCTTTCGTACCCATTATTTTAGAAAGTATCTATACTTTTTAAGTTAACCAATTTCATGAATTCCATAAAGGAAGTATATGTCATTTTACTTAAGCGGGATGACGAAGCCTCCCACAAATCAGGACAATTATTGACACATGGATTCAGAACAAGTAGAATAATGCAGGACATTTGAAGGAAATTTAGAAGATGAGCTTCCGTTCAAATACATCACAAATTCTATTCTAATTAAACAGCAGGTGATTTAGTGGAAAGCATTAGAAACGAAATAAGAAACATAGCAATTATCGCCCATGTTGACCATGGAAAGACCACAATGGTGGATGCCATGCTCAAGCAAAGCGGTATATTCAGAAGCAATGAAAAGGTCGTAGAACGCGTCATGGATTCCAATGATCTTGAGCGTGAGAAGGGCATTACCATTCTGTCCAAAAATACGGCAATCCTCCACAACGGAACAAAAATAAATATCGTGGATACTCCTGGTCATGCTGATTTCGGCGGTGAGGTTGAACGCGTGCTCAAAATGGTGGATGGCGTCCTCCTTTTAGTCGATGCTTATGAAGGGGCTATGCCCCAAACCCGATTTGTACTGAGAAAAGCGCTGGCCCTTCATTTAAAACCTATTGTGGTCATTAATAAGATTGACAGAAAGGACGCCCGCCCTGCCGAAGTTATCGATGAGATACTCGATCTTTTTATTGAATTGGGTGCTGATGAAGATTTATTGGAGTTTCCGGTGGTCTATGCATCAGCCAGGGAGGGCGTTGCCAAGCTGACTCTTTCTGATGAATCGGACAATCTGGAACCGCTTTTCAGTACCATTATAAACTATGTTCCAGCACCAATGGGCAAGATTGATGCTCCTTTACAATTTCTGGTTTCAAGCCTTGACTATGATGACTATATCGGGCGAATTGCCATTGGCCGTGTGGAGCGTGGTACGATACGCCGTGACCAACAGGCGGTTATCTGCAAAAGGGATGGCAAGGTTGTGCCAGTAAAAATCTCAACACTTCAGAACTTCAAGGGCCTGAAGCGCTCAGATACTGAGAGTGCATCCGTGGGTGAAATTATAGCTGTTTCGGGTATTTCTGATATTACCATAGGGGAGACTGTATGTGACAAGGATTATCCAGAGCCCATTGCCTTTGTCGATATTGATGAGCCTACCATCTCCATGTTTTTTATGGTCAATAACAGCCCTTTTGCAGGCAAGGAAGGAACTTACGTAACTTCCCGGCATTTAAGGGACAGGTTGTTTAAGGAAGTTGAGACCAATGTCAGCATGAGAGTGGAAGAGACGGATTCTGCGGACTGCTTCAAGGTTTCAGGCAGGGGTGAGCTTCACCTCTCCATTCTTATTGAAACCATGAGAAGGCAGGGCTATGAATTCCAGGTTTCCAAGCCCGAGGTCATCACCATCCAACAAAATGGTGAGACCTTTGAACCTATTGAATATTTGGTTATTGATGTACCTGAGGAAAATATGGGCAGTGTCATGGAAAAGCTCGGTATGCGAAAAGCCGAAATGGTGAACATGCATAGTCCGGCGCAGGGCTATGTGCGTCTTGACTTCAAGATACCCGCAAGAAGTCTCATTGGCTATCGTTCCGAATTTTTGACGGATACCCGGGGAAATGGTATAATGAATCATGTTTTTCATGGCTACGAACCCTATAAGGGTGAGATCAAGGGCCGTCTCCGTGGTGCTCTGGTAGCCTGGGAAGCAGGAGAATCGGTGACCTATGGTCTTTATAACGCGCAGGAGCGAGGGAGTCTGTTTATCGGCCCCGGCATACCCGTCTATGAAGGTATGATAGTAGGCGAGTGCTCCAGAAATGAAGATATTGTTATAAATGTGTGTAAAAAGAAGCATGTCACCAATATGCGTGCTTCCGGCTCGGATGAAGCTCTGAAACTGGTTCCTCCTATCAGTATGAGCCTGGAGCAATACCTTGAATTTATTGAGGATGATGAGTTGGTTGAGATTACACCGACCTCCATACGTCTCAGAAAAAAAATTCTGAATACCGGTGAGAGAGCTAGGGTGAAGAGTGGTGCAAGGAAGTAATCCTGTAAAAAAGCCTGTTGAACAGGACGGATTCAAAAAAATAAGTCAAAAGAAAAAACCTGGTAAAAAAAAGAAGCGTTATATCTTTTTGAAAATTCTGATATTGATTTTCGTCTGTATGATTGTGTTTATGACATGTGCGCTTTATGGCTACCGCTATATTGTGGAGGGTACCAATCAGGCAGATCGCCAACTGACTGAAGAAGATGCTATTGTTTTTAAGATTGCATCGGGTTCAAGAACAACAAATATCGCCGATCAGCTTAAGGCTCAGGGTTTTATTAAAAATACCCAGATTTACCGTGGTATGTCCAAGCTACTGGGATTCGACAATGCCTATAAGGCCGGTAAATATCTTATAACCAAGGATATGAACTATTACGCGATCATGGTTCGGTTAAGCGGTGAGTCCTTGAAGAATCCGACCAAAGATATTATGATACCGGAAGGAAAAACCTTGATTGAAACCGTTGATATTTTGGCAAATCAGGGCTATATCGATGAAGGGAAATTCCTTAGGATTGCTGAGAAGAAATTGAGTCAATTTAAGTTCCTTGAAAACTTGGAGGTTGACGCTGCCCGTAAATTCCCCTTGGAAGGCTACCTTTACCCGGATACCTACAAGATGGATGAAGGCTGGACGGAAGAGCAGCTTATTCTCAGGATGCTTGATGAATTTGACAGGGTCTTTACTCAGAAATATTATGACCGGGCCAAGGAACTGGGCATGACCATCGACGAGGTTATGACGATGGCTTCACTTATCGAAATGGAAGCCCTTTATCCTGCCGACTTTAAGAAAATATCCAGTGTATTCCACAATCGTCTGAAAAGCAAGGATTTAACTAAGCTTCAATCAGATGCCACAGTACAGTATGCCAGAGTATATGAAGGCTTGGGCCGAACGACCTCTGTACTCATAAAAGATTTAGAGATTGAAAGTCCTTATAACACCTATAAGATTAACGGTCTGCCTCCGGGGCCCATTTGCTCACCGCGAAAGGAAGCAATTGAGGCAGCTCTCTATCCTGAAAAGACCGAATATCTCTTCTTCTTTGCAAAACCGGATGGCACAAATGTTTATAACAAAACCTTCGAAGGCCATCAAGCCGATCAGAAGAAATACGGTGTCAGCGGACAATAATAATGCATTAAACTTTTGGCGGCCAATAGGCCGCCTTTATAACGGGACGAGGAAAAGGTGGAGCATGGAGGACAAGATTCGTTACCCTGAGATTGATGACTTTTTACGTTCCGCTATAAAGCGGGAGACCAGCTTTTTGAAAGAGCTTGAGGTATATGCCCAATGTAATCATGTTCCCATAGTATCGCCGGAGTCGGCAGCTTTATTAAAGGTGCTTATCCGTCTTCATAAGCCTAAAAGGATTCTGGAGGCCGGTACTGCAATTGGCTATTCGGCTATCGTTATGGCTCAGGCCATGGATGAGGGTGGCATCATTGATACTATTGAGATAGACGATGAGATGGCTGAAGCTGCAAGGCGCAATATTTCTATTGCAGGTCTGGATAGACGTATACGGATTCTTTCAGGGGATGCCCTTGACGTCATGCAATGCTTAACCACATCCTATGATATGATTTTTTTGGATGCCGCCAAGGGTCAATACGGCGAGTATCTGCCGGAGGTTTTCAGACTTTTGAATAAGGACGGACTCTTAGTGTCCGATAATGTTCTTTATAAGGGACTGGTGGCACAGGATGAGCCTTTACCCCATAAGCACCGGACCATTGCTGTTAAATTAAGAGAATATCTTGACAGGCTTTGCTGTGATGACAGGCTGGAAACCGCTATTATTCCTATTGGAGACGGTATGGCGGTAAGTGTCAGGAAAGGTGAGAATCAATGAATAAAGTAGAGCTTCTGGCTCCGGCCGGAAACCTGGAAAAACTAAAAATGGCCATTCTTTATGGAGCTGATGCCGTATATCTGGCGGGAGAAGAGTTTGGACTACGAACAGCTTCCGACAACTTTAGCTTTGAGGAGATGAAAGAGGGTGTGGATTTTACTCATGAAAGAGGAAAAAAAGCCTACCTCACCATGAATATCATCCCTCATAACGACGATATGCAAAAAGCCGGGGCCTTTCTTGAAAAAGCTGCAGCAACGGGAATAGACGCCGTTCTTGTTTCCGACCCGGGAATGTTTGCCCTGGTTAAGAAGACTCAGCCCTTGCTTGATATACACATCAGTACCCAGGCCAATACCACCAACACCCACAGCGTTAATTTCTGGCAGTCTATGGGAGCCAGCCGGGTTGTTTTAGCCCGGGAGCTTTCATTTAGGGAAATACAAGAAATTCGGGATGGCATATCGGATAGAATGGAGTTGGAAGCTTTTGTACATGGTGCCATGTGCATGTCCTACTCAGGCCGTTGCCTCTTAAGCAACTATCTTGCAGGAAGAGATGCCAACAAAGGAGATTGTGCCCAGCCTTGCCGCTGGAAGTACCATCTCATGGAGGAGAAACGTCCAGGGGAATATTTCCCCATTGAAGAGGATGATCGAGGCACCTTTATTTTTAACTCCAAGGATCTTTGCATGATACGCCATATTCCGGAGTTAATAAAAAGCGGTATCTCCAGCCTTAAAATTGAAGGGCGTGTCAAGAGCTCCTTTTATGTGGCAACAGTAGTAAAAGCCTATCGTGAAGCCATTGACGCCTTCTATGGCAATGAGCCTTTTAATGAAGCGTGGTTTGAAGAAATAGCCAAGGTCAGCAACCGAGATTTTACAACAGGGTTTTTCTTTCATAAGCCAAGCGTAGAGGATCACAACTACGGTACAAGCTCCTATATTCGAAACTACGAATTTATTGGTCTTGTAAAGGGCTATGATTTAGAGAAAGGCCAGCTTGTTATTGAACAACGCAATCGATTCAGCGTAGGGGATAGGATAGAGGTTTTGCAGCCCATTGGTCCTCTTTCAGACTTTATTGTTTCAGAAATGTTCGACAGTGAAGGAAACAGCATTAACACAGCACCTCACGCCCAAATGGAGGTCAGAATTCCCATGAAGCCCTTACCCGAACAAACCATACTACGAAAAAACAGCAAAATGTAAAAATTAGAGATTTTTAATGTTGCAGGCTGAGAAGCTGTGGTATGATAATAATATGAAAAAGCTGGACTGTATGAAGTGTACAGTGGGAAGCAAAGATAAATAAAAACCTTAAGGAGGTCTTTAGTTATGGCATTTTTAGATGATGTGAAAAAATTTGGAAAAAACATTACCGATAAGGGTAAGGATGTAATTGAGATTACAAAGCTCAATTCACAGATCGGCAATGAAAAGGACAGAATCAAAGAAATGTATGTCAAAATCGGTGAAGAGGTCTACAAATCTTACAGCGCAGGTGAAGGCTCTGCTTTTGATGAATACTGCGTTCAGATTAAGGAGATCGAAGCTAAAATCGATGAGCTCACAGCAAAGGTTCTTGAGCTTAAGAATGCCACCAAGTGCCCCAATTGCGGCGCAGAAGTAACCAAGGAAACATCCTTCTGCTCCAAGTGCGGAACCAAGATCAACGGTTAATCATTACTGACTTTAACGGCGGCCTTTAACAAAGGCCGCTTTTTAATTGTTTTGGGCTGAAGGAATTGTATTATGAACAAAAACGAATTGCGGCGCTTAATGATCGATCAAAGAAAAAAGCTCACGCAGGAGCAAGTCAACATAGCCTCAGAAGCCATTGTTGATGCACTTAAAAATCTGACCCTTTTTAATCAAAGCAAACTCATTATGTCCTATATGCCTTTTAGCAATGAGGTAAATATCCTACCCTTGAACCAATGGATTTTGGATCAAGGCAAAAGTCTGTGCATTCCCAGGGTTGTCAGCGGCACCGAAATGGACGCCGTTAAAATAGAAAGCCTTAGTCAGGATCTTATAAAAAGCAGGCTCGGAATTTTAGAGCCTGATCTCTTAGCAGAGCCTGTTGATGTCAGCAAGATTGAGCTTATTCTGGTGCCTGGCCTTGCCTTTGACCGGGACGGAAATCGTTTGGGTCATGGTAAGGGTTATTATGATAGATTTCTAGCCAAGTGCAGCAGGAAGACCTTCTTGCTGGGAATAGCCTACAGTTTCCAATTTTTTGACAAAATTCCCTTCGACCCTTATGATATAAGAATAAAGGGTCTTGTGACTGAGAACCAACAGGTTTTGTGTCAGAAACAGGGGTAATGCTATGAGGCGTTTATCAGGTCTTTTTCTTATTGTGGGCTTAGTGATTATAATAAACGGCTGCAGTCCTTCCTTACCCGTTATCAATGATATATTGAAATCTAATGATAATAATGATCCAAAGCTTCTTTACGAGTTGTTTTTGGCAGATAAATCCAACCAGGAGATCTTATCAAAGCTCATTTCCGTTTACAAAGACAGAGGGGATGACAGAAGCTGTATAGCCGTATATGATGAATACCTGAAATTAGTTCCGAGAGACATTGATGCACGCATTGATATGGCTTATTGCCAAATGAATCTGGGAGATTACGAAGAAGCCAGAATCAATTGTGAAAAAGCCCTTTCTGTGGACCAGCAAAATCCCCTTGCCTATAATGCCCTTGGGAATGTCTACGGGGACTTGACCCAATATGAAAAAGCCTTGGAAAACTATACCATGGCTAACCAACTGGATGTGAACTTCGAGCCCGCAAGAACCAATATTTTATGGGCACTCTTTAACAGCAACCAGCACCATAAATGTATCGAATTTGCTCAAATCCAAGTCCAAAGCGGACATGAAAGCTACGAGCTTTACTACTACCTTGGGTTATGCTACGAAGCTTTGGACATGCTTTCATCCGCTTCTGAGGCTTACACAAAGGCGCTTGACTTCAGCTATAATGATCATTCCGACGCCTATTACCATTTGGGACTTATAGCTTTTCAGCAAGATAAATATGATGAGGCGTCAGACTATGTTCAAAAGGCCCTTGAACAGTCCCCGCGTCATAAAGACGCGCTATGGCTGATGGATGAACTGGAGGCAATCAAGATAAGGTGGCCTGAACGGATGGCAAATTTTATTAAGGACAATTACCTGTATAAAGATTACGTAACCGAATTTGAAGATAATCTTAGCGCACTGGAAAAAATCTCGGTTCTTCCACAAGATGAGGCGGTAAAAGCAGCGGAGCTCACCCTGCATCCGGACGATCCCTTTAGCTTTATCATTACAGGCTCTGACTATGATTACTATCAAACGGAACAGGAGAAATCCACGGTATTTTATTCCACTCAAAGCCTTGCCGGAAAGAACTATGAGCTTTTTCGCATCGAAGCCTTCAATCACATGACGGGAAAGTACTTTATAAGGTTCGCCGAAGCCATTGACAACAAAAAAGACAAGGTTCTGGTTTTTGATCTGCGTGGTAACGGAGGAGGAGATATGAAGGCTTGCTCCGAAATTCTGGATTACCTTTTGGGAGATTGTGTTACGGTGAGTTTTATTAATAGTGACGGCTATATTTCTTCCTATTATTCCTCGGCCGATCAAGTTCTGTTCAAGAAAATCATCCTATTGACCGATTCGTCAACGGCCAGTGCTTCCGAACTTCTGACCCTGGGCCTGAAGGTCTATCATCCGGATACCTACATCATTGGCGAAGCGACTTTTGGTAAGGGTGTAAGCCAAATTTTCTTTGATGACCCCAAGAATAAGCTGGCTCTTTGCCTTGTCAATTCTTATTGGAATGTTCGCGAAAACAATATCCATGGATATGGTATCCAGCCTGATAAAGAAGCTAAAAATCAAAATGAATATGATTTTGCACTTCAAAATGTGATACAATAAAAGAAAGAATGTTCTTTTAACGGGGTATCTTTCGTGAACGATTTTGTACATTTACATCTTCACTCTGAATATAGCTTATTGGACGGGGCTTGCAGGATCAACCCGTTGATTCAGCGAGTCAAAGCGCTGAACATGCACAGTCTGGCCATTACCGACCATGGTGTCATGTATGGTGTTATAGACTTTTACAAGGCATGTAAAAAAGAAGGGATCAAACCCATTTTAGGCTGTGAGGTCTATACCGCTCCACGCACCTATAAGGATAAAGACCCTCGGCAGGATGCCGATCAGGGCCATCTCATACTTTTAGCCAAAGACAACAGGGGATATCAGAATCTTATGCGGCTGGTCTCCACGGGCTTTACCGAAGGGTTCTACTATAAACCGAGAATTGATTATGCCCTTCTTGAACAGTATCATGAAGGTTTGATCGCTTTAAGCGCCTGCCTTGGCGGGGATATTCCTCAGAAGCTTATCAACGGTGAGTATCAAAATGCAAAAGCAATTGCTCTCAGGCTTAACAGCATTATGGGGGCAGGGAACTTTTATCTGGAGCTTCAATACAATAATCTGGCTGAGCAAAAGCAGGTTAATACAGAACTTGTTCGCTTGTCGGAAGAGACAGGAATTCCGCTTATTGCCACCAACGATGTCCACTACATTCACAGGGAGGATGCAAGAGCTCAGGAAATCCTCATATGTATTCAAACAGGTAAAACAATAGACGATCCCGACCGCTTGAAGTTTGAAACCGACGAGTTTTATTTGAAAAGCCAAGAGGAAATGTGGGAGCATTTCAAGGCTTATCCTGATGCCCTTTTAAATACGGTCAAGGTAGCCGAAGCCTGTAATGTTGAACTTCAGTTTGGTCAACTCCATTTGCCCAGCTATGACGTTCCTGAGGGAACAACCCCCTTTGAATATTTGGCGGAGCAATGCAAAAAAGGTTTTAAAGAACGCTACGTCGAGGATGATGAGCTTTTGAACCGACTGGAATTCGAGCTCTCAGTCATCCATCAGATGGGCTATGTAGATTATTTTCTCATCGTCTGGGATTTTATCAAATATGCCCGTGACAACGGCATTATGGTAGGGCCTGGCCGAGGCTCGGCCGCAGGCAGCATCGTATCATACTGTCTTGGTATCACCAACGTTGATCCTATCAAATATAACCTTATTTTTGAGCGTTTCCTGAACCCTGAACGAATTTCCATGCCCGATATCGATATTGATTTCTGCTACGAAAGAAGGCAGGAGGTTATTGATTATGTGGTACGTAAATATGGTGAGGATCGTGTGGCCCAGATCATTACCTTTGGTACAATGGCTGCACGAGCAGCCGTACGGGATGTGGGCAGGGCCCTGGCTGTCCCCTATAATGAAGTGGACAAGGTTGCCAAGCTGATACCCATGATGCAGGGAAGGCATATTACCATTGTGGACGCCCTCGAGATGAATAGCGAGCTTAAAATGCTGTATACTTCTGAGCCCCGAATACACGAGCTTCTCGATACGGCCAAAACACTAGAAGGTATGCCGCGCCACGCCTCTACACATGCAGCAGGCGTTGTTATCTCCAGCGAACCCCTTACCAATTTTGTACCCCTGTACCGAAATGAAGAGCTTATCTCCACTCAATTCCCCATGACGACCCTTGAGGAATTGGGTATGCTGAAAATGGACTTTTTAGCCCTTCGGACCATCACCGTTATAAGGGATGCTGTAGAACTGATACAAAAAAACCAAGATCAGCCCATCAATATTGACGCCATAGACTATGAAGATCAACCTGTTTACGAAATGATCGGAAGAGGGGATACAGCCGGTGTTTTTCAGCTTGAAAGCCAGGGTATGACCTCCTTTATGAAAGAGCTTCAGCCTAGTTGCCTTGAAGATATTATTGCAGGTATTTCCCTTTACCGCCCGGGCCCCATGGATCAAATTCCCCGGTATATCCGCAATAAAAACAATCCCGACGCAATAACCTATGTAACCCCCAAGCTCAAACCTATTTTGGATGTTACCTATGGCTGCATGGTTTATCAGGAACAGGTTATGCAAGTTTTCCGGGATCTTGGTGGCTTTTCCCTGGGACGCAGTGATTTGGTGCGACGGGCCATGTCCAAGAAGAAAAAAGAGGTCATGGATGCCGAGCGCCAAAACTTTGTTTATGGAAGCATCAATGAAAAGGATCAGGTCGTCATACCGGGTGCAATCCGGAACGGTGTTTCCGAAGATGCGGCCAATATTATATTTGATGAAATGATGGACTTTGCAAGCTACGCGTTTAATAAATCCCATGCAGCGGCCTATGCCTATGTAGGCTATCAAACCGCATGGCTTAAATATCATTACCCCGTGGAATTTATGGCTGCGACTATCAACAGCTTTATGGGCAGCCTGGGAAAAGTAAGCCAATATGTTATGGAATGCCGCAAAATGGGCATTCAGGTGCTTGCTCCCGACATTAATGAGAGCGAAAGCTCCTTTTCAGTAAAAAACGGCGCTATTCGTTTCGGGCTCTTTGCAGTTAAGCATGTGGGTGGTACGGTAGTTTTAAACATCATTCGCGAAAGGGAAGCTCACGGGCCTTATAAAAGCTTTGTGGACTTTTGCGAACGCCTTGAGGGCAAGGAGCTCAACAAGAGAACCGTTGAAAGCCTTATAAAATGTGGCGCTTTTGACTTATTTGGAATTTATCGTTCAAGACTTTTTGCAAATTATGAAAAAGTATTGGAACGTGTTTCCCAAAAACGCAAAACATTGATGACCGGCCAATTCTCCCTTTTTGATTCAGTTTCCGATCAGGATGAGACGGTCAGTATCGAGTGGCCTCAAATGACCGAATATGATCCAAGGCTTCTTTTGGTCATGGAAAAGGAAATGCTGGGGCTGTATATCTCAGGCCATCCCCTGGATGAATTTCAGGACGAGATCAAGGAGTTGGTCACTGTGTTCTCCTATGATTTTGAAATGCCTGAGGAAGGACAAGCTGCTGATAATCGCCTTGGAGATAATCAATTTGTCAGAATCGCAGGTATTGTGGCCGATATCAAAACCATCAGCACAAAAAGCAATCGTATGATGGCCTTTGTTACGGTAGAAGACTTATACGGTCAAATGGAGGTTATTGTTTTTCCCAATATCTACGAACAATACGCACGCTTTCTGGCCAATGACAGCCAAATCCTTGTAGAAGGGAAAATTTCAGTTAAAGAGGATGAACAGCCCAAGATTCTAGCTGATAAAATAAAGCCTCTGATGCGTAAAAACCCTTTGGACGTCGTTGAAGCAAGGCAAGACACTTCTGCTCCTTCTGAGTCTTCGGGAAATAACAGGGTTGAAGAGGGAATAACCGCTTATCAATCCATGCCTGAGAAGACATCTAAAAAAATGAATGAGAAAGCGCCTGCCCGAAGCATACTAAAAGTACTGTTTGACGAAAGTCTCTCTGAGGCAAAGAGAAAATCAGCTCTGGCACTGCTCCAATATTTTCAGGGCCAGGATACTGCTTATGTTTATATTGATCAGGCCAATAGGCCTCAAATGAAGCTAAATATACAATTAAGTGAGCTTTTGCAGAATGAGTTGACAGATCTTCTGGGTTCTGACCGCGTCAAGCTATCAGGGCTTTGACATTTGATTTCTGCTAACGGGTCGAGGCTTGTTGTACGATGCTAGGGCATCGTACTCTGCTAACGGGTCGAGGCTTGTTGTACGATGCTAAGTAATCGTACCCTATTGGCAGACCTTGCTAATAGTTTTTCTTGCACTTTAGATCAAAATAATATAAGATGTTTCTGGGGTGATACGTTGGAAAAGAATGAATCTGATAAAGCTTATGCCGATTATATCGTGGTTGAGGCAGAAGAAAACGGAGTCAATGTCATTGGTCTAACCCGAGGTAGAGATACAAGGCTTCATCATACGGAAATTCTTGATAAGGGAGAATTATTGATTGCTCAATTTACCGAACAAACGTCAGCCATCAAGATAAGAGGTAAGTCAAAGGTTCACTGCAGTCATGGTGTGATTGAGTCCGGGAGCAGGCAAGGAGGGCATTTGTAATATGTGGACGGTTGTTTACATGGCACAAAATAAGGATATGGCAGAGAAGCTTAAGTCCATCCTTGAAGAGGGTGGGATCTTAGTTCGGATCAACCCCGTTAATCGAAAAGAAAAAGCAGATGATTATTTTGAAGTTTCGGTTCCCGAGGCTGAGGTGGAAGAGGCCCACGGTATTATTATTGAAAAAGGTTTTTAGTCAAATTTCCTCGTTTTCAATTTGGAAATACTATTGTTAAATGCTTCATATGAGAGATTTACCCGTGTTCACTTACACGGGTATTTTAAAAATATTTAAAACCTTCGTTATATCATTCTTAAAAGTAAGTTCTCTTTGCCTGAAAAGGGTAAGGGTATCATTTTTGGAGGAATTTCATGAGTGATGTTAAAACTATTGCAGTGCTGACCAGTGGAGGAGATGCCCCTGGAATGAATGCTGCGGTCAGATCAGTAGTAAGAACAGGAATATATCACGGTTTTAAGGTGATGGGCATACATAAAGGTTATGAAGGGCTATTACACGGTGATATTGAGGAAATGCAGGTCCGCTCTGTTGGTGATATTATTCAAAGAGGCGGAACCATTCTTCAGACAGCTCGCTCGCATGAATTTACGACTCAGGCGGGTCTTGAAAAAGGCATGTCCATGGCTAAAATTTTTGGTATTGATGCTCTTGTTGTTATAGGTGGCGACGGTTCCTATCGTGGCGCAAAAGATTTAAGCCGGTTAGGCATGAATGTCATCGGTATACCGGGCACCATCGATAATGATATTGCCTGCACCGAATATACTATTGGTTATGATACGGCCATGAACACTGTTCTGGATGCTATCGATAAAATACGCGATACATCTTATTCCCATGAACGGTGTAGTGTTCTGGAGGTTATGGGACGCCATGCCGGTTGGATCGCTTTGAATTGCGGAATTGCCGGTGGAGCCGAAGCTATTATCCTTCCAGAAAAGGATTTTGATATTGATAAGGATATCATTTATCCTATTGTTGAAGGCCGCAATCGAGGTAAGAAGCATTATCTGGTCATTGTTGCAGAAGGAGTAGGCGGGGCGGTGGAAATCGCAAAATATATTGAAGAAAAGACCGAGATTATCACACGAGCCACCATACTTGGATATATACAGCGCGGCGGGTCTCCCACTATTACCGACAGAGTGATGGGCAGCCGTATGGGAGCCTATGCTGTTGAAATTTTGAAGGCCGGAAAGAAAAATCGTATTGTGGCTGTTCAAAACGGAAAATTCCTGGATATTGATATTGAAGATGCTCTCAGTATGAAAAAAGACATAGATGACGAACTGGTTAATTTGAGCAAGATCCTGGCTCTATAGGGTGCGATGTCTACGGCATCGCACAACAGAGGTGCGCACAGTGCACCAACATGACTAGACCCGTTAACAAGTCTCGACCCGTAGAAGAGGTGAATGGCATAATGATAGTTGAAACACGCTTTCCTGTCCGGTATGCTGAAACAGACCAGATGGGTATCGTGCATCATTCGGTTTATCCGATATGGTTTGAATGTGGACGGACAGATTTTACCAAGTATTACGGCATTCCTTATTACGAACTGGAGAGGCTTGGATTAATGTTGCCTTTAGTGCGTTTGGGATGTGAATACAAAACACCTATCCGATACGGTGAAAATGTTTTATTAAAAACCAGACTTTTGGAGGGAACCAAGGTAAGATTAATTGTGGGCTACGAGGTTTACGTAGAGGAAAGAAATGCTTTATGTGCAAAAGGATTTACCGAGCATGCCTGGACCGGCAAACATTTAAAACCTGTAAACATTGCTAAATATAAGCCTGAACTCTATGAGAGACTTTTACCCATGTATAACGTTGCTACAGGAGAAAAACCGTAATCTATGAGTGCTTTTTACAAAAATATTCCCAATTTATTGACTCTGTTGAGAATGGCAGCCGTTCCTGTGTTTATTTATCTTATGAACAAAGGAAAGCTTTTTGCTGCTATTTGCGTTTTTCTAGCTGCAGAAATCACAGATGTTCTAGACGGGATTATTGCAAGACGGTATAATTTTGTCACTCCTTTCGGTAAGATAGCTGATCCTTTGGCTGACAAGCTTATGCAGCTGACTGCCCTGTTTATGCTAGCCAATAAGGATATGATTCTAAAAATTATTCCCTGGCTTGTTCTCTTTAAAGAGTTATTCCTGTTAATTTCGGGACTGTACCTCATGAGAAAAAAAGTTGACATGTCAAGTAAATGGTTTGGCAAGCTTACTTCGGTGCTTTTGTTTATTGCCATTATGATGGCCTTTTTTGGTGTTCCAAGAACTATTACCGACACCATGTTCTGGATCTGCGTGGGTATGGCCCTGTTTGCCTCTGCAATGTATATCCGTAATTATTTAAAGCAGGTCCGCCCTCAGTCCAACGATAATGCTCAATAATTATATTTACTCAATAATGATCAGAAAGACAGCGGGAGCAAATGCCCCCGCTTTTTAATCTACTTGACGCACCTTATTACAGGCCATGTAAACTGACTTAACAGCTAGTCGCAGTCATTATTAAAGAATAATACCAGGAAAATCAGAATAAAGAATAAAATCGTGCAATCACAATCACGCCCCATGCTCCTCATAAACGGCACCTCCTTTCGGGTAAGTTTTGATTACCCTACTTTCAATCACAGCATTTGTTTTCACGTTCACATCCGTTGTTGCAGAAAAGGAGCAGGAAAAGGATAATGAACATCAGAACTTCGCAATTGTCGCCAATAAAGCTACATCCCCTCAATCCGAACATATTAAAACCTCCCATGCCTTTTGAACTCAATATATACTATTCGAAAGGGTCTCAATGGGTTACAATACTTGTTCTATGTTTTAAACCATGCGAATAGGATTTAGTAGTTGAATGGACAATAACGGGGGAATAGGTTGTGGAAGATTATCATGCCAACAAGGTTTCCACAAATTACTTTATGGGTGTTTTAAAGACTGTTGCGGTATCACTCATTGTTACTTTCGTCATATTGCTTGCCGCAGCGCTTCTCCTTTGCTTTACCGATTTTCCGGAAAAATACACCCTGCCGTCAGCTATTGCTGCAACCATTCTAGGCGTATTTGTAGGGAGTACCATGGCGGCAAAAAACAATCCCTTTAACAGTCTTCTTTCAAGCCTGTTAACAGCTTTTATCTATGCGCTGCTGGCCTACATAATAGGGTGTATTCTGCAAGGGAAAGTCACTTTCACCATGAACACCGCATTGTTTTTTGCTATTGCGCTCATTACCGGTGCCATCGCAAATATCCTGGCTACTCGTCAGAAAAGCCCAAAGAAGTATAAAGCTGGCTCATCAGGATTGATTGACCGCTTAAAGAAAAAAGGATCTCCTAAAAGCTATAGTTTTGGAAAAAGTGGCAGGCTATGAGGGTTGTTTTTAAGCAAGTCCTATACTATAATAAGGTCGTAGAGGCATGGAACTTCCAAGTTTTTGTCTGAATTTCACTGGAGTGATAGGATAAAAATATGAATGGCAAGAGGATGATACCCCTTGTCATTTTTGTCTATTATATCTTTAGATAAATTTGGCTAAATTAATTGAATGATGCGGCTTAATAATATGGGTAAGGATAAGTTATGATTCATTTATATGTAGGGGAAGGAAAGGGTAAAACTACTGCTGCCGTCGGACAGGCCATCCGAGCACTCGGTTGGCAACAAAAGGTTTTATTTGCTCAGTTTTTAAAGAGCGGGGAAAGCGGAGAAACGTTAATTCTGGATAAACTGGAAGGCTTGGTTTTTTTCAGACCAAACATGCGTCATAAGGGCTTTATATGGCATATGACTGACCAGGAGCTCCAGGAGACAAAGGCGGATCTTCTGAAAGGATTTCAGCAAATCACCCAGAAAATCACAGATGGAGACTTTTCCATGGTTATATTGGATGAGGTGTTGGATATCATCGAATGTGGTTTTTTAACGGAAGCATCCCTTTTTGATTTAATTTCGTGTTCTCCGAGCACTATAGAATTTATCTTGACAGGGCGTAAGGCATCGGTCAGAATGAAGGAAAATGCACATTATATCACTTGTATGACCAAAGAAAAACATCCCTTTGACCAAGGTGTTAAGGCCAGAAAAGGGATAGAATATTAATACGCAAGAGAAGAAAGGCGAAAATCATGAAAAGAAGAAGAAGACTAAATGCACCACGGTTTGTACTCATCCTAGGTATTTTTATCGCACTGGTGGCGATAGTGGTCATATTGGCCATAAATAGTGATAAAAGACAGGCTCAGAATAACCCTGGTCCTACTCAGACTATAACACCCACAGACAAAGGCACAGCCACACCGGTTGCAACACCGACTCCGGTTGAAACCTCAACTCCGACGCCTGTAGCATCGCCTGAGCCCACCAAAGCTCCGGACAATAACCTTGTTATCCGGACAGACTATGAGAATTTCAAGCCCAATGAAGTGGGAGAGATACCTGTTATTATGTTTCATAACTTTATTGAGGCTTACAAGCCTGATACGGAAAAGGATTACACTACAACCTTCGGAGAATTTGAGACTTTATTGCAGACCCTCTATGATCAGGGCTTCAGGCTTATTAGTATGCAGGACTTCATAGATTGTAACGTCTCAGTACCGGCCGGAACCATTCCCATGGTTTTTACTTTTGATGACGGTACACCGGGTCAGTTCAATCTGATAGAAGAAAACGGCAAGCTTAAAGTCAATCCCAGGTCAGCAGTGGGTATTATGATGGCTTTCAATGAAAAACATCCGGATTTTGGTCTCAAAGGCATGTTCTATGTCAACATGGATAAAGAAAATAAAACCTTCGAAGGAGCAGGTACACTCAAGGAGCGATTTGAGCTGCTTGAGAGCATTGGCCTTGAGCTGGGCACCCATACATGGGGCCATGTAAACTACACGAAAAAGAAAACTGCTGAAGAGGTTCAGGAGAGTCTTGGTAAAAATCAAAAAAGAGCTGAGGAAATACTTCCCGGTCTTAAATTTGATTCTTTAGCGCTGCCCTTTGGAAGCAGACCCGAAAATAAGAGTCTGCGGCCTTACTTGAAGGATGGAAGCTATAACGGTGTCGACTATCATCATGAAACTATTATGGCAGTCGGAGCCGAACCTTCGGTACCCTCAATCAGTAAGAAGTATGACAGTCTTTATGTAAGGAGAGTTCGGGCACAGGGAAGAGTGACCGTGGATGCCGATCTTACATGGTGGCTTCCCAAAATGACATCTGAGCGGATGTTTGTAAGCGATGGTGATCCAAAAACCATAGTCATCCCCGCAAACAAAACTGACAGGGTTGATGAGACGAAGCTTTCCGATAAAAAACTTATCACATACTAAAGCCTTATAGGGATGATCGAAACTTAAAATCCCATTGCTCCTTAGATAAACATTTTCCATGGGAAACCTTGAATTATGTTACGAAATGATGTAAAATAGTTATAGTAGTTTCCAATACCGTTTAATATGTCATACCGTTATTATCCCAATCCGGTAATTTGCGTTACCGGATTGAGGTTTTTTTTCATTATTATATTATTTTATTTTTTAAAAAGGAGGAATTTTAGATGTCAGTATCAAAGGATATGGAAAAGCGTGTAGATGACCTGGATGTAAAGAGGAAGGCTGTCAAGCTTGTCATTGCCCACCTTAAGAAAAAAGTTTCTAAGGAATATCTGGGCATTGAGTATCTTGTTGATTGGTTGGACGAGATGGATGAACTCCTTAAGAGGGAAGATTTTGATATCAAGGAGTACTACGCCATGAGAAAACAATTGAATAGCGTCGTCGAGAGCACTTTGGATGAAGAAATGCGAGGGAAGATAAGAAATTCCTGGCAAAGCTTCGGTAAAGCGTTGGATAAAAAAGTAGAACCCTATTAAGCCTCGATGAGTTAACAATCGAGGCTTTAATTATGCGTTTGCATCTGTTGTGGCAAGCAATGCTTGCCGCAAACGCTTATTACGAAGTAACAAGGTTCCCGGGACCCGTTCGAAATCTTTGATTTCGTAAACGGGTGGGGTTCTTATTTTGTGGGTCGATGCTTGTAGTGCGTTCCAAACGGAACGCACCCCTATTGTCACTAACTAACAAGAACCTGAAATGCTGTTGGCATTTCAGGTTCTTATACCTTTACTACGCATCATTTAAATGGTCTGAAGAAACCTTTTTCCCGATACGACAGAGGCTTTGACGCTCTCTTGTGACGGTCCGCCGGGAATCTTTCTTTCATTGACACAGGTTTTAAGGTTGATAGCTTCATAAACATCTTCATCTATTTTGTCTGAAAAAGTTTGATGCTCTTCCAGACTCATCTCGTCAATGCTTTTACCCTTTTCAATGCAATATACGACCATGCGCCCAATGATTTCATGAGAATCTCTGAAGGGAATGCCTTTTTTAACCAGGTAATCAGCCATGTCGGTAGCATTTGTAAAACCGCCGCGTGCTGCATTGTACAGGTTGGACTTTTTAATTTTCATTGTTTCCAGCATTCGGGAGAATATGGGCAGGCAGAGCTTTACTGTATCAACGGCATTAAAAATAGCTTCCTTATCCTCCTGCATATCCTTGTTATAGGCCAAAGGCAGGCCTTTCATTATGGTGAGTAGAGCCATAAGACTTCCAAATACCCGGCCGCTCTTCCCACGCACCAATTCAGCCACATCGGGATTCTTTTTTTGGGGCATGATGGAGGATCCTGTGCTATAGGCGTCATCCAGCTCCACAAAAGAAAATTCATGGGAGCACCAGAGAATGATTTCTTCACTGAAGCGTGAAAGATGCATCATAATCAAAGAGATACAGGAGGCCAATTCAATAATAAAGTCACGATCACTGACCCCATCCAGGCTGTTCTCGGTAATGCTGTCAAATCCTAATTCATCGGCCACCATTTGACGGTTCAGGGGATAGGTAGTTCCTGCAAGAGCCCCTGAACCCAGAGGCATGATATTCAGACGCTTAACGCAATCGTCAAGTCGTTCCACATCCCGGCGAAACATTTGGAAATAAGCCATAAGATGATGGGCAAGGGTAATAGGCTGTGCTCTCTGCAGATGGGTGTACCCCGGCATGATGGTGTCATAGTGGTCTTCTGCAAGCCCGATCAAGACCCCAAGGAGACCTTTTAGCAAGCCTTTAATGTTTTTAACCTCATCCCGCAGATAAAGCCTTATGTCCAATGCCACCTGATCATTTCGGCTTCTGCCGGTATGCAGACGTTTTCCCACATCACCAATACGCGCAATGAGGAGGGATTCAATATTCATATGTATGTCTTCGGCTGAAACCTCGAATTCCACCAAACCATTCTCAATATCGTCAAGAATTTCAAAGAGCGTTTTACGAATAAGCGCTGCATCTTCCATTGGAATAATTCCACAATGGCCCAGCATGCGCACATGCGCCGCGCTTCCATGAATATCCTGCCTGTACATCCTGCTGTCAAAATGAATGGAGGTATTAAAGTCATCCATTAACTGATCGGTATTTTTCGAAAATCTTCCACCCCAAAGCTTCATATCAAATCTCCATTAGTTCAATCTTAGTCTTTAATATTGTTTAGCTTTTTCATGTTGGCTTGTACCTTCAGCGGTAAGCCAAAGAGATTGATGAAACCTTCAGCATCCTTCTGATTGTAAACAGCATCCACACCAAATGTACAAAGCTCCTCACTGAACAGGGAATAGGGGGATTCAACACCTGCAGGGGTGATGTTGCCTTTGTAAAGCTTGAGCTTAACCTTGCCGGTGACATTCTTTTGCGTGGAATCTACAAAAGCGGAAAGGGCTTCACGCAAAGGAGTAAACCACTGGCCGAAATAAACAAGCTCAGCAAAGCGTTGGGAAACCAAAGACTTGTAATGTGCCGTATCCCTGTCCAGAGTAATGTTTTCAAGCTCCTGATGAGCAGCATAAAGAATGGTGCCGCCGGGAGTTTCATAAACACCTCGGGATTTCATGCCAACCAACCGGTTCTCAACGATATCAATAATACCGATGCCGTTTTCTCCACCAACCTTGTTAAGGAATTTCATAAGCTCTACGGGAGGCAGCTTTTCGCCATTGATCTTAACAGGAATGCCCTTTTCAAATTCAATCTCTACATATGTAGGATGGTCCGGAGCCTTTTCCGGCGTGACCGACAGCTGAAGGAGTCTGTTATAAATCGGCTCATTAGCCGGGTTCTCAAGCTCGGAGCCCTCATGACTCAAATGCCATATATTCTTGTCACGACTATAATTATCCTTCTTGCTAACAGGGATGGGGATATTTCTTTCAGTGGCATAATCTATGGCATCCTCTCTGGAGCGAATATCCCAGATTCTCCATGGAGCAATGATTTTCAGGTGGGGAGCAAGGGCCTTGACGGTGAGCTCAAAGCGTACCTGGTCATTTCCCTTACCGGTAGCACCATGGGCGATGGCTGTGGCACCTTCTTTTTCCGCAATTTCCACCAAGCGCTTTGCGATAATGGGCCTTGCAAAGGATGTTCCCAGCAGGTATTTGCCTTCATAAACTGCTCCTGCCTTGAGGGTAGGATAGATATAATCGGTTATAAAGGCTTCGGTAAGATCCTCAATATAGATCTTGCTGGCACCGGTTTTAATAGCTTTTTCATTAAGGGGTTCCAATTCTTCGCCCTGACCCACGTCGGCTGCCATGGCGATAACCTCTGCGTCATAGTTTTCTTTCAGCCACGGAATAATGATTGACGTATCAAGACCACCCGAATAGGCGAGTACGATTTTTTCCTTGCTCATTTCAAAATCTCTCCATTCTGTGTTAAGATAAAGATATCAATTGTTTTAATAATTATACGTCAGAATGTATATTTATGCAATACTTTGTATACGATTAAGAAAACTGATTTTCATTACCAAAAACTACGAAAGAAAACGGGGAAGAACATGATCATAATAGGTATTGACCCGGGTTTTGCCATTACAGGCTATGGCATGCTTGAATATTCTGGAAATAAGTTCCGCCTCATGGATGTGGGCGTTATAACCACCGAAGCTGGCCTTGAATTATCGGACAGGCTGCTGGTCCTAAATGACGGTCTTGATGCTCTTATTGCCAGATACAGGCCTGACGCCATGGCCGTCGAGGAATTATTCTTTAACACCAATGTTAAGACAGCTATAAAAGTAGGGCATGGTCGTGGCGTGGCTTTGCTTTCTGCAGCCAAAGCAGGGGTGAAGGTCTACGAATATACACCCTTGCAGGTCAAACAGTCTGTGGTAGGCTATGGCCGCGCTAAAAAAGAACAAGTCCAGCAGATGGTCAAGATACTTTTAAACCTTGAGAAAATCCCAAAGCCTGACGATGCGGCCGATGCCCTTGCCATAGCCATCTGCCACGCGCATAGCAGCGGTTCCATGAATCGTCTCAATATGCTGCGATAGAAGGGGGAGAACTGGGAGGAAGCAAATGATAACAGTATCATTTCATGATAAAGCTGAAGTCACAAATGAACTTCTGAAATTTGCAGTTATTGCTGCTAAATATAACGGCAAGTGGATATTCTGCCGGCACAAAGAGCGAGACACATGGGAAATTCCTGGTGGTCACCGCGAGCTGGCCGAGGATATAGCAGATACGGCAAAACGTGAGCTGCATGAGGAAACAGGAGCGATTCAATTTAAACTAACACCTGTTTCTATTTATGGCGTTACAAATGACGATCAGACTACATACGGGATGCTGTACTTTGCTGAGGTGCAGATTCTCAAGGAACTGCCATCTGAAATGGAGATAGGAGAAATAACCTTCTCTGATGTTTTGCCGGACAAGCTGACCTATCCGGCCATACAGCCGTATCTGTTTGAAAAAGTAAAAAAATCGGTATACAAACGGAGCATTGAAGAATTAGAAACACAATAAAAAATGCCGGTCCTCTGGAAACCGGCAATGGGATTTGGCTGCGGATTAAGGATTTGAACCCTAACAAACTGAGCCAGAGTCAGTCGTGCTACCGTTACACCAATCCGCAACGACGAAGATTATTATAATATGATTGGAAGACGATTTCAAGTACTTTTTTAATTTTTTTATTTTTAACAACTTTTTTATTTTTATACTATCGATTAGCAAAGCGAAGAATACACGACCGTTATATTGTCTGAACGCCGTTAAGCAGTATCCCTCAAGCAGTATATGGCGAGTCCAGAGCATGGCAAACCGATGAAATTTATTTGTGCTTTTGCTTGAATATTTTAAATATAAGAAATAATCGTTCCGGCGGCATGATGCCCTCGTTGTCTATGTCTGCAAGGAAACCCGTAATGATTGGGAGGTACTATCGTGATTGGGAGAACGAACAAAAAAACCAAAAGGCTAAGGCTTTGGGACAGGCTGAAACTGCGCGGGCGCCTACTTGCGATTATGCTGACAGTCGCGCTGGCAGCGGTACTGATTTGCGTGGTATGCCTTACCGTTACGCTGACCCGTATGCTGTCCGGCTCGTGGGAGGACGCCCACGCTCTTTCGGAGAATGTGCATGGCATAGTCGAGATGGCTTTTTATCAGCAGGAAACGCATATGCGCCAAGTGTATGCCATGTCGCAGGCGAAATTCCTTGACCGTCGGCTTGAGGAGCTTGGGAGAGAAATAAAAGAACCTGATTGGAATGCACTTCTCAGTGAAGCGTATGACGTAATCAACAACATGGAGGGCAACCATGGATTGCTTGAAATAGAAGGTGCGATGGTTTTTCTATTGGTTGATGGCGAGTTTTACGTTCACGGAACTGATATACAGACCCTTACGAACACGGCGAACAACTTTTACAAGCAGCTTAATGAATTGGGGGAATTCGCCGGCAGAAGCTATACAAACGATTTACTGGAATTTAAGTCAGGTATGTCATATACCAAAGGAGATGATGGCGTATTGCTTGCGTGGTATTCCTTTGGCGGGGATAAAAATCGCATCGGCATGTATGTACCGAACACCGAGGCACTGCGAATGTCGGAAGGCTTGCGGGAATTGATGGACAGCGAAACCAGCAAGACCATTAAAAACATGACTAAAACAGCGCAGCAGTCGGCACTCATCGTTGCGCTTGCCATAGCTGCCCTGCTCGTCGCACTTCCCCTTGCGTCGCGCCATCTTGCCCTTGCGGTGGTAAACCCGGTGGAACAGGAGCAGCAGCGGCAGCGCGACCTTCTTCGCATAGCGGAGGAAGAAAAGGTCATGCTGGAGCGGTTGGACAGGCTCAAAACAGAGTTTCTGAGCAATGTGTCCCACGAACTGAAAACACCGCTGACTGTGGTATCCGGCCATGCGCAGCTTTTGGGGGCGCAGCTTGACGAGCCGGAATATGCGGCTGCACGGGATAAATCCCGTATCATTTCCTCCGAAGCCGACCGTTTGGCGCTGATGGTGGGACAGGTGCTGGATGTGACCCGCATTGAAGAAGGCGGGATGCCCTTGGAAAGGCATTCCTGCCACATTGACGAGTTGATTTATCAGGCTGTGGAAACTCATTTCCCCATCCTGAACAAGGGCGAAAACCGGTTGGAAATCAACGTGGATATAGATCTGCCCAAGGTGAATGTCGATCCCGGCCGCATCACACAGGTGCTGGTCAATCTGATTGCCAACGCCCTACGCCATACGGTGCAGGGTGTGATCACCGTTTCCGCAAGAGAAGCGAACGGGTTTATGGAAATATCCGTGTCCGACACGGGAACCGGCATGGCAGCCGAAGAGCTCTCAGGGCTGTTTACCCGCTTCCGTCCTGGAAAGGGTGAAACCGGCACCGGCCTTGGGCTGTATATCTGCAAATACCTTGTGGAGGAGCACGGCGGAGCTATCCGGGTGGAAAGTGTTGTGGACAAGGGTACGAATGTCACCTTTTCTCTGCCGCTATAGGGGTTTGATACCTCAATTTCCAGCGATTATGTGAAGCGCACTTTGCGAAGAACATACTCCATCTGCTTGCTGCCGGAAATTTCAAAAACGCTGTCGTCGTCCAGCCCAAGGCGCTTGCGCAGCCTTGAAATATTCACCGGAATAATGCTTTTCCAATCTCCGTCTTCCATACCCCATGCGCGGTGGTAAAGCTCTTCGCCGCTGACTCTACGCCCCGCCGACAGTGCAAGGCAGCAAAGAAGCTGAAGCTCCTTGGGCGGCAGAGAAATTTGTCTGTCCTCAAGCTGAACAACCCCTCCCAGAATATCAATAGACATCGGCGGCAGCTCAATACGACCTGCAAATTCAATCCCCTTGCAGCGGAGCTGGGCAGCGACCCGCGCCCCCAAAACCGTAAGGTCATACGGCTTTGCGATGTAATCGTCCCCACCCTGCATCAGTCCCTTTACAACGCTCTCATTTTCATTTCTGCTGGTCAGGAAGATGATGGGAGCGTTTGTTTTCTGCCGCAGCTCGGTACAGAAATCAAAGCCCAAGCCATCCGGCAGCATTACATCCAGCAGAATCAGATCCGGCATGTGTTCTTCAAGCAGAAAACGCGCCTTGGCAAGTGTTTCCGCCACAGAGACCTCATAGCCCTGCCCCTCCAGATATTCCCGGTTAAAGCTGCTGACCTTCTGCTCATCCTCCACCATCAGGATATGTGCATGTCTCATGGATTTTCCCTCCACCGCCTTGTCTTTTCTGTTCCTTACTATAACATCATTCTATCTTAAAAAGTTTTGGATTACAATTTTGTAATCCTGGCCGCAACCGCAAAAATACCTGCTATGCTGATAGACGCAGGAAGGAATTGGATATGTCTTTGTTGCGCACCTTTCTGCAAAAATCAGACAGGAAAAGGTGAGAGCATGTCTAAAATCAAATTCGTTGCGGCCTGTGTGGACGACAGCGAAGGTTTACCCGGAATTCGGCTGGATATTCATCTTTATAATGGGCAGACCCTGCTGCTTTCCCTGAAATCCAAGCAGAATGATCCGGCCTTTCAGCGACTGTATAGGGACGGTGAGCTAACCTGTCCGAGAACAGACGGAGACAGCATTTACTGGCGGGACGGCACTAGGCTATCCTTTCCGGAGATCATGGGAATGGTGAGGGGGACATGAGAATGGCAAAAGGAATTGCAAGAGTGGAGGCGCTGGATGAGCAATCGGATTGTATTTCCATAGAGTTGGAAAACGGTAGCATTATTATTTTGGAGCTTTCCCCCAAGCAAGGTGATCCGGTTTTCGCTGAGATAAGGGAGCTTTCCAGACCGAGGACGGACGGTGAGCGCGTCTATTGGTCAAACGGCGCAAGCCTGACGCTGGATGAAATCATGGATATGCTGGAAAGCGAAAAGCCGGAAATAAGATGAAAATGAGGAGAATCATATAACAGCCTTATCGAGAGGAGAGATATTATAGTGAAAACTGCGAGAAACATTTTGATAATTGCCTTACTCATTACTACTTTAGCTTTATGCTCGTCCTGTGGCGAAGAAAGAAGGGTTTCAATGAGCAAGACCTTGTATGTCATCAATGAGACTGATACCACTCTGACCTCCTTGCTGCTTGATGTGGAAGGAAAACCCTTGGATAAGCCCATAGAAGTCCTGAGCGGCCCTGTGAAAGCCGGCGGTGTTCAGAAGGTGGTCATCAGTCTGCCTGAAAAACAGGCGAAGAAAGAAGAATGGACTGTTCTTGCCATTACTGAAAAAGGCGCTGAATACAGCAAGCCGTTTACTGTCAGCGATATGAATCCTCATGGAGATAACCCCGTTAAAGGATTTTATGTTAAATGGTTTGAAACTGAATCAGGCGGTCATTACAGCGTGGGGGTGAGTTTTATACCACCGGAAGAGATTATGCAGTCACAGACAGAAAGCAGTCCTTCACCGGCTGAGATACCCTTTGAAGCGGACGAAAGCAGCGTTGGCGACCCACCGGAGGGTTCACTTAGTGTCTTTGAAGCACAAAAGCAGCTTGCCGCAGTTGTTGTGAGCGTTGAGGAACAAGCGCTTTGGGAGACGCAGGGATTGTTTTATATTTATCGGGGAATTGAAACGGATCAGGATAGTACGGAATTTTACCGCATTGACCTTTGTGTAAAGGATGAATCCGTCGATGAATACGAGGTTCTCCGTTCTTATTTGGCAAGCCCGGAAGGTGCATTTTATCGTCAATCAGCAGGCGGCGAATGGGAGTTGATAGGCTCGGACGCTTTGGAAAAGACACCTGAACAAACGGACGTAAGTGATGCCGCATGGTGGGGCGAATATCAGTCGGATACAGCAACTCTTGGCATCAGTAACTACAGGGGGCAAAGCTTTCGTTTCAAGTTTCAAGCGGATGATGGCGCAGAATTCGACGGTGTAGCCGCCGTCTATGAAGATAATCCGTTTCAAGCGGAATACATGGATCTTGTATTTGAACTTAGTAAAGATACGCAGATGGTCATGGTGATGCAGATCGAAGATCGGGAGGATAAAGCGGAACGGTCGGAATTTGTCGGCAAGTATAACAGGAAATGAGGAAAAGGGAGGTTTTTAATATGTCATTGTTCATTTTATTAATCGGTATCGGCCTTATTCTTTTGGGTTACTTTTTTCACAAAAGGCACAAGGATTTGGTACGCACCTGCACTACTCAGACAACCGGCGAAGTAATCCATATGGATCGCCGTGAGGAAACTCATACCGAAACAGACGATGACGGACATAGAACAACGCGTACAACTATCATGTATTATCCGGTTTTTCAGTATATCGTGAGCGGAATGAGTATCCAAAAAACGTCTTCAACGGGAAGTAACCGCCCGAGATTCAGTGAGGGGCAGAGTGTAACAATTTTGTATGACCCCGCTAGTCCTGAGCGTTTTTATGTAGCGGAGGATAAGGCTGCGGGCCGCTTCGGAATCTATTTTATGGCATTTGGCGCAGTGGTATTCATAGTGGGGATTGTCACGCTGTTCGTGCCCATTAGCGGATAAGCTCATGGACATCTTACAGGGCCCTGATTGGCAAATTGCAGACTGAACGTAAATTTTTATGGAGGTAAAAAATAATGAAACGAATTCTTAAGCTTATCACAACCACTTGTCTTGCCTTGTGCCTGATTTTCTCCTTCTGCGGGCGGGCCTATGCAGACTATACGTATCCCGCATCAGACTATGTTTCTGTCACGAAAAACAAAAGCTACAACAAGGATGGAAAATATTGGATGAGCTTTAATCTGAAATGCACAACCCTCTCCAGTTCGACTGTCGCATTTAGTGCAAAGCTCTTAAATTCTTCCGGAAAAGCCGTGGTCACATGGAATGCCAAGGAGTTCTCTGGCGGGCAGAGCGAAACACGCAGCTTTGGCACAAATTTTTCTAAGCTTCCCAGTGGAAGCTATACCTTTGTTCTAACCGCTGCCCTTACCTACAACTCTATGAGCTCCACAAGTAAACCATCATGGAACTGGAAATACACAATCACGCATAAATCCTCCTCTACGCTCTCCTTTAAGGGCTATGAAAAAATACTGAACGACGAAGGGGAAGAGCAACACAAATTTACGATAGGCAGTACAAAAGCCAAGGGTAAAAAGGTTGTCCTACGGATATTCGACAGCGACGGCGGATTGGTTACATTGATCGAAGGGCCAACATTGAAGAACGACGATGCAAGCACATGGTTTAAGTGGGACGGTTGGTCGGATATCGGGGGCGGATATAAGTGCACTCCGGGGAAGTATACCGTCCAGGCTTACTTTCAAGGCCAAAAAGAGGTAATTGAAAAGACGTATGATCTGAAAATACATTGAGGGGGTGGGAATCATGAGAAAGCTGTTGACAATAATGACGCTTGTGGCGGCTCTGCTTATATGTTCAAGCTGCTACAGAGAAAAGAATACCAGCGGCAGCCAAACGCCGAATCCAACTGAAAGCCACATATCGAATCCCATAGATAGCCAAACGCCGAATCCCGATGGTGCCGGAGCTTGGGAATCGGTATCCGGCTGCTATGTCCGCGAGGATTCCAGCCAGTATAATAACGCAGTGCTTCAGATGAAATATCTGTCCAACAACTGCGCCATGTTCGAGTTTCGACTGATGGAGGGCAGCGAGTCGGAGGATATTGCCGATACACTGGTTCTACCCTTTGTCCTGCTTGTGGGAGAAGACGGTGTAGGCCGCTATGAAACACTTCCCGAAAGTGAGAAGTCTTTCAGTATAGCCTTAGCACTGTCCGAGGACGGACAGAGTGTGACCGTCACACATACCGGCGAGCTTTCTATTTCCCCGGATGGCGTATATACCTTTATCAATAACAGCTTGGAAGTATCGGAGGTATCCGCCATTGCGATTCTTGACCATCTGCCGGCAGCAGCCACCAGTCTTAACCAAAACAATGGCGCGTACACCATCCAATATCCCGAGGAGCTGATCGCGGATTGGTTCTATCCGGTGCAGGCGGTCTTTGATGATAACAGCGCGGTTTTGGCGAAGTTTCTGATTGCCAAGGATCTCAGTGCCGTTTACCGTGCGGATGATGATATAGAGCCGGCTTTGATTTTCGGTAGTGCTCAGCCTATGCTAGACGCTGAAACGATTCCTTTCAGAGAAGAGGAGGATGAAGGAAGCGAGGAAATCCCCGAGTGGGCTGATCAACCGCAACCGCTGGTTCGGGCGGAGCTCGAGGGCGGCGTAAACCTTTCAGTCGGTCAAGAGAGCCGTCTGACTGTGATGATGCCATGGAAGCTGCCCTATACGTTGACAACAGAAAGCTCGGACAAATCGGTGGTCGATGTGGATGATAACGGTATGGTAAAAGCAGTTTCTGAAGGTCAGGCGACTATATCCGGCACCATTACGGTGGATGACGGAAAAAAGGAATTTTCTATAGAGGTATCGGTTGAGTCGGATAGAGAGACTGAACAAGCTGAAATTTTGTAATAAGAGGTGCTTATCGTGAAAAAAATAGTAGTTATTTTTATAGCCATTTCATTAGCATTTACACTGTGTTCCTGTGGTGAATCAGGGAAAACACCCAATGTTTCCCAAGGAAATCCTGATTCTTCCAAAAGCGCCGGCCCTGTTTCCTCTGACAAGAAGGAAAGTCCCGGAAGTAAATCGAGCAATCCCGCACCGTCAGACCCTGGGGATAGCAACACTTCCCCTGATAATCGGAGCGATCCCGGTGACTCTGACCGTGATGACCCCGGTCAGGGAGACCCCGGCGACACAAATCAACACGAATGGTGGGGAACGTATAAAAGTGAAGACCTTGGATTTTCGATTGAGATCACAGAATATAGCGGAAGCGATTTTTGGGCTGAGATTTGCCTGCTCAGGAACGGCAACATAGTTTTAGCCGGCAGGGCTACAATCAGTGCCGAAGACGACTATCTGGCTGTACTCGATGATATTGGTTTTTACCTTTACGAGGATTTCAGTTCCATCGATATTGTTGCTTCCGAAAGCTCTGATTGGGCCCATATGCGTGGGCAATACACAAAGATTGAGTAAGGATTTTATCACTCCGCGCCGGAACAAAAGCAAGAAAGAGGTGGAATATGAAATTTATTAAAAGAATTTTAGGATTTGACAGCCCATACTCTTGGATGAAGTGGCTAAAAATAGCTTTTGCTGTCGTTGCTTTAATCATTGCCTTTGCATTTTGGGGAAATTTCGGATTCATGGTAATGAACGGCGGCATTTTTGGCATAATTCTTGCTCTCATTTTCTTTGTACTACTGTTCGGGCCGACTCTTCTCATCATGATGGGTATTGCCACACTGATCGGTGCCATAATCGGAGGAACGCTCAGTGGGATGCGGCAGCACAAAAGCTTTAAGGAGACCGCCCAAACCGGCTCAGTTGAGCTGATGACATTGGAGAAGCTGCGTGTGAAATCGCAGGTTCTGGACTTTCTCTTTATCCTAGCGGCGATTGCCTTGATTATTCTGGGCTTTTTCATGGTGGAACCGTTGTATGATGTTTTCGGTGAAAAAGGCTTCGAGGCGGCCTTTTACGGTTACATAATCCTGGCGATCATTCTGCTCATCGCCTTTTATCTGGCGAAGGCTCCTTCCAAACTGCGCTATAAGAATGCTTTCAAGGAGCAGGTTGTAAAGAAAGGCCTGGAATCGGTCTTGAGCAATATGGATTTCAAACCCGAGGAAAAGCTGGATGAAGCATTGGTCAAAGCGGCGTCGCTGTTTGGGCATTACGATATTTACAGCGGCAACGATTATCTGAAGGCGGACTATAATGGACATCACTTCATCCAGTCAGATATTCATTTACAGGAGGAACGAGAGGAAACTTACCATGATGATGATGGCCATGTGCGAACGCGAACAATATATGTCACCATTTTCCGCGGACGGCTCATGGTCTTTGACTACGATGCTGTCTCTGACGAACCGGTAGCTGTCTATGACCGGCGCGGTGGCAAACCGAAAAATAACGAGACGGTTCAAACCGAGCTGGATGTCTTCAATCAGAAGTTTTATGTCGTTGCACCCAATCCTACGGCGGCTTTGCGCATCCTGACCCCGCCCGTTCTTGAAGGCATCGTTCTGTCATCAAACAAGCTGAATTATCCGCTCAATCTCTCTTTCAAAGAAGATAAGCTCTTTGTGGCGCTTGCTAACGGCGATGCTTTTGAAGCCGCAGGCGGTGATGTCACGCTCTCCGAGCAACGCCATCGCGTGACCGACGGAATAAAAACGATACTTGATCTCGTTGATAACTTATATCTGAAAAACTAATTATTGATTGGAGGAATCAAATCATGACCATTGCAATTATTGTCCTTATTGTCATCGTGATTGCTATTACGATCTGGGTTATCTCAACCTCGAACCGCTTCAAAGTACTGCTTGTGAAAATCACAGAAGCCGATTCAGGCATAGACGTCGCACTCACAAAACGTTATGACACGCTGACGAAGCTGATTGACGTTGTGAAAGCCTACGCCGGGCACGAGACAGAGCTTTTTGAGAAGATTGTAAGGCTTCGTTCGGGTATGAGTATGACAGAGAAGATCGAAGCAAACCACCTCATGGACGAGGCATCAAAAAGAATCAACGTGCTAGCGGAAAACTACCCCGAGCTTCGCTCCTCCGAAAATTACAAGCAGCTTCAGGTGGCAATTGTTGAGGTCGAAGACCATTTGCAGGCAGCGCGGCGGGTTTATAACATGAACGTATCGTCATTCAACCAGTCCATCGCCGTGTTCCCCGCCAGTATCATTGCCATCAAAGCACATTACACCCCGAAGGACTTCTTCGAGGCGGAGGAAATTAAACGGGCAGATGTAAAGATAACTTTGTAGTATTGTTTTACGGAGTAAAATGATACTCACGGAAGGATATACAATATGAAAAGGTTAATTGCGATCATTCTTGGATTGGCACTGTCGCTTTCTCTTGCCGCTTGCAGTAACCGTGACGTATCTAAAAACACAGTCGTCAGGAAGGATGAAAACGACGAACCGTTCGTCGGACTGTGGCATGCCATGAATACGGTGGGGGAGGGATTCTCTGCGCGGTACGCCCTTTACGACAACGGCACATTTATCTATGGATCTTCTCAATTAGGCGAATTCGACCGCGAGATATACAAAGCGGGAACATGGAGCGTCGCGGACGGCGAGCTTCGGCTAGAAGTCGAGGCTCGGTGGGTTGTGCCGGTGGGAAATATAGAGGATATCATTCCAAGTGATAAACTGATTGTTCTTGCCGAGGTAGGATTGGTCAAGGTGATAGTTAGCCCGCCTGAAATTGAAACCTACAGCATTGCCCAAACCGGTAAGGACCCCGAAACAGATAGGGCCACTATCGCAATAGACAGTGTAACTTTTTACGATTTCAACGATCAGACCGACCTTTTTGACGATTTTTATAAACTGCCTGGGTCAACATAACGCCCGGAGCTTGCTTAAGGAGGTGTTACCATGCCGTTATGGATAGCGGTGGTTCTGCTTGTATTCCTTGCAGCGGGTATTTTAATCATGCTTTTGCTTACCCGACACACAGAAAAAAAGCGATTGATGATTGCAGCAATTGCCGTATCAACGGTAGCTTTATTGGTGCTGCTGGTGTATACCCTGCTTACGTTAATTTTTGTGGGTGGAAATGATCCGCTCAGTGAGCTGCCGGGGCCTTCCACAGGTTGGGGGGATGCGCCCATGACCATACAAGTAAGCCCTTCTGCGTCTCAATATATAACAGATCCAACTCCCGCACCCCAAACGCCGGTACCGATGCCGGATGATTATGACTTGCCGACATCCGAGGTTCCGGAGCTTTGTCCCGACATTCTTGGATTGCGGAGCGCTGCGTTTGAAGAAATGCCGACATTCGGAACACAAAACGAAGTGACAAAGTATGTCCTGTATAACTTCCTAAATAATCGGTTTGCTTGCGAGTTTTATCTCAAAAAGGACTTTGCCGTGGATGAGGGAACCGGATTTAGTATATTGGACAGTGCTTGCGAAACCGCCATGACCTACTATTTATTCAGTTCATACAAAAATTTTGATATGTTCACCAGGGATCAAGGAGATGACGGCAAGGTCTACGCAAAGCTTATGCTGGTGTATACCGAACCTAAGTATGACCTTGAGGCAAAGGCGGAGACTTTGGAATTTGTCATGAAAAATCCTGTGCCAATCGGAGGATTTAGAGATTTTGAAATCGAAAAAGCCTATGCCCGGAAAATACACGATTTTGTCGCAAAGAAAATAACCTATTCGCCCATAGGCTATAACCCTGAAAGAATGTTTGGTATGGGAAAGTATGAAGCGCTCCAAGAAGCGTACAATGTGCTTGCCGAGGAAGAAAACGCCGCTGTCTGTGCGGGCTACGCCAGAGCTTTCGCACTGATTGCTCAGTACGCCGGGATCAACGCAGCATGGGTTTTAGGCAATGAAACCGAAACGGAAAGCCATGCTTGGAACGTCATATATCCCTGTGACGGGAGCGAAGCAGTGCTGGTTGACGTCACTTGGGACGATACCGACAGCGGGGATTCGACGGAACAGGAGTATGTAAGCGATAGGTATTTCTATGTCCCTCTCAGCGAGGAAACAGAACATACGGCGGCAGCTCACTTCGACGAGTTCCTGCGATTTGTCAATGAGCAATAATGAGGAGGTAATACAAGATATGAAACAAACAGTAAAGCGAATCGGCAACCTGCTTCTGGCAGTATGTATGGTGTTTGCCATGATGCCAGCCATAGCGTCTGCCGAACCCGAGGATTCCGGCGCGCCTTTGGGGGCAAGCGGAACAATCACCGCCTTTGATGAAATTGCAGATAATATTCGCTGGCAAAACACCATGGAACCGGTGTTTCCTGAGATGGTAAGCGGTATAGTTGAGGGAAATTCTGCCCAAATCCCTGTGGCATGGCAGACCGATCAGGATTACGACAAAGAATCGCCCATACAAGGGCTGTATGTGTTCAACGCCGTTTTGGACGAAGGCTATACCTTGGCAAGCGGCGTGGAAGCACCCCGCATTACGGTGTATATTCCCGAAACGGCGGATGGCGGAATGGCAGCGCGTATGGCAGGCAGTAGCACAGACTTAAGCCCGCTTGAAATCACTACGGCGGCGCAGCTTGCGGAGATCGCCGTACTGGTCAACGCCGGACGGTTGGAAAGCTTCTTGTTTAATAATGCAAACGCTATGGTCAACTTGGTTCAGATGAATGACCTTGATTTGTCTGCTTACGCGAGTGCGGATGAAGGCAAGGGCTGGATGCCCATCGGCAATGTAGACAATCTCTTCAAGGGTAACTTTAATGGCAACCGAAAGGTCATTACAGGACTGTACATTAACCGGCCGAATGCTAATGACGTCGGCCTGTTTGGCAGAATGAACGGCGGTACAGTGAAAAATCTGCACATTGTGGATGCGGTGATTACCGGAGCGTATAATGTCGGCGGCGTAGCAGGCCGAGTCATTGGCGGCGCAGTGCAAGGCTGTTCTGTTTCCGGTACAATAACTGGTACTGGAACTGTTGGCGGCGTAACAGGAATTTTAGACGGCAGCGCAAAAGCGGAAGCCTGTTATGTCAACGGCACTGTGAAAGGCAACATTGATAATATTGGCGGTATTGTGGGCTGGGTTTACGATGGTACGGTGCAAAACTGCTACGCTACCGGCGCGGTAAACGGTCAGGATTTACTCGGTGGCGTAGCGGGTAATGTTGCGACTGGCAGCACAGTTAAAAACTGCGCTGCGCTGAATCCCTCAATCAGTGGTGTACAGAATACCGGGCGCGTGGCGGGTTATGCTGATGACGGTCAGCTTTCCGATAACGTCGCTTTTAGCAGCATGATGGTGACGGTAAACGGCAGTGCCAAACCCATTATAGACAGCGCAACCGGCGTGGACGGTGAAACTAAAACTGCTACCCAAATTAAAACGGTAAGCTACTTCCAAACGCTGTTTAATAACGACACCACATGGACATACGCAACCGGAAAGCTGCCCGGCTTTGACGCGGCAATGGAGATGCCTGCCCATATCGTAGATATTTCCCCCGGTCAGTATTTCCCCGGTGAGGGCTCAAGCATCAAACCTTATGAAATCAGCACGCCCGAACAGCTTGCAAAGCTTGCGGAATTGGTGAATAATACCGCAACCAATACAGCCTACGGCGGCACAGGCGTGTACTACAAGCTGATGAACAACCTTGACCTTTCCGATTACGGGGTAAGCTTTAATGACGGTAAAGGATGGATACCGATTGGAACTTCCGAATTCAACTTCAAAGGTTATTTTAACGGTAACGGCAAAATCATCACCGGCTTGTATATCAGAAACACATCAGCTGCCAGTCAGAGTGTCGGTCTGTTTGGCTATGTCTGGGCCGACCCGGCAAAACCCGGCAGCGGCACAATACAAAGTCTCGGTATTGTGGATGCGGATATTACCGGCTTCATTTCTGTTGGCGGTGTGGCGGGGACCGTAGACTATGGTACGGTGAGACAATGCTATGTCACCGGACGCGTCACCGCTAACCACTCTGTCGGCGGTATTGCGGGAAGCTTATTCGGCACCATCGGAAAAGTAGAAGACTGTTATGTGGCGGCTTCTGTCACAGGCACGGCCTCGACCGGCTATGTTGGCGGAGTAGTGGGAAGAACAGGGGCCAGTAATAATCCTACTGTGTCCAGATGCTATGCCTTAGGTCAGGTCAGTGGCACAGACAAGGTGGGAGGAGTGGTTGGTTATGCTCCCTACGGTACGGTTCAAAATTGCGCCGCACTGAATCCCTCGGTTAGCGGTACGAGCAATGTAGGTCGTGTTGTCGGCTCGATAGAAGCGACTGCTGCTCTATTCGGAAACTATGCCTTTTCCGGAATGACGGGCAGCACTTTCACGAAAAAAACAGCTACTGGTCTGGACGGCGTAGATAAAACCGCAGCCGAACTGAAAACATCGAACGGTTACCCGAGCGGACTCACAAGTGGACTTTGGAACTACACCGCTGGCAAGCTGCCCATCCTTTTCATCTTTGCCACAAATGTGCAGGATGCAGCCCTTCCCGGACACATTAATGATACCGGCGCACTTTTCGCAGGCGGTGATGGTTCTACTGCGGAGAAGGCATACGAAATCTCAACGCCCGCCCAGCTCGCCAAGCTCGCGGAGTTGGTGAATGAGAGAAACGCAAGCTACTATAACAAGTACTACAAGCTGATGAACGATCTTGATCTTTCCTCCTACGGAAAGAATTATGACAGCGGCAAGGGTTGGATACCCATCGGTAATCAGGTTACCAAGCCCTTCGAAGGCAGCTTTGACGGTGGTGGTCATATCATTCGTGGGCTGTATATCAACCGACCCACAGCCAATCTTCAAGGCTTGTTTGGTTATACCACTGGGGGAACACTGAAGAACCTTGGTGTTGTAAACGCAAACATTACCGCTGCTAGCGCTGTAGGCGGTGTGGTAGGTATGTTGAAAAAGACCGGTGTGGTTGAGAACTGCTACACTACCGGCAGTATCAGCGGAACAGGTGATATTGGCGGTGTTGGCGGTATTGTCGGAACTGTCGAAGGCCCGTTGAAAAACTGCTATTCTGCAAGTATGGTTCATGGAACCCAACAAAATATCGGCGGCGTGGCGGGTGTAGTGAAAGGTGTTGTGGAAAACTGCTACAGCACCGGTACAATCACCGGCACCGGAAATGTCGGCGGTGTTGCGGGCAGTGTTGATACTACCGGCACAGTACGAAACTGCGTTGCTATGAACCCCGCCGTAAACGGCACAAGCAATGTGGGGCGTGTCGTTGGTTCGAGCAAAGGTGTCCTTAGTAAAAACTACGCTTTTAACGTCATGGCTATAACCGGTGGCGATGCCAACGGTAAAACCCAAGACGGTCTTGACGGTGCAGATTTCTTGATCGACGAGGTGAGCCAGCCCACCTTCTGGACAAACGGGCTTCGTTGGGACACCACTGGCGGCACCTCATGGGATGGCACCAGCATCTGGGCAATAACTGACAACAAGCTACCCATCCTCAGGGGCTTCACTGACGGTACCCAATCCGGTGACGGCGGGTTGTACCTCACCGAGCGTGACCTTGCAAACGCAAGCGTGACACTGTCTCAGATATCTTTCACCTACGAGGGCACAAAAAAAACGCCCACTGCCACCGTTACGTTTGACGGTCAGACACTGGTAGTGGATATAGACTATACTTTTAGCATCTCAAGCAGTGATGGCGATGGCACCAGCGCCGGCACAAACGCCGGAGAGGTTACACTGACGTTTAGCGGCAAGGGAAATTTCAAGGGCACCACGACCAAAAGCTATACGATTGCAAAGCTGCAGGCTCCTGAAATCACATGGCCGACGTCGACAGCCGTTACCTACGGCGCGAAGCTTTCGGACTCTGCGCTTTCGGGTGGCTCCACATCCCTTGGCACCTTTGCGTGGGGAGACGGCGACATAATTCCAACTGTAAACAACAGCGGCTATGCTGTTACATTTACCCCCAATGATACGAAAAACTATAATTGGACAGTCGCATCACTCACACGGCATATGCCCATCACCGTCAACAAGGCTGTGCCATCCTTTATCACATGGCCTACGGCGGTAACTATCACCTATGGTGCAAAACTTTCGACTTCCACGCTTTCGGGCGGTTCCACGGAGTACGGTTCCTTTGCGTGGACTAACGGCGATACAATTCCTGTCGTGACAAACAGCGGGTACAGCGTTACCTTTACCCCGGCCGATACGGCTAACTATGATTGGACGGGTGTTCCGCGCACAAACACTGTAAGCATTCCGGTGAGCAAGGCATCCACCATAGGCATACCGCAGACCCATGAAGTAGTGAAAAACACCGCGCAGAATTACAGCTTTGACTTGACAAGGCTCCTGCCGAACGTAAGTCCGCTCACGCTTGAAAGCGTGACCTATGAAATTGCTTCCGTTACGAACACAGACGGCATACTGGCGACAGAGCCGAGCGGAACGGTCACATCCCCGCTGATGCTGGATGTGGCAAGCGTGGATTCCGGTAAAACCGCAACCATTACCGTTATGGTTCACAGCGGTAACTATAACGATTTTAATGCTGTAATCACCGTGAACAGCATAGATAAAATCCTCGTAACTATCACAGCCAGTGCGGGTGCGAACGGCACAATTTCGCCATCCGGCGCTATTACGGTTACGGAGGGCGAAAGCAAAGCTTTCACGATTACGGCAGACACAGGATATAGGATTTCGTCTGTCACGGTGGACGGCGTGAATCAAGGTACAATTAGTACTTACATGTTCAACAATGTTATGGGAAATCATACCATTAACGCGGTCTTTACCAGCAACGACAACGGTGGCAATGACGGTGGCGGTGGTAGTTACACACCTCCTACGGCCCCCAAGCCCAATATCACCACCGATAAAAAGCCCGATCAGCCCACCATTGCATCCACAAACCTGACTGCTGCGGTTGAAAAGAACGGTGTCGCATCCGTCACCATCACCGAGGCGCAGGTCAAGGCGTTGGTTGATGCGTCGAAAAAGGATGCTCAAAGCAAAGGTAGAACAGCGGACGGCATCGGTGTTGCGCTCAATATCGGGTTCGGTGCCGACGGAAAAAGCGTCAATGCGACGAGTGTCAATGTGACGCTGGATGAAAAAGTATTTGCACTGCTGGAAAAGGAAGGCGTGAAGCGCTTTGATGTGAACACCCCGCTTGTCGGCTTTTCCTTCGACCAAGCAGCCCTTCAGGAGATGAAAAACCAGTCTTCGGGAATCGTTACCCTTGCGGCCAGTCCCGTTACCAAGCTGTCAGACGCAGCGAAAGCGCTGATTGGCAAACGGCCTGTTTATGACCTGACCGTAAGCTGTCAGAAAAACGGCAAAACTGCGTATATCACAAGCTTCGGCAAGGGTGTGGTTACACTGGGTATCCCATATAAGCCCGCATCAGATGAAAGCATTCCGAACCTGTTCGGTGTGTATGTGGACAAAAATGGAAAGCCTCAGTTTCTGAACGATTCCGGCTACGACAACGGCAAGGTGATTTTTGGAAGGAGCAGCCTGTCAACCTACGGTATAGGTTACATTCCTCTTGCTCCATCCTTTGCCGACACAGCAAATCATTGGGCCAAGAATAGTATTGATTTTGTCGCCAGCCGCGACCTTATCAGTGGTACAAGCGAAGCCACCTTTGCTCCCAATACCGCCATCACCCGCGCAGACTTCCTCATGGCGCTAGGCAAGCTTTCCGGTGCAGATGTGAGTGGATACAAAGCCAGTAGCTTCACCGACGTCAAGAGCAGCGACCCCGCCATGGCATACATTGAATGGGCTGTTGACAACAAGATAGTATTTGGCTACGGTAACGGGAAATTTGGACCAAACGACCCGATCACCCGCGAGCAAATGGCGGTGATGATGATGAATTACGCAAAGGCCACTCAATACTCTCTACCAGTGCTCCTGCAGCGTATTTTATTTGTTGATTATGAAAAAATCAGCCCATGGGCAAGGGATGCAGTAAAAGTCATCCAAATTGCAGCTATTATGATTGGTGGGGATAACAACACCTTTAACCCGCAGGGTAGCGCCACTCGAGCGGAAGCATCCATCATCCTGCAGAATTTTGTGTATCATGTCATCGACAAGGGCATGGCACGAGGCTGGATACAGGACGACAACGGCCAATGGCAGTATATTAACGCAAACGGTAAAGCTGTCACAGGCTGGCTTACTGTGGAAAATATCAAGTATTACTTTACCACTGACTGTATCATGGTATCCAGCAAATGGCTCCAAATCGACGGCAAGTGGTATTACTTCTACGCCGACGGCAAGATGGCCGTGAATACTACCATTGACGGCTATACTATAGGCGCTGACGGCGTAAGAAAAGAAGAATAAACGGATAGAAAAAACATGACCACCGGCTTAACGTTCCTCCAATAAGGATGTTTACGAAAATCACAGTTGTTCAGCATACAGCCGAACGATTACCGATGAATTGTAAATAATATTTATTGGAGGAATTGCTTTATGGCGAACTTTGAATTCAAATTCCAAGCAGCTGCCGTTTCTTTGCGTCAAACTCCTGCTGAGAAATGATGCCATCTTCCATGAGCGCCTTGTATTTCTTAATTTCCTCAATGGCGTCAGCAGGGGGTGCAGTGGTTGTATGTACCGCCTGTGCCGCACCAAGGCCGATAGACTGCTCCGGTGCGCACGGAAAGGCTACTGTCTTGAATGCAGCCACCAGCTTTTCAATTTCCTCAATGCTTCGCTGGTAGGAGCGGAGGTAGTCGTTCACATCCGGGTGGGTATTATTAAATCGGGGGCCGTCCATGTCACATTTGATAACTGTCCAGTAAGGGTGGTCGAAATGCAGCTCCACGTTGAATGCGTGAAAAGGCTCCGGCACATTAAAATACTGCACCGGTGCCGACCCGTTTGCCTTGCCGTCATCCAGCTTGTCAAGAGTGCGGGCTATCTGCTTGTTCATCATAAACTGGCTGATTTGCGGCGCCATAGCCATGGCACGCTCCGGCACGGTACTGGTATATCGCTTAATGCCAGCAGACGAACCCTCAAACAGGGGGGAGTTGTCCTCTTTGATGGTAAAGGATTTCAGTTGTTTGCCCTCAAACACGGTTTTGTCCGGGTTTTTGCTCATGCAAAACAGCTTGTTCTGGTGATCAAAGATAATTTTGGTATCCCAAAGGCCGAAGTCAACTCGTTCAGAAATCACGAATTGATCTTTCAGCAGCTGGTTTTGATCGTAAAATGCTAAATATTCCCGAAAGCCCTGCATCGTCAGATGGTTTGCCTTGTCGCTCTCCATATCAATCTTGCTGTAGCAAGTGCCACAGATGTATTCACCCTCGATTTTCGATGGCAGAAGCCACGAAATCTTGCCACCGCAGATAGGGCAAGGGGGTTTTATAGAAAATAAGCCCATATTCATTTCCTCCGTATGTACTCAATCATTATCTCGTTCCGCCGCCCGAACCGCCGCCGATGGAGCCGTCACCCCCGCCAAGGGAAACAAATCCGCCGCCTCCGCCACTGCGCTTTTCCTGTTCGCGCTGCTCTTCGGCCTTCTTCATATTGCTGTAAAGCAAATAGTGATAGGAGTAGGCGGTAACCATGCTTTGGCTGTAATCGGTCAGTTCGGAAGACAGTACCGGATATAGCTCTTTCATTTGCTCCGCTACCTGATCGGCGATACCAAACAGCATGGCATAGGTCAGCAGCTCCCGCCAAATCGGCATTTCCTTGACACCCCGCTCGGCAACCAGTGAAAAATCCGTCAGATACCGCTTGAGCCCCAGCAGTTCGCCCAGTTCCTGTTCACCGGCTGGTGTTAGGTCGGTGAGCTTGGCAGGAATATTCCACCGTTTCAAGCAGCGCTTTTGATTCAAATAAGCTCTGCCTGCACTGTCATGCTTTTGAATATAGGCACGAAGCAGCGTATCATTTTGATTTGCAAAGCGTTCCAGCTCCTTTGCCTGCAAGGTGGCATCCGAACCGGACGCACCCTCCAATATCGTATAAAGGTACTCGTCATACTCGTTCATTTGCTGACGGCGGCTCCCCATCAGCCGCAGACTGACCGTTTCCTTGGTCTTGCCCATAAAGCCGACTTCCTGCGTTTCCACAGTGGACAGGCAGCCCAGCTGGATCAGCCGCAGCATCCCTGTGGCGAGGATAGCTCCATCCTCACACACATCAAATATTCTCCCCAGCGCATAGGTGGCGCTCAGATTACCGTCGTTGGGAAAATCCCTGAAATAGCCGAACCGTTCGGAGAATCGTTGCTGTTTTTTCTCTGCGATTTTCTTTTTTAACTTGCGAATCCAGATAATCAGCCCGATGGGAAGTCCGATGGACAGCAGTGTCACGGTAAGCGCTGCAAATGTAGATACTTCCTCGCTGGTGGAGCTGATGTCATCGTAATCGCTGCCTTCAAAGGCTTTTTCCCACACTTCTTCAAAGCTCCCCGGTTCCTGCCGTGTGGGGGATAGGATGCCCTTATCCAGATTAAACAGTACCGTCACATGGTTTTCTGCGGAGAGCGGGGTATCTGTGCGGGCAACGATACTTCCGTTTTCAAACCCTACCTCGCCCGCGAAGCCAAAGGCCCATACATCGGCAATTTCATCGGTGATAGGTGTGCCGTCCGCAAGCCGGACTTGAACCGTCACATCGGTAGGGGTTGTATTCATTCCATCGTTTACAAATCGGAAATTTACGCCATCCCTGTCTCTGTAACCGCCTACCGCGTTATCCAGCTTATATTCAATGGTATAGCGATTTTGTCCGTACCGGCTGATGCCGAAGCAGATTTCATACCCGCTGTCCGTATCATGGATGCCGCATTTTCTTGCCTTTTCTTCAAAGCTCCAGTCAATGTCCCAATCCGAGACTGTATCATAGATACCGTTTTGGTCGGAGACCGTAAGTTCGCTGATGGTCAGATAATCGGGCGCATTCATGGGAATGTAGCTTTCGGTTCCTTCATCAAAACGCCCTGACCAGCTCTGCGTGATATGTATGGTGCCGTCCTCGTAAATGACAGCCTGAATATCCATGACATCTACCTGATTCGCTGCAAAAGCAGGGAGGGGGAGGGCAAATAGCAGGACAGCGCACAGAATCAGACCACTCACTCTTTTGTGCATAGGGCACCTCATTTCATGCTTGGCATATCCGCCTTAGCAGCCTGCTCCACAAGATACTCTCTCTGACAGAAACCCAACGTCCCGGCAATCATAGAGACCGGGAACATTCGGATTTCACGGTTTAGCTTGGTCACGCTGTCGTTATAGATCAGGCGGCTGGTGCGCACCATGTTTTCAAAGGTTTGCACCGCATCCATGGTTTTGATATACGTTTGGTTTGCCTTTAGTTCGGGGTATTGCTCCGTCACCATGGCGATCCTGCCCAAGGCTTCTGAAATAACCCCTTCTTGGCGCAGCACATCATCCGGTGTGGATTTTGCCGTAATTACGCTTCTTCTGGATTTGATTGTTTCAATCAGCGTTTCGCTTTCGTGCTTGGCATAACCCTTTGTCAAATCCAAAAGAGCCGTCAGAGCATCAAAGCGGCTTGATAGCTGCACCCCGATCTGACTCATGGCATTGCTGATATTCTCATCCAGTACGACCAGCTTGCGCTGCGTAGAGATTGTCCATAGCACAATAACCGCAACAATTGCGATGATTGCGATGAAAGTTGGCAGCATAATAAAGTCCTCCTTTTTCATTTTTAGAATGGGCAGACAGACCGTAATTTTGTCTGTCTGCCCATTTTGCGGTTTCTGCTATTTCGCAGATTTTACAGTAGACATAACAAGCGTGATATTGTCATTCAAATCCAAGCTGCTCCCCGCATCAACGGCGTAGAGGTAGCTGATGACATGGTATCCGCCGCCATCCGCAGGGAAGAAATACTGAATCGCAGAATTCATGACCGTTCCATTTTCCATCGTCCCTTTGCCAAAAGCGGCAACAGCAGTACCGCCGTCCTGTTCCACAGTGCCGGAATTTTCAAGCGTTGCATTGCTTAGCCTGCCGCCCGCCGAAAGCGCAGCTAATAGGTCATCATCGGTAATGTCCGCGCTGGTTATCGAATCCTCTGTCTTTACTCCAAGTGTAACGGCAGCGGTTTTCTCGGCATTGGCGAAGATCATTGAACCGGTCGCTTCATCGGTGTCAACATACTCGATGTCTACAGGTAGAGCAAAAGAGATTCCGTTACCCGTGACTTCAACGAAGTCGATGGATTCCGATGTATTCAGGGCGCTTGATGAGGGGGTGGTTACAGGAGTGGCGAGCGCAGGAGCTGTGGGCGTAGGAGCTTTGTCTCCGCCGCAGGCGGCAAGGCTCAGTGTTAGAATAAGTGCCATCATAAGTACCAGTAATTTTTTCATGATAAATTCCTCCATTATCAATTGAGTTGTGTAGGGCAGATTCCCTGAGTTCACTCTATCAAAAATCTGCTTCTAAAAACCGTCCGCTGCATGAAACATGATTTTTCCGACATGAAACATGAATAAAAAGTTTACGCCGCCAACCTATGCAGGCGGGCGGCGCAACTGGTGAGGAAGCCTTATTTGGTCACGTTGATGGTATATGTGCCTACTTTTTTACCTTAAAACCGTAACTCAACAATCTTTTTTCCTGTGACTGCGAAATTACTTTTCTCCGTCAACTGAACTCCGTTTATCTTTTGGATGAAAAAGGTTATTTTTCCTTTGACGTTTGTTTCTTTGCCACCTATACAATTTATTACATTGAGCCCGGTGTATAGTTGTTGCCCCCGATGGTGTAGGCAGTCAGCCCCGTCACCGCCGCATCAAGCTTTGATGAAAACGATTCTGCCTAATTCGGGAGCGGAACCGCTGATGGAAGAAACGAATACCGCGCCCCCGAAGGTGTTTACAAGCAGCGCTTGATTTTCGTAACTCCTGATTGTGCTGAATTTAGAATATGTGTTGATTCTCCACGAACGGGGTACAGTATTCGAGTGTAATTGCATGGATGTCGGGCAGTTTGTGTCCATATACACATAACGACTGTCATAAGTAATTGTGTATTCCGGCCCGCGGTCAGCGCTGTTGTTTACAAGTTTAACGCTAAATGGCTTATCGGGCTTGTCGGATGAAAGTTCAAGCCAGTAATGATGCCCTCCCGCAGGGTAAACATATCTGTCGCCGATTTTCATATAGTAATCGCCCGATTCTAAAACAGCAGCGTTAGCGTTTGGCGATTTTGACAATACGGCGGTTGGCGCTGGGGCCGGAATTTCGATTTTTTCAGCCCAAACATAATACTCCATGCCGTTCCAGCGAACCCACGCGTATCCGTCTCTCATTTTCTCCAATAATAAAACCTTTGTGCCTTGGGGGATTGTGCCTAAAACATTGCCCTCCGGCTTATCGCGGTAAGGTGCGCCGCCATGTTCCTTGTTATTTAGAACTTTTACTTCAGGCACCGTTACAGCCGCGGCGGGCGATTTTACCGGCGCGGGGACAGGCGCGGCCTTCACCGGCACAGCCCCGTCATATACATGGATGGTATATTCCGCCACCTTTCTACCTGCGTACCGTACTTCCACCACTCTGTTTTTTCTGGCGGTTGTGAACGCGCGTCCCTGCGTCAGTTGCACGTTATCCATATAAAAGGTGATTCTGTCATTTACGTTTATGTCTTTGCCGCCGTCATTTATAACCGCGTTAAACCCTGCGCTGTCAAAGCCGTCGCCTACGCTGTACGCGGTTTTTTTGGGGAATGACAGGATGTTAAGCCCCGCCACCGTGTGCAGTACGCGCCTGATAGAAAAATTACCCATGGTGATATTTACCGTAACCGAGCTTGCGCCGAAATCGTACTCCCCGCCGAAAAAAAGCCGATTGCCGTTTCCCAATATACGAAGGCAGTCGCCGTTAATAAGCTGTGAACTGCCGTCTTTAAAGGTGGCGCGGACTTCAAAGTCGCTTGATCGAACCATTGTATCTGTGCGGTTGCCGCCTTTCAGAGGTTCCTGGGTCAATTCCACAGCGGAAACAAACGGGGTAACGGTAAAGGGTATGGTTAATTCCTTGCCTATCACCCTTACAATAAAATCTCTTTCGCCCGCCTCAAAAAAACGGAAGCCTTGAAGAACCCGCACGCCGTCCTCGTAACTACGCATACCCCGTGCGCCCGCAAAAATCATTAAATCCTCGTGGCGCAAATCCTGTGTCTTACCGTTCCTGAAAGTAACCCGTACTACAATATTCCTTGGGTCAAACGGATCCGCCCCTTGGCGGTAGGTCGTTTTCGGCGGCGTGATAAGCGCAAGCTCACTGACGTTTTGCCAGCCGTGGTCTAAGCGGGGGATAACATCAAATTTATATGGCGTTGCGACAATATTGCCCGATCGCATGACCATTTCATACATCCCTACCTGCTTGAAAACATCGCCCTGCTTTATTTGAACGCCGTTTGCCCACCACTCCCTTTTTCTGGTATGGGAGATGATTCCGCTTTTTTTATGTTCATAAATCTCCCCTATCCCGTCAAAGGCATCGCCTACGACAAAGGTTCTCGTCGTTCCCCACGGCTCATTTGTTCCGATCAGCACATCCATCGGACATCCGGCGGAAGCCGTCATGGGCAACATGGTCAGCATGGAGAGTACCATGCACAGGGTGAGCAGTATGCTAACAAATCGTTTTTTCATAATCTTGTTCCTCCAATCATTAGGGTCAACAGCTTGCGATTAACTGCAAGCTGCTGACCCTGCATCCGGGCTTGTAGCTTTAGGGGTTTGTGACTTTAATGTACTTGTATTTCGCGCAGTTTGGCGCGATTGTCTGATCTGTCGTTGATACCAGCGTCCCATCATACTCTGTGCTTACGCCGGTGAAGTCAAGCGGTTCGTAGTTCATGGGTGGTATGTAAACGCCGCCGAACAGTGCTGCCGTGTGTCCATGTGCCTCCAGGGTTCCCGTCAAATATATTCCGTACGCAAATGTGTCGTTCAGGCATATGCCATAGCTCTTTCCGGTAGGACCTGTTACAGCTCCTGCACGGGCAATCACAGTGGCACCACCCTCAATGTTGGAAGATATACCGGTTATGCCCGCAAGTATCGCATAGTTTTTATCAACTGCCGTAGCATTTTCGGTGGAAACTGTCAGTGTTCCATCGCCCGTAATGGTAAGCTTTGGGTACACATAAATGCCGAGAACCTGATCGGTTTCCCCTTCCGGTCCCAAATTGGTGACTGTGTTCGTGCCTATGAGATTGATCGTTAGTTTCTCCTCTGAAAAAATCACTGCAGCAAGCGTATAATTCGCACCACCCCGGGAATCGCTGATAGTTGCATTGTCCAGGGTCAGGGTCTTTGTCGCCGCATCGTAGGATACCGTGCCGTCGCCCAGAACGTCTGATGCATTGCTGCTGTTTACCTGTACCTCCTTTACACGAAGCTTATAATCGGTGACGAGAGCACCCTTTTCAAAGGTGAGGTACTTGTAGCTTGTGATGTTCGCCGCACTGTAAGTGACTGTCGGCGTTCCGTTGACATTGGTGCTTGCCGTAACGTATACATTGGCATAGTTGGTCAAATCCGGAGCCTTGTTCATCGCCATGCCGCCGCCCTTTATGATAGGCGAACCGCTTGGGATAGAGATTTTTCCGTTTGCGCTGGTACTATTCCTGATTGCGTTGCCGCCTGTTGAGGTATTATCTATCGTTCCGCCGGTAATTTCGAGGATTGTATCGCCGGCAGTACCGGCCTCCAGATAAATCGTGCCGCTGTTGGGGTTTGTGTATGCACTGGTGACCATAGCCGTGCCGCTGATGGTGATTTTTCCGGTGCTCTTATTATTGATTGCAGCAGCTTGGTTAGCGCTCACAGTACCGCCGGAAACGCTCACACTGCCGGTTGAACAGTTAATAATCGCTATGCCTCCGTTAGTACTCACAGCACTCACGCTACCGCCGGCAACGCTCACGGTACCTGTACCATTGTTGCCCACCGCAGGGCAGGTTATTGCATCAGAATTGGTATTATTTACTGCACCGCCGGCAACAACAAGGCTGGCACTGCCGCTTAGAGAAATTGTACCGTAGAAGTAGGTGCCACTCGTTGAGCTTGTGACATTGCCGCCGCTTGCGCCATCAGTTAGGGTAAGTGTGCCGCTGCCGTTAAGCTTGATGGCGACAGCTGTGCCTCCGTTCAGCGTTTTGCCGTTTAGGTCAAAGGTAAAGCTATAATTCTTGAAGGAGCTGACAGAAGCTGAGAGAGTGATATTATCCAACAGCTTGATGGTCTGCCCTTCCGCAACCGCGTCAAATGCCGCTTGTAGAGTGGTGTAGCCTGTTGTGCCGATTTCGGCAACATTGGTGGCGTCCATCCACTGGGCATAGAGGATAACGGTACCATACTCCGCGTCGCTCAGGTTTTTGACCGATTCTTTGTCCGCATAGCTTGTGCCTTTGCCGTCTGCAGCCGTGTTCCAACCGGTGAAGGCATAGTCGGTTCTGGTAAAGCTGTTGGCGGTCAGGGCTTTTGCCACAGCATCAAAGGTGAAGGTCTGATTCTGCATAGTGCCACTGCCACCGTTCATATCGAACACTACGGTGTAGGTGTTGGGTGCCCAGTGGGCGTAGAGAGCGTAATTTACGGTGCTCGTCACCGTGGTTGCGTCCGTTACCAACGTGCCGCCACCCGCTGTTGTGTACCAGCCGACGAAGGTGTAGCCGCTGCGGCTAATCGTTGGTAATATGCCGTAACTGCTGCCAGTAGTTACGATTTTGCTGTCTGGGCTTGGATCGGTAGGTGTTGTACTTCCGCTTCCCTTGTTGGACTCAAATATCACAGTGGGGGTGTTTGTTATCCACGTCGCATAGAGGGTAACAGTTCCGTTCGCTGCATCAGTCAGGTTCGTGACAGATGCTCCGTCCGCATAGCTTGTGCCCTTGCCGTCTGCAGCCGTGTTCCAACCTATGAAAGTATAGCCGTTTTTGGCGAAGCTGTTGGCGGTCAGGGTCTGCACCGTATCATAGGTGAAGGTCTGAGTTGCCATAGAGCCGCCGGTACTGCCGTTGCCATTGAAGGTCACGGTGTAGCTGTTGGCCGTCCAGTGGGCATATAGAGTATGATTTGTACCGTTCGCTACCTTGGTCGTACTCGTCACCGCTGTGCCGCCGTTTGCCGCTGTATGCCAGCCGACGAAGATATAGCCGGTGCGACTCATCGTTGGTAATGTACCGTAATCAGTGCCAAGGCTCACAGTCTTTGTAGCCGGGTTTGGAGTGGAAGGCTCTGTACTGCCGTTTCCCTTGTTGGAATCAAATGTTACAGTACAGGCGTTGGCTGTCCACTGCGCATAGAGGGTAACACTGCCGTTCGCCGCGTTGGTCAGGTTTGTCACAGATGCTCCGTCTGCATAGCTTGTGCCACTGCCGTTTGCTGCTGTATTCCAGCCGTTGAAGGCATAGCCGGTTTTGGTAAATTCGTTGGTGCTCAGAGGCTGCGCCACATCATAGACGAAGGTCTGAGTTGCCATGGAGCCGTCATCACTGCCGTTGCCGTCGAAGGTAACGGTGTAGCTGCTGCGCTCGTACTTAATCTCCACAATGGTACTGCCATCGGATGCGATGGTCTGCTGGGCGAAACTCTGCGCCGTAAAGCCAGGGTAGGTCTTTGCCGTGGCGGCAGTGCTTTGTCCTGCGAGACCGGTTAATGATTCCGTTTCCACTAAGCTACCGCTTGTGGGATAGCTTTCATCCGTATTCTGCCTAATGTGCTTCACTTTGTAGCTGACCTGCTCTGCGCTCCACTTTGCGGTGATGGTCAGCGCATTTGCGGGCATATTGGGAGGGATGGAAATGTCCCAACCGGTGAAGGTGTAGCCCGGCTTGGCAGGATTAGAGGGCTTTACGATGGCTGAGCCATAGGGAACGTTTGCCGTAATGTCATTGCCGCCGCTGCCATAAGCGAATATCAACGGATAGGAGTTGCGGTCATAGTAAATCTGTGCGAGGGTAGAGCCGTCAGGTGCGATGGTCTGCTGCTTGATGCTCTGTGCCGTGAAGCCGATATAGGACTTGGCAACAGCGGCAGTCCGGGCATCGACGGCACCCGTCATTGGGGTGGTTTCAAACAGCTCATACTGACCGTCCAGAGCCTTTTGATAATGCTGCACGGTGTAGTTCACGGTACTCGGTGTCCACTTGGCATAGAGCGCGGTATTGCCCGTAGGCATAGTTGTGGCTGTGAAGGCACTCTTCAAATCCTTATCCGTGTACCAGCCAGAGAAGGTATAACCGAGCCTGGTTGGGTTTGTGGGCATCTTGCCGACAAGGTTTGTTCCCGCAAGCAGACGGAGCATCTGCACGGCAGAACCGCCGTTCGATTCAAATGCGAGCGTTGCAGCGTTTGCCTCACTACTCCAGTTGAGCGTGATGGTGCGGCTGAGCGTTTCGGAGGAGCCGGATAGGGGCGCGCCCTTCCATGTCAGCTTCATTTGACAGCTCTGTGCCACCGCACCAGAAGCAGTGTTTACGGCAATCTGATTGTTGACCGGGTTATAACTGAAACTTGGATTGGACAGTTCCACAGCAAAACGCTCTTCATTGGCACTGCCGGTAGCTTTGGCACTGTCGAAGTTCTTCGTCTTGGTTTTGAAGCCCTCGGTCAGTTCGCCGGTCTTGAGGTCCATCCAGTACATATCATAGACCGAACCGGGGAGCGTGTAGGTGTTGACATTCAAAATGGCATAGGTCGGGTTGTCATTATAGGCGAAGTTGTAGACATTTTCCCTCTGTCCCGCCGACCAGAAGGGCCACTCCTTGGCAAAGAGGGTCGGCGCATAGGAATATTTGCCGTTTAGGGCTTCGGCAATGAATTTCACATCCAGATAGGCTCCGATTTCTATGAGAACCGCACCGGAATAGCCGCTATCCTTTTGCCAGACACCCTTTACTTTCCAGTTTTCCAGATGGTAATAGAAGTAGCCCCACATTCGGGTATAAGCTCCGGCTTCTATCTGTAGTCCGATACCGGCCAGCTTTGTGGAGAAAAGTCCCACTGTGGCCTTGGCGCGTATACCGGCACGAAGTCCGATAGTGCCCATGACATAAAAGTCAAACTGGTAGCCGTTGGTGGCCAAATCCACCGTATCGCTCTCGGCCTTCTTACTCTTGAGGGAGAGGGTGAAGGAGTGGCGCTTGAAGTTCTCGTACTGGAAGGTCATTCCGATGGCCACGTTCAGGTTGGCAGAAACCACGAAATCAATCTGCAAACCGTAGGCCAAAATGTGGAATGGGTCTACCGCGCTGTGCAGGTCTAAGAGATTGGCTGTGATCAGGTCTACCCAATCCTTGTTGGCGTCCTCCATAAACTTCGCGTACTTTTCTGCGAGACCTCCACTGGCGGTGCCCGTTTCCTCGGGGAAAATCTCCTCAATTTCCTTCATCTTTTTCTTGATGGATTCACTCAAGGAGAAAATTTTCTTAGTAGCAGCGGCTTCCTTGACACTGTTTGGCCAAGGCATACCCCATGGCTCCTTAGCCTCGACCAGCTTCGCTGTGGCAGTGATGCCGATGCCGGTGTATGTACCCAAGTCCAGGTTGCCGTTCATGCGGTAGTCTGCAATATAGGGGAAAATCTTCCACTTCCACTTCCAGACGGCACCGCCGCTGACGGAAAAGCCGAAGGTTATTTCCTGCTCGAAGAAGGCGGTCAGATCTACCTTGAGCTTGTTGTTGCTGCCTTTCTTCTGGATTTCAAAGGTGTAGGACACCGACACTTCAACGCGGAGTCCGTGTGAGCTTTGGGTAAAGTGGGCAAGCCTTGGTGTGATGCTGACACTGACCTTTGGCTTATTACCCGCAGCATCCTTATCCACGATGTTCCCAAACAGTGCCACCTCACCGGCACCGATTGGAGTTCCGTCGGCGTAGGTAATCGTGCAGTTGGACAGGGTCATGCCATCCCCGAAGACCTCCCGAACCTCGTCGGTCTGGAGGGAGAGCTCAGCCAAGTATTCACCGGCATCATCAAAGAAGTTGCTTTGCGCAATCTGAGCTTCAATCATCTGCTGTATCTCATCTTTATTCTCATCAATGGCAGCTTGAATTTCTGCTTCGCTGGGTGCTGTCTCATCGTACAGCTCCATGGCGGCCATCACTTTTTCTTCACCTACCACGACATAGGTGATAATGGTGGTGCCTCCATTGACGGTGATAGCTGTAATCTCGCCGTAGCCCTGATCCTGCGCGTCCGACTGACTAAAGCTGCCGGTGTAGAACGCCAGATAGTCGCCCACATCTACGGTGGTATCGGCGCTTAGACCCATGTCTGCGTATTTGCTGTCAGAGAAAATAAGCTTGTTGTTATCAACGGTCACCGATATGCCGTTCTGTGACCAGCCGATGGTTCCGTCACCATTGTCAATGTCAATCGGGAGCACATCCGGCGTGAAGAGCACATCTTCCGCCTCGGCGGCGACATAGGTGTATGTATTACCACTGATTCCGTTAATCTTCACATAGGAGACATCATCATTATTGGTGTTGCCATTTCCCTTTTCCGGCTTACGCTCAGTGGGATTATCGCCCTCATAAACGGCAACCGTGTCACCTATGCTTATGGTTTCGCTACCGTTGTATGTAAAGCTGCCGCTTTCGTTTTTTGCGGCGTAGGTGGTAATGCCTTGACTGTTCGTACTGGCCTGATACAGACCGGCATAGTCAATCAGGCGCATGGTGTCGGCATACGACAGTTCACTCGCAGGAATGTACTTGATGCCGTCGTTCAGCTTCAGATTCAATGTGCCGTTCTTTGCAATGGTGAAGTTAAAGAACCGCACCTCTGCGACATCATACCGGGCATTGTTTGCCTTGAAATCCCCAAAAACAGCGGCACTGTCATCATAGGTCACGGTATCGCCGAGCAGTTCAATTTGATAGGTGTGGCCGGGGGTGAAGCCGCCGCTTGCGGAGAGTGTCCAGACGCCACTGCCGGAAGCTTGCACCGAAATGGTCACTTTCTCCTCATCCTCAGCCGCTGTGATGTCGCGGAATTGGAAGTCGGTTCCGAGTTGCGGCTGACTTGCAGACTTCACTGCGATGGAAAGGTTCGGCGCTTGATCCAAGGCGCTGACGAAGTTGAGGGTACCGCCATCCTGCATGGAGACGGCATCGGTGAGCTTTGCATACAGCGTTATGTCGGCGGTCAGCTTGTCGTCACCGACCACCGGCTTGTTTTTTTCTGTATCGTGATACCAACCCAAAAATACCTTTCCTGTGGGCTGGGCGGGATTGGGCAGGGTGCTCAGCAGGGTGTCCTTTGGATACACCTTCTCGGACTTCGTGGTGTCATCAATCACGAAGTTTATTTTATAATAGGTCGTGTTGCTTCCGTCGCCGGAACCGCCGCCACCGGAATTGCCGCCGGAAGAATCCGGTGTCTTCGGTGTCTTCGGTGTCTCAGGCTTCTGTTCGGTGCCTGGATCAACGCTGACCCGGTCAGACGGAACGCCCGACTCCCTGAACCAAGTCTTTACGGCCTTGTCGGTGCGCATACAAAGAGTGGCGGCCTGCGCACGGCTTGCGTTGCCTTTGGGATTAAAGCTTACGCCGTCACCGGCCAGCAGGCCGGTTTTCCAGAGCTTTAACACCGCATCCCGCGCCCATGGCGATACGGCATCTAAATCTGCCGGGACAGTTGTGATATTAGCGACCGTATCATAGTCCACACCGAAGACTGCAAAGTAACGTATAAAGAACACGGCCATCTGTTCACGGTCGATGAGGCCTTCTGGGTCAAATTTATCATTCCCAACACCGGCAGTGATGCCGTGCTTCGATGCCCACGCTACAAAGGGGGCGTAGTAGGCGTCTGCCGCCACATCGCTGAAGGCGGACTGCCCCTTGTAGACGCTCTGATCCACACCGGCCATGCGGCCCAGCACGGTAACAAACATACCTCGGTTCATTGTCCCATCGGGGGCAAAGGTATTTGCACTGGTTCCGCTGAAAAATCCGTTGAAGCGTGCATATTGCACCGCATCATAATACCAGCTGCTCTCACGGACATCTGTAAAGGGGTTTTCGAGCTTTTTCTCCTGTGCTGTATTGACTGCTGTATTTGAGTTATCGCCTGCAAAGGCTATTGCCTCAGCAGGAAACAAACTGAACAGCATGGCCACCAGAAGGAGGATAGATATCAATCTTTTTTTCATAATCTTGATTCTCCTTTAATCATTGTTATTTGGACGAAATGAAGTCCCTTGCTCTCATGTTCAATCTATCAAGAATCTCACCTCCGAAACCGTCTACTGCATGAAACATGATTTTTTCGACATGAAACATAGTTTTTTCGACATGAATCATAGTTTCAAATATTCGATTTCCATGTTAAAATTAGCACAAATAGCCAAAGGAGAGGTGGAACGCTTATGCTGCAGCTTGCGGTTTGTGATGACAATATAGACGAGCTGTCCAATATGGTACAGCTCATAATCCAATACCGAGAAGCGAGACATTTAAGCTGCGAATACGCCGTCTTTCCGAACGGATTTGATCTGGTTTCAGCCTTAGAAATAGGAAAGCGGTTTGATATATACTGTCTTGACATCATTATGCCGGGCTTTATGGGCATTGATGTTGCAAAAGAAATCCGCACTTTTGACAAAACTACGCCGATTTTATTCTTTACCTCATCGCCTGAGTTTGCCTTGGAAAGCTATTCGGTGAAAGCAATCAACTATGTATTAAAACCAATATCAAAAGAAAAACTGTTCTTCACCTTTGACGAGATGCTGGAACAGATAAAAGCAGAAAAAAATGAGGATGCGCTTGTCGTAAAGAGCAATGAGGGAATTCAAAAAATACTGATTTCCAATTTGGTTTTTGCCGAGGTCATCGGGCGAAATGTGCTCTATCATCTGCTATCCGGCAAGGTAGTCGAATGCATAGAGTCCTTTTCCTCTGTCTGCGATAATCTTCTGAAATATGGGTGTTTTATCAAACCCCACCGTTCCTATCTTGTGAATATGCAATATGTGGATACCATTGAAAATAACCAATTGACCTTACAGACCCTTTCCTCGATTCCTGTTGCACAGGGCAAGGCAAAGGAGATTAAAAAGCAGTATTTGGCCTATCAAATGGAGGGGGAATGATGGAGATGATAGAAACAATCATAGAATTCTCTCGTTACTTTATTGCCTTGCTGTTCGGTGCGGCGGTTGCGGTCAGTTTCGCTGAAATGAAGCCTTTACGGAAAAACTATTTGGCTCTTGGGTGCTTTACTGTAGGTTTATTTATTTTGCAAATTGTCTGCCTGCAGATTTGGGGTATGGACATGACGATAAAGCTGTATCCGCTGCTTTCCCATTTGCCGGTGGCGATTTTTATCATCGTATACATAAAGCGCTCGTGGCTGATTTCGTTGACAAGTATGTTTGTATCCTTCCTGTGCTGCCAGCCTCCCCGTTGGATCGGCACTGTTGTAGGCGAAGTTTTTGACAGTGCTTCCATGGACCATGTCGGTTATATTGCGGGTGCGTTTCTGATGTACTATTTTCTGCAAAAATATGCGGTGAAATCAGTTTGGCATCTGATGGAACGCTCTGTTAAATCTTGCCTGCTGTTTGGCGCTATGCCGGTCTTTTACTATCTGTTCGACTATACCGCCACTGTTTACACCAATTTTATGTACAGCGGAGCACGCGCGGCTGTACAGTTCATGCCCTTTGTGACATCGGCATTCTATTTTGTGTTTGTCCTCCTGTACTATGCCGAAACGCAAAAACAAGCAAACATCCAAAGAGAGCGGGATATGTTGGATACGCAGTTTAGGCAGGCACAGACAGAGTTTGCATCTCTGCGGCAGATGCAGCAGAATGCCGCGTCATATCGGCATGATATGCGCCACCATTTCGCTCTTTTACAGGGGCTGGCATCCAATGAACACATAGAGGAGATCAAAGAGTATCTACGGACTGCCCAGTCCGACATGGACGCCATCACGCCCATACGCTTTTGTGAAAACGAAACCGTCAATCTGATTTTGTCCGCTTTCGCAGCCAAAGCAAAACAATCGGGAATCCTGTTGATGATAGATGCGAAGCTGCCTGACTCGCTTCCCTTCAGCGACACCGAGCTTTGTTCGCTTTTGTCAAACGCATTGGAAAACGCCATACAAGCCTCGGAACATATACCTGACAGTAATAAACGCTATATCAAGCTGCGTGTGTATTCCAAGAATAACAAGCTGTGCATTGACATTCGCAACAGCTATCAGGTAGAACCGATATTTCATCAGGGCCTGCCTGTATCAAAAGAACAGGGGCATGGTTTTGGCACAAAAAGCATGGCTCATATCGTGGAAAAGCATGGCGGTGTATTCCAGTTTTCGGTCAAGGATGGCTGGTTTATATTTCAAGCCACTGCATAATGTGGGTAAGGTTTAAGGCAAGAGAAAAGCCGCAGGACTTCAAAATCCTGCGGCAAATCTCAAAAACAGAAAACATCCTTATTGGTGTTTCCCCTTAGACCTTAAAAACCCAGTTAAAGGGATCCGGTTTCCTTGTATATTGAATGCCGGTCAGCTCATCATATAGCTTCTGAGAAATCTCACCGATACGTCCTTCACTAAGTGTAATTTTCTTGTCATTCCAGCAAAGCTCACCGATGGGGGAGATGACAGCGGCGGTGCCGGTACCGAAGGCTTCCTTCAAAAGTCCTTTTTCACTGGCGTCATAAATCTCTTGAATGGAAACTCTTCTCTCGGAAACATTAAGACCCCAGGAACGCAAAAGCTCAATACATGATTTTCTTGTAATACCGGGCAAAATGCTGCCGTTGAGAGCAGGGGTTACAATCTCATCACCAAGGACAAAGAAAACGTTCATGGTTCCGACTTCTTCGACATACTTTCTTTCGATACCATCCAACCAAAGAACTTGGGAATACCCCTTTTCCTTTGCAACCATCTGAGCCTTCAAGCTGGCGGCATAGTTGGCGCTTGCTTTAGCCTGACCGATTCCGCCTGCTACAGCCCGGACATAATGAGATTCAACATAGATTTTTACCGGGTTGAGACCTTCTTTGTAATACGCCCCAACAGGTCCTGTGATGATTATAAATTGATAGGTATAAGACGGACGAACCCCCAGATTCGGGTCTGTAGCAATAATAAATGGTCGAACATACAAAGATGTGTTTGGAGCCTCAGGTACCCAATCCCTATCAATGTCTACCAGCTTTTTCATGGCTTCCACTGCGAAGCTCTCATCAATTCTTGGAATACAAAGCCCGTCACAAGACTTGTTAAGGCGCTCCATATTTTGATCCGGTCTGAATAGAACAACCTCTCTATTACCAGTTTTGTAGGCTTTTAAACCCTCGAAGATGCTCTGTCCATAATGGAAAACCATAATGGAAGGTTCATAAGCGATAGTACCATAGGGAACAATTCTGGCATCATGCCAGCCCTTGTCTTCGGAATAATCCATTATAAACATATGGTCCGAAAAGTACTTACCAAAGCCTAATTCATCAGAGAAAGGCTTGGCTTTAGGGCTTTTGGTTAATTCAACTCTTATTTCCATTTGAAACACTCTCCTTTGATAAAATAGTTTACACTACAAAGTCCTAAAAATCTATTACTTTTCATTAAGTAAATGGAAAACACGGCAAACACTATGAAGTTAAACGGCATATGTTGAATTAGAAGCGAAGTTTGAGTGTGACAACCATGTATATTCATGTGGTTAAACCTGGCGAGAGTGTTTATTCAATCGCAAGACAATATGGAGTAAGCTGGCAAAAGATTGTTTCCGATAATGAACTTGAGAACCCAGGTCAACTTGTGGTGGGGCAGACTCTTGTTATCCTGGAAGGAAGTCGGCAGCATGTGGTTCAGCCCGGTGAATCACTTTATATGATCGGCCTTCAATATCAAGTACCTGTCAGTGAAATTATAAGGGCCAATCCACAGATCACGAACCCTTCACAGTTGGCTGTGGGGCAAACGATAACTATTCCACCCAGAGGAATAAAATTTGGACCAATTCAAGTAAATGGTTATGCATTTCCCAATATAAACCGGGAAACCTTGAGAAAAACCTTGCCTTACCTGACCTACCTGAGTATTTTCAGCTATCATGTAAAAGCCGACGGAAGTCTGGATACGATTGATGATACCGAACTGATTCAAGCTGCCAGATCCGCAAAAGTGGCTCCTTTGATGGTCATCACCAACATTGGGGAAAGCGGTGGCTTTGACAGCGATCTTGTCAGTACTATCCTTGGCAGCGAAGCTATTCAGGATACCCTTCTTAACAATGTTATACGCGTAATGCAGGAGAAAAATTACTTTGGATTGGATATAGATTTTGAATATGTCTATCCCAGTGACAGAGAAAATTACAATAATTTCTTAAGAAAAACTGTTTCAAGATTACGTCCCCTTGGGTTCACCGTAACCACGGCACTAGCTCCTAAAACATCGGCAACCCAGCAGGGTAGACTTTATGAAGCCCATGACTACCCGGTTCACGGAGCATTGGCTGATCATGTGATTCTGATGACTTATGAATGGGGTTATACTTATAGTCCTCCACAAGCAGTTGCTCCCATAAATGAGGTTCGAAAAGTTTTAAACTATGCTGTTACCGCTATTCCGAGAGAAAAGATATTCATGGGCATACCTAATTATGGATACAATTGGACCTTACCTTTCCAGCAAGGAACGGCTGCACGCACGGTTACAAATGTTGGAGCTGTAGAGCTTGCCTGGCGTGTTGGTGCCCACATCCAGTATGACCCTATAGCCCAAGCGCCATTTTTCAGGTACTATGATGAGAACGGAAAACAGCATGAGGTTTGGTTTGAAGATGCAAGGAGCATACTGGCTAAACTGACCCTGGCAAATGAGTTCAGACTGGGGGGAATAAGCTACTGGACGATTAATCAATTCTTCCCGCAAAACTGGTTGGTACTAAAATCTGTTTTTGATGTTGTTAAGGTCTTGTAGCATGATTTGTAACAAATCTTCAAGAACTTTTTGAGAGTAGATTCACAAAATGATCACATTTAAATTCAGCAGTAAAAACACTGCTGCTTTTTTATGCAAAGATCTTCTCATATATCCAGCATTTTGTAAATATTTGTTGAGTATTGTAATTTAAAAGTATAGTATTAGGGTAAGTAAACAATAATGCTCAAATTATCAATTACTGTTTTATAGCATTGTAAAAGGGTATATATGGATAAAAAGGAGCTCATCAGAGTAAATGCAATAAAAGTCATTGCAAGAGAAGGATTTCACCATGCAAGGGTTAAAACCATTGCTGAAGAAGCCGGAATAGCCGCTGGAACCGTGTACTTGTATTTTAAGAGCAAAGAAGAAATTCTGGACTATATTTTTTCAGTTGAACACAAAAAAAGAGCAGATTATGTGAATGATCTTTATTATCGTAATGAACCCATAGAAAAAGTAGTCGACGGCTTTATAGATTTTAATTATAATTGCTTCATCTATGAGCCCGATACCGCAAAAGTACTCTATCAGGAAGCAGTTACAGTCCAGTTGTTTAAGAAGCAAAAAGCTCATGAATGCATGGAAAAGGTTTATCAAGCCTTTTCAAAAATACTTATTCGGGAAAAGAACAGAGGGGGCCTGAGAGAAGAAATTAATGTTGATGTTCTATCCGCTTCAATCATGCATTTTTTAAGATTTTCTTCCTTCAATATTTTAAAACAGGGCCTAAATATAGATTTTGAAAATTGGAAAAAGCAATTAAGAAGCTTCGTTTTGTATGGCATTATGGGTGGATAATTTCATAATAAGATGAATGGCCGTTCATTCATTTTAAATAACTAACTTGATTTCATGCAAATGATATGAGGTGTTAGTCTTGAAAAAGAAATTCTTGGGCTGCAATATGAGGATCTGCTCCGTTATCAAAATTATTTTCATAAGTATTTTGTTGTTTGTAAGTTTATCAGAAAAAGCATTTTCTGCAAGCATCGATCCTAAGCATGTTCTGATTATTAATTCCTACCATCAGGGATTAGCCTGGACCAATCATCAGACAACTAGCATCATTGACACGTTAAAACAGAGAAATGACCTTACCATATCTGTTGAATACATGGATTGGAAAAACTATCCGGTCACTGAAAATATCAGCTATTTAAACGATTACTACACATTTAAATATAAGAACAAGCCAGTTGATTTACTGATCACTACAGATGACAGTGCTTTGGAATATGCATTAAAAAACAGGGACAACTTGTTTTCAGGTGCACCTGTTGTATTTTGCGGGGTCAATCAGGAGGGCATTGCGCAAATCACAGAGGGATATCATAATTTTACCGGTGTCATGGAAACCATCGATCCTACAAATACAGTAAAAATAGCGATAAATATCAATCCCTCACTTAAGAATATCTATCTTTTGTTCGACAATTCAGAAAGCGGACTATCCACAGGTAAACTGATATCAGAAAAGATTAAGTCCATGGATATAGGCTTGAACACTATCCCTCTTAATCAATTATCCTTTCAAGAGCTTACCGAAAGTGTCAAAAGTATTGGTGAAGACGGCATTATTCTTCTTTCAACCTATTATAGCGATGTTAACGGTAAAATAATCGAGTTTGAGTCAGTATCCAGAGCAATCAGCGAAAGCAGCAGCGTTCCCGTATATCATATGTATGATTTCGGACTTAATAACGGTGCCCTGGGAGGGGATATGCTAAGCGGAAAGCTGCAAGGAGAAAATGCCGCAAAGCTTGCAGTTCGTGTTCTTGATGGTGAAATCGCCGATAATATTCCGGTTCAGACCATGAGAACAAATCGAAGAGCCTTCGACTACCAACAGCTAAAAAAGTTTGATATACCACTGGATAAAATTCCTTCGGATTGTGAAATCATAAATAAGCCGTTCTCTTTCTTTGAGACATATAAGACTCTTGTGTTAAGTGTTATAGCAGCCTTTTTCATTCTCATAACCTTTGTTTGTATATTGCTTTTCTATCTTTTAAAAATCAGAAAAATGAAAAAGCAGCTAATAGACAAGAACGAGGAATTGTCACAGACTTATGAAGAACTGGCAGCATCCGACGAGGAGCTTAAACAGCAATTTGATGAAATTATGATCAACCATAAAAAGATACGTGAAAGTGAAGAAAGGGTTTCCTTCCTTGCATACCATGATGCATTAACAAGACTGCCAAATAAATTATCCCTATATGAAAATGCATGCAGAGACATCATATCCGCCAAAAGTAAAGTAGCTCTCCTATTTGTTGATATAGATAATTTTAAGTACATCAATGATACCTTGGGACATGCTTTTGGCGACCAGCTCATCATTAAGGTAAGTGAAAGACTCACTTCTCTATTAAAAGAGGGCTGCACTGTATACCGGCTTAGTGGCGATGAGTTTATTATCATCATTCGAAATATTAATGATAATTTCTCCGCCGAAATTTTTGCTTCCAATGTTCTTGCAGGATTTAAAGAAGATTTTAATGTTAAAGACAGTGTGCTTCATATCAGTTTAAGCATTGGCGTTGTCATTTATCCTGAGCATGCACAGAATATTGAAGAATTGCTCAAATATGCCGACATCGCCATGTACAAGGCAAAAGAAGCCGGCAAAAACAGATATGTAGTCTTTAATCAGTTAATGGTAGATGACCTCACCGAAAGAGTAAATATTGAAAAACATCTCCATACGGCGCTCATGAAGAACGAATTTGAAATTCATTATCAGCCTCAACTGGATCTTGAGCTTAATAAAATAACAGGATTTGAGGCACTACTGCGATGGGAAAATTCAGAGCTTGGCTTTGTTTCTCCGTTGAAATTTATTAAAGTGGCAGAAGATACGCATTTAATCATCCCTCTGGGGGCATGGGTTTTGAGAAACTCGTGTGCCTTTCTTAAAAAACTGCATCTAATGGGGTATGCCGATTTGTCTGTATCCGTTAACATCTCTATTTTGCAGCTTCTTCAGACCGATTTTATCGATATGGTTCTGGATACTCTTGAGTTTTTGGAGCTTGAGCCTCAATATCTTGAACTTGAAATTACAGAATCCGTATTAATAGAATCTTTTGAAGCAATAGTTATTATATTGGAAGGATTGAGAGAAAAGGGGGTTAGGATAGCCCTTGATGATTTTGGCAAGGGATACTCGTCACTAAGCTATCTAAGACAATTACCCATCTCAACCCTTAAAATTGACAAATCATTTATTGATACCATTACAACTGAAAGCTCAAGTAAAAATATAGCAGGACAAATCATTAGAATCGGTACAATTATGGGCATAACAGTAGTAGCAGAAGGAGTAGAGCACCAGGATCAATTGAATTACTTAAAAGAGCTTGAGTGTAATAAAATACAGGGTTATTTATTCAGTAAGCCTATATCTGAAGAGGAAATTAAGAGGCTTTTAGAAACAATTGGTTAAATTTAAACGATAGAAGAATACCGAATGCAGGATTTTTTTCCTGCACTCGGTATGTAAATCATAAAGTATATATTCAAGGAGGGATTATTACTTGATTTTAAACTTATCTTTTAACTGTTTTTCAATTTCTTTATCAATCTGATCCTTGGTATTTTTTATAGATTTATTTACTTTATCGGTTATTGATTTCTTAATTTCTGTTACTTTCCCGTCTGCAATACCGTTTAATTCCGCTTCAACAGCCTTAAGATAAGCATTCAGCTCCTGCTCAGAACGAGCTATTTCATTATTTTTGTGGCTTTCAAGCTCTTTTAAAACATCATCTGTCATATTTGTTATAGTCTTAGATGCTTCATCCTTATATTTTTCATCATAGTTGCTCGTATCACTATCAACTTTAGATAAATAATGGGTTTTTATAGAATCAAAACCAGATTTAATAAGGTCTATCAAATTTGTGTTTAATACTGTTGCCGCATAGACCTGAGCCGATCCTATCAAAACAGCCAATATGATTGCAAATAGAGTTAGCTTTTTCTTCATGATGTCCTCCTTTGATGCTAAAATGATGTTGTCATGCACTATTTTAAAGGAATTCAGACGAAAAGCCAAAGGATATTCTTGGCATAAAAAAATAGGGAGGCATAAACCTGCTAGAGGGATTTTATATAGAGATTTTTAGATAAATTACGAAGTTCATCTTCATTTAATATATGAATTATTTTGTTCTCACATTGAATGATCGATTTTGCTTCGAGCTCTTTAAAGGTTCTGTTCAAGTGTCTGTAGGTTGTTCCCAAAAACTGAGCAATTTCTTCAAAGGATGTGTTTAGAACGATGAAATTTTTATCTGTTATATGCTCAACCAAATAACTTGATAATCGATTTACAAGAGGATAAACATAGTTATAGGAGCTATTGTTTATGGTTGCGAAAAGTTTTTCGCTTAAAGAGTCAATAAGATGCTGCAAAAACTTTATATTGTTGAAATATTTATCTCTAAGTACATGCGAAGGGATGGCTATCAAATAAGCATCGTCTATTGTCTCAACGTTGCAAAGAATTGGAATGTTCTTAAGTAGCTCTATGTCTCCTAAAGTATTGAAATCCTTATAGAATTTTAAAAACATTGATTTCCCGTTTTCAAACAGATAGGATACTTTTACTTTTCCATCTACCAGCAGATAGTAGAAGCTCAGTTCATTCCCTGCTTCATATATAAATTCGTCTTTATGAAATAAATGAAGCTGGGCATATCCAAGTATATCTCTATCAAATATGTTCTCTATTTGATGTTTAGCAATGTATTGACTTAAAAGGGTATTGTCCTTAACTATTCTCATTTTCTCACCTATAGGACATATGTCATATTTTTAACCCTATGAATATGGTAGTTTATTTATGAAGTCTTGTAAAGGATAGGGGAGATTGGTGGATGTATAAGAATCTGGCTCTTTTAAATGGCTCTTTGCTAGCCGTAATGATTTTTTTGAATGGTTTACTGACAGGTAGAACAGGTCCCTATTTAAGTACATTAATATTTCATGTTCTGGGGCTTGTACTCATTCTTATGATATCCCTCGCAATGAAAAATAGGATTACGAGGTTTAAAGCATTACCCCTTGTGTTTTATTTACCGGGAATATTTAGTGTTATCACTATACTTTTAAACAATATAACTGTACCACAGATAGGTTTAACTCTTGCAACAGGAGTAACTTTATTCGGTCAGCTTGTGGTGTCTGGTTTGGTAGAGCATTTTGGATTGTTTGGAATGCCAACCAATAGGTTTAAGAAAGAAAAGATAATTGGGTATTCCATCATATCACTGGGAATAGCAGTTATGATTACGGTATAGGGAGGAACAGCATGCTATTTATATTCATATCGTTTTTAACCGGGATGATCATTGTTATCAATATGATGCTTAATGGCAGGCTGGCTCAGAGGGAAGGTATGGTAAACGGGGTTATTATAAATTATATGATGGCTGTCCTATCTTCTTTATTGCTTTGTGCTGTTATGATGAACACCATACCAACTTTTGCAGCTATTAGGAATACTCCGCCGGTATATTATTTAGGAGGTTTTATTGGTGTTTTGACAACTTATTTATTTAATGTTATCGTTCCAAAAGTACCTGCGGTATATGTGGTGATACTCCGATTTACTGGCCAGATGCTTACTGGTGCAATAATTGACTATTTATTTCTGCATATATTTTCTAAAGGCAAGGTCATCGGTGGCTTGCTTTTCCTTACAGGACTAATTTGGAATGCAGGAGTTGATAAGAAATATGAGAAAAAGTAGCTATTTCTCTTTATCAACGTACTAATCATTATCTCTCTTTTTTTGCCTAAATCTTCTAACTTTCATGAGGTTGGAACAGGTGTCATCACACCATTTCCGGTTTCCACTCTTGCTTTCATCAATGAAAAACCAATTGCATTCAGGATTCTGACATACTTTCAGATTATTCAAAGTCTTCGAGGAGCAGAGCCTTGAGAAGGATACTGCAACTTCAGCCATAAACCAGCTCCAATTGTTGATACTTGGCGTATCAGACAATCTATAATCTCCTTTTTCAACTTGAAGCTGCCTGTAAAAGCATATATCGGACATGTAGCCGTTGACAAGCTTTATATCTGAATCTACAAGTTTTTTACCTTCAACAATCTTCTTAAAGAGCCCGGTAAAGGCGCTTCTCATTTCAAAAAGTTTCTCCATCTCATCTTTTTGGGGAATCGGCAATGAATTAATATGATATTTATCTGCAAGCTTAAATAGCCATTCCATATTTTTAAGAGGATCCTCGAACGATTGATGAGTGGAATACCAGCTGCTGTTTACAAATTCAAGGCACAAAAAATCCATAGCGTAACCTCCATTTTAGGTATTGACAGTTACAAGACCAAATATTAATATAATTATAGCCATGTAACCGCGTTTTGTCAAAATAGGGGTTACATAGAAGGAGATAATATGATAAGTAAGAAATTACATTCAGAAATCGAAGCTGCAGGCTTTAGAATGAAAACCTTTAAAGTGGAGCATTTGGAAGAAATCAGTCCGGGATTTATAAGCTTTGTTGAACAGGGGCTCTTGGACGAAGATTTTTACAAAAGCGACCTGACTCACTTTAATTATGATTACAAAAGCGCACTTAATGATGCACGATCGGTTATTATCATTGCGTCTCCTCAATGTAAGAGTCTTATTGAATTTAACTATCAAGGTAAATTATTTACAGCAGTTATTCCTCCTACCTACATATATCCGCGCATTAATAGTCATATTACAAACATATTGAATAATGTCATTTTAGAAGGCGGATATCATTTTTCTAGACTCGTTCTACCATTGAAGCTTCTTGCAGTAAGAAGTGGGTTGGCTCAATACGGCAGAAATAATATTGCCTATGTAAGCGGTATGGGGAGCTTTGTGAGGCTTTCGGCATTTATTACAGACTATGCTTTCGAAGAAGATAATTGGGGTGAAATAAAGGCATTGGACAGCTGCAAAACCTGCACGGCCTGTGTTGACAAGTGTCCAACGGGCGCCATTGACAGCGAGAGGTTTCTTATTCATGCGCAAAACTGCATCACTAATTTCAACGAAAGAGAGGCGCCTATGCCTGAATGGGTCAATCCCGGATGGCATGATTCCATTGTTGGATGCATGAAATGTCAAACCGTCTGTCCCCACAACATAAAGCTTATTCATTCGGTGGATGAACGGATTTCCTTTAATCAGCAGGAGACGGAGATGATATTGGATGGCAGCTCCTTCAACAGCCTGCCTTTAGAAACACAGAACCAAATATCCTCCATTGGTCTGGAGTCTTATTATCCCATACTTCCAAGAAACATACGCTTGATTATGGACAAAGAGGCTGCTGGGGGAGAGAAGATATGAATAATTTTAATGTGCTGGAACTAAAGTTTGTATTTAACGGGATTGAAAATACGATCTATCCGGTTATGCTGTGTGATGAAAAGGAGGTAATATTGGTTGATTGCGGTTATCCCGGCTTTTTGAATCTTATAAAGGATATTGCAGAATCAAAGGATGTTGATATGAACAGGTTGACCAAAATCATCATAACCCATCATGATTACGATCATATGGGTTCATTGGCCGCATTTAAAAGAGAATATCCTAATATCAAAATTCTCTCATCGATTGATGATGAAGCCTATGTGAGTGGAAAAATCAAATCTTTGCGACTACAGCAGGCTGAAAAGCTATATGACCTCCTTCCGGAAAATGAAAAAGAAGGGGCAGAGGCTTTTCAACAGTTACTGGAATCAATAGAACCTTCAAATGTTGATATTGGTTTACATGATGGGGACTCATTTCCGTGGTGTGGGGGAGTTGAAATCATTACTACACCTGGTCATATGCCGGGACATATTTCAATTTATTTGAAAGACTTTAAAACATTAATTTCGGGAGATGCCCTGGTTATAGAAAATGGTGAATTAGCCATTGCCAACCCCAGGTATACCCTAGATATTATTGAGGCAAAAAAGTCTATCAAAAAGCTATTGAGCAGGGAAATTGATAAAATCATATGCTATCATGGAGGAGTATACGCTCAAGATAATATCAAAGATTCCCTGCAAAAGTTAAGCTCAACTTAAATCAAGACTTCTTTTAACAAGTCGAGATAATATTCACTCTTTCAGCTTAACTTCCAACTGCGATTTAAAAATTGTTTTATTTTCTTGCTCATTAACACCTTCTATATAGACTATATTTGAGCCCAGAGATGATACATCCTTATAGAGTGTCAGGGTATCTCCGGGCAAGGCTTCATTAAGGTAGCTGACCTCAATTGATTTAACGCTGTATTTTTGATGACTTTCTATTGAAAAGCAGTCCATTATGTAGTCAATATATTTTGTATTGTTCAGGTGCAGATTCAAATCAATATCGCTGTAGCCGACTACTTTTGTATAGGCTGTTTGTAAAGCTCCAGAAGCTTTTATCTTGCCCAATTTACACTCTATAGCTCTCTCTTTTCTAATAGGGGGGTACTCTACAGGAATCAAATCGCTCTTTTTTATTTGTCTATCCTTAATATCAATCATAAGCCATGTGGAAACACCCCTTATTATAATGTTTCCATCAATATCCCTGATGAAAAAGTCCCTTAAAAACTCCAGTTTCTTTGGTTCCTGGGGCCAGGTTTCAACTACAATTTCTTCATTCCATAATGGATTTCTTATGATATCCACTCTCATGCGCATGAGAATCCAGGTTACGCCGTATTTATGAATCAAAGTGTCAAAACCCAATCCTAAATTTTCAGCATGTTCACTGGCGATTTCCTGAAAATAACCGAATAAAGTGCTTAATTTGAGCTTTTTTGTAAAATCAACGTCACTGATTTCTATATGGTATGCTTTTTTATATACTGACTGAGGTTGCATTTTTATACTCCAAATCTAAAGTTTTTACGTTAATTATACTCGAAAAAGCTGTATTATTCTAGCTTTTTCCAATTTTCCCCATTCTGCGGCATCGGTTTAGTCCTCCATAGCCTTTTTAAATAAGTCCTTTGTTTCAATAAAAGACTTGATTGTAGGCCTATGACCAACTCGCTCATACAATCTAAATTTTACATTTGCTCCGACAATGCTGTATATTTCCTCCGCTATATTCCAACGCTCTACCGGAGTACTGCCAAATAAATTACGAATCACCTCTTGGTCTACTTCCTCATAACTCTCGTCATAAGGCACAGAATCATTGGTATCTTCATCACCAAGGAAAAACAGTTGAGGAATTTTCTTATACTCCTCTAGATTTATACTCACTCCTGTTAGTTGATTCAAATCATTTATTCCTATTGGATAACGCAAATTCTCTCCTTCCCACGAATTACAAGGAGCTATCGGCCAACCACCTGGAGAGCCAATTGATGTAGCTAGGATTCTATCTGGATGTATAATTGCAAATCTGTTAACAAACATCGCACTGGCAGAAAATCCCCACATTAAAACCTTACTGTTAATATTCCAATTCTCTTTTTTATATGTTTCTCTTACATCATCTATCATCGCTAATAATTGCAAATCCAACCTTTTTAATTCCAAAATATCGGTAGTTAATACATCTCTGTCTAAAGCATGAGTGTAAATAAGATAATGATCTATCGGTCTTGGAAAAACTGGTACAAGAATAATTGTGTCCAAATTTCCAAATACTGTTTTTCCAAAAATCGCAGTAAATCTCGATATAATATCATCTTTAGTGATATTATCAGTGACACTCAAGGAGTTATTCGGCAAAACCAAGATGTGGACCTCTTGCCCTGACAATGCTTTTTTCTTTACTTCTGAATTAATATATGTATAATAAGGCCATTTATATTTTGATTCCGAATTCGGATAAATCTTTTTTAGCTGAAGCGAAGAATAAAGAATATAAATACATATGACAACCACGGTAGCTAATAAAATGAATAATATAGTTTTTATTATAAACCATATTTTATTTTTCATAAAAAGCTGTCTCCTTGTCATAATTATAAATAATAACAGTTTGGTTCGCCTATTCTAATGGTACATTCTGTAAATCCGCAAGTCAAGTAATCGAATTAAGCATAAGCTCGACTTTACTATGCTAACCTTAATTCCGGATGTTTTATTTTTTTATTCCAAAATCCAAGTTGAACAGAACATAAAGGGAACCTTTGAGTTCCGATCTTTATTACCGTGTAAACACCGCATTCGATTAGTCCAAGTCTTTTTTGATTTATTCTTGAAGGTATATTATCCTTGCCAGTATCAGTATAAATATCGATTCTATCGTTTATTTTCCTAATTATCTGGACGGCAAACATTGTCAAGTTATTTTGCAATCCATGGCCCCGATACTCATCTTTTACTGCTGCAAAGTGAAGCCATGCTGAATTTTTAGGTGTTTTAGGAATATGGCCTAGACTTTTTCCATTTAAAGCAATAAAACTTCGTGCGGCAACTTTTTGATTTTCTTTATCAATAATAACAATTCCTTGATGGCCTTTTTTTATCAGCTCTATTAAAGATTTTCTATCTTTTCTTAACCATTCATCATGATCTATATCTTCTAAAGAAAGAGGCCTTATTACATAATGCGGATTATCAATTTCTGTAATCGTAATGTTTGAAGGTATTTTATAGACCAATTGTCTTATAAAGTAAATGAACGCCATTTTTATCAACCTCATTAAATCAATATTATTCGCCTAAACCTAGATCTCAAGGTAAGGATGTCCTGCTATTATCATATTCCGAAAGCTATTTTTTGATTGCATTTGTTACAGTATATGTCAATGGTCATTAGGTTATATGGTATAAGATACTATTTGCTGATGTTGGTATGGTATAATATGGATATATTTGAGTGAGAGGTGGATGAATTGAATACTCAAGAGATAATACAGTGGTTACTTGAGAATGGATGCCCTACAATCCGGTATCGTACAGTAACAGAACTAATGGAACCTGACTGCTATAATAATATCGACCAGATAGTGAATGATTTGGTGGAGAGTCAGGAGGTAAAAGTTTGGCTTGATAACCTTGACCCAATGAATGTCAATCTACGAACATATCATGGATGCGCCAATACTTGTTTTGAGAATTCAATGAGTAAATTAGCTCAACTAGGCATGAGGGCAGGAATGCCGGCATTGGATGAAAGGACTCAACCTCTTCGGGCTTGGTTAGAGCAGATGGTTAATGCCAGAAGCGACCAATGGGATGTGTTTGCATTGGCAGTATTTGCTTCATTTTTTGCAGTTGCCGGATACACTGATTCTGCAATCAATGTTTTCCTCAACAGTCGTCTCCAGACACTATATGAGTTTACACGAAGTGGTGATTATGACATATACGATGATACAGCCAAATATAAAGGTGTTCCAAAAGCGTTTCAAGGAAGGCCAATCATCAATCCAAGCCTCTATGTGAGGGGTAACTACAGATACCCACTATTATATGATGTGTATGGTTTATCGACCATGGTAAACAAAGGCGATACGGTTGTAGATGAAAAGATTGATACTGTTATCAAATACATAATGGCACCTGAGTATCATCAAAAGATTGCTGACGGTTATGGTATTCTAGCAGCTCCAAATGGCAAGTATCATTGCATGGGGTGGGATGCTAAAGTACCTGGTTTCTCAGGTATGATGGAGGAAGCAAAAACGAGAGGTGCCTTGTTAATTCAGCGTATGGAGCTAATGGCACATTTCCCATATGTTGCAGGACATGCATGGTTTGCATGTGCACTAGGTCACCTTGAGACTTTCAGAACAGACAGTGGCACATATAACTTTCCAAAGCACTACCTGGGTGAAAAAGAAGGATACTGGGTATGTGGTATGCACATGGGGATTGGAGAGAATCGTAGAGCAAAGATAGCGAATGAACTTGAATCAACTTTCTGGATGATGCTAATCAAGAAGTTTGCTGGGATGTTGTAAAAGGAGGTCATGTAAATTATCGAATTTATACATGAAATAATGGGTATGATACGTCTTATGAGGTAGGAATCTGATATCTACCTCTTTATTCTATCAAAATGAAATGTACGATAGTAAATCGAATAATACAAGGTGGTCTAATGACAACAAATAAAAGAGAACCCAATAGATTAGCAAATGAGAAGTCTCCCTATTTGCTGCAACACGCTCACAATCCTGTTGACTGGTTTCCCTGGGGAACAGAAGCATTCGAAAAAGCGAAGACAGAGGACAAGCCAATATTTTTATCTATTGGATATAGCACTTGTCATTGGTGTCATGTTATGGAACGAGAAAGCTTTGAGGATAATGACGTAGCAAGCCTGCTCAATCAATCCTTTGTGGCTATAAAGGTAGATAGGGAAGAGAGGCCCGACATCGACCACATCTATATGGATGTGTGTCAGGCCTTGACCGGTCAGGGCGGATGGCCTCTGACCATCATCATGACTTCTGATCAGAAGCCATTCTTTGCCGGGACCTATTTCCCGAAAAATGACCGCATGGGGATGCAAGGGCTCATTACCATACTCGAAGCCGTCCGGGATGCATGGAAAACAAAACGGGATGCCCTCATAGAATCCAGTCAACAAATTATGAATCATATATCCAAAAAGAGTGTTTCAAGCGAGAAGGAGATACCTGATAACATTTTTAATACAGCTTTTTCCTATTACACGCAGCATTTTGACCCATTTTACAGCGGATTTGGCCAAGCGCCTAAATTTCCAACGCCAAATAATCTCATGTTTCTTTTACGTTATTGGAAAATGACAAAAGAGCCGTTTGCTTTAGAGATGGTAGAGAAAACCCTAGATTCCATGTATAAAGGCGGTATCTACGATCATATTGGCTTTGGCTTCTGCAGGTATTCGACCGACAAAAAATGGCTGGTTCCGCATTTTGAAAAGATGCTGTCTGATAATGCCCTTTTATCCATTACCTATCTTGAGGCCTACCAAGCAACACAGAAAGAAAAATACGGATTGATTGCCCATGATATCTTAACTTATATCCTGAGGGACATGACGTCACCCAGGGGTGGCTTCTATTGTGCTGAGGATGCTGATTCTGAGGGAGTGGAGGGTAAATTCTATCTTTGGACTTTAGATGAAGTTAAGGAGATCTTGGGTGAAGAGGAGGGGAGAATCCTGGCTCTTTACTACGATATTACCAATAAGGGTAATTTCGAAGGCAAGAGCATCCCGAATCTTATCAACAACAATCTGCCTTACGAAAATATCAATGAGGTGAAAGCTTCACGAGATAAACTCTTTGAGCACCGGGAGAATCGTATACATCCCTATAAGGATGATAAAATATTGACCTCCTGGAATGGGCTTATGATAGCAGCAATGGCCATAGCAGGCCGCTTGCTTAAATCTGAGCGCTTCACAAATGCAGCTAAGAAAGCGGCAGATTTTATTAATGAAAAGCTCGTACGTGAGGACGGCAGGCTGCTTGCCCGCTACAGGGACGGGGAATCCAATTTCCCTGCCTATGCTGAGGATTATGCTTTTTTAACCCTGGGACTTATTGAGCTTTATGAAACAACCTATGATGCTGATTACCTTAAAAGGGCATTAGAGCTTTCGTATGATCTTCTTAAAATATTCTGGGACGATCATTATGGCGGACTTTTTGTTTATGGCGAGGATAGCGAGGCGCTAATCACCCGCCCTAAAGAAATCTATGACGGGGCCACACCATCCGGCAATTCAGTAACCGCACTTAATTTTTTGAGACTAAGCAGACTGACGGGTCGCCAGGATCTTGAAGAAAAAGCCGATCAAATCCTGAAAGCATTTTCGGACCAAATTATTAGTTATCCCCTGGGCTATTCCTATGCATTAATGGCCTTGATGTTTGGAAAAGCCAGGTCTCAGGAAGTGGTTATTGTGTCGGATGACTTGGAAGAGGCAAAACCGTTTATTGATAAGCTTTATGACACTTTCAGACCTTTTACATGCTCTCTTGTTTATCGGCCAGATGATAATAAGCTTAAGGACGTGGCTCCTTTTGTAGAATCATATACGACCATTAGCGGGAAAATCTCTGCCTATGTTTGCGAAGACTTTGCCTGCCAGGCACCGGTCAATGATGAAGAAGCATTCAGCAATATGCTGCATTAGAAAACTCTGGAAGGAATCGCCCAAAGGTATGATTTAGCTCACTTTACAGGTGTTAAAAAGGGATTTGCATTGCTGCAAATCCCTCGAAGCTTACATAAAAATTATGCTTATGTATTGGGTGCTTGCTGAGATTTACCGAAGAGCTCGGCAAACTTCTTACTCATGCCCTGCAGCTTGCCATAAAGATCATAGCTGGGCTGTGCACCATAAGCTACCTTGAGATAACTTGTCATCATGTAAATCATGATGATGGAGTCCAGCACCGACCATTTTAAAATAAGCACAAAAACATAAGTTAGGACCAATGCAATTGGCATTGCAAGGCCGGTGTCGGAAATACTGTCAATGCCATCGAAGATTCCTGCAAACATGCCATTAAAAATTAGGAAGGCAATAAGGAAGAAAATGAGCAGGAAGACGAGGATTTTAACACCGGTCTTTAATATTGTCTTCCAGTTCTGAGCGTAAAGGACCACACCATCAGCCGCACTCTTCCATACATTCTGTCCCTCATTCAAAAAGATAAAGGCCATAATGCATTCATCAACATAATTCAGAATGATGTCAACAAATAAATTGATAATATTCATGAGACCCTTTATCCCGGGTATAAAGCCTAAGAATTCACCGATACCGCCAAAGACACGTTGAATCTGCTTTACTGTTCCGCTGACAAGTCTATCCAAAGCGAAAAGTACATTGGAGGCCACAAAAAACTTCTTTACCTTAGCCACACCATAGTTGTACATATTGAAGCCGTCAGGAACTCCGCCTTTAACAGCTAAATCCGCAATAACGGCTACATGGGCGGCCTTAATCATGTAAGCAATGTAATCCCTCGCCAGCCTGTAGACATACCATCCACCTCCACCAAAAATGGCAAATGTCATGAAAGCGAAGAATCCTTCGGGTTTGATTGCGCCGATGATGAAAACTACGATAGCTGTATAAAGACAGATGCCAAGGAAGAAGATAAAGTACGCCAAGAGGCGTATGAGCATAAACGGAATTGTCTTTGCAATGATTGCAGACGGTTTCATTACAGGACCTCCTTTTAATATATTTATTTGGAAACAATATATCATATTTTGGTAATAGAAACAATAAGATGAAATGCTATTTCCTTGACTTTAAGTAGGCTTAAAACCACCGTTGCGCAATAAAACTTTGTAGTGTAAGCTAAAGAAAAAGATCAATGATGCTAAGGAAGAATCGGAATTTAATTTTGATTGCTCCTGAGGAGGAGAGGAATGGGTAAACTTTTAAAGCCTGATGCCTATGTCAATTCAATTTTTTCCATTACCCCGGAACGACTTAAAAGAAATGGTATATATGGCCTTATTATTGATATAGATAATACACTTGTTGCAACCTATACAAAGGATGCTGATGAAAAAGTCATTGCTTATATTAAAAATCTTAATGTAAATGGAATTAAAACCGTCATTGTCTCCAATGCGCGAAAAGAGCGTGTTGAGCTGTTCTGCAAGCCTTTAGGCATAGAATTCGTCTATAAGGCCTTAAAACCCTTCGAACGAGGCTTTAATTTGGCTATAGAAAAAATGAAGCTTCCGAAGGAGAAGGTTGCGATCATTGGAGATCAACTTTTTACCGATGTCTTAGGAGGAAATTTAATGGGTATCCACGCAATTCTTATAAAGCCCATTGACAGGAACGAGCCATTATTAATTAAGGTAAAACGCATTTTTGAAAAACCTTTTGTTTCTGAAAAACAATTTACAGATAAGTATTAGAAAAGCAGTGTGTTTTTTGACATGATATGCTAAAATTTAAGAAGAAAGACGATTGGAGGGCTATTTATGCATCTGATGAAAAACTATATGGAAGAGATTGTATGGAGCTCCTTGGATGAAATCCTGAAGGATATCAATATGTGCAGATGTGACCGCTGCAAACTCGATATTGCCGCTAAAGCACTTAACGATCTTCCTCCGCAATACATAGTCACTCCAAAGGGTGAAATCTATTCAAAAATTAATAATCTTATAGCACAGTTTGAAGTGGATGTCATTTCGGCTATTACCAAAGCTGCCATTATTGTAAAAAGAAATCCCAACCATGAGCAGACATAACAGCATCATAAACAATACTTGCCAAGTAACTATACCCATGCTATAATGTTACGGGTATTTTAATACACACGCCGTCGGATTTGTAAAGTTGTGCCCAACAAAGCTTGTTGAGTACTTTACAAAGAAGAAGACGACGGAGGAAAAAACAAGGAGGATTTTTATATGTCAGTCATTTCTATGAAACAACTGCTTGAAGCAGGTGTGCACTTTGGTCACCAGACCAGAAGATGGAACCCCAAGATGGCGGAATACATCTTCACAGAAAGAAACGGAATCTATATCATCGACCTTCAAAAAACCGTTAAGAAAATTGATGAAGCTTATTTCTTCATCAGAGACCTGGTAATGGAAGGCGGAAACATTCTTTTCGTCGGTACCAAGAAACAAGCTCAGGACGCCATTAAAGAAGAAGCAGACCGTTGCGGACAGTACTTTGTTAACAACAGATGGCTTGGTGGTATGCTTACCAATTTTAAAACCATCCGTAAGGGCATTGACCGCCTGCAAGAGCTTAAAAAGATGGAAGCCGACGGCACATTTGAAGTTCTGCCTAAGAAAGAGGTTATTAAGCTTAATCTTGAAATGGAAAAGCTTGAGAAGAACCTTGGCGGTATCACTGAAATGAAGAAGCTTCCGGTCGCAATGTTCATTGTTGACCCCAAGAAGGAAAGAAATGCCATTTTGGAAGCCAGAAAACTTGGTATTCCTATTGTGGCCATTGTCGATACTAACTGTGATCCTGATGAAGTGGATTATGTTATTCCCGGTAATGATGACGCCATAAGAGCAGTTAAGCTCATCAGCGGAAAAATCGCAGACGCCATCATCGAAGCCAAGCAAGGCGAAATGGGTTCTGCAGCCGTATCTACCACAACTGACGAGGAATCTGAAAGTGAAGAAATGGTAGAAAAGGTTGAAGAAAATGTTGACTCAGAAAACGCATAAAGATAAGCGAAATTAGGAGGATGGTTAGTTTATGGAAATTACCGCCAGTATAGTAAAAGATTTGCGCGAGCGTACCGGTGCCGGTATGATGGATTGCAAAAAAGCTCTTATAGAGACTAAAGGTGATATGGATCAGGCAATAGAATATCTCCGTGAGAATGGTCTTGCAAAAGCTGCTAAAAAAGCCGGAAGACTTGCTTCCGAAGGAATTGTTGAGGCTTATATTCACGGTGGTGGACGTATAGGCGTTCTTGTTGAAGTTAATATTGAAACTGACTTTGCGGCTAAGAACGAAGATTTCCATTCCTTTGTAAAAGATATCGCCATGCAGATTGCAGCTATGAGTCCTCTTTATGTAAAGAGGGAGGATGTCCCTGGTGATTTCATTGAAAAGGAAAAGGAAATTCTTAAGGCTCAGGCCATAAACGAAGGAAAGCCTGTACAGATCGCTGAGAAGATGGTCAATGGTAGAATTGAAAAATACTACGCCGAAATTTGTCTCCTCGAACAGCCCTTCATTAAAGATAGTGAGAAGACTGTTGAGCAGGTTTTGAAAGAGAAAATCGCTACCATTGGTGAAAATATCAACATCAGAAGATTTGTCCGTTTTGAAAAAGGCGAAGGCTTGGAAAAGAAAGAAGAGAATTTCGCTGAGGAAGTAATGAAGCAAATTAAGTAAGTCTTTTAGCGGGTATATTGATCACAAATCATTATACCCCTTTTTTTGATGCCGTCTGACAAACAAACATAAATTTCTGGAGGCATTATGGGTTTAAAGTATAAGCGGATTATGTTAAAAATAAGCGGCGAAGCATTATCCGGTGAAAAGGGGTTTGGTATTAACCAGGCTATTATTTCTGAGATCAGTGAAAAAATAAATTCAGCCTGGAAGATGGGTGTGGAAATTGGTATAGTGGTAGGCGGAGGAAACTTCTGGCGTGGGCGCAGCAGCACCGGTATGGACAGAACAACCGCTGACCATATGGGTATGATGGCTACTGTGATGAACTCATTAGCCCTGCAGGATGCGTTGGAAAACAGAGGTGTTCCCACCAGGGTTCAAACAGCCATCGATATGCCAAGAATTGCAGAATCCTACATTCGCAGAAGAGCTGTCAGGCACTTGGAAAAGCAGCGTGTTGTGATTTTTGCCTGCGGTACGGGTAATCCTTATTTCTCAACCGATACGGCAGCCGTTCTGAGAGCTGCTGAAATTGAAGCAGAGGTTATTCTTCTGGCTAAGAATGTAGATGCAGTATACGACAGTGATCCAAAAATTAATCTTGATGCTGTCCGTTATGATAAAATAAGTTATATGGAAGTGCTTCAGCGTCAACTTGGTGTTATGGACTCAACTGCAACATCACTTTGTATGGACAATAATATTCCCTTACTGGTTTTCAGTATTAAGCAGCCTGAAAACATCCTCAAGGTTTTGCATGGTGAGAATGTTGGTACATTTGTTGCTAGGGAGGTTTAGAATATGAGTATGAATTATAGTGAATTCAAAAACAAAATGGACAAGACAATCAACGTTTTAAAGGATGAACTTGGTTCAATCCGCGCCGGAAGAGCAAATCCACGTCTTTTGGATAAGCTGACCATCGACTACTATGGTAGTCCGACCAGTATCAATCAGCTTGCCAATATTAATGTTCCGGAAGCAAGACAGATTGTTATTCAGCCCTGGGATGTCAAGACACTGAACCTTATTGTAAAGGCTATTCAGACTTCTGATTTAGGCCTTAATCCAAACAACGACGGTAAAGTTATTCGTCTTCTTTTCCCACCTTTGACAGAGGAAAGAAGATTGGAGCTCACCAAAGAAGTTAAAAAACTAGGTGAGCGCGATAAGGTTGCTATCCGTCAGATTCGTCGTGATGCTATTGAGCATTTCAAAAAGCTTGAAAAATCCAAGGAAATAACCGAAGATGATCTCAAGACTGCAGAAAAGGATATTCAGAAATTTACTGATGAATATACCGACAAAGTCGATAAGATTGTCGAAATTAAGATTGCAGAGATCATGGAAGTATAAGTTTTAAGCTCATTATTTGACAATTGTGACGTATTTCAAAGGACTAAGCCTAATTCTCTTATGCTTAGTCTTTTTTTAATACGATACGTCAGCCTATTGTTGTGATGTCAATACATTGTGACGGAGTGATGCTTTTGTGCGGTAGATTTTATGTTCCGGAAAAGGATCTTGATGATTTTGCCGGAATGGTTAATCAAATTGAGAAGGAATTATTAAAGAAGGCTGGGGAGATTTGTCCTGGTGATTATGCACCTGTCATAACGCCGACGCCTAAAACCACCTCGAATGTTGAGAATGAACAGAGAGTGGGGAAAACCATCCATGCTATAAAATGGGGATTTCCAACCCAAAACGGACGACCTATTTTTAATGCCCGAAGTGAAACGGTTCATGAAAAGCCGCTATTTAAGCTGCCTTTTGCTACGCGTCGCTGTCTTATCCCGGCAAGAGGCTTCTTTGAATGGAAGGATGCAGAAAACAGCAAGAAGCGTATCAAACACTATATAACCTTGCAGAATGGAAGCTTAATGTATCTTGCGGGAATTTACTGGTTTTTCAAGGATAAAAACGGTGTAAGCATTCCTTACTTTACTATTCTTACAACAGAGGCAAATGCAGATATCCAGAAGCTTCATAATCGGATGCCCATAATTATTGATAAAGAAAATACTACAGACTGGCTTTATTCAAACAATTACCTCAATAGGCTCAAAGAACTAATGGAGCCTATGCAACAGGGTGTGCTCAGTATAAAGGCATGCGAGTAATGATATGACATCAAAGGGGATATAATGGCTACCTTATTTCTGATAATCATTTATATGGCTTTTATCAGCCTGGGATTACCGGATTCATTATTAGGAGTGGCATGGCCGCTCATGCGGCTTGAATTTGGTAAAGAGCTGGAAGTTGCCGGTCTTGTTTCTGTGGTATTATCAGGGGGAACAATCCTGTCAAGCCTTGCCAGCGGTTTTGTGCTTAAACGATTTGGAACCGGCAAGGTCACTTTTGTTAGTTGTTTAATGACAGCTGGTGCGCTTTTAGGGTTTTCATTAGCGCCGTCCTTCATATGGATTATTTTATCAGCCATACCCCTTAGTTTAGGTGCCGGATCCATTGATGCAGGTTTAAATAACTATGTGGCCACCCATTATAAAGCGCATCATATGAGCTGGCTGCATTGTTTTTGGGGAATTGGAGCTACGCTGGGCCCCATTACTATGTCTTATTTTATTAAAACTCAAGACACCTGGAGAAGTGGCTATCAGACCATTTTCGCTATCCAGATCGTTCTTGCATTTCTTCTCTTTATTACATTGCCTCTCTGGAATCGCTCACCTGACAGGATAAATATGACTGCTGAGAAAAATAATGAGGGAGAAGAACCTGATGCCGCAACTACACAAAAAACAGGAGATAAGGTCAAACCTCTCCATATCCGCGGGGTTAAGCTTGCACTTCTCTCATTTTTGTTCTATTGTGGCGCAGAAGTTACTATGGGCTTGTGGGGCAGCAGTTTTCTAATTAATACGAAAGGGCTACCCGCAGCGATGGCAGCACAATGGGTTTCCGTCTATTATGCTGGGATCACAGTCGGCAGGTTCGTTACCGGCTTTATAACTATGAAGGTCAGTAATCCCATGCTCATACGGATGGGACAATTAATAGCCTTTGTTGGAGCCGTGTTTATCATGTTGCCTTTGCCGGCTGTTTTTACTTTAGTGGGATTTATTCTGATTGGTTTGGGGTGTGCTCCTATATTCCCATGCATGCTGCATGAGACGCCTGTTCGCTTTGGAAAAGAATATTCTCAGACGATTATCGGCTTTCAGATGGCGTCTGCCTATATAGGCGGAACCTTTTTACCACCGCTGTTGGGATGGATAGCATCTCGTATAACAATAAAGATATTTCCTTATTTTGTCGGAGTATACATAATTGCATTGCTCTTATGTTCTGAAAAAATTAATCTATTAATGAGATCCAAGAACAAGATCAAGTGTGAGTAAAAAATTACAAAGAATAATAATATATTTACAGAAGCAATTAAAAAGAGCATTTATAATGATATCATAGTCCTTTATTGAAAGGAAAGGTGTCGTAATGAATGCATTAGAAAGAGTAACGCTTGCTTTGAATCATAAGGAAGCAGACCATGTCCCGGTTTATCCTATTTTAAGCGGCGTAACCCGAAACCTGGCAGGAGTCTCATATGAAAAATGGGCTACAGATGCAGATACCTGTGTCCAGTCACTTTTAGAAGCAACAGAGCGCTTTAACCTTGATTGCATCGTTACATTGATTGATTTATCCATCGAGTGTGACGCATGGGGACCAAAGCTCGTTTATCCTGAGAATCAAGCCGTTCATCCGGATTTTAAGAATCCTCTTATTAAAGACATCAATGAATATGAAAAAATTAAAAAGGTAGATTACAGGCAATCCAAGCGTATGATGATGCACCTTGACGTGTGCAGAAAGCTTGTTGAAAAAAAGGGCCATGAGCTACCCATTGTCGCTTTTGTTTTTGGTCCTCTCGGCGTTCTGTCCATGCTTCGAAATCAACAGGATATGTATTTAGATATTTATGATGACAGGGATGCCGTAAAAAATGCAGCCGGAGAAATAAACGATACCCTTAAGGAGTACTGCAACGCCATTATAGATACCGGTGTTCATGGTATCATGCTGGATACACTTTTTGCTTCGGGCTCCATTATGTCCAAGGAGATGTGGATGGATATGGAGGGGGGACTTGTTAAGGAATTAGCCGATGGCATACATAAAAGAGGATGCATGGTTATGGTTCACAACTGCGGTGAAAGAATTTATTTTGATGCACAAATAGAGACCATGCGGCCACAGGCCATATCCTTCTTATATCCACCCGATGACTGCAAGGATTTTAAGGAATGCAAGGAAAAGTATGGTGACAAGATTACGCTGATTGGCTGTGTATCTCCACCCATGGCTTTAACTGCAACCGAGGAAGAATGGGAGCAGACTATCAAGGAGCAAATTGATATAATGGCACCCGGTGGGGGGTACATACTTGCTACAGGCTGTGAGTACCCGGCAAACGCAAGTTTTGACCGTGCACGTAAAATGGTTGAACTTGCAAAGACATATGGGAAATACCCGGTTAAGGGGTAGTCTGTAATCATTCAACTTAAGACTTAAGGCATCGTTTAAAATTAACATTTCGAGATAACAGAGGATAATTTAAAACTCAAAATGAGCGGAGGGAAATGTAGTGAGTATGCTAAATGAAATTTCGACAAATCTACAGTTAGGAAAAGCAAAGGCTGTTAAGGAGCTCGTTCAAAATGCCCTTAATGACGGTATTTCTGCCAAATCAATCCTTGAAGACGGACTACTTGCAGGTATGAACGTGATTGGAGTAAAATTTAAAAACAATGAGGTCTATGTACCCGATGTGTTAATCGCTGCAAGAGCCATGAATGCCGGAACCGAGTTATTAAAACCATTTCTGGCGGAAAGTGGTGTAAAAGCGGCAGGAACTGTTGTTCTTGGAACAGTTAAAGGAGACCTTCATGACATAGGAAAGAATCTTATCAGAATGATGATGGAAGGCAAAGGCCTTGAAGTAGTAGATCTGGGAGTAGATGTGCCTGCTCAAACATTTGTTGAAAAGGCAAAAGAGGTAAACGCAGATATTATTGCTTGCTCAGCGCTTCTTACCACAACTATGACTGAAATGAAGACCATTGTTGATGCGGTTAAATCTTCCGATATTAAAGACAATGTAAAAATTATGGTGGGTGGAGCTCCGGTAACAGATTCATTTTGTAAGACAATAGGTGCTGACTATTACACGGCAGATGCTGCAACTGCAGCTGAAGTGGCCATTTCTATTTGTTCAAATTAATTTCTAACAGTATAGGTTTGTGTTTCATCAAAAAAGGCTAAGCATAAAAACCATTTGCTTAGTCTTTTTGTATTACAATAATATATGTAATTAGCTTTTAAGCTAAGGTTCATATGAAACTGAAGTGGGATTAAAATAATCTCACATTAGACAAAATATAAATTTTGTTTAATAAAGTGTAGGTGTGGTATAATATAAGAGTAAGCTTCTGAGATTTGACTAAACCAATTGTTTAATTGTTAACTCCGCAATCTAATATATCGATATTTTAAATGGAACTTACATTTTACTTACTGTTGTTTAGCTATAACATATTTCTTTAGTTTTTATTATGTAATTTTATTTTGAGGTGATTTAATTTATGGCTCATGAATTCACTGATATGCCAGATATCGTAATTGAATTTCTTAATTATATGCTTACTATCAAAAACAAATCCCAAAAAACTATCTCTGAATATCATTATGATTTAAGAACATTCTTACGTTATATCAAGGTTACTAAATATTCTGCCAATGAAAAAGACTTTACATCTATTTCAGTAACAGACATTACTCTTGATGACATTAAAAAAATTGACCTTACTGACCTATACAGCTTTATGGCATTTATCAGCCGTGACCGAAATAATACTGCCGTAACCCGTGCTCGCAAGGTTGCATGTCTTAAATCCTTTTACAGATATCTTCATACCAAGGTTAAGCTTATAGAAACTAATCCTACAGCCGAGCTTGACTCTCCAAAGCTGGTTCGGAGGCTTCCTAAGTACTTGAATCTTGAAGAAAGTGTAAATTTACTTCAGAGTGTTGACGGTAAGAAAAATGTTGCCCGTGATTATGCTATTCTCACGCTGTTTATGAACTGCGGTCTCCGGCTTTCTGAGCTTGTTGGAATCAATATTAACAGCATTCGAGGCGATATTTTAACCGTCGTCGGCAAAGGCAACAAAGAGCGCACAGTCTATTTAAATCAGGCTTGCCAGGACGCTATTGCAGCTTATAAAGCTGAACGTGATAAATTGAAGACAATCAAGGACCCTAAAGCTCTCTTTTTAAGTGAACGTAAGGTTCGTATCAGTCCGAAAACCGTGCAATACCTGGTCAAAAAATACATACAAGCTTCCGGACTGGATCCGGATAAATACTCACCTCATAAGCTTCGTCATACGGCTGCAACGCTTATGTATAAGCATGGAAATGTTGATATTAGAGCTTTGCAAGCCATTTTAGGCCACGAAAGCATAGCAACTACTGAAATTTACACCCATATTGATGAAGATCAGCTTAGGAAGGCAGTTAAGAGCAATCCCCTCTCCTCTGTCAAACCTAAGAAAAAAGACAACTAGCTTATGGTTTTTCTTTCTTTATTAGTCATAATAATTCCCGCAAGCATACATAACATGCCTATTGCCCATAATACCGCACTTATCCCAATTTTACCGGATATAGCCTCAGAACTCATGAGCCCGTCTGTATTATCTCTAATATTATAGATTTCAATAAGCTGATAGAAGCTTAATCCAGTGAAAATAAGCTGCACTATGAATAAAAAGTATCCCCTGCTTTTCCTTTTTATTAACAATGATGTTATGACGATTAAGCTCAAAGCCAAAACAATGATTACTCCCGTTATAAGCAATGAAATGGTTTCAGCTTCCATTGGAATTAGCCTTTCGCCTTTGTTAACTGATTGATTGGCCGGCATGGCATTCCCTGGATCGTCTTTTATCGGTGTAGATTGTGGCGTTACAATGGGAGTTTCAGTAGGAACAGGCGCAGGCGGTTCAGCCTGAAGCAGCATCGTTTCAGTATCAGAGTTTCCTGCACTGTCGAAGAAGGTAAAGGTTATACTGAGCGGAGTGGCTTTTTTAACATCTTCCTGAAGCTCAAGATAACTGCTGCTTATAAATTTCATTTCTTCGTTATTGTAATACAGTTCGCCGCCATCATCCACATATCTGTAATTTTCTATGCCATCAATTTCAGCCTCATGACGAACTAAATCACCATCGGGGTCTGTCCCGTAAATTTCGAAGCGCCAGGTGTTTTCAACATGTTCTGCTATTCGGCATTCGGTAATTTTAGGCTTTTCATTTCCGTTAGGAAGTGCTAATGCACTTTTTATATAAAGTGCGGAAATGGGATCATTATTAATGAGACTTTGATAAAGTTGATAATATTTTTGATGGTCTTTCCGTATAGCTTTAGGAGAGGTTTTAAGTAGTTCTATTTTCTTTTTTGCACTTTCTTTGCTCTCATTTCCTGAATAATTCACATCAAACCAATTCAAATCATTATATCGTGCTTGATTCATCGAAATATTGAGATTGTAATCTGGTTTAAAATTGCTTCTCTCAAAGATAAGTTTATTATCTTCAATTCTGTAAAAATTATTGGGAGAAACCTGAGTAATAGCGTACATGGGAATTTCTCCAAAATAAAAAATTACCTTGGAGTGGCCAATTGATCCCTTCCATAGCGAACCTGTTTCAATAACATATCCCAATTGGACTTCACCATTTGAAAAATGTGAAAACTGGACTTTATATGTATGATATAGGGTTTTTTCTTCATTCTCATCAAAATCCACAGAAAAGGTATACCATTTTGAATATTCTTCCATGCCATTGACTTCTTTTAGTGGTGGATTGGGTATAGTGTTTACTAAAGTAACGGGTATATCACCATTTTTATCTCTGGCGGTAAAATCTATCACAGATATACTTTCTTCCGTTGTTAAACCATCTACATATTCATTTAATCTTGCGGGAAAACCCATCAGGACTGACTGAGCTTCACCGTAGTTCTTAAAGTCAAATCTGCAGGTGACATTTCCAGTGGTGCAGTCAATAAAAATCTCTTCTGATTTCATTTTTATATCTGACTGGGTTATTGGATATACACCATCCGGAGTGACTCCCAGACTGCCGTCATTTGCAAACACCGGTGATATTGTTATAAAAATCAGGGTAACAATGAAAGAACATAAAATTCTAGCAGATAGCGCCAGGCTTCTCTTCATATGACAACACCTCTGATTTACGGCTTTGTTGCTTTTTCAAGCTCAGACAGAATAAAATGAGCATCATCATTACATTTGCCGCACGTCTCTTCTGATGGAGAAAAGTTTATACAAACCTGTGGTCTCTCCGGCTTTCCGAAAATCATACATCGATTATCGGATGTCAGTTGTACACAGCGTATGCCGGCAGCCTTACCATGTGGCATTCCCGGTATTGAGGACGATATTGTAATATCAATACAACAGGCTGCACAGCCAGCCCTACAGTCCATAAAATTCCTCGATTCAATAAAGTGGTGCAAAAGGCGTTATACTTATAACGAGTGATGTCAGTACAAAAAGGGGACACATCAGTTTATGATGTGTCCCCTAGCCGCTACTTCATGAATACACTATAACCTTTGTAGGTTGCGTAAAGATCTGCCTTGCTGACCACCTCAAAGGGTGCATGCATGGAAAGAACCGGTACGCCCACATCTATGACATCCACACCCAGGTTCGCAACCATCTGGGCAATTGTTCCGCCACCGCCCTTGTCTACTGCACCCAGCTCAGTAATATGCCATGGAATATGATTACTATTAAATAGCTTCCTTATCTCGCCCAAGTATTCTGCATTGGCGTCGCTGGCTCCTGATTTCCCTCTGGAACCGCTGAATTTCATGATTGCTATGCCCTTTCCGATATAACCTGCATTCATCTTGTCATGTGTTCCCTCATAATTGGGATCTACTGCAGCATTGACATCGGCCGAGAGCATTTTTGAGCGATCCAGTGAAGCACGAACCAGACGATCTGAATATTGGCCGCTTGTAGTCAATGCGCAAAGATCGGCTATAAAGTTCTCAAGCGCTCTTGACTCGGCTCCGGTGTTTCCTACGCTTCCTATTTCTTCCTTGTCAGTTAGGTAGCAAGTAGCCGTATACTCAGGGTTTTCCGTTTCGAAAATAGCCATAAGTGCAGGATAGGCACAAACTCTGTCATCATGGGCATAAGCACCTATCATACTTCTGTCAAGGCCAACATCTCGAGCCTTGAAAGCAGGAACGAGTTCAAGCTCTGAAGATACGAGGTCTTCCTCAATAATGCCGTATTTTTCATTTAAAAGTGTTAAAATATTTTTCTTGAAGCGTTCTTTATCTTCCTTATCTCCAAGAGGCTCTGAGCCTAAAAGTACATTCATTTGCTCGCCCTGGAAGGCCTCATTGAGCTTCTTCTCATATTGGTCCTTGGCCAGGTGAGGTAAAAGATCGGTTATTGTAAAAACAGGATCTCTCTCATCTTCACCAATATTAACCTCGACAATAGAGCCATCAGCCTTTACAATAACGCCGTGAAGCGCAAGGGGTATGGCTACCCATTGATACTTCTTGATTCCGCCGTAATAGTGGGTCTTGAAAAAGACCATATCCGTTGATTCAAAAAGAGGGTTCTGTTTAATATCAATACGCGGAGAATCCACGTGAGCACCAACAATTCTTGTACCCTCCTCGACAGGCTTTTTCCCGATAACCGATAAGAGCATGAGTTTATCCTTAACAACGCGATAAACTTTGTCACCGGCATTTAATTTTGCTTCTCCTAATTCATCGAGATTCTTAAATCCCTTTTGTTTAGCCAGAATAATGCTCTCTTTTATAAATTCACGCTCAGTTTTGGCCTTATTCATAAAAGCCTTATAACCTTCACCAAAAGACATTATGCTGCGTTTATTGAACTTAGGATTATCCCATGTATTAATTGGTTTATATGAGAGATCAGCATGAGCTGCCTTGGATGTGTTATTCTTTATTGGCGCGGTAACAGAATTCTCGATTTTTTTCGGACGTCCACGCCCTCTCTTGATTACAGCTGCGGTTGCAGGAACATTTTCAGTGATATTTTTCTTGGGTCTTCCCCTTTTTCTCTTTATCTCAGAGGCTTCCTTCATACATTATATCTCCTTTCGGGGTTTTTGAAATTCTATATATGAATATTATACCACTTTTTAAGCATTAAATCCAATTATTACTCAAGCAATAAATAAAAATAAATGACTTAAATAAATATATTATTAATTAATATCGATTATGAACCTTCTCGGCAAAGCCCATCAAATCAGAGAATTGAAGCTTTTTACCATCATCCAGAATGGCAACCCCTGAGAACTTTCCAAAGACCTGATGCCCATCATTACATATTGGACCAACCTTTGTATAGGCGTGCCTGTCAATTATTGTGTCCATGCGCATTTCCAGTCTGCCGTCAGAGGTGGTGAATAGCCAGGGATGATTTTCACTGCAATATCCCTCGTCAGGAATATTAAATGTTATTCTGTCGAATTTATGGGCTTTATTTCTGAAGAATATCATGTTTTCACTGGCTCTTGAAGTATCCCCAAAGCCATACCCAATGTTAAATCCAAAGTTACCGGGACCATTTTCATCGTGCACAATTCCATTTGCTGTGCCCCAGTACCAGGTGTTATCATAGGTCCACACGCCCCTGCCCCAATCCATAGTCGAAAATGTCTTGTCAGGAGTGAAATTATATTCTGTACTTCCTATTTTAAATGTTCCGATAACGGGCATACAGTTTATTTTCTGGTTATAGTAGAATGCTTTATTATCTTCTTTCCATGGTGTTGCAATAACCATGGTATCCATAGAAGGCTGTTCCAGGAAGAAGTCACCTGTAAATGGTTCATTATTAATGAAATTCGGAACATAGCATTTAAGGTGTCTCCCTTTTTCTTTCCGTATAAATTCCATTTCTATTTTTTTATCTTTATAACGTACATCCCCATGGTGAGTCGTATTAGGGAGTTTAAGCCTCCCCATTGGCAACAACGGCATGGAGGTAACGCTATGCTCGGTTTTTTTCTCAAGGTCAATGTATGTAACTGTTATAAGGCCAATATATGCAAGATCAGCCATAGTCAGGCTTACAACGGAGCAGCCGTCTGAAATATAATAATAGTCCCATTCCTTAATTCTTATACTGCTTGCTTTAATATCTTTGCGGTCATACTGTAACATGAGATCCTTTGCCCATCCAGGGTTTGATAGCCCTCCATCCTTGTTAAACAAAGGTTGAACAGTCGTAATCTCATTTTGCATATTTTCGACCTCCTTATTTATTTATGCGGTTTTATCCGCATTATTTTACAGTATTGCTTGCAGAGTGGGATATATTCTGAGCTCCCCTTTCGATTGCATCATTGTGAAGATAATAAAGCTATTTGAGGTTATTATATCATTTATACTTTTTGCTTTCACGACATTTTCACACCTATAATAAAATTACCTTGCTAGCGCTGCGGTAACTTTATTGATACTCGTTCCTCGTATTAAAAAAACCTCCTGAGCTAGGTCTACTAAACTCAGGAGGATTAAAATTTTATATTTTTATTGTGAATACAACAAGGTTCCCGGGTACCCGTTCGAAATTTTAATTTCGTTAACGGGTGGGGTTCTTATTTTGTTATATCGTCATTTAAAGAATAATGCAGATCAGGCCGCCGCTTCCTTCATTAATAATTTTTTGGAGGGTTTCCTGAAGTTTAAGCTGAGCATCCTCCGGCATTCTGTACAGCTTGTTCTGAAGCCCCTCGGTAATCAATTCGTGGAGGGATTTGCCAAAGATATTGGATTCCCAAAGCTTTTCAGGCTTTCCCTCAAATTCCTTTAGAAGATAGTTCACCAGCTCTTCAGACTGCTTTTCTGAACCTACCAGCGGTGCAATCTCTGTCTCAATATCAGCCCTGATCATATGAATAGACGGCGCACTGGCGCGAAGCTTGATACCAAAACGTGTTCCTTGGCGTACAATTTCTGGAGGCTCCAGAGTAAGCTCTTCAAGCTTGGGTGTGACCACACCATAGCCCTTGGATCGAACCTCATTCAAAGCAGCCTCAACCTTAAGGTATTCTTCCCGGATTCCTGACAAATCCTTGAGTACTGTAAATAATCGCTGCTCGCCGTCGATCTCCAGTCCTATATCCTCTTTCACAATCCGGTAGAACAAACCGTCGGCAGGCTTGATCTCCATTGTGATTTCACCTGTTCCCATACGGATATCATTAATAGAAGCCTTATTCAGAAATTCATAGGTCTTTAGCCTGTCAGCAGCATTATAAGCCAATTGTACCGTCGATCTGTCCATAAAGGAGTCACGTAAAGCACAAAGCATTTCTTTTCTCAGCCAATGCTCGCTGTCCAATGAAAGTATCCATCCCGGAAGGTTAAAGCAAATTTCTCGAACCGGGAAATCCAGAAGAATTCCGTTCATAACCTTATTGATGGACTGAATATTGAGATTCAGGCAGTCAACAGGAATTACCGGCTTCATGTATTTTTCACTTAATTCCTTGGCAAGCTGTTTGGTTTCGTTGGCTTCAGGAAAAGAACTGTTCAATAGAACGACAAAAGGCTTACCCGAGGCCTTAAGTTCTCTGACCACACCTTCTTCTGCTTCCTGATATTCGCTTCTGGAAAATTGAGTGAAGGAGCCGTCTGCGGTAATCATAATCCCGATGGTTGAATGATCATTAATAACCTTTCGAGTTCCGATAGCAGCTGCTTCTTCAAAAGGAATTTCATATTCTGACCATGGCGTTTTCACCATACGGGGCATCTCATCCTCCATGTGGCCGATGGCGCTCTTTACCATGAAGCCCACGCAGTCGACCAACCGAACTCGTAAAGTGACATTGTCTTCCATGGTGATGGTGACCGCTTCATTGGGGACAAACTTTGGCTCAGTTGTCATGATCATTCGTCCTGATGCGCTTTGCGGCGTCTCGTCAACAGCCCTTTCTCTTTCGTATGGATTCTTGATATTGGGTACGACAAGAGCTTCCATAAATTTCTTAATAAAGGTCGACTTCCCGGTTCTGACGGGTCCAACCACTCCTATGTAGATATCGCCCTTCGTCCTCTCAGCAATATCATTATATATGCTGTATAAACTCTCCACGGCCAATCCCCCTTCAGTATCTGTCGGTACATGCAAGGTGCATGACCCATTCGGTCAGTATAAGTATATTGGATCAAATTTCGATATATTCAAGAATATGCAACAATTTTTATTAAACTCCTGTTTTTACGGCATCATATTTTTCAATGAAAAATTCATAAAAGAACTGATTTGTGAGAAAAATAGTGATGTCTAGCGACATTAAGAATAATGGAGGTGTAGTTATGAACAATATGCAGCAAGGTGGGCAGCAGAATAATCAACAAATGCAAGGCGGACAGCAAATGCAGGGCCAACAGGGACAATCCATGCTGACCAGTAAAAATCTTTCCATACTTGAGGATATGCTCAATCTGGAGTCATTATTTCACAAAAAGCTTGATGTGTATTCTCAGAGCTGTAATGACCCACAGCTCAAGGATCTCTGCAGTAAAGCAGCTCAGCTTCACAAGCAGCATTTTGACATGCTGTTCAATTACCTGAATTCTCACAACAAACCCATGCAGCAACAGCAGCAGTAATGGCTCAATCATTAATCAAAGGAGGGACAATCATGCAGCATAATGCAATTTTAACTGAACAGGAAGTTATGAACGATGCTTTAGCCAGCGAAAAACAGATAATTGGTGCATATGGAACCTATCTTACAGAAGCAGCCTGTGAAAACTTAAGATCTGAATTTATGAAAATTCTGAATGATAAGCAACAGATTCAATATCAGATTTTTGATGCCATGAAACAAAAGGGCTGGTATAATGTTAAAAACGCCAATATGAATGATGTTCAGATGGCTGTACAAAAATATCAAACCGAAAAGCAAGGCATGCAGTAAGCGTTGCGAAGCAAAGCGCATAAAAGCCGACAGACTCGAAGTGAGAAACTGTCGGCTTTTTTATACCATCACTATTACGAAGTAACAAGGTTCCCGGGTACCCGTTCGAAATTTTAATTTCGTTAACGGGTGGGGTTCTTATTTATGATTTTCGAATTGTAGTCTTGTTTTATCGGCCCTATACTTGGTGACAACATATTCCACAGGCTGACCGCTCTTCGAGTATAGAACGTTGTTAATACGGATCAAGGGCTGTCCGGGCTGAAGCTTTAAATGGATTGCATCCTTCTGGTCAGTACTGATGATGTCCAGCATGCTTTTTGTACTATTGGGAATCAAAGGATATTTTCCACGAAGTATATCCTTGTTATTCTTTATATCCTCACATACTTCCGGAAAGAGTGATAAAGGAATATAGGAAACATTCAAAGAAATCACATCGTTGCTTAAGGCATTTGTATAGGAAATAGCAGCGAAATCAGACTTTGTATCCGGTTTCAGAGAAAAAATCTCGGCTATTCTTGAATGCTCCTGGCCATTTATAACCTCAATGGCCAAAATATTCTTGGCCGATGGGTCTTTTGAATCTAATATTGAATCAGTAAAACCGCTGTAATCTTTGACACTAATGTAGGTTTTCTGCGCAGAAACAAAGGTACCCTTACCCTTCATTTTGTAGAGCTGACCGCTGGCTGTAAGATCATTTATCGCCTGCCTGACGGTTGGTCTGGAAATATCGTATTGTTCACAAAAATCTTGCTCGGAAGGTATTTTAGAATCAGCCTCAAACTCTCCCTTTTCGATTTTCTCTAAAATAAGATTTTTCAGCTGGCAATATAATGGAACATTACTGTATTTATTAATGGTAACCATACCACTGTACCTCCGTCTATGCTATTGAATTGGTTTAATCACAATAGGACGACATGACAATATTACTTCATGAAGAGTCCTAAGTTCAATAGGACATAAGCCCTATTTGTCTAGGATTTTAGTTCTACATGCACTTCCGCAACTTGATCTTTTGAAAGAACTGGTTTGACCTGCTCTTCCAGGAATTCTATAACCTGCTCACGACTGCGTCCTATATAGTTCTCAGGAGATAGCACGCTGTTGAGTTCTTCGAGGCTCATATCAAAAGCCGGATCATTGGCGATTCTTGTGATGAGATCATTGGTGCCGCCCTCTTCCTTGACCACACGAGCAGCTTCCATTGAATGAACGCGAACTTTTTCGTGCAGTTCCTGTCGGTCGCCCCCTCGCTTTACCGCTGCCATAAGAATGTTTTCTGTCGCCATAAACGGAAGCTCTTCCATAACCCTTTTTCTGATGATCTTAGGATAGACCACAATGCCATCCGAGATATTGCTATAAATATTTAAAATGGCATCTACAGCTAAAAATGCTTCCGGAATACTGATCCGTTTATTGGCCGAGTCATCCAGAGTTCTTTCAAACCATTGTGTGGAAGCGGTAATGGCTGGATTTAATGCATCCACAATGACATAACGGGCAAGGGATGAAATGCGTTCGCTTCTCATGGGATTTCTCTTATATGCCATGGCTGACGAACCGATTTGCTTCTTTTCAAAGGGTTCTTCAAGTTCCTTGAGATTTGCAAGAAGCCTCATATCATTACTGAATTTATAAGCACTTTGTGCGACAGCGCTTAGAACATTGAGAATACGGGAATCCTGCTTTCGGGAATAGGTCTGGCCTGACACTGGCATGACTTGACCAAAGCCGATTTTTTCAGAAATAAGCTGTTCAAGCTTTTTAACCTTTTCATGGTCACCGTCAAACAGGGCTAAAAAGCTAGCCTGCGTACCGGTAGTTCCCTTGCTTCCAAGAAGCTTGAGAGTAGAGATCACAAACTCAAGTTCCTCAACATCAAGTAAAAGATCTTGAATCCACAAGCATGCCCTTTTGCCGACGGTAACAAGCTGAGCCGGTTGGTAATGCGTGAATCCCAATGTAGGCATGTCCTTATACTTATCAGCAAAACGGGAAAGCTTACTAATAACAGAGAGCACTTTATTTTTGACAAGTTTTAGAGCTTCTGCATAAATGATGATATCGGTATTATCACCAACAAAACAGGATGTTGCTCCCAAATGTATAATGCCCTTGGCCTTTTCACATTGGGCACCATAAGCATGGACATGGGACATGACATCGTGGCGGGTTTCCTTCTCTATTTTCTCAGCAAGCTCATAATTAATGTCATCCTTGAAAGCCTTCAGTTCTTCAATTTGTTCATCAGTAATGTCCAAACCCAGCTCTTTTTCAGATTCAGCTAATGCTATCCATAGCCTTCTCCATGTTTTAAACTTGGTATCGGGTGAAAATATTTCAAGCATTTCAGGGCTTGCATAACGTGCATTGAAAGGACTTTCGTAGATATTCCGCAAATCGAGCTACCTCCATACTACCTGTGTTTAAGAGCCATCGGAAGCTTGTCTTCCTTAGAACCGTCTTGTTGTCACGATAATAACAATATGTCAACACGATGTGTTGACAACAATATGACATCCTATCTTATTGTATTGAAATCAATAGAAGATGCAGGATTTATTATATAACTAAACAAGGTAAAAATCCAGTGTAAAATTGAAATTTGTGAGGTCAATTTATAGCAAAAATCCCCTCGCTATTTTGTTTCTATGTATTTCGACAGAAACACATCACAAGCCTCGACCAATAAATACAAAAGGATGAATAAAGACTTATTCACCCTTGAAGTAATTCCTAAACTAGTGCCGGATATCAATTGAGGGCATTATGCAAGAACTTTTTCCAAAGCTGCAATCTCTACACAGAGAGAGAGAATCTCGATTGCTTTACGCAGTTCATCCAGCGGAGGGTATGTAGGTGCAATACGGATATTGCAGTCATGAGGGTCCTTGCCGTATGGGAAGGTTGCGCCGGCTGGTGTTAGGGTAACTCCGGCTTCTTTTGCAAGGCTTACCGTCCTCTTGGCACAACCCTCAGGAACATCAAGACTGATAAAATAACCGCCATTTGGCTTGTTCCATGCTGCTATGCCCTTACCGGACAGATTCTTCTCTAAAATTTCATTGACTGCCTCAAATTTGGGGCGAATAATCTCAGCATGTTTTTTCATATGCTCGCGAATATGGCCGGAATCCTTTAGAAATCGTACATGCAGGAGCATATTGATTTTATCGTGACCAATTGTTTGTATGGCAACCTGCTTCTTTATATGCGCGATATTTTCCTTACTGGAAGCCATAATTGCTATTCCGCTTCCAGGGAAGGTTACCTTGGAGGTGGAACCGAACATAAATGCCCGGTGCGGATTACCTGCATTTCGGCACTCAGAGATAATATCCAGTAACTGATCCGGCTCTTCATACAGATGATGGAAGGCATAGGCATTATCCCACAGTATCCGAAAATCATCTGCCTTGGTTTTCATACAGGCCAAGCGCTTGACTACATCATTTGAATAGGTGATTCCCGTTGGATTGCTGTACATGGGAATACACCATATTCCCTTAATGGAATCATCCTCAGCCACAAGGGCTTCTACCCTATCCATATCCGGACCTTCCTGGGTCATAGGTATAATAATCATTTCCACGCCAAAAAGCTCTGTAATGGCAAAGTGGCGGTCATAACCGGGGCTTGGGCATAGAAATTTCACCTTATCCAGCTTACCCCAGGGCTTCTCAAAGCCATTCAAGCCATGTATAAAGGCCTTGGAAATTAAATCATACATGAGATTAAGGCTGGAGTTGCCGCCAACGAAAACCTCATCGTCAGAAATGCCAAGAAGCTCTGCAAAAAGAGCCTTCGCTTCTTTTATACCATCTATAAGTCCATAATTACGGCAATCTGTGCCGTCCTTTGAGAATAGATTTTTTGTATCGTCAAAAAAACCATCGGAAAGATCCAATTGCTCTGAGCAAGGCTTTCCTCTAGACATATCAAGCTTTAGTCCTTGTTTTTTATAATCCTCATAGTTAAGTAATTGTTTATTCTTTCTCTCAAAAAGCTCATCTCTGTTATAACCTTGAAATGCTTGCATGATAACCCTCCAAAAACGAAACACACCTGGTATTTTTCTTAAAGTATTTCTTTAATATATTGTATGATAGGACTTGAGAATTTGCAAGTTTAAAATACTAATATTGCATATAGCTGAAACGCATCTTATAAACTGCCCGCTTCCGATTCCCCAATATGATGATAGATAAATAAACTTTATGGGCCTAATAATCCTATTAAGGCCATACAGGAACTAAAGACCTTTTCATTGCAGGATAATTCATAAGATTATGCATGCATTCGTTTACCGGAAAGCAGCGAAAAAGAAGAACTAAGGAAATCCTGCGACTGAGCTAATGAATCAGCTTTATCCATTGATTGACTACATTGTTCAGGTAATTGCCCAGTTTCATTTTTTCTGCGCTGTCAATTGCAATTAAAGAGGTTTCGGCTATAATCTTCTCACCCTGAAACACAGAAACAGTTCCCATAATAGTACCACGCTTGACGGGTGCCGTAACCTTCTCTGGAAGTGATATCCTGGTATAGAGCATATCCTTTTGACCGTGGCGCAGAATTGTCTTTAGTTCCTCTGAAACAACAACCTGTACTTCCTGAGATGTACGGGATCGGTCAACCTTCACCAAACCCATGATACGACCATGCTCCAGAAGGGTTACAGGGCCATACTCATCAAAGCCGTAATCCAGGATACGGCGACTGCTGGAGGTTCTTAAGTTTTTTGTATCACAGAACAGTACAACAGAAATAATGCGCATATTGTTTTTAGTCGCGCTTGTAACCAAACAACGGCCGGCACGACCTGTATAGCCTGTTTTAACACCGTCTGCACCTTCGTAACCCAACAGCATTTCGTTTGTATTCCTAAAGGTCCTGCCATTAAAGTTAAACTCACTTGTTTTAACTATATCATTAAAAGTATCCATTTTAAGTGCATAACGGGTTATTTTTGCTAAGTCATAGGCAGTGGTATAATGATTATCCGCATCAAGCCCATGAGGATTTGAAAAGCTTGTAGAGAAAGCTCCCAGCTCAAGGGCCTTTTTATTCATTAGTTCTGCAAAGCCTTCGACACTGCCTCCAACATGCTCGGCTATTGCAACCGCCGCGTCATTTCCCGAGCAGATCAGCATACCATAAAGCAAATCCTTCATTTTAACAATTGTGCCCGTTTTTATACCCATAACCGACCCGCCCATATGGCCGGCTTTTTCACTAATGGTGACATCCTCGTCAAGAGAGCAATTCTCAATTGCAACAATGCCTGTCATGATCTTGGTGGTACTGGCCATGGGCCTTTTCCTGTAAGCATTTTTTTCATAAAGTATGGTTCCTGTATCCAAATCCATGACGATTGCAGAACGAGCATTAATGGTTGGTTCTGTACTGGCCTGCACAGTTGAACCACCAGGCGGCCCGATGCCATCGATGTTTTCGGGTTCATCAATACCAAGAATCGGATCTTTTTGATTATCATTAATATCCGCAGCACTATCATTGCCATTATCTTCAACAATGACACTGTCCTCAAGTGGATTATGTAGCGGTTTCAAAGACGAACTCAAATCACCGCCGGGTGTCATTTCAGGTAAAACGACTGGCTCCGGTTTTAAAAGTGAATTGGCGAAAACTGCGATGCTCAGCATGATAATGATGAGATACAGGATATCGGTTTTTTTCAATGTCTTTTCACCAATAAATTAAATACCCTGTGTCAAATATATGATGCTCACCTGTGCTATAACACCTTTGTGCAGATAGTAGAAATTGAAGAAATTGCATTTTCAATATCGGAGGCGTCAATGACATAATCACTGTAACGAAGATAAAGAGGCTCTCTTTCCTTATTAAGCGCATATAAAACCTCAGTTCCTTTGCTGAGCAACGGTCTGTTGCTTGGGTCCAGCGTTTTAAGGATTTCATCAAGAGGGCGCTTAAGATAGAAAATTTGTCCGTTCTTCTTTAAAGCATCAATATTTGAAGGGCGCAGCACCACACCACCACCGGTTGCAATAACAGTATTTTCGCGCTTGGAAAGGCTCTCTACCCTTTGACTTTCAAGGTCTCGGAAATATTCCTCACCCTTCTCAAAGATATTCTTAATAGAGCCATAATGCTGCTCAATATCATCATCCACATCTATAAAAGCCATATTCAGATGGCGGGAAAGCTTTCTTCCTATAGTGCTTTTCCCGCAGCCCATGAGCCCGATAAGAACAATATTGGTTTTCATCATGCTTTCATGTCCTTATAGATACTATTGACCAGTTCCTGACTATAAATAGTACCCTGCCATATTTCCTGGGCACAGATTCCTTGAGCTATCAGCATATACAGGCCATTGGCACCGGGAATGCCCAAGTCTTTAGCAAAGCGCAGCAATAGGGTTTCTGCAGGATTATAGATTAGGTCCATTATAAAACCGGCTCCTTGAAGCTGGTCTTTTGAAAGGGGTGAAAAATCCGGCTTTGGCCACATGCCTACCGGTGTGGTATTAACTACCAGATCATAACCCTGTGCGCTGAATTCCTTGATATCTATGCATTGAAAACCTGGATATTTCAAGCCTGCTGCTCCGGTATCCCTGGTGACAATTGTTATGCGGGAAACACCATGATCCTGAAGCCAGGATACAACAGCTCTTGAAGAGCCGCCGCTACCCAGCACCGCACAAGCCTTGCCCTCCAAATCTGCCCCGTAGTATTCGAGTGCCCGGCCAAAACCGTTGTAATCTGTATTATAGCCTACACATTTATTCCCCAATGTAATGGTATTGACGGCACCTATCCGGATCGCCTCATCCGAAAGAGCATCCAGTTCTCCCATAATATCTGTCTTATAGGGAATGGTTACATTGGCTCCCAAATAGCCTTCCTTTTTTAATCTGGCGGTCAGTCCCCCTATATCATTGTGAGGTACTTCCAGAAGATCATAGGAGCCCGTAAACCCGGCTTTTTCAAAGAAAAGTCCATGAATGACAGGTGATAAGCTATGGGAAAGATGTTCTCCTATCAAAACGTAACGTTTGCGGAGCTCTTGACCACCGGAAAGCCTTTTTTTCTGATATTCTCTTGAATGAGCCATAATACTTTCAAAGGATGCTTTGATGCTTTCAGTAAAGTCAGCATTCTTAACTACTGAAAGAACATTCTCCAGAACCTTCTGTTCGCGTGCCTCATCCATCACCCCTGTTCTTGTCCGGCGTTTAGAGTCCGCTACTTGACTGACCAAATCCATACGTTTTTCAAGCAGTATGGCAAGCTCGCGATCAACGGCATCTATTTCCGATCGTATGGCATCAATATCTTTCTTATCCATTAAGTTATACATCCTTACTCAGTGATTCCAAACCATATTTCCCCATAAGCAGGTCGCAAAGTACAATAGCACAGGCCGCTTCGATGACAGGAACGGCTCTCGGAACAATGCAGGCGTCATGGCGCCCACGGACCTTTAAAGTAGCGTTTTCATGAGCTTTAATATCCACGGTCTCCTGTTCTATTGAAATTGATGCAGTGGGCTTTACAGCCACACGGAGGGTTAATGGCATGCCGTTGGTTATACCGCCATTGATTCCACCGTTGTGGTTGGTGCGTGTCAGTATTTTGTCTCCATCGGTGAAAAAGCTGTCATTGGCCTCACTTCCAAAAAGCTGGGTGATATTAAAGCCATCACCAAATTCCACTCCCTTTACCGCAGGAATGGAGAACAATAAGGATGAAAGCCTTGCCTCAACATTGTTAAACAAAGGGGAACCGATTCCGGCAGGAAGGCCGACAATGGCCGCTTCTACAATTCCTCCAACAGAATCCCCTCTTCTCCGGGCCTCCTCAATGATTTCCAGATAAGCCTCACGGCATGATTGATCATTGACCGGGATATCCATGTCCCGCAAAGCCAGGAGCTGTTCCTTGGTTACATGAACTTTATCAAAGCCCAGATCCATCATATCGTAAATCCTGTCGATATGGGCTCCGATGCTAATCTGCTGTTCATCCAAAATATGTTGAGCTACTGCTCCCGCAAAGACTAAAGGTGCTGTCAGGCGACCTGAAAAATGACCTCCGCCCCGGATATCATTAAACCCCTTATAACGCACATGACCGGTAAAATCAGCATGTCCGGGCCTCAAGAGCCTTTCCAGGTCACTGTAATCCGCTGAATGGGCATCCTTGTTCCGGATCATGGCACATAGCGGAGTTCCGGTTGTTCTCCCCTCATAGACGCCACTTAAAAGCTCTACCTCATCAAGCTCCTGTCTTTTGGTGGAATGGGCACCCGAACTGGGTCTTCTTCTTCCCATCTCCCTTGCTATTCTTTCAAAATCAAGAGAAATACCCGAGGGCAGACCATCCATGACTACACCTATCGCAGGGCCATGGGATTCCCCAAATACTGAAATCTTAAGGTTTTCACCGAAAATACTACTCATAGTCTTCCAACTTTCCTCCAAGCGTGATAAAGTCCTGCCAAAACTCCGGGTAGGACTTATTGACTGCATCGCTGCCCTCTATTTCTACAGGCCCCTGGCAAACCGCTGAGGCAGTGGCCAGGGCCATGACGATACGATGATCTCCAGCCCCGGAAGCAGCCCCTCCTTTTAAGTTTGGGACGCCCTCAATAATCAGTCCGTCGGGCTCCTCAATAATACGGGCCCCCAGAGCTCCCAGAGCCTGACATGTTGCTGCCAGCCGGTCCGATTCCTTAATCCGAAGCCGAGCGGCTTTCCTAATTCGGGTAGTGCCTTCAGCAAGAGAAGCCGCAACGGATATGGCCGGTACTAAATCAGGGCATTGGGATACATCAATGTCAATACCTTTCAGCTTTGATTTTCCAAAAGTGACACTGTTCCGGTCAAATATAGGTTTTGCACCCATCTGCTCTAGAATATTGATAATCACTTTATCTCCCTGAAGGGAATCCATACTTATTCCCTCAAGGGTAAGGATATCCGAAAGTACACCCATAACACTGAAGAAAGCAGCCTGGGACCAATCCCCCTCCACGACATATTCGGGTTTTGCCCTGTAATTCTGCCCACCCGGGATATCAAAGCTTTGATATGAGCAATCATAACGAATTTCAATACCAAATTCTTTTAGCGCAGCCAAGGTCATTTGTATGTAAGGCAGGGATTCCAGCTTATTTGAAACCGTAATTTTTGACGGCTCCTCTAAAAGCGGAAGAGTAAAAAGCAGTCCCGATATAAACTGGGAGCTTACATTGCCGGGCAGTGTATATTGGCCTCCCGTCAGTTTTCCGGAAAGTGTAATGGGCATTTTCCCGTCACAGTCGGAGTACATTACACCCTTTTGGGTAAAAAGCTCTTTATAAATTTCAAAGGGGCGCTCGATCAGCCGGCCCCGGCCCATAAGAGTAACAGAATCAGCAGAAAGCCGGGTGATGGGCATAATGAAGCGCGCTGTGGAGCCTGATTCCAAGCAATCAATATGATTACCCTTTAAAGAAATTTGACCTTGTGATTTAACAGTGATCTTTTTCCGACCTTTATAGTTCAAGCTGTCTTCAAGGGTAACATCAGCCCCCAGAATGCGTATTGCACCTATGGTTGCAATCATATCGTCAGACAGCACAATATTGTCTATATGGCTCTCCCCTTTTGCCAATGCGGCGCAGATCAAGGCGCGGTGAGCCATGCTTTTGGATGGCTGCGCCGAAATCCTTCCCTTAAGGGGTGTTGAATGAATCCGTAAGGATGCCATGAATCCTATCCTCCAGCTCTTTTATTTCAAGCTCCTTAAGCTTGCCCAAGCCTATTTTCTCAATATAGGCAATGGTAATCATGCCGGAGCGTGTTTTTTTATCAAGGCGAATGGCAGCCAGTATATCATTGATATCAAGGCTGGGCATGGAAACAGGAAGACCGTATAAGGCCAATGCTTCCACGAGCTTCTGCGCCTCACCCTCCCGGGTAAGACCCATCTTTTCTGTCAGTCTGGTCATGACAACCATACCTATGGATATGGCTTCACCATGGGACAGACCTGTATAGTTCTGAACCCGTTCAATGGCATGGCCCAAGGTATGACCGAAATTGAGAAGCTGACGGATGCCGTTGTCTTTTTCATCCTCTTCAACCACATCGCGCTTAATGATGCAGCTTCGGGCGATCAAACCGTCAAGCCTTCCGGCAAGTAGCGGCCTCGGCATCAAGCCTTCTGAGGAATAAACATTAGCACCTTCAAACCTGGAGCTCGCAACTCCTTCAGTAAGATCTTTGTAAAGGGAAGCATCCCTAATAAAGCCATGTTTCAGCAGCTCGGCCATGCCGTCGGTAAACTGCCGGTCTGTCAATGTATCCAACAGCTTGGGATCGGTATAGACCGTATCAGGCTGATAAAAAGCGCCTACAAGATTCTTTCCCTGGGGAAGATCTACGGCAACCTTGCCTCCAATGCTGGAGTCAACCATGGAAAGCAGAGTTGTGGGGATTTGAATAAAACCCATACCCCTTAAGAAGGTAGCGGCTGCAAGTCCCGCCATATCTCCTGTGACGCCGCCACCCAATGCAATGACACTGTCACTCCGGGTAAATTCACCCTCGGCAAGCTTAGCGTAAATCTGGTTTAAGGTTTGAAGGTTTTTTTGCTCCTCACCAGCTTTAAATAGGATGGGCATAACAGAAAGACCGGCTTGGCTAAGCTCTGTATAGAATTTCTCGCCATAAAGGGAGAACACATTGCTGTCAGATACCAGCGCTAATTTTTTACCCGTGTATTTCTTTTTTAAAATGTCCGGCAATTTAGAAAAAAGCCCTGATTCGATATCTATTTTGTAGGTTTTGCCCCCGGCACTTATCTTGACCTCTTCCATGGGCTAAACCTCCAGTTGTCTTTCTTCAAGCTCGGCATATTTTCTGAGTTTTGGCAGAATGGCGGCATACTCAACAGGCGTAATGGATTGCTCTCCGTCACTCAAGGCACACTTGGGGTTATTATGAACCTCAATGACCACACCATCGGCTCCCGATACCAGGGCCGCCTTGGACATGGGGCTGACCATCCATGCTTTTCCTGTACCATGGCTTGGGTCTACAATGACAGGAAGATGGCTGAGCTTTTTGACAGCGGGAACGGCACTTAAGTCCAGGGTGTTTCGGGTATAAGTCTCAAAGGTCCGTATACCCCGCTCGCAAAGGATGACATTTTCATTGCCTTCGCTCAAAATGTATTCAGCCGACATTAACCATTCTTCAAAAGTGGCCGAAAGACCTCGTTTTAATAAAACAGGCTTATTGGTTCTTCCCAGTTCCCTGAGCATGACGAAGTTCTGCATATTCCGGGCCCCTACCTGGATGATATCAACATCCTCCACAAAACGGTCCAGGACATCTGTAGACATGATCTCCGATACAATGGGTAAACCTGTCTCATCACGTGCAATTTTCAGATAATCCAAGCCTTCGAGCCCTAAGCCCTGGAAGCTGTAGGGTGAGGTACGGGGCTTATAGGCACCGCCCCTCAAAAAGGAGGCTCCTGCCTTTTTTAATTCTCTTGCAATACCAACAATCTGTTCTTCACTTTCAACCGAACAGGGACCTGAGATAATGACAAAATAGCCCTTCCCTATCTTTCGTCCGCAAACGTCAATAATGGTGTCCACGGGGTGAAACATACGATTGGCTTTCTTAAAGGGCTCACTGACACGAAGGACGTTGTTGACAATATCATGGGATGAGAAAGTAAAGCTGTTAACCCTGGACGTATCTCCCACAAGCCCCACTATGGTGGTTCCTTCACCCACCGAGACATGCACTTTTAGGCCCATTGATTCAATGTGCCTGATAAGCTCGTCCTTTTGTTCCTGGGCAACACCAGGTTTCAATACCAAAATCATAAAAATCCATCTCCTACCGTACTACAAATTATGTGCTACTGTTCACCATTCTATTTACGGGTCGAGTCTTGTGGTGTGTTCCGGTCGGAACTCACCTCTATTTATCGAGCAATGATGAATTAGTAATATTATAGTCATAACAGCTTAAGAATGCAATTTTAAACTCAAAAAATCGAGAATAAAATACTTTCTTCACATAACATCTTATTCCAATACTTCATAATGAGCGTTCATTTTGTACATCTGAACACCTATATCATTTAAATCTTTCCCCACATACAATTTAATATAAAAGTCCGGAACACCAAGCTTACCTGTTTGGGTTTCAACAGGTATCCAACCATAGCCTTTAAGATAAAACTCTGCCCATGCATGATAAGTGGGATCTGGGACTTGGTGATATCCCATTACATAGCGGGCTGGTATACCCAAATGTCTCATAAATGCTACAAATACGTTGGCATATTCAGAGCATGTCCCCGCTTTGAGCTTTATTGTCTCCTCCGCGCTTCTGTTTTTTGTTATATCAACTGAGATAAGTCTCGACAAGGGTTTATCATATCTTATATTATTCTTATTCCACTGCAAAGCCTTGTACACAATCCCAATAATGGTTGCATCTTCAGATAAGAAATAGTCTGCTGTTTTTGATACCAGCTCTGTATCGGTTTGAATAGTCTCTGTTGGCTCCAAATACTGAGCTATGTTGTCATCATATTGGTATTTCTCATAGGGAACAGGATCAGTTGTAGAATAGGACTGGTTCTTAACAAGAAGCACGATATCATAGAGTGCCTCTGAATTGATTTTTTCAATTTTTGGGGGATATGTATTAACTGCTTTTAAGTCCAGATTACTTGCAGTAAGGTGATAGCGTATTGCGCCCTCATAGTCTTCGCTGAAGTTTTCGATATCGCGATGACCTCTGCTAAGAAAGTATATACTTATTACGAGTGTAAAAAGTAGTGCTATCGCTAGTGCAATGTGCTTTTTCATTCTTATATCACATCCCTATAGACGTATATCCTTTTCAATAGATGCTAAATCGTGGTTAACCCCCTTAATAGATTACACCATAATATAAATTATTTTACAATATAATACTATATCTTAAATTGGAATTGGGCTGTTTAACACGTAAAAAAGCCTGCCAACCATTTATTCGACAGACTTTTCAGTATCATTATTATAAATTGAGCAAGATAAACGCTTCAATCAATAGAACAACCCATTAGGGAACATATTTCTTTTTTTGTTTCTGTCACCAATTCTGCTATGGCCTTCAACCTGTTGTCATCCATGCGGCTTACAGGAACCGATACACTGAAAGCACCGGCAACGGCTCCCGAAAAATCATGTATGCTTGCCCCCACACATCGCACTCCTCGTTCATTTTCCTCGTCATCGACGGCATAGCCCTTTTCACGAATGGCTTTAAGCTGTTTTTTCAAGAGCGTTAAGGAGGTGATGGTATTTTCAGTATGGGGTGTAATATCGGACGTTTTCCAGATGCTCTCAACTTCCTCGATGGGAAGCTCCGCTAAAATAGCCTTGCCCACTGCCGTACAGTACATGGGACTTCGTAAACCAACCCGTGATGACATACGAACAGAATTGTTTCCTTTGTCCTCTTTAAAGATATAGACAATATCATTACCGTCCCGGATAACCAGATGGACCGCTTCACCTGTCACATTGCTGAGCTTTTCCAAGTATGGCTTGGCTGTGGTGAGCATATCCAGTCTTCTTACAACACGGCTGCCTACCTCATACATTTTAATTGTTAAAAGATATCTTCCGGTATCGAAGTCCTTTGTGACATACCCCATCATGATCAGGGAGCTTAAAAGCCTGTGAACCGTCGTTTTATTAAGGGCTGTGGCGGTTGAAAGCTCATTGAGGAAAGCTCCTTTTGGAGCCTGGGATAGTGCTTCTATAATAGAAAAAGTGCGTTCAACAGACTGCACACTGTTTTTGTCCATAAGTTATCTCCAATAATTAGGAATTTTAAATTCATTGTATCAACAATCATGCTAATGTGCAATGCAGGCTTTATATAGCTAAATCATATTGACTATGGATTCCATAAATTTTATAATGTATTTGTTCCGTTTTATGAAATATAGTTTCATAATGTGAAACAATAAAAGAATAAGTGAGGTTTTGGGTATGAATGACGTACTGAAACGACTGTCCCAGATGGGAATCATTCCGGTGGTTAAAATTGATGACGTGGAAAAGGCTGTACCCCTTGCAAAAGCCTTACACGAGGGTGGTCTTTCCTGTGTGGAAATAACCTTTCGGACAGCCCAGGCTGCAGAGGCTATTAAACGTATTACCACTTCCCTGCCCGAAATACTGGTAGGTGCAGGAACAGTGCTTACCACACAACAGGTTGATAGTGCCATTGAAGCTGGTGCAAAATTTATTGTCAGCCCTGGCTTGAATCCTGAGGTTGTAAAATATTGCATACAGCAGCATATCCCCGTAACTCCCGGCTGTTCCAACCCCTCGGATATTGAAATGGCTATCAGTCTTGGGCTCGATGTTGTAAAATTCTTTCCTGCAGAAGCCATGGGCGGCGTGAAGGTTATTAAGGCCATTTCAGCGCCTTATAGCGGTATAAAGTTTATACCAACCGGCGGCATTAATGAAAAAAATCTCAATGACTACCTATCCTGCTCCAGCGTTTTAGCCTGCGGCGGAAGCTGGATGGTTGACGAGGTTTTAATCAAGTCGGGTGATTTTGATAGAATTACCGCTCTTACCCGAGAAGCTGTCAAAAACATGTTGGGCTTTGAGCTTGGCCATATTGGCATCAACAGTGAAAATGCGGATCAGGCTGGTCAAACCGCCAAAATGTTCAGCCTGATGTTTGGCCTGGAGTATAAGGATGGCACCAGTTCAATCTTCGCAGGCAAAGCAGTTGAGGTCATGAAAGCTCCATTCCGTGGAAAGAACGGGCATATCGCCATTGCCACAAACAATTTAACAAGGGCTGTCCATATCATGCAGTCCAAGGGTTATAAAATGGATACAGGGTCGGCAAAAAGGGATTCCAACGGTAATTTTACCGGAGCGGTGTACTTCGAGCAGGAAATCGGTGGCTTTGCGGTTCATCTTTTACAGAAAGGTTAGGAGGGTACAAAATGAGCAGAATCATAACATTCGGGGAAATCATGCTGAGGCTTGCTCCCGAAGGGTACAACCGATTTGTTCAAAGCGATGTGTTTACAGCCCTTTATGGTGGTGGAGAGGCTAATGTTGCCGTATCCCTTGCCAATTTCGGCATGGATATCCGATATGTGACCAAGGTTCCAAAGCATGAAATCGGACAGGCGGCTATTAATTCTCTTCGTAAATTCGGTGTGGATACAAGCCACATTGTAAGAGGCGGCAATAGGTTTGGTATCTATTATCTTGAAAAGGGTGCTTCCCAGCGTCCTTCAAAGGTAATTTACGATAGAGCCAACTCGTCCATTGCCATGGCCTCAAAAGAGGATTTTGACTGGGACAAGATTTTTGAAGGCGCACATTGGTTTCATTTTACCGGTATTACCCCTGCTTTGAGTGATAATGTTGCCGAAATCTGTCTGGATGCCTTGAAAGCAGCAAAGCAGCACGGCCTTACCGTTAGCTGTGACTTAAATTACCGTAAAAACCTATGGAGCCGTGAAAAAGCAGGCCAGATCATGGGAGGCCTTATGGAGTATGTGGACGTTTGCATCGCCAACGAGGAGGATGCGGGTGATGTATTCGGTATCTGGGCCGATGATACAAACATAACCGGTGGCAAGCTGTCCCATGAAGGCTACAAAAGTGTTGCTAAAAAGCTGGCAAACAGGTTTGGCTTCAAGAAGGTTGCCATTACGCTCCGGTCCTCTATCTCTGCCAATGACAACAATTGGGCAGCCATGCTCTATGACGGTACTGAATTCTATTTTTCAAAGAGCTACGCCATTCACATCGTTGACCGAGTAGGTGGTGGTGATAGCTTCGGTGCCGGCCTGATCTATTCCTTTATCAATAACAAAGCGCCACAACAGGCTCTAGAATTCGCTGTTGCCGCAAGCTGCCTCAAGCACACCATCGAAGGCGATTACAATCTTGTAAGTGTCGACGAGGTCAACAAGCTGGCTGAAGGTGACGGCACCGGAAGAGTTCAAAGATAAAAACCTTGGTTAACCCTTTTAATTTTGCGCCCTTATATGTAAAATGAGAAAGTAAAACAAAAAGTGATCAGAAAATAAATGCATAGCCAATCCCAAAGAAAGGCAGGTAGCCATGGCCATTATAGAAAATGTCCTGGTACTTCTTCCTGTAACAGAGGATCACAAAAAGCTTCTGGAACAGGAGGCACCCTCTGCATCCTTTGTCTATAGCTCATCGGAGGAGGCAACACACCAAATGGTGCAAAGTGCCGATGTCATTATCGGAAATCCTCCTCCTGAGTTGGTTATGGGCTCTGAAAAAATAAAATGGCTCCAGCTTGGCAGTGCCGGTACTGGCCATTATGTGAAATCCGGGATTTTACCTTCGGGCACAATGCTCACCAATGCAACTGGAGCATATGGTCTTGCCGTTTCAGAATATATGGTTGGTGTGCTCTTGGAGCTCTATAAAAAACTTCACTTATACAGAGACAATCAGCAGAGGAACCTCTGGCAGGTAGAAGGAAGCGTTCGGTCAATCTACGGGTCCACTGTACTTATTGTAGGTCTTGGAGATATCGGAGGAGAATTTGCCAAAAGAATACAAGCCCTTGGTGGGTATACCATTGGTGTTCGCCGCGCTGACTCTACCAAACCCGATTATGTGGATGAGTTGATTTTAATGGACATGCTGGATACTGCGCTCCCCCGCGCTGATGTTGTAGCCATGAGCCTTCCGGGGACAAAGGAGACTTATCGGTTATTTTCCAAAGAGCGTCTTGATAATATGAAACCTGGGGCGGTACTCATTAATGTAGGCCGTGGTTCAGTTCTGGATACGGACGCCCTGTGTAATGCACTGGAAAGCGGACATATTGCCGGAGCCGCTCTGGATGTTACAGACCCGGAGCCCTTGCCCGCCGATCATAGAATCTGGCATATAAAAAATGCAATCATAACGCCTCATGTATCCGGTGGATATCATCTACCCGAAACCTTCGAGCGTATCATCCGCATCAGCGCAGGCAATCTCCGACGATTTATATCAAACCAACGGCTTATAAATCTTATAGATTTCTCCACCGGCTACCGGGAAGCGCCCAATCTTCCCCATCCATAATGCGGTGCGGTCCAGAACTTGTTGTTTACATGTAAAAGCCTGTCGGATTATCCATCTGACAGGCTTTTAATTACAAATGTGTGTCGCCGCAGGCATCGCACCCTAATCCTACCTGAAGAACTCGTCATAGATACTGACGATGGCTTTATCAACGTCTTCTTCGTTTACTCCGAACATAACGCTCACCTCGGATGAGCCCTGGTTAATCATGCGAATATTAACCTGATTGACGGCCAAAGCCTTGGAAATACGGCGTGTAACACCCACCGTATGCTTCATGCCTTCACCCACCACCATGACAAGCCCAAGGTTATATTCAATGCTCACACTGTCAACCCGGAGCTCCTTGGCGATTCTTTCCATAATACGGCTCTTCTTCTCATCGTCCAGAAATTTCTTTCGAACAATGATTGAGATATCGTCTATTCCGGAAGGCATATGCTCAAAAGGAACAAACTCTTCTTCAAGAATTTGAAGAACCTTGCGGCCAAAGCCGATTTCACGGTTCATCATGTACTTGTTGATATTGATTGAGCAAAAGCCCTTGTCACCTGCTATACCCGCAACAGGACTCAATAAATTATCTCTGGTGGGTGATATCATGGTACCTGGTGCATTGGGGTTATTGGTATTCTTAATATTGACAGGTACGCCTCTTTGAAATACAGGTTCCAGGGTTTCTTCATGAAGTACCGAAAAACCTGCATAGGAAAGCTCGCGCATCTCACGATATGTAAGAACCGAGATAGGCTTTGGATCCTTTATCAATCTGGGGTTGGCTACAAACACCGAATCCACATCGGTGAAATTTTCATAAACCTCTACTTCAAGAGCAGCCGCAAGAATAGAGCCCGTAATGTCTGAGCCCCCACGAGGGAAGGTGACCACTTCTCCTGACAGGGAATAACCAAAAAAGCCAGGGAAAATGATAATGCCTTTAGTATTCTTAAGCTTTGTAAGATTTTTAAAGGATTGAGGCAGTACTCTGGCATTTCCATATTCGTCGCTTAAAAAGAGGCCTGCGTCCTTTGGATTCATGTAATCCGCCTGTATGCCCTGGCTCTTTAAGTAATAAGCAACAAGGCGTGCCGCGTTGTCCTCCCCTGCTGCCTTCATGCGATCCATAAATTTCTCTGAAGAACCAAAAGGTAGCGAAACACGGGTTTTCAAGTTATTTTCAATATCTCTGGCTATCTGTTCATTGAGCCCCAAATCTGAAGCTATTTCGGCATAGCGTGCCACAATACTGTCAAGAACAGGCTCATAGTCCTCATTATTCAAGTATTTGTTTGCACAGTCAATGAGCATATCCGTCATTTTTGTATCGGAATCAAACCGTTTACCCGGTGCGGAAACAACCACAATACGTCTATCCGGATCACTTGTGACAATGGAACAGACTTTTTTAACCTGTTCTGCATTGGCCATGGATGTACCACCAAATTTACATACTTTCATTCTATTCATCCTCCAAAAGCGTTCTTAACAGAATCGGCAGACCTGGGCAATAAAAGAATAGCCTCACCCGTTAACGCAATCATAGATTATTTATGGGGAGAGGCAACCTTGTTGTAGTCACAATAAGCCCTGCTGCTGGTATAAAAGAAACGTAAGAAGTTTAGCTTCTTTGCTAGACTTATAGCTTGTTACAAAAAAGGTAAAGGGTCTCCCCTTTACCTTCCAATTTTATAGTGCAACTTAGTCCTTGTCAACATTTCATCCAATCAATTTTTTGGTCTCTTTTGCGATGGCAAGCTCTTCATTGGTGGGAATAACCAGAGTTCTGACCTTGGCATCCTTGGTGCTCACATCAATTTCCAGGCCTCTTTTCCCGTTCTTTTCCTGGTCTATTTCAATACCCATGAACTCAAGGCCATCACATGCCATTTTGCGTATCTTGGGGTTATTTTCACCGATACCGGCGGTAAATACTACTGCATCAAGACCGCCCATAGCACAGGCGTACGCACCAATTGTTTTCTTTACCTGGTAAGCAAAAACTTCTAGTGCGAGCGCTGCCCGTTCATTACCTCCATCTACGGCATCGTCCAAATCACGAAAATCGCTGCTGACACCGGAAATACCTAAAACACCGGATTTTTTGTTCATAATGGCATCCATATGCTCAGTATCCAAGCCTTCCTTATTCATGAGGAAGGTAACAACCGCAGGATCAATAGTGCCGCAACGGGTACCCATAGCTAATCCATCTAAAGGCGTAAAGCCCATAGAGGTATCTACGGTTTTGCCACAGTCGACAGCTGCAATACTGGAACCATTTCCTAAATGGCAAGTCACAATCTTAAGCTTGTCACTGGGCTTGCCAAGAAGAATAGCGGCACGCTCGGAGACATATTTGTGGCTTGTTCCGTGAAAACCATATTTACGAAGCTTGTATTTCTTATAATATTCATAAGGTAAAGCGTAAATATAGGCCTTCTTGGGCATTGTCTGATGGAAGGCCGTGTCAAAGACCGCAATCTGGGGTATATTCTCTAAAATCTGCTGGCAGGCTATAATACCTGTAATATTTGGGGGGTTGTGAAGAGGTGCAAGCTCAACGCATTCTTCTATGGTCTTCATGACTTCGTCATCTATAATGACTGACTTAAAGAACTTCTCTCCGCCATGAACCACACGATGACCAACTGCAGATATCTCACTGAGCGACTTGATGACACCCCATTCCTCATGAGTAAGCACCTTAATAAGGGCTGATATTGCGTCCTTATGGGTGGTCATCTCAATTTCATTTGTGACTGCCCTGTCGTCAAAGGTCTTGTGCTTGATGACCGAACCAGGTAATCCGATACGATCACAATTACCTTTTGCCAGAACCCTCTCGTCACTCATATCAATGAGCTGATACTTCAATGATGAGCTCCCTGCGTTGATTACTAAAATGATCATTTTTAAAATTTCCCCCTTAATATATTAATTTATCTTTTTATCCCCTGGGCCTGAACAGCTGTAATAGCGGCCACACCAACAATATCTTCAGCTGAACATCCTCTTGAAAGATCATTAACCGGCATTGCTATTCCCTGGGTAATAGGACCGTAAGCATCAGCCTTGGCAAGCCTCTGAGTAAGCTTATAGGCAATGTTTCCTACATTAAGATCAGGGAATACCAGAACATTGGCTTCTCCCTTCAATGGGCTTGCAGATGCCTTTGACTTGGCAATTTCCGGAATAATAGCGGCATCCACCTGGAGCTCACCATCTATAATGACATCAGGAGCCTTAGCCTTGGCAAGCTTAGTTGCTTCAACAACCTTGTCCACCAACTCACTCTTGGCACTGCCATAGCTTGAATAGGACAGCATGGCTACCTTTGGCTCGGCTTCAACTAGATTCTGGAATGTGGCGGCAGAGCACACCGCAATTTCGGACAGCTCTTCTGCGTTAGGGTTCTCTACAAGGCCGCTGTCAGCGTAAAGGAAGGTACCGTTATGACCGTATTCACAATCAGGAACACACATAATAAAGAACGCAGAGACCAGTTTTACACCGGGAGCAGTTTTTAAAATCTGCAGAGCGGGACGAAGGGTATTGCCTGTGGAATTAATGGCACCAGCCACCATACCGTCAGCCTCTCCCTTTTTAACCATCATGACACCCCAGTAGAGCGGGTTTTTCATGGTTTCACGGGCCTGCTCGATAGTCATTCCCTTATTTTTGCGAAGCTCGTAAAAGCTATTGGCATAATCCTCAAATTTATCAGAGGTCAATGGATTAACAATTTTTGCACTGCTAATATCCAAATCTCCCTTGAGCGCATTTATCTTTTCTTCTTCCCCGACCAAAACAATATTGGCAAAGCCCTGTTCCAAGATCATGGCCGTTGCTTTAATGGTACGGATGTCTGTGCTCTCAGGAAGAACAATCGTCTTTTTGTCCAGCCTGGCACGTTCTGTTATTCTGCTTAAGAATTGACTCATAAGGTAAATGCTCCTTTCAATTGTCGCGAGGTTTAATAAGTGGGCTTATTATTCCCTAAATTCCAACAAAAAAAATTATATTACAAATGTTTTTTGTATACAAGGTTAAGATGATAAATTTCTATCAAATAATTGTTTTTTAGATTAATAGAATAAGAAAGGGTAGATTTCTCTACCCCTGTTCCCTATTGATGGCTAACATGCTTGGTCATCATATCCCTGAGCTTATCAATATTTTTTCCGGCAGCGTTTTTTATGTTGGTCGTCAGCTGATTCAGTAATTCACGCATCTGATCAGCCTCTACGTACCGTTTTACCTTAAGAGATGTTGTCTTGATAAGTTCATCATAGCCGTATACATAATAACGAATTGCTTTGTATACCGGCATTAATTTATTGATATCCTTAATAGCTGTATCCAGAAGCTTCTTTATTTCATTTTCATCATCCGGTGATGCGAGCAGGCTGCTGATTTGTTCCTTATCAAGAATTATTTTGGCACATATATCGATTGTTCCGTCGGCCGCTGCTTCACCCCAAACCATGGATTCCTTTACATAATCCAGTTTGTTGATATGAAATTCCAACTCCTCAGGAAACACCTTCTTACCGTTTTTCAAAACTATCATGGATTTTACCCGGCCTGTTACATGAATAAGGCCACGCTTATCAATACATCCTAAATCTCCAGTATGAAACCATCCATCTCGAATAGCTTCTTTCGTTGCCTCTTCGTTCTTCCAGTAGCCCATCATAACGGTCTTTGCCTTAACGACAAGTTCTCCGGAGCCGGTCTCATCGGGATTGGCAATGGCGACTGTAATGCCCGGCAAGGGTTCCCCGCAGGTTCCAGCCTTACGCACGCGGTCACTTCCTCCAGAAACAACGGGAGAGGTTTCAGTAAGGCCATACCCCTGATATACCCTCACCCCAATATTTTCATACCAGTTGGCTGTCTGGGGCTCCATGGCGGCGCCGCCGGTTACAATAACACGAAGTCTTCCGCCCAAAGCCTCCAACAACTGCTTAAAGAGCTTTCTTCTTAGATCAAGACCTGTATATCGAAGGGCATTTGTAACCCCCATCAAGGCTCTAACCTTTTTATACAAACCTTTTTTCTTCAGCTCATCAAACATACGGCTCTTGAATTTGTCAAAGATTAATGGAACACCAACCAAGCAATCAGGCTTATATTCGGAAAGATTTTTTGATAGATACTTAAGCCCGTCACTAATGGCTATGGTCATCCCCAAATAGAGTGGGAATAGTAAACCAGCTGTATTTTCAAAGGTATGATGAAGCGGTAAAATGGATAGCACCGATTCACCCGGCTTAAATCGGACAACGCCGCCAAGAGCTAAAACATCAGCACAAACATTGCTATGATTAAGCATAACAGCCTTAGAGGTTGACGATGTTCCCGATGTAAAAAGCAGAATACTCAAGGCTAATGGATCAATTTTAGTATTTATGTACTGGTCGAAACCAGAATCAAGAAGGTCGTTGCCTTGGATTAAAAGCTTTGGGAAGGAATAAAAGCCAGGCCGCATAACATCCTCTTCATTTTGCGGATTCATGCAGATAATGGCCTTGAGCTTTGTATTATTCACGGATAATGTCTCGACAGCAGACTGAAAAGCATTGGAGTAGACCAAAACGTCTACTTCTCCCCGTTCCAGCATGGGTCCTATTTCATTGGGTGGAAGCATTCTGTCCAGAGGTACGGCAATCCCGACACCATTAACAGTAGCCATATAGGATACAATCCATTCATACCGATTCTCACCAATAATGGCAACACGGCTATTGGATAATCCAAGTTCCAAAAGAGAACTGCCGAGTGAATTTACATCCCGTACAAATTGACTGTAGGTCCTGTTCTCAGTGGGTTTTTGAGGATCATTGCGAAATTTAAAGGCAATCTGATCTCCATAATTGGCCTCACATTTTTGCAGCATGTCTTTTAGACTATCAATATTGGTTGTTTGATATAAGGGTTTCCTTTCTGTAATGTTGATTATTTTAAGTGTATCTTTCATTAAAATCTAGTCCCCCTTGTAGAAAACAGACATTCTACATTGTGATGCTTTAATCATAACACTACAAAAATATATTGTACATATCATAGTTCATATAATAATAAACTTTTGTTCATTTATGACAAAATATCTAAATGCCTAAAATCATCATACGTAGGGGCATGTAACGCTTAATACCCAGCTCCTTTATAATGGATTTTCTCAATTGCCTGGCTAAACGTTCCATAAGCCGGAGCTCTTCTATGCTGACCTCATGGCTTCCATAGCGTACCTTAACAAAAATATCTGTCACAACCATAAAATTTGATTCACTGAACATATACATCTGATCGACTCTTTTGCTGAATTCACCGGCAGTTTCACCGGGTCTCACAGACGTACCCACATGTGAAAACCAGTTAAGCATCAATTCATAAAGCACGATGACCTTTTTCCCGCCTTTTAATCCTCTCATCCTGAGAGTACCGATCCATGAGGCTGCCAGGTTTACTATATAAGAGAGTATGATTAGTCCGCACAAAATCCAGGGTATATACTTGGCATAACGGCCAAACGAAGCTTGAGACCCTTGGTTATCACCAACAGGATAATATCCAGGACCCTCATCTTGCTGGTAATTCTCCATAAGATCTTCAAGACCGGGCATATCGGGATAGTATCCACCCATTGCTGATTTTGTTTCGGCCAGATAATCCATAGTACCTGCATAGGCCGGGGTAGGCTCAAAGATCAGCCAGCCAAAGCCCTCGAAATAAACCTCCACCCAGGCATGAGCGTTTCTGTTGGTGACAATATATATGTCATCATCATTGGAATTTTCCGGCAGTACATACCCTTCAACATAACGGGCCGGAATATTCAAGGAGCGTAAAAGAATGCTCATCGCAGTTGAAAAGTACGTACAATAGCCCTTATTATCATCAAATAGGAAATAATCAACAAAGTCTCTTCCTCCAGGGATACGGCTGGTATTATAGGTATAGGAGAAATTTTTTCTGAGGTAGCTTTCAATAGCAATAACCTTCTCGTAATCAGATTTACAGCTCCCAGTCAGCCGTTTAGCCAAATCCTTAACCCTTTGCGGAACGGCTTCGTCAATTATGGTATATTCACTTGCAATGGTTGATGCTCGGAATTCAAGCATTTCCAGAATATCTATTTTGCGAACTGTTTCTTCGATCTCCGGAGTGGTAATCAAAATGTCAAATTCAGCACTTTCACTGTCGGATTTGGTTAACCTTCCAGTGATCGTGTAATCAGATGGCAGAGACAGCAATTCCGCTTCCTCCATAAGCTTCTGATACTTTTCCATGAGCATGTTCCTGGCATCCGTATAAAGACCGCGTCGGCTAAAGGTCAATGCCTTTTTTAATAAGGGATCTCCGTACATGGGCTGAACATAATCCACCTTATAGTTGGAACCGGATGGCAGCTTGGGACTTGTAATGGCTGTACCATGGGTGTCCTGTGACAGTGCAAGAGGCGTATTATCGGAAAACATCACAGGCATAATGCTCTTAAGGGGCAGGAACACAGTACGTGTAGTCATATTCCGAAACTTTATCTCAAGCGAATAGGTTGGAAAAAGGAGCTCGATGAGATTCTCCTGCGAGAGGGATTGTAGAAGCTGCTTGTCATCGTCGGTTGCATCCGGGAATAATTCATCGACAGGAAGGTTTATCCAGCCTGTTCGTGTTTCGTCCAAATCGCTTTCGATCTCAGTTGACCCTGTTTTATATACGCCTAAAGCATTATGTCCCCATGAGTTATTCTCATACAAGGCATATGCTGCACCTCTAAGATAGGTGCGCTTTTCAGCCTTCACTTCCATGACCACGGTACTGTTGGGTCTTATAGGCCCACCCAATCGTTGAGATCTTGAATTAAATCCTGTAGAGGCAAGTGTGAAAAACTCCATATTATTTGAGCTGAATCGTTGTTCAAAAGTATCAATGACGGACATGATCTTGGAATCAAGCCAGGGCCACTCAATGGGATGTTCCTTTTTGGGTATAAATGCCACAACCAGGATAAGAATGAGTGCGAATGGAATAGTAAAGAGCATGAAATTTCCCAGGGGCATATTTTCTGCAACAAGCCCCTGCCTCTTTTTCCTGATATAAACATGCCTGACATAGGAAAGTATGGTGAGTGTGCAAAACAAAGCAAACAGCCACCTACTCTCCTTGGCGGTCATATAATAGGAAAACAAGGCCATAGCCAAGGTTACACCAGTAAGAATAAAAAAACTAAAGCTTTTTTTATAAAACAGAACCACAATTATAGCAGCAATAAGAGAAGATAATAGCATAAACACATGGGTGAATAACATCATATCCGCACCTTGACGGGGCTCATTGTATGCAATTCTGTACCAGAGCTCAATAACTCCCTCAACTATCTTGAGAACCGGCCTTGAATAAGGTGTCTCAACCCAGCAAAGAAAGGTTATGATTAAGGTTGCCAGTCCGGATAATCCAAGGAATAGTATTCTGGTTACTCGTGTCAAAAAAAAGAGGGTCATAAGCCCGTAAACGGAGCCAGATAATAACAATAGCTCCAGTACAGGCACCTGTGGATAGAGAATGACTGCCATGAAGAAAACTAAAAGAGTGTTATAGGCAAAACCAATAATAAAGTTTGAAAGACCATCAAGCCTTGCCTTCATAGGCCTTTACCCCCACTTTAACGGTATCTTCTTTTACCTCTTGCTGGGAACCTTCCATCTGAATAACCGAAGGCTCCAGCTTATAGGTGCGTATATTATTTTTCATCATCATGTCTTCAACATCCTGATAGGTTAATCCATTATTCCCATATGCACCTTGAAGCTTAATATAATATAGCTCCAGATCAAAGCCTTTATTTTTGATATGAAAGCCTTCACGAATGATATCTTCATCAATATAAAGGGTGAAAAGATAGACCAAATGGCTGTTCTGCTCCGTCTCTGAAAAATATTCTATGGCTTCTTTGAAATCATAATTTTTATCAAATTTTACCTCAGACAAAAGCACATAAATATCTTGAAACTCAATGTAATTAGAAGCTTTAAGGCTTATGGGACCATCCTTATAAAAACAAAGCTTTACATTTACATTCTGCTTTACAAGATAGCTTATTTGAGAAACCATTTCTTCTATAAGACAATCCTCTTTAATAAGTGTATCCTCATTCAGTTTTTCAGGGTTTTGAAGGTTAAGAATAACCACCACATCGTTGTCAAGCTCGTTACGAGTCTCTTTTACCATGGTTTTTCCCAGTTTGGAGGAAAGTTTCCAGTGTATTTTTCTGAAGCTGTCACCATAGGCATATTCACGAATATCAACCAGTTCATCATTGCCTGCCTCCTTATAGCCTGAAGACAGGTCTCCCTCTGAGATACGGGTAACAGGTACATCTCTGTTCAAAATATCAACAATTCTTGGCTCAACTAAAATATTCTTCGTTTCCAGAGGTTGAAAGGTATACGAGAATAACCCAAGGAGGTCGTTGATGCGAATGCTTTTTACACCAATATCATACCGTCCTCTGAAAAAAAGCGGCATTTTATATTGGAATTCACGCGTTGAAAAGGGAGATAAAGAAAGTCGCATGCTTTTTAGACTCTTACATATAATTTGCCCTTCCATTTGCATGTGAACCGTGATATAAGGCATGTAAAAGAAGGAACTGTTTTGTAGAATCAAATGATAATAAGCGAACTCGCCTTTTATGAAAGTTCGCTCATTCAAACGTTCACTCATGCGAAATAATGCACACGTGACAACAAGATGTAACAACGACATTACTGGAAGTGCCAGAGCTAAATATAGAAGTGTATATGGAAAGTAGCCACCAAAAAAATAGGCATAGATAAGACATATGAAAAGCACAGCCACATAACGGATAATGTTCTGCTTATGGTTTCGCTTCTCTTTGCCAATCAGTGATACGTCATCATCAGGCTCAGGTCTTACCATAAGAGTTCCCCCCTCTTCCTTATAAAAATTACTTCATTACCGGTTAGCCAAAAGGGGTATCTTCATATTCTTTATGATGTCGGAAATAATACTTTCGTTTGTTACACGCTTGATCTTAGCTTCCTGCTTCAGCATGAGACGGTGGCTTAAAACTGGTACTGCAAGATCGCGTATATCTTCGGGTATGACATAATCACGGCCATCGAAAAGTGCCGAGGCCTGGGCGGCGCGAAACAGACTGATGGATGCCCGGGGGCTGCAGCCCAGCATAGTATGCTCATGTCGTCTTGTAGCGGATATGATGTCAACAATGTAACCTGCAAGGCTTTCTTCGATCTTGATGTCTCGGACCATTTTTTGAATGGCCATGAGTTCATCAAAGGTAACCACCGCCTCAAGCTCGTTTAAGGGATTGCTCTTCTGGAATCGGTAAAGAATACTGACCTCTTCGGCTCGGGACGGATAACCCATGGTAATCTTCATAAGGAAGCGGTCCAGTTGTGCTTCTGGTAAGGGATAAGTGCCCATATACTCCACGGGGTTTTGAGTGGCAATAACCATAAAAGGTTCAGGTACTTTATAGGCTTTCCCGTCAACGGTGACCTGTTTTTCTTCCATAACCTCCAGCATGCTGGCCTGGGTTTTGGGAGAGGTTCTGTTAATTTCATCAGCTAGTATGACATTGCTCATGATATTGCCATGACGATATTCAAATTCATTGGTCTTTTGATTATATACCGTGAATCCTGTTATGTCGGAGGGCAGAATATCCGGGGTGAATTGAATACGGTTAAAGGACAGGCCCACAGATTTGGCCATGGCATATGCCATAGTTGTTTTACCTATTCCAGGTACATCTTCAATGAGAACATGACCCGATGCGGTAAGGGATATGACCATCAATCTTGCCGGTCCTTCCTTTCCCACAAGGATTTTGGACATATTATCGACAATTTTCTTCATGACGGTTTGGGTCTCTTTCATACAAGTGCCCTCCATATCCTTTTTGGATAATTTTATCAGTAATATCATTAATAGTGAAGACAAATTTTTGTCATTTTGTGTGAAATATTAACAGCCAAATTTTATCCAAAATTAACATTGCCGAATCATTATTCATAACGCAAAGCCTCTATGGGATCCAGCCTAGCTGCTTTTCTTGCAGGGTATATTCCAAAAAAGATACCGACTGCGGAAGAAAATAATATAGCTACAATAACGATCTGAGGAGATATGGACGGGGTTATTCCTGCAAATTGCCCTAAGCCATAAGCACCGGCCACACCAAGAATCAAACCAATGATCCCACCTATGCATGAAATAATCACCGACTCGGTAAGAAATTGAAACAAAATATGACCCGTCTTTGCACCAATGGCCTTTCTGATGCCTATTTCGCGAGTCCGCTCGGTTACTGACACCAGCATGATATTCATGACCCCCACCCCGCCGACTAAAAGTGAAATGGCGGCAACAGCAGCTATGAAGGTCGTAAAAATGCCCAGTACTGTGTTAATCTGATCCAACTGCTTCATCATGGATTCAGCCCTGTAAACCTCGCGATCCCGGTTACCATGACGATTAACCAGCATATTTTTTGCAATGACACCCGCAGCTTCCGAGTTTTCCTTGGAATCAGCCATTATAACCAATTCATCCGTAATGTTTTCTTCAGAATAAATGATGTTTAAAAATGTCGCCGGAAGATAAACGATAACCGGCATATTATCCTCAGCCATATCTCCGAACATGTCAAACTGGCTCTTTATTACACCTACGAGCATAACCTTTTTTGTACTGTTTTGAGGCCCTACATTAATCGATTTTCCTACTACAGCATTGGTACCAAAAAGCTTTTTAGCTGCGCCTTCATCAATAAGAGCCACCGGCTTGGCTTCCTCGGATTCATTTTTATTGTAAAATCGGCCATCCACCAACTCTATATTATTTATGGAAAAAAGATCCTCATTTCCCCCATAAAGAAGGGCTCTTTTAGACTTGTTTTCAGATTGTACTATCCCTTGTTTATTAATGACAGGCGTAGCATATTTGACGACCTCTATCTTTTCTTTAATCTGCCTTATATCTTCAAAGGTGATATAGTCACTCTTTTCAGCATCAACCCCTTTAACCTTGATGCTGACAGTAGATGCTCCAATTTTTTCAAATTCTCCGGTAATGGTGGTTTGCCCGCCTTGGCCCAGAGATACAATGGCAATGACCGAACTGATGCCTATAATGATTCCCAGCATGGTAAGAAAGGAGCGCATTTTATTGGACAAGATGCTCTCTATAGCCATTTTAATGTTTTCAAACAAATTCATACTTCCACCCCCTACAGAACAATACGGTTTTCTACCGGACTATCATCAATGATATTTCCGTCACGCATCTTGATGATACGCTTTGAAAACCTGGCTACATCGGACTCATGTGTAACCATAAGAATGGTGGCTCCGTCATCATTGAGCTCCTGGATAATCCTCATGATTTCTTCGGTAACCTTGGTATCCAGATTACCTGTGGGTTCATCAGCCAAGATAACTGATGGCTTGTTGACAATAGCACGGGCTATGGCAACTCTTTGCTTCTGGCCTCCCGAGATTTCATTGGGACGGTGGCGGATACGATCGCTGAGATCAACTCTTTTCAATGCCTCAAGAGCCTTTTCGCGTCTTTCTTTGGGTGGAATACCTGCATAGACCATGGGAAGCTCCACATTATCCAGAATAGTTATACGCGGAAGAAGATTAAAGGATTGAAAAACAAAGCCGATTTCCTTGTTTCTGATTGTTGCCAGCTCGTTATCGGATAGACCAGAAATGTCCTTGCCGTTTAAAATATATTTTCCGGAGGTCATTTTATCCAGACACCCAAGTACATTCATCATGGTAGACTTGCCACAGCCCGATGGTCCCATAATGGAGGCAAATTCACCGGGCTCTATATGCATAGAGACCCCCTTAAGTGCTGTCAGCTTGATATCACCAGTTGTATAAACCTTTTCTACGCTTTCTATTTTAATCATTGTTTCCCACCCTCTGCCAATACCACGGTGCCATCCCGGATTTCAATAGAAGGGTTGGAAATGACAGTATCACCTTCGAAAAGGCCCTCAATAATCTCGGCCTGGGTATCGGACTGAAGTCCTATTTTAACCTTGGTCAAGGCCGCTTTTCCGTTTTTAACGGCAAACACACTGACATTGTCATCCCGATCATATTGCAGGCATTCTATGGGCAGGGTCAAAACCTGTTTGGCCTCTCCTATTAAAATATCGGCGTTTATATCAAAATCAATTTTTAAGTATCCATCAGGATTTTCTATATCTATTTCAGCCCGAAGAGTAGCATCACTGGCCATACCCATCTCTTTTGAGGCAGCTGGCTCAATAAAAGCGACCTTACCTGTGTAAGAATTATTGCTGTTTTTTAAAAAGACCTTTTGTCCAACCCGGATCTTGGCCGCATCAAATTTACCAAGATGAATAATTCCCTTGAGGTTATCGAGCTGTTGAACCACAAAAGCAGGCTGGCTCATGCTTAAGGGTGAACCTTCAATGGCATTGACTGCGGTAACAGTCCCGTCAAATTCTGCCTTTAAGCCGTCTTTTACCTTATTAAGCCTTTCCCGGGCTGATTTTAAAGAAAGCTCAGCCATGGCTATAGAATTGTCCATGAGTTGGATCTTTTCCTTGGAAATGGTTTGCAGGGATTTTCTTTTTTGGATCAAAGTCTGAATATTGACAATATCCTGAGGATTGCTGCTGCCATCAAGGGCATATATCTGCTCATCCAAATCAATAATCTCTTTTTCAATCTGATCCTTTTGGTTGAGAAGTTCTTCCTTATTCAGGATGGCATTGTCCAATTGAATCTCGGCTTGTCTTACGGATGTTTCAAGATCCGAAAGGTCATAGGTCAAAAGGATATCCCCATTTTTAACCTTTTGCCCCACCTCAACATTAATCTGCTCCACAGTATACTGGGCAGAACCCATATAATTCTTTGATTTTTTTGACTGTACCAATGCGTTGGTTGAAAGAAGTGTCTTGATATCCCCTTTCATTACTTTTACTGTCTTAATTTCGGGCAGCTTTTGTTTTTTCTGGCTATTGACCACAACAACTGCTAAAGCGACCAATACAAATACAGTGATAAAGGCTGCGATTTTTCTTTTTTTCATTATGTGACTCCTTACTGAAGCAATATATCTATTCCGGTTGTATTTTTTTATCAATCAGGATAATTTTAGTAAAACCATAAATTCTATGTTTCCCCACTAGGATTATATACTAACTTAAAGCCTTTTTGTCTGAGGAAAATCGCTGTTTCAATCAATTATGGTCAAGTATTTCTTCGATAAAACACGAATCAAAAGAAATAGCATTGCCGCCATTACTTCCTTTTTCATGCTTTTTAATACATTTTTTTATTTAATGCCATAACCATGGATTGTGGCACTGCTTAAAAATCATAATAAGCGTAGAATGATGAAAACCTATTGAGGAAGTGATATTCATGACACTTAGTGACCTCCTTAAGCAGTTAAGTGATCTTATTGCCGTTGATATAGTCCTTCTACGGATTATTTTGGCCATGATTTTTATATTTGTAGGACTTATTTTCCGTGAGATATTTGTTAAAGGGATTATGCGACTCCTTCTTCATCTGACGAAAAAAACGAAAACAAACCTGGATGAAATGCTGGTATATGCTTTAGAAAAGCCTTCCAGATCACTGATATTGGGATTCAGCATCTGGCTGGCCATCAGTTTTTTGGGACTGCCGGCAGCCCTCCAGCAATTTTTAAATCTCGTATTAAGAACTTTCTTTATTCTCATGTTGTTCTGGTTCTTTTACCGTGCCTCAGATAGCCTGGTATTGATTTTTGAACGCTTTCTAGATAAAAACAAAAAAAAGACCAAGCCTGTTCTTATAGGCTTCATGAGAAAAGCCCTTAAGATTATGTTTATCATTGTAGAAATCTTTATGATTATAAAGGAATGGGGATATGATGTAAGCGGGCTTCTTGCAGGCCTCGGTGTCGGTGGTCTCGCCCTCTCACTTGCAGCAAAGGATGCTGCTTCCAACCTTCTGGGCAGTATTGCCATTATGCTTGACAAAACTTATAGTATCGGGGATTGGATCCAAACAGAAAAGGTTGAGGGAACCGTGGAGGAAATCGGTTTCAGAAGTACCAAGCTCAGAACTTTTGCAGACGCTATTATTAGCGTACCTAATTCTATTATGAGCAACGAACCCATTACCAATTGGTCCAAAATGGGTAAGCGGCGCGTTTCCTTTAATCTGCATGTACCTTTGGACACCCCTGCCGAAAAGCTTGAAGACCTACTGGATAAAATCAGGGAGATGCTGAAAAAACATGCGGACATCAGTCATGATACGATTGTAGCTCAAATCGAAGGCTTTGGAGAGGGTACTCTGCAGCTTCTCTTCTATTTTTTCACCAAGACAACTTCCTGGGTGACCTACCTTGCCGTAAAGGAGGATGTGAATCTGAAAATCATGTATCTGTTTGAGGAAATGAATATTCCTATCGCGGTGCCTGTAAAACGTATACAGCTTGAAGGCCCATGGCCTTATTTGCAGCAAAGTGCAGGCATGGAAAAAAAAGAGTCTTAGAATAACCTAAAACTCTTTCTTGATACCTTTACTGCTCCCGCCTCGTTATTTCAACGCTGAAAAATCAAATGTATCAGCGAAAGCCTCCAGATCTGAAGCTGTTATTTTGCCCGACTCGTCTAAAAAGCCCGCTTCGGTCCCGGCTAGCACATTGATGGTCACAAAGGCATCGTCCAGCCCTAAAATAATTAGCGATTTATTTGGACTTATTGATAAACTGACGGTTACGCCGCTGGCGGTTTTATAAGACCAATCGTCGTAGTCGTCTGCATTTCCGATATTTAAAATTGCTTCGTTGAAGCTTCCTTTTTTGTAGTTCATAAATTGATAATCGATTACTCGACCGTTGCTAAGTCCTGCGATGCCGTCGATATGGAAGGTACCGTCCTCATACATATAGGAACTCTGTACGGTATTGGCCGTACCTAAGAAATTCCCTTTACCGGTTTTTATCAATAAGTCTTCGGCGCTGTTAATTTCGATGAACGTTTGATGTAGTTGAAGCTTATATTTTGACACGATTTCGTCCAATTTGTCGGCCATTTCCTGTGTATACACCAAATACAGGCTGTATCTATTGTCAAGTCCGGTTGGCCCGTTGCCAACTTTGGCCAGGAGGGTTCCATCCTGGTCGTAGCTGTCACAAAACGCAGTCCATTCGGCTACTGCTTTGTATTCGTTGCTGTCCGGATATCCCTGCAGTGAGATCAAATCGCCCGCGACTGTAACCTTTGAAGATGGTCCTTCTGCATTTTCCGACGGATTTCCAGAAAAAGTTGTGGTATATGTACGCTGCATGACCAAATCCTTAAGTCCAAACAAATTCATGGCATAGGCCGTTACGGAAAAAGCTAAAACAAGGCAGAAAACTGCTACCAGAACCGCTATGCTTTTTCGGTGTTTATACTTTGTTTTCATTGAATAATAATCCTCCATTTCGATTCTTACAGCAGTATGTACTTGTGAAAATGTATCCTTGTATAGATCTTTATTATTCATCCTGACATACCTCCGCTAATTTATTTTTTAATTGATTTCTTGCACGGGATAGTCTTGTTGTCACAGCCGATTCTTTCAGCTTTAGAAGCTGCGATATTTCCTTTACGGAGAAATCCTCGTAATAGAAGAAATATAGAACTGTACGGTATTTCTCCGGTAGGCCCATAACAGACAGAAAAAGATCGCTTTGCTCTTGATGTTCAAATGTTGTTGTTGCGGATAACTCGGAAAAAGCGACATTTCTGCTTCTCCATGGCATTCTCAATGTATTTCTGCAACTATTTACTGTAACTCGAATCAACCAGTTTCTAATATGTTCTTCACTTTCGAATTGCTTGTTGCTCGTATACAGCTTCATCAATACATCTTGCACCATATCATCTGCATCGTGTCTGTTTCCAAAATAGTTCAGTGCAATACGGTATATAGTGTCTTTATACTTGTCTGCGATCGCAAGAAAAAGAGTCTGTTCCACTACCCCACCTCGTTCTTATATGAAAGCTTTCATGAATAATACACACAACGGGCATGATTTGTCACAGCATTCATACAAAAAAATAAATTTCATAAATATATCTATTATAACTCTAACGGACAAAAAATGTGGTGCATTCCAACTGGTATGCACCACAAACCGCCTACAGCCATTCTCCATACCGCTTAACATAGAATTTCTTGATCAGCTGCGTGGAAAAGAAGTATCCTAACAGAATCAGTACGAGCCACGGTACAAAAGAAACAGGCAATGGTACCATATCGATACCTATAGCAAAGCTGCTGAACCCTACGCCAATCGCCACAGCCGCGACAGCAAATGTTGATGCCAGCAGAGGAACCGATGGCCAGCTCTGTAAAAACGGTATCTTAGCCGTGCGGATCATATGAATGACCAGCACCTGCGATACCGTTCCAAACACGAACCATCCGCATTGAAACAACGGCGACAGCTCCACCGTATTTGCACCAACAGCCCACCACATGACGGCGTAGCATAAAATATCAAAGATTGAGCTCAGCGGCCCCAAAAACGCCATAAAAGATTTGATTGAGCGTGTTTCCCATTTACGTGGTTTCTTAATATACTCCTTATCCACACTGTCAAACGGTATGCCCATCTGCGAAAAATCACAGAGCAGATTCTGGGTCAATATTTGTACCGGCAGCATGGGTAAAAACGGAAGAAGAATGGATGCCACAATTACCGAAATCATGTTGCCGAAGTTTCCACTAGCAGCCATTTTGATATATTTGATGATATTCCCAAAGGTATGACGGCCTTCGATGACACCTTCTTCAAGTACCATTAAATCCTTTTTCAACAGAATGATATCGGCAGTCTCCTTGGCGATATCAACAGCACTGTCCACTGAAATACCCACATCCGCCTGACGCAGCGGAGGCGCGTCGTTGATGCCGTCGCCCATATAACCGACCGTATGTCCTGCCGTCTGGAACGCTTTGACAACCCGTTCTTTTTGGGATGGTGACAGCTTCGCAAACAAATCACAGGTCTTTACCGCGCCAAGCAACGCAACATCATCCATTTGTTCTACGTCACGGCCCGTCAGCAGGCTGGAGATATTCACACCCACCTTGCCGCAAACCTTAACAGCCACACCTTCACTGTCCCCGGTGAGGACAACCGTTCGAACCCCATGTTCCCGAAGCGCGTCAATGGCGGCTTTTGCGCTCTCTTTTGGCGGGTCAAGGAATCCCACAAAGCCGATTAAAACCATATCACGCTCATCAGCCACGCTGAAGGCTCCACTATCAGGCACCTCGTTTTTCTGTGCGACGGCAATCATCCGAAGGCCGTCAGCATTATGCTTTTCATAGGTTGCTAGGGCGATACGCCGGGTTTCATCATCCATTGACAAAACACGTCCGTTCATCTCTACAAAAGACGAGATGGCGATAATCTCCTCCACTGCACCCTTTGTGATAAGCTGACGTTTCCCACCTTTATCCTCTAAAACTACGCTCATCCTGCGGCGTGAAAAATCAAAGGGTATTTCATCCACACGGCTGTAATCGTTCAAAATATTTTCAAACCCATTTTGCACAGCACGGTTGATGATAGCAAAGTCAATCAAATTTTTTAGGCCGGTCTGAAAATAACTGTTTAGATAAGCATGGCGTAGGATTCGGGTATCGTCCTCGCCGTGTAGGTTCATGTATTTTTCCAGTATGATCTTATCTTCTGTCAGCGTCCCGGTTTTGTCGGTACAAAGCACGTCCATTTCTCCGAACGTCTGTATTGCGCCAAGAGTACGGACAATAACCTTGTGCTTGGACATGGAAACCGCACCTTTTGCCAACGTGGACGTAATAATAACAGGCAGCATTTCCGGCGTAAGCCCTACAGCGATACTGATGGCAAAAAGCAGGGCACCTCCCCAGCTGCCCTTGGCTAGTCCGTTAATCAAAAACACGATGGGGATCATAATGAGCATCATCCGAACCAGGAGGCCGCTGACCGAGTCCACACCACGCTCAAAACTGGTTTTTGCCCTGTCTCCGGACAGAGATTTAGCCATCGAACCGAAATAGGTGCTGTTCCCGGTTGCCAGTACCACGGCGGTGGCGCTTCCACTCATAATGTTTGAACCCATGAAGCCGATGTTTCTCAAATCCGTCAGCCCGTCGTCTTGCTTGTTTCGTATGTCGCTGAACTTCTCCACCGGATTGGATTCACCAGTCAAAGCCGCTTGTGCGACAAAGGTATCTTTAGTAGTCAAAAAACGCACATCCGCCGGGAGCATATCACCTGCCGAAAGTCGGACAACATCGCCGGGAACGACCTCATCCATGGGAATTTCGGTCAGCTTTCCATCCCGCCAGACATCCGCTTTGTTGGAGATCATTTTTGACAGCTTTTCGGCAGCAGCGTTGGAACGCTCGCTCTGTACAAAGGCAACCAAGCCGGACAATAATATCAACGATAAAATGATTATAACTGTAAGATAGTCAGGTCTTGATGATATGACAATATCTGTAAAATAAGTCACAACAGCGATCAGAAACAGAATAATGTTGAAAGGGTTGATCAGCGCTTCCCTCAACCTATGCAGCACCGTGTTTTTATTTCCTACAGTTATTATGTTTTTTCCAAATTCATCCTTCCTGCTTTCGGCTTCTTCGCTTGTAAGCCCTTCCTGCGTGACGGATAGGTGCGCAAATAACTCCTCTGCCGTTACAAACGCAAAGGTCCGAAGCTTTACCTCAGTGTCATGCTTGTTTTTCTGAATTTGCTTACCAAGTGTTTTCCTGTTCATGAAGCTCACTGGAATCATTCCTTTCTTTTTTAGGATTCCCCAGCGAAATATAAAATAGGCAATAAAAAAACCGCCCCAACAGAAGGCGGTTAAGCACAGAAAAACTAATCCATCAGCACAAAGGCACAATGGACAATAACCCGCGGGAAACGCCGTCTAATTGGTTTATATTTTCACATTGGGGTTTGAAGCCGCTATGCGTACTTCGGGGGTTGCCGTCCATTGTCTCACTTCCTTTTTGTACTATATTGAAACTTGATTATATCTTTTTAATAGTAAATAGTCAAACAGGTACGGGGTGCTTCCACCACAGTCAGCGGATAGTCGAATATGCTCTCCACACCTATTTTAGCCTTTAATTGCTCCAACCGTGATTCCTTTCACGAAATATTTTTGCAAGAAGGAATATAAGACTAAAACCGGTAATACACCCATTGTGGCAATTGCCATTCTGATTGCGGTAGAAGGTACAACAAGGTCAATATTTAGATTGCCTGCGCCTTGGGTTTGCTGAAGGAACCTGACATCCATTAATATTCGTTGTAACAGAGCCTGAATACTGAATTTTTTAGAGTCATTAATATAATATAAGCCATTCATCCAATCATTCCAGTATCTTATGCCCACCAACAGGGTAACGGTTGCCATAATGGGAACAGCCATGGGAAATACGACTTTAAATAAAATCCGAAATTCTTTCGCGCCATCAATACGTGCAGCTTCAATTACGGTATCGGGTATATTTGTAGTAAAATAAGTGCGCATCATGATAATAAAAAAGGTACTCATCATTAAGCCGGGCACAATATATGCGAACCACGTATTCCGTATTTTGAAGGTTTGCGTCCACATTATGTATGTTGGCACTAATCCCCCATTAAACAGCATGGTAACGTAAATAAAAAATGAGAAAAAGCGTCGCCCCGGCAAATCCTTGCGCGATAGCGGATACGCAAACAGCGTTGTAAGAAAAACGTTTATCAAGGTTCCAATAACGGTTACCCCTACTGAAATAATATATCCGCGGAAGATGACATCAGAATCCAGTAATAGATATTGATATGCCGCAAATGATAGCTTCTTGGGGAAAAAGCTGTATCCGTCACGGAGCAGAGCATACTCGTCTGTAAATGAAGAAATAATCAGCAGCATGAATGGCAATATACAGGACAATGTCAACAGTATTAAAACTGTATTTGCAGTTATTTGAAAGAGTCTATCCCTTTTTTTCATTATACATACACCTCTTAAAACAGAGCATTTTCCTTATTAATTTTATTTACAACATAATTCGCAGAAAATACAAGGACAAACCCTACAATAGACTGGTAGAAGCCCGCCGCAGACGACATGCTTACATTGTTCAAGGTAACTAAGCCTCTGTAAACATATGTGTCTATCGTATTTGTTACATCCAACAGAACACCATTGTTCATTGGCACCTGATAAAACAATCCAAAGTCCGAGTACAGAATTTTACCTATTGACATTAGCGTAAGAATTGTAATCGTAGGGATTAAGCACGGAAGGGTAATGCTTTTAATTTTCTGCCATCTTGACGCTCCGTCAATGTCTGCCGCTTCGTAATAACTCTTGTCAATACCCATAAGTGTTGAATAGTAGAGAAGACTTGTATATCCGAAGCCATGCCACAGGTTTATAATAATCAGAATAAACGGCCAGTATTTGGGAGCTAAATACCACGTAACAGGCTCCATACCCATCGGTTTTAGAATGCTGTTGTTAATAAACCCGTTGTCCCCATTTAAAAAGGCATACGCCAGATAAGCGACAATAATCATGGAAATTAAATAAGGGACTAAAACTAAGTTCTGATATATCTTTTTTAAGCGTTCCTGAGTGACTTCATAAAGAAGGATAGCAACCGCAATTCCCAGAATAGTTCCTAATACTATAAACACTAAGTTATAACACAGTGTATTTCGTGTAATTACAAGCGCGTCCTTTGATTGGAATAGAAACTTAAAGTTTTTGAGACCCACATATTGGCTGCCGGATATACCCTTTGAATAATTAAATTGTTTAAAAGCAATACGCAGCCCCGCCATAGGAATATAATTATTAATAACGATATAAATTATTCCCGGCAGCATCATCAAATACAATGGGATGAACCGCGAATAATACTTAAATCCCCTTTGTCTTAAGGATCCCATATTGACCACCTTTCCGTGAAATTATCAGTACACGGAGGAAGTCATCGCCTTCCTCCGTGTCAAACATAAACGGCTATTTGTTAGCAAACCATGCGTCTAGCTGCTTCTGCTTCTCTTGAATAATATTATTTATCCCTGCATCCTCTAATTCCTTTAAGAATTTGGGCAGTGCCTCTGCAGGATTAATTGAGCCGCATTCCAGAGCTTTCTTATACTTGTCACGTACTACAGTACAGGCGGTAATTTCGTTCATAACATCTACGTTTGACCACAGGAAGCCTTTAGCGGGGGAATTGATTGCTTTTTTATTGAACTCGTCGGTATCCTTCCATAATGTTACTCCGGCTGGTTCCCAAACGGGGGTAATCATTTCATTCATCCATGCCCATGTATAGCTTCTATAGGTTAATCCCGTCTGTGAATCCATATCCTTGGGATAGCCAACTAATGTTTTCTCAGCATTTTTGTACTCCCAGTGTCTTCCCTCGATACCGTTACAAAGAATATTTTGAAGCTCCGGGTTTGTATAGATTTCATTCATAATCTGAACGGTTCTCTCAGGTTTTTCACTGTTATGTGCAACCGACCACAAAATATTCAAAGCAGATGATGTAGAATATGTTTCAGTCAAGGGGATAACTACCATTTCAATGCCTTGGGTACGTTTTACTATTTCTTCCATAATGCCCGGCTTAAAGTTTGTAAAACGACTGTATGCCTTTCCAGCCATAACCAAATCAGCCCATGAGTCGGTGATTGTTACAGAATCGGGAGCGATAAGGCCCTTTTTAACCCATTCATATCTACGCTCCACCGCTTTCTTGAAGGTGTCGGTCGCGTACCAGTTAACAACGGTTCTATTGTTGGAATCTGTACAATTCTCTAAAACACCGAAGCCATCACCAAGGTCATCCATGGTAGTCATTGTGTCCATTGTGCCGCCGTTAGAACTAAGCGGAGGAAACTCTGGGTATTTTGCTTTCATTGCCTCAAGGAAAGGAACCAAATCCTCTTCTGTTTTAATTTTACTATAGTCAACCCCCAGAGAGTCGGCAATCTTCTTCACAACAACAAAGCCCCAGGCAAATGCCTTTTCCTTGTTGGCAGGCATAGCATAAATCCCTTTATCAACTGTTACACAAGACCAGTCTACATCGCTGATTTGTGACTTCATCTCGGGTGCATACTTGTCAAAGTATTGACCGATTTCAACAAGCTGTCCGTTGTTTACGGAAGCTGTGAATGTGTCTTGATATTGGAAAAACAGATCGAGTTTTTCGTTCGAGGCAAGAATCATATTAATGTCGTCCTTGTATGTACCGAAGTCAGAACGCACAACATCGAATTTGGTATTAAATTTAGGTGCGGTAATCGCACTGGCAAGCTCGGCCACCTTGTCACAGTCCTCTTTTGAATACTTCCCGGGGAACATGAGCTTAACGGTATAAGGAGCTTGCTGCGACAGGTCTTCCGGTTTTCCTGGTTCTGCTGACTTAGACGGAGTGTTTTGAGGCTCTCCAGAGCCACTTTGCGCAGTTTTCCCACACCCTGCAAGGGTGCCGAACACAAGGGTGATGAGCAAAAGAACGATTATAAATCTTTTCATTTCACTTTCCTCCTAGCTATGAATTTTTTATTTTCACTTAATATCATAGAAGAAAGCGAGTATCCTCTTCCACTACAATTATGACTATTGCTATTCTAATGATGACTATGGTTAATTTGCTTTCTATATTCACTTGGCGAAATATCAAACACCTTTTTATAGGACTTGGTAAAATGTGAGAAATTCGTATAACCGACCTTGGATGCCACAATAGTAACGGAAAAATGAGTTGATTGTAAGAGCTGCTTAGCAATATTCATTTTCTGGTCTAAAATATATTCAGAAAGCGTCACACCTTTTTCTTTCTGAAATAATCTGGACAAATATTCCGGATTTAGATATACCGCATTTGCAACATCTCTTCTTGAAATTTCTTTATGTATATTTTTGTTAATATATTCCACAATGTCTTCAATACGTGATTTGCCTATATCCTCGTTATTATCCTGTCTCTTAAGATACTTAACGGCAAAATCCACCAGACTTTTAATACGTTCCACCGATGTAAATGAGTTCATTAATGTATTGTAGTCATAGTCACTTTCCTCACCCTTACTGAAAATATCCTGGGTATTGAACTCATTTTTCTGTACACAACTAAAAAATAAATAAATAAAATCCTGATGAAACCTTTTTAAAACACTCATGTTCATATTTCCGAGTTTTATTTGTGCATCTAAATAGCTATAAACCTCCGCTCTTGTCATATCATAGTATCCATGCTTGAGCAGATTTGTCCATTTACTCAAGTCCGGTGCTATATATCCGGTTCTATCTTCCGATAATTCCCCCTGCAAAAATAATTTACTCTCCTTAATAACATTGTGTTCGGAAATTTTAATAAGCTCACTTAGGCTATCTTGCAAATGAGCAAAGCTTGTAGCAGACTTCTCGTAGCATGCGATTTTACAATTAAAATATTTATTACATATTGAAATAAATTCATTAAATGTCTGTCGGATTGTATCCATATCCACTATGTTTTCATTTATATATATTAAGTAATAATTGTCATTATCAATGCCGACTAGAATAAGCTTTTGAATATATCTTTCCAGCAGCTCACTCAAAACATTGTTCATTGAGAACAGCAGTTGGTCTGACTGCCAGGGCTGAGCCGTCCAGTCCAGTATTTGCAACAGCAATGTTCCACATTTGGTTGTCGGTTCTATCGGCATAGACAGTATGGACATATATTTCAAAACTTCTCTTGTGTTGTTATTAAACCCCAAAACATAGTCTCGTATTATACTTACCAGAGTATCTTTTTCATGCTTTTTCAGCTGTTTACCATAATCATAATAATCCTTGGTGATGCCATCCACTTTAATTTGGTCAATGGCACGCCAGAGTGCTTCTTCTATTTGCTTATATGTAACGGGCTGTAGTAAATAATCAAAGCCTTGTAAATGCACCGCTCTCTGTGCATAACAGAAATCTGAATGAGCCGTTAAAAAGATACACTTTATGTCATAGCGATTATTTGAAACCCACTCTAACAATTCCAACCCGCTGCCTAGCGGCATTTCAATATCGCAAAGCATCAGTTGGATGCTGTTATTCTTAATAATATCCTGCGCATCAAAAATATTAAATGCCTTAAAACGCTGCTCAATTTTTAAGGCTTCCCATGAAACACCTGCTATAATTCCCTCTACCACCTCTGGCAGATCGTCAACAATCAATATGTTCATCAGCAGCCCCCTCTAAGCTTTTTCCGCTTACCGGAATTATTACTTCGCATTGCGAGCCATTCGATGTATTACTGCACTGCAAAACGGCTTGATCGCCATACAGAAGATACATCCGCTGCTTGATATTTGAAAGCCCGACATAATTCTCAGTATTCTTAAAAACAACCCCTGAATTCACTTGCTCCAATATTTCTTCCTTAAAACCATTTCCGTTATCGGAAATAATAATATCTATTAATCTGCCCCCCTCAGACTTAAGCTCCACAATTTTAATATGTATCACCAACGTTTGACTCAATCTTCTCCCATATTTAAAGCTATTCTCAACAAACGGGTATATTAGCAAAACTGGAATAAGACATTTTTTTACGGATTCATCAACCTCAATTTCACAATCCACATCCTGAAGCATGCTGTTTTTTTGTAGATTTATATAATTTTGCACATATTTTATTTCATCCTCTAGCGTAACGCGGGACATTGTATCCTTTAAAAAATACCGCAAGTGACTGGAAATCTGAATAATCATATCCTTCATCCTATCGTATTTTTTTTGCTCCGCCATGCTGTACATGGTTTTTAAACAGTTTAAAAAGAAATGGGGCTTGATTTGCAGCTGCAAATATTGCATTACCGCCTGATTGCGCTGCAATTGCTTCTCATAGGACTCCACTTTCAAACGATTTATCTGATCCATCATTTGGTTAAAGGTAATATTTACAGTCTGGAATTCCTTGATTTTATAATTGAGCTTCAGCTTTTCGTTTACATTACCGTCACGAATCTTTTCCATCGTGCTGATAAGGCTCTCCATCGGTTTAAAATATGTTCGGGACATCAATTTATAGATTAAGGGAATGAGAATTACTATTAAAATAAAAATCAACATAAAAACAATTTGTATTTTACTCATTAGAGATAGATAGCCGTAATACGGAATAAAATATAGCATGTTTACATGCGCAATATTAGAGTAGTTATCAACCACCAAAAAACGGGGATTATTTCGAGTTAGGTAATACTTATTGCCAAATTCAGATAATATCAAGTCTTCGGCAATAATATCTTTATTAGTGGATAGAGGCACACCATCGATTGTGCAATAAAAAAGAAATCCCTCACCGTTTGCTGCATTTTTTATTTGGTCTTCAATTGTTTTATTCAAATCTATCATTATAACAGTGTAAGCACCATTATTCCCTAATACGCGGAATAAAAAGGCCTGTCCTGCAAGACTTTGAGCTACCCAGCCCTGTTGCGCCGCTCTGACAGGTTCCTCCATTAACCGAGCTACATATAAGCGAGTTTCGTCCTTTATTTTTTGGGTATACCAGTTTTCCTGAAAATTATACCATTTTAAATCATTTACCTTTGAAAATAAAAACATTCCGCCCACACAGGTACTATTCCTTATTATATTACGGTACTTCTCTGTTATTTCATAACCGGCTAAGTATCGCGACAAATTGCCCGTTTTATACAGCAGTATTTTATGAGTATAATCATTCGCCCAATAGTTGGAAACCGTTGAGCTTATATTGTTTAAGTTGCTCTCAAGCTGCTTTTGATACAAGTTGATAGTATTTTTCCCTGTTTGTGCTACCTCACTGTTCAATTTCAAAAGAGAATAGTAATTATGGAAAAACAAGGACATTATCAGGGGGGTGATAAAGAGACTTATAAATACTGTTAAATGCTTTTTTGATGAAATCAGTTTGGGTTCCATATTTTCATTCCCCCCAGCATTAAGCTTTACCTAAAGCACATTATTCAGCAATGGACTTCTAATCCGTCATAGGCAACTAAAAAGCCATGGGAGCCAACCATCTGCTCTATTTCATCGTGAAGCATATGCCCGTTATGCGAAAAATGTGTAATAACAAAAGTTGTGGAAGCATCGACACAATTTAATTCAATCAAACGAACCCGTACCTCCAATATGTTGGAAATCCCCATGTGGTTTGTGCCTTCTCTATATTTTAAATGGGTACAGTCCAAGCTTACCAAATCAAGCCGCCTACCCCCAAGATAATCCCATGTTACTTCTGGGAACCAACCCGTATCATTACCATACAACAGGGCTTTCCCATCCTTCTCAACCAAATATATATAGCATTTCTCTCTTCTATCATGTGTTGCAAGAAGAGGGGTAACCATATAGTCTGAGATAGCCACCGGAACAAATTCTTGAAGCTCACGGCAAGCCAGTTTTCCATCCAAATGGGTGTCATTTGGATCCGTCTTATATAAGGCAATGAATTTCTTTAATAGTGCATCGTTGCCATAAAGGGTTAAATTTCCATTGATATCACGAGCAAAATCACCAAAGCGCAAGCCTAAATCCTCTAAATACAAGTGATCCTGATGCGTATGTGTAATAAGGATGTTGTGGATATTTGGTAAGTCGATATTGTCGTTCAGCATGTGCATATAGCTGTCAGCGGGGAAGTCTATCAGCAACTTATCATCAATTACTGCCTGTGAGCGCGTACGCAGATTTTTACCACCTGCCGCCCTTGCCATCTTACAGTATTGACAATTACAAAACAGCGCAGGCCACCCTTCGGCTGCGGCAGTACCCAAATATTTTATTTTCATATGTATCATCCCCTATTTCTTTGTAAATTCTACAATCTTATCAGCCAAGTTTGAAAAATCAATATTATTATTTTGTTCCACTGCCTGAAGAATATCAACAGGGATATTATGACCTTTTGCATAGGTGCAGCATAAAACAGCAGCTAAGCAAGCAATGGTGTCAGTATCACCGCCAAGCATTGTCGCAAGGCGAATTGCCAGAAAAACATCCTCCCTTGCCCATAGAAACAACACAAATGAGGCAACAAAAACATCACACGAGGAGATTGTTGCACCAAAAACATAGAATAGAAAATCAAGCAAAGCATCATCGCTTTCAAATTCAGGCAGTTCCTTGACAATATGGCGAATACGATGTTCACACGATGGCTCACAAGTTAAATCACCATCCTTGTTAATGTATCTGCGCCCTCTGGCGCAGCCCTCCACGGCCGCCCGTGTAATTCTTTCCATATCCTTCGTTTCTATTGCTTCCAAAAGAGCGTATCCATACCCAAAAGCAGCCTCCATTGCCGCAGCAGTATTATGTGTAGGCAACAGTGTAGCAATTATATTATGCTGTAATTCTTTGCGTGAGGCGCTGCACAAAAAAGCAGCGGGAACCCTCATCACGCCTCCGCAAGAAGTTCCGTGAATCCCAGCTGTGCCTATATCACCTCCGGCTTTTAACACCTTCAGCGCTCGGGATGTACTCGGTCCAATATATTTTTCAGGCTCGGGAGATTCATCTATCCAGCGAAGCAAGCTTTTGGCCGCAACCTCCGCACTTATTTCCCCTGCCTCGGTATAGTCTTCTATTAAAAAGAAATTTTGCTCTGTGTCATCGGTTACCTGCGCATATCTCATATCCTTGTGCGCCAAAGCCTCAATAGGCTGCAGCAGGGTATCTATACTACTGAAAGACCTCTGTATCTGGCTGCGAGATGCAAATTCTGTAGCCTTACCAAAAGCATCTCCCACGGCTAATGACTGCAATATTGCTATAATAAGTCCCTTTTCCATACAATTTAGATTTCCTTTTGCATTAATTTTGCTATTAATTTAAGCAATCGTAACAAAATAGGAAACAGGTGTCAATGAATTCACTAGAAGAATGTCATAAAACCGATTAAATAAGTCATTTTTGTAGCATTAATTTCTTGAGAATTACTACTCAGGTATTCTCAATTTCTTGATGTGCTTGTTGCGACAATGCCGCAAAGAAGCAGGGCGATTAAATCGGGCATAGTTTTTGGCATTCATACCAATCTGCATTAAAAATAACGGTTTAATTGCCGCTCGCTATACCGACTTTCTGAGCCAGTTCTGCGACAAGTATTTGACCTTGATTATCCGAAGTAGTTGATATTCGCTTTTTTAGCCTGCGAACACAAATGAAAAGTTGACAATTTATAATACTTGCCGTCTTGGATAAAATGAGTGCCGCATTGCCGAAACTCAAAACGAACGCCACTCCGAATACATTGCTGTCTTATATCCAGTACCCAATCATAGTCAAGCGGTCGGGCATCTTTATCAGATTCGCCACCGACTACAACCAATTCTACATCATGCAAATACTTCTCGATATTTACGCTGTCAATTAAAGGTTGGCAAATAATATTCTTGTGTTTGATAGGCAGAGCAGAGAAAATAGAAAGTCGGTAATTGGCGGCTTCTTGGTTTTCTATTGTACAGCCAACAGTTACGTTATCGTATCCGTCGATCCAATCCTTTGGAACACAATCCATAAATCGATCAATTCTCTTTGTGAGAAAAAGAAAGTCCAAGTCCGAACGCTCTTTTATCATTTCCCAACATTCCTGCCGCCAACTATCAGCTTCTTCAATTAAAAAATCCGTTGAAAAGCAAAGGTAAACGGTTTGCCCGGATTTTACTTTGTATGCTCCTGCTTTCGTTTTCTCAATAGGAACATTAAATTTGTCCGTCCGTACAATCTCGTTTGTATCGACGCCTCGTTTATCATCGCCTTTATGAATAAAACAAAATTTGCAGCCCTCGCTGTATCTATGACAGCCACGCCACGGGTTCCACATAGCCATAAAAACACCTCCTCATGATAGTGTAATGGATGCTGTAAAACCATGATAGTAAAAATCCGACACGGTTTTCTGCTCAAATCCATCGCCGCCACAAACGTCGATTGTCGGATGTTTTTTCAGAGCTATAGACGGCTCCTCGACTTATTTCCCTTATGCTCGTCATAAAACGCTTTAAGCGATTTCTTCGTTTCATCATCAAGGTAGTGCCAGCGCACGCCCTGAATCGCGCCCTCTAGCCCACAAAGCCGATTCATGCAGGCTGATGGGTCACGGGCGAGAATGCGGAGCCACGATTCACGGCTGCCCACACGCTTCAGTTCATCCACGGTAGTGATACCTACATCCGCAAGCTGCATTTCCATTACGCTTGCGATGTTCGGCAGTTTAGTCAATTCACCCATTCTTTGCTTCCTCTCATAAAAGTGCTTCGATTTGCTTTTTCTACGCTTTTTCCAGTAATCTTATTTATCCTCCGTTAACTCGCTAAACTCCTGCGAAAAACTATCTATCCAAGCTAAAAGCGATTCCAAAACATGAAGTTGCTGAATCAAAATCGTCCTGCCGACAAGCGGGATATGCTCTCTTTGCGGTAGCATATCCTCCATATACGTTTTGCTTACAGTAATACCGGAACGAATATCGGAAATGAGTTCCGTTGCCTGTTTCTTCGGGATTTTGTTCAGATTGGCTACCACGGCGTTAAAGTCAAACATGACACTTACAGCTCCGGCAGCAGTTTCTTTCATAAGCGAAAGGAAGTAACTTTTTCCGGAATCAGTGATAGAGTAAATCGTCTTTTCGGGCATTTTGCCCTCTCGCATCACATCGCCGGAAAGATAGCCCTTTTCTTCAAGCCGAAGAACATTCTTGTAGATGGATGGGGAACTGACCTTCACCCATTTAGAGAGATTCCGATACTCGATATTCTTTTGCATCTCATACGCACTGCATGAGCGCTCCATGACTATTCCTAAAAGGATCAAGTCAACCGTAGACATGCTAGCACCTCAATCCTCGTCATAGCTTTTCATGGCCATGGGCAAAGCTTCAGTAACCGCAAGCCCCACGGCCGGCAGTCCTACAAGAACGGCACTTTTGATTTCCTCTCTAGTGGCTCCCAATGCTTTTGCGGACCTTACATGAAACGGAAGCCCGCCGGATAGCCGAACGGCAGATAAAACAGAAATATAGGCAAGCTCCGCCGTCTTTCTCTCAAGAGCACTTGCCCCCGATGCTTTCATAACCATTTCCATAAAGGCTGAGCCGACTGCGCCGCTTTCCTCCATAAATACTTGGAAACTGCTGCTTGTGTGTTCCATAATGAATATCTCCTAATATGTTTTACTTTATAATACTATAGAGTATAGTACTCGTCAATGTAGTAAACAAATTCGTACTGACTTATTGTTCTTTTTCTGCTGTTAAGCTCTCCTAGAGTGAGATACGCTGGTAAACAACACCACTCTGTCAGCTTGTAAAAACGCCGTATAAAAGGTCATTCACCTCCCATTTAGGATAAATGGGCAAAAAATACCGCCTGCATTCAAACAGACGGTACGGTTTATAAGCAAAGCTGCACACCAAACCTGCGTATATATGGGTTTGCTCTCGATGTTTGGATAAAACCCAAGATGAATAGCCACTTTTATGCATGAAAAAAGACAGACCCATCTGTTAAAAAAACAGGTCTGTCTTTCTGTATAGTTAGGTGAAAATAAATGCCTAGAAAATCGAAGGTAAAGAACCCTCTAAATACTACCAAATCTCAATGCTTTAAAAATGCTATAGCAGAATCATTTAAGATTTCAAACTGTTCCATGTTCACTCCATGACCTGCATCCTTGATAACTTGCACTTTATACCCATCGCTCGACAACACTTGCATTATTTCAACTGATTTTGCTCCAGAGTATTCCCCCATTATTATTAGCGTTTTTGACCGAAGCTTTTCAGCACGTTTGTTATCATATATCCAAAGCTTATGATTGGCCATAGCAATTTGATTCGATGCTTTCATAATCAGAACCATATGGTCTGAAATGTTGGGATTTTCTTCGAAAAAACCTTGACGCGGATTTGCAAGTTTAATGAGCAGCTTTTTTACATTTTTTTCAGTTGGCCAAAGAATTTCCGGAAAAGCTTTGAGCATCGTTTTATATGCTACCGCCGAACTCAAAATTGGTCCGCCCTCAATGCAAATCAGCTTCTCGACACGCTCACTGAATGCGGCATAGGCAAATGCCATCACCGCTCCGTTTGATACGCCCATCATGAAGCAGGTTTTGATATCAAGTTGATCAAGAATGCTGTCGATCCATTCTCTTTGCGAAAAATTCTTGTTATATGCTTCTCCGGGCACGCTTTTACCCGGACCTCCAACCGTATCTACAGCGATACATCGGAAACATGCGGAGAGTGAGCGAATATTATGTATCCACATGACAGCCGAATTATCGCCCACGCCGTGGAGCAATACAAGCGGAGGAAAGGAGCACTGACCGGCCAGGATCACATGTGTAGATCCAAATTGATTTACAATGTCCTTTTCCTCATAGGGTACACCCCATTGCCCCAGCAACCTGTCGTAGTCTTCCAATAGCGCTTTCTTCTTTTTTTCACTTTTAAACACCTTCATAATAGCCCTCCTTTGTCTTCTTATTTATTATCACTTATTATATCTGTCAAAAAATCTGTCTAAAAGCGTAGTAAGTTCCATTTCCGCTTTTACTTTCACCTCGGCGTCCGCATTGTTACTGCTGAAGTACTTATGGAAAACAAAGTAAATGATACCGTAATACTCGGTAGCAAGGCACCGAGCGTCGTCCTGCCTGAAATGCCCTTTATCCATCATTTTTTGAAAAACTTCTGTATTTTGTTGTAACGGTATATCGATAAAAATATATTTGTATACACAAGCTGCTTTTTCATTGATATTCTGCTCTATCGTTAACATACGGAAAAATCTCAATACGTTCTGATCTAGATAGAAACCGAATAATACGGAGCACCCGACCCCTATAAAAGCGGTTTTTTCAACTTTTTCATTTATTTCAAATTGCTCGTTAAATTTTGACTTTATATCATTAATCATCTCTACGACTGTTTGAAGCAATGTGTCAAATATGTCCTGTTTGTTCGTAAAGTAATAGTAAATCGTGCTTTCCTTAATACCCACAGTACTGCTGATATCCCGTATAGATACCGCGCTAAATCCCCTTTTTGAGAATAGATCAAGCGCAATCTCCAGTATTCTATCTTTTGTATTACCAGCTCTTTTTTTCATATCTTACTCCATAATAATTCTAACATTTGTTAGAATTATTTTATCTAACAAGTGTTAGAAAGTCAAGACATTCTTGCAATTATTTACCTCATATTAGCAAAAAAAAATAAGCCGATTCCATACGAATCGATTTATTTTGAAAAAGCTAGATGGATTCAGAATTATGAAGTAGTAATATCTCTGCATCACTCTTAATATTTACTGCTATGTTTTACCCACTATCTAACTGGACCATGGTAGAATCAATAAGTTGCCTACATACAATTTTAAAATCAGCTTTGTGGGTTATTTCGAAAAATGTAATGTGATTATATGCTCTTGAAAATGCTATGACACCTAAACATCTATATCGTGACTCCCTATTGCCATAATCACTTCTTTTTTTGCTATCACAGAAAATGAAAGAAGTCGATTCGGTATGAATCGACTTCTTTCAATAAAACTGGTGCGAAAGGCGGGATTTGAACCCGCACGTACTTGCGTACACTAGAACCTGAATCTAGCGAGTCTGCCAATTCCACCACTTTCGCATGGCTTTTAGCATAATAAAGTATACATGAAAAGTGGCTCTATGACAAGACTATTTTTATTCTTTTTTCCTTAACTACTTTCTAAGACTTATCAAACACTTTTTTCAATTCATATTGTCTTTCTTCAACAGCATCAAAGATGCTTTCCTGCGGTGTAAATCCGCTTATTATCCAATCTTCATCTTGTTTAATAAAATCAAGGGTTCCAGATAATAGTATATTTCTAATATCATGATTGCCAAAGTCAAGTTTTACTTTCACAACATATAAAAATGAAGGGTATCCATCAATCGTCTGGCTTTTCACTTTTTTGAATGAGCTGCTTTTAAGTGATACCTTACAATTATATCGCTGTACGACTTTCTCTGACTCTAAAATAACTCTGTCGGCAACCAAGGTTCCATATATATCTTCTGTCAGCAGCTTTTTGTATTGTTCGTTATACAGCAATTCTAAAATATCTAAATTCCCTTTGAATAGCTCTATATATCTATCACAGCTTTGAGCACTGTAGTATTCCTTAAGGAATGCTTTCATTATACTTTTTTGCTTTTTTGATTCAGAAGGATCTAATAATGAGAATAAAACGATTAAACAAAGGATAGAAAGTCCAACAGTAAGCATTATTTTGATCTGTTTATGCATCCTTATACCTCATATGATATTTGCGTATCCATCTATAGCTATACAGTAACATATTATCCTATCTTTATATTTGAAATGTAATAACTGCGGCTTTAAATGTAATAACTGCGGTAACTTACACTTTTAATTTGCTCTTCGTTGCCTTAATTTTATAGAGCTTTTTCGTAATTACTCAAAATAACATGATTTTCCACAATAAACATTGATCTGGGAACACAATTTATAAAAAACGCTCACTTTAGGTCTAAATTGTCTTCATTTAGCGTTATTTCACCATTTCATTTAATAGTGCATTTGCTATACTTAAGCAAGACTATTGAATAGTTTTTAAACCCTAAATTTATTGTAAAGCGAGTGTGATTGTAATGGAGACTGATGCCGTCCCTCCTCCCCTAACTGTCGGAATAGCTTATAATCTTAAAAAAGGTATAGCTTCCGACGTGGAAGATATTGAAGCTGAATACGACTCTTTTGAGACCATTGAGGCCATTCGTAATGTATTTCTATCTGAGGGTATCAGGGTCGAACTTCTGGAAGCTGATGCTGACTTTGTGGAGAAATTAAAAAGTACCAAGGTGGATATTGTTTTTAATATCGCCGAGGGTACTTCCGGAAGAGGCAGAGAAGCTCAAGTACCGGCTATATTAAATTTTCTAGGCCTTCCTTTTTCAGGATCTGATGAGACAACTCTTTGTTTGGCCCTTGATAAGGCACTAACAAAGAGATATCTTTCAACATATCATATTGAGACACCTGAATACCGGCTTGTAAAAACCCCGGATTACAGGCATGACTCATCACTGGATTTTCCCTTGATCGTAAAACCAAATTCTGAAGGCTCAAGCAAAGGAATCTCGGATCTTGCTATCGTTGATTCTGAAGAGCAGCTTTTAAACGTTATCGACAGGAATTTCAAGCTATATGGGCAGCCCATGCTGGTGGAAGAATACATAGAGGGCCGTGAGTTCACAGTCGGAATCCTGGGCAACGGCGACGACATGAAAGTATTTGAGCCTATGGAGATTGGTTATCTTCGCAAGGAAAGAGAAAATGAAATTTACAGCTATCATGTGAAAAAGAACTATAAAGAGTATGTGACCTATAGCTGCCCGCCAAAGCTGGACGGAAGTACTATCGATGAGATGAAGAAAATCGCCGGAGAAATTTGTCTGGCACTGGATTGCAGGGACTTTTCAAGGGTTGATTTTCGGCTTTCTGAGGATCGCATTATCCATTTCATTGAGATAAACCCGCTCCCTGGCCTTGCTCCTGGCTATAGCGACTACCCTATGCTGGCACAGTTTTGCGGAACAGACTATCGAACTTTGATTTTAAGTGTGTTGAACAGTGCTTTAAAAAGATATGGCATGAATGAAGTCCCTTTGAATCGAGGCGAAATATAATGAATGAAAGCATGAAAGGGACATTGTGGGGGGACATATCGCCGGAACAATGGAACGACTGGAATTGGCAGATGAAAAACAGAATCACTTCCGGTCAGCAGCTTGGTAAGCTCATAAACCTACGGGCTGATGAAGGCCAGGAGATTGAAAAATGCCTTGAGCACTTTAAAATGGCAATTACCCCTTATTATGCAATGCTCATGGATTCTGACAATCCGGACTGCCCTATTAGAAGACAGGCTGTACCCTCTGTAAAAGAGCTTATTGTAGATGAATGCGAAATGGATGATCCCCTATGTGAAGAGCAGTTTTCTCCAGTTGAAGGTATCGTGCACCGATACCCCGATAGAGTCCTTTTCGTTTTGACGCACAAATGCTCGATGTACTGCCGTCACTGCACAAGAAGAAGAAAGGTCGGATGCGAAGATTTTTCATTGAGCAGGGCCAAACTGGAAAAGGCCTTTGAGTACATAAGCCGAAACCCCAGAATCAGAGATGTGCTGCTGTCGGGAGGCGACCCCTTGATAATGCCTGACAGTTGGCTTGAAACCATCATAAAAAGGCTTAGGGAAATACCTCATGTCGAGATTATCCGTATAGGAACACGTACACCCGTGGTTTTACCCATGCGGATTACTGATGACTTGCTCAAAATGCTGCGCAAATATCATCCCATATGGATCAATACCCACTTTAACCATCCTAAAGAAATCACTCCTGAATCCTCCCTCGCCTGTGAAAAGATAATGGATGCAGGCATACCCCTTGGCAACCAGAGCGTTCTTCTTCGCGGTATCAATGACAATGCCGACATACTGAAGGAGCTTTTCACAAAGCTGGTCAAGATCAGAGTAAGACCTTATTATCTTTACCAATGTGATATAGCGAAAGGTATCGGCCATTTCAGGACGCCGGTTTCTCAAGGAATCGACATCATGAAGCAGATAAGAGGCTATATTTCAGGTTATGCTGTGCCCGAATTTGTCATCGATGCACCGGGCGGCGGTGGAAAAACACCCGCAAACCCTGAGTATATCGTGAGCCTTGACGACCAGAAGGCGATATTAAAGAACTACGAGGGCAAGCTTTATACCTATCCAAACCCCGATATCAGCCCGAACTTTCAATAAGTTGCTTCGAGGCCGCAATACTTTCATTGCGGCCTCCTCATTATTCATATATAATCTTGGGCGCTTTTCTTATTGAGATTTTCCAGTTGGAGCCTGTCTGTATGTTATAGGCCTTTGAAAAGGAACCCTGATTTATTGCAACAGCGATGCAGTCCAATGAGTTAACATACACGAGGGGCTCTCCAATGTGAACATCTGCAAAGGACTTTGCATATTTCATGATATTCCTGTATACCTCACGGGTGTCATTGAGGATCATTATTTCGACTCTGCCCCCAAATGTGATCCCCAGTTCCTTGAATACTTCTTTGCTGATATTCGTCCAGAGGCTTCCGAACCGAACATCCAGGATATCTATTGTACCTGTTATGATGTCTCCTTCTTTTACCGTTTCTGTAACATTCAGCTCAACAATATCTTCAACGTCTACCTCAGGTCCAATATCTTCAAATGCTATAATACCTGCTGCCAGCCTGGCGCCGGTATAGGCATATATATCCCTTCCATGGAAAGTATAAGAATCGCCGGAGTTTGGCAAACGATTGATATTTTCATCAATTTCCCTGGCTTCCGTTATTTTTGACATGCGCTTTATATGTGTAAGTGTTCCATTATCGGGAGTGATTATGTATTGCCCTTCGCTGGTTTTAATGGCTATACTTCGTCTGGTTGAGCCCACACCCGGGTCCACTACCGATACAAAAACAGAATCACGGGGCCAGTATCGGACTGTCTGAATCAAACGATAAGATGCCTCCCATATGTCATACTGAGGGATTTCATGGGTAAGATCGCAAATGGTGAGCTTGGGATTAACCGAATAAGCCACACCGTACATGGCACTGACAGCTCCGTCAGCAAGGCCGAAATCCGATTGAAAAATTAACAAGCTACTCATGTTATCCTCCTGTGACTGTTTCGATTAACTTGCTATAAAAGGATTATTTATCATTGCATTTTATCAATTCGACTTTCCAATCAGAACCAAAATCAACATGATAGGTTTCCTTGAAATTCCCCATACTTATGGCGATGGCTATCTTCATAAGTTCATTGGTATACACAACGGTTTCACCTTTATTTACGTATCCGAAGGATTTGGCGAAAGGCGCTTTACCCTGGTAAATCATCTTTCCCTGGTGACTAATGATAATATTCAATAAATCTCCATACTGGAAGCCATTCTCCAAAAACGTCTCCACAGGTATATTCGTCCACATATTACCGAAGTTAGGGTCACAAATTTCGATAATACCCTCTGTTTTTTCCCGGCTAATTAATGGCTGGTGTATCGGATGAACTACAATTTCATCTACAGGGTAGGCGGGCCCGACTTCCTCATAGGAAATGATCCCTGCTGCAAGCTTTGCCGCACAGTATCCAAAAAGATCCCGTCCATGAAAAACACTGGTCCCCTGGGTTGATTGCAGACGATTTCGTGTCTCATCAATCTCTCTTATTTCCTCAATTCCAACATGCACCTTCAAATGGGTCAATGCGCCATTGTCTGGAGTAACCACAAAATATCCGTCCTTCGTCCTTGCAACGGAAGCACGCCTGGATGTTCCAACTCCGGGGTCCACAACAGATACAAAAATGGTACCCTTGGGCCAGAATTTCATTGACTGATACAAACGGTAGGATGCGCTCCATGTGTCAAAATGAGGTATTTCATGGGTTCCGTCAAATATCTCCAGGCTTCGGTCTATTGATTTAACAACGCCGTACATGGAGCAGACAGCGCCTTCCTTATACGTAAAATCAGTTTGGAATACTAAAATTGGTTTATCCATGATATGATCAGATTCCTTTCATTGTCACTTCAAATTTGCAAGTCGGATCATAGTCTGACTGTATATCTCAAACAGAGATTCAAGCTTTTTAATATCAATGCTCTCATTTGCCTGATGAGCCAGTACCAAATCCCCCTCTGCCATTGGCCCAAATGCAACACAATTGAAGAAAACCTTGCTGTATGTAACCCCCATGCCGATAATTGGCTCTGCCTTGGGATTTTTACTTATTTCACGGTAGGTGGCTAGAAGAACATCCAAATAAGGTGATGGGCCGCTAACAAGGGTCGGCCTGTCATTGTATTTTAAAGCCACATTCAAGGGCTTTAATACCTGCTGTATCTTTTCTGTTAAAATATCTTCAGTAATACCGGACGGATAACGGCAATCAATGCTTGCCGTTACCGCTTTATTCCGGATTTTAAGAAGTCCCAAATTCAGTGTCAGTTTTCCCATGGGTGAAATATCATAGCATATATCTGCACCTTTCCCATAGTAATCGTAAAAACACTTATGCATAAGCTCTGCCAAAGGGTCATGGCTCACTTCCCGAATCAATTCCAACAAGCGAACAGTAGCATTAAGACCGGACTCCGGCCTTGAAGCATGAGCTGCTTTCCCAATTATCTTAAGCTTTACCCTTCCAGCCTCCTTTAGAACCTCTCCTTCATAGCCCAGCTTTTCTATCATCTCCTGATAGACGCTATAGGCTTCTATAGGGTTGACCAGAGCTGATGCTGAAGGACTGACAACATTGCATTGCACACCGCCGTCCAGCTCTTCAATACATGTCTCCATGCTGCCCTCAACAACCCACATCAAAGCGCCTTTTTCGCCCATTGAATAAGGAAATTTGCCGTCTGGGGTAAAAGCAAAAGCCGGTTCTCCTGCCTTCATCAGATAATATTTCATGTCACCCATGGTACATTCTTCATCACAGCCTATTACAACACGCAGTTCTTTTTTACATGGGAATTTGTTATCTTTTATATACTTAAGGGCATAGTAGGTAAGGATAAGCGACCCTTTCATATCCTGGGCGCCTCTGCCATAGATACATCCATCTATGACAGAACCGCTGAACGGGTCTTGATCCCACCCTTCTCCCGGCTCTACCACATCCATGTGGGATACTACATCCACTCTGTCGATGCTCTCATTGCCAGGGATGCGGATAGCCAGAGCATGGCCATCATATTCAAGGACTTCAAATCCATCCTTCAAGGCTTTTTCTTTCATCCAAAGATAGCCCTGATATACATTTTTCCCATAGGGCATTTTCGCTGTTACAGTTGAAGCATCATATACCGTTGGTATCTTAATCAGGCCTGAAAGATCCTTGATAATAGCATCATAATAATGTTTAAATATGTAATTCATAAGAACGGATACCACATTTTTGAAGGCGGTGGCAGAAGAAATCCGGATGCAATCCAATATAAACAGAATAGCAGCAAGCCGGAATATATCACCTTGAAGACCTTGTCGGCTTTCCGCTCCTCATGCTCACTGTAATAGGTTCTGGTTTTTCCTTTTCCATAACCTCTTAAGTCCATGGCATTTGAGATATTACCTACTCGTTCAAATGAGGAAATGATTAAAGGAACCAATATCAGCACATTCTGTTTTAAACGATTCATAAGCGACGCCTTCTTGGGATCCAGCTCAACCCCTCTCACTTGCATGGATACTTTAATGTTTTCAAAATCTCTTCCAATATCGGGTATATACCGGAACGCAATAGAGAAAATGGTACATATTTTATAGGGAACTTTGATTGAGTACAGTCCTGCAGCCATTTCCGACGGCGTTATGGACAATATGAAAACCACAGAAATCACAAACGAAGTGATCATTTTAATAAAACGGATGGATAAATACCAAACCGTTTCGGCAGAAATAAAAAACCTCCCTGATAGCTCGATGAGAACTGTATTCTGACCGCCACACCAATAAGCTCCTATACTCGGATCTACCATCCAGAAAAGTACAATATTAATCGAATTCATTACAAGGATTATAATAAAAAAGTATTTCAGGTTCTTCCAATTAGGCTTTAAGGATGCCAATCCCACAATCCCTACAATTAGCAGCGGTAAGATAAGCCGTATATCGAAGGACATGATAAGATAAACCAATAGGATGACGAAGGAACGAACTTTTGTTTTTCCAGTTAGCTTATGAAGAAAAGTATGACCTGGAATCAAGTTAAGCAATTGGTTCTTCATGCTCCTTAAGCATCCTTTCATAAGCAATAAAATGTTCAATGTAGCTTTCTGGGTCCAACTCCAACCGTTTTGCCAGAGTATACAGCGAGGTTTGCTTTAAGTTGGCTTTATTGATGACATCATCATCGGACAAGACCTTGAATACCGAATCATCGCCCACCAGCTCCCCCTCGGCAAAAACAATGGCCCGGTCGGTGTACTGTATAGCCAGATGCATGTCATGGGTTATAAACACGATGGTGATTCCATACTGTTTGTTTAATTCATCCAGGAAATTCATAATTTCGGTATAGTGGAAATAATCCTGACCGGCTGTAGGTTCATCCAGGATAATGATATCAGGTTGCAGTACGAGAATTGAGGCAATGGTGATTCTTTTTCTCTGTCCATAGCTCACTGCCGTTACCGGCCAATTTCTCATACCATAAAGTCCACACATCTTAAGCGTTTTTTTTACAGCTTCATCTATTTCAGTTCTGCTCTTACCGCGCAGTATCAGAGCCAGTTCCACTTCATCCTTGATAATATCCTTGACAAGCATTTGATTGGGATTCTGCATGACATATCCTATTTTCTCGCCAATCTCTTTTATAGACATGCTAAGATAATTAGTATTGTGAATATGGACCTTTCCGGATGAGGGTCTGACAATTCCGCATATCAGCTTGGCCATGGTGCTTTTCCCGGCGCCGTTCTTCCCTACAAAGGCAACCTTCTCACCTTTTTTTATTGAAAACGAAATGTTCTTCAAAACATCATTTTCCCCATAGGCGAAAGAGACATTTTCAATTTTCAATATTTCGTCTCCCGAGTCAGGAATATACTTTTCGAATTCGGTTGCATGCTGGGTTTTAAGCTTATTGGAAAAAGGACTTAAATCCATATGATAGATATCGGATAGGTTTTGATTCTCGGTCAAATCACACCCTGCATTTTTCATGGCCTTAATATAAAGGGGCTCACGGATGCCATACTGGGCCAACAAATCTGACGCCAGGAGTTTATCAGGCGTATCATCAAAAACAATCCTACCTTCATTCATAAGCACAATCCGGTCTACATGGCGATAAAGCACATCTTCCAACCTATGCTCAATGATGAGGATTGTTTTTTCCTGCTCCCTGTGGATGCGGTCAATGAGATCAACGGCATACATTCCCATTTTAGGATCAAGAGATGCCAATGGTTCATCAAAAATCAGCAGGCTCACATCATCATGAATAACTCCTGCAAGAGCCACTTTTTGCTTTTGTCCCCCCGATAACTCGTAAGGGATGTGATTGAGAAAATTCTCCATACCCACGATTTCACTTGCCTTTTGAACCTTGGGCATCATTTCTTTTCGTGGCATACTTTGATTTTCAAGGGCAAAAGCAATATCCTCGCCAACGCTTAGGCCTACGAATTGGGCGTCTGAATCCTGCAAAACAGTCCCCACCGTCTTGCTCAATGCAAAAATGCTGGCAGTTTTAGTTTCCTTGCCAGCAATTTTGCATGACCCTGTTATAGTCCCATCATAAGAAAAAGGATTCAAGCCATTGATACAATTTGCTAATGTTGATTTTCCACTTCCGCTGGGGCCAAGGAGCAATATCTTTTCACCCTCATAGATCGTGAGATTGATGTCATGCAAGGTAGCCCCGGTCTGTGACTTATATTTAAATCCAAAGTCTATAAATTCTACAATGGGCTTTTTCATTTTATGTATATTATACTTCTTTCTCTTCAATTTTGAGATTTGTACTGCGTGCATTACGTCTTGCCAAAGCTATGAGAATCGGAACACCAATGATCACTAAAATAATCATATTGGCAAGGCCGCCTGTTAGCGCCTGAACAAAGGTTACATTCAGTTCTCCGCCATAAAACAGGACTGTCAATAAAGGTGTAATAACGCCAAAGGCTAAGGCATTGCCAATGAGACAGGTTATTGCGTAGATAACAGCATGAATGGGTTTAAAGATACCATCATTTATTTTTGCACCATATAGAGGTAATAATCCGATAATAAAGCCTAATACGCCATTACCGATTGACCAGTCAAACCAGAAGCCCCAACCGCCTATTAAATCAGCAATAGTGTTTCCCACCGTACACGTAACAAAGGCCGGAAGCGGTCCAAACATTGAGCCTACAATGACCGGAATAATCATGGCAGTTGTTAATTTAGTGTTTGTAAAGATTGTGATCCCGCCAAAATTCATCAGCACACCAAATAATGCTGCGCCTATGGCAATTGCGACGACGGTCTTGGTGTTCCATACACCGAGAAGTGTTTTTAAGGCTTTTTTCATTTCATGGCCCTCCAAATTCTTAATGTTTTTATCATTACCCATAACTCACTTAGAGCTATGCCCTGAACAAATTTACAAACACTTTAAATATGTTCTACCGAATAAAGTACATTAATTGGGAAAACCATTATGAGTTAAACGACAAAATACAACTATTTATTTCATATATTGACATTGTTTTTTTAATTAGTCAATATGAATTTTTGTTTTTTTCTACTGCACCTTCTCCCATTCCTTTTCTCTTAGGTTTGTATAAATATAAATGGCTGCCGAAGCTGATGAAAAAAGGAACATAACCACCGATAGTGCGGCTGCAAGCTCATAGTTGGAATACTCGGAAAACTGCTTCCGAAGATAAATTCCCAACATAATAGGATTATTGCCCCCCATGACATAGGGCGTGGTAAAAGAACTGACATTGCTCATGAAGATAAAGGTCATGGCGATCATAACATCCTTAAAGGAAAGCGGAAGGATCATCTTGAAAAAGACATTGATCTTTTTTGCTCCCACGTCCCTTGCGCTTTCAACAACAGAATCGGGAATACTTGCAAGAGCCGCCACGATAATCATGGTGGCAAAAGCAATATTGAACCAGAGATTCATTAAAATAATGCCTTTTGCATTAAACATGAGTCCTGGTTTAAAATTATAACCAAATAAGCGAGAAACGCGGTTTAAAAAACCTGTATCCCTGATAATTGTTATCATGGCATAAACGGCCACAAGATTGGGTACAAAGCGTGGAAGAAGATAAATAGTTCCGATGAATTTACTGATTTTACTGTCTGAAAACCGTAAATACAGGGCCAGCAGATAGGAGATAATAATGGCCATTACAACGGTTACCACAACAATCCAAATAGTATAAACGATATTACTTACCGCAATCTTGTCAGTGAATATAAACTTATAATGTTCCAGGGTGAAACCACCGTTCTCTCTGGACTTAAAACTACGGATTACGGTATTTATCATGGGATAAACGATAATACCCAGGGTAAGAAGCAGTGATGGGGCAAGCATCAAAATAATAAACAGATTTGTTTTCCATGTTCTTTTTTCCATATTAATCTCCTCCCAATGGTCACCATCGCATCACTTCTTCAAATTCTTTTGCATACAAGACAGTCTTGCGCCTATCCGATATACCAGGAAAGCTTGGCAGATGGGCAGGTACGGCCTTTCCCATCTGCCATTCCTGTTGAAAACATTATTCTATGGCAATGTTGCGATATTGGCATCCCAATACTCGTTTCTCTTATCTCCAAGCTTTCCGAAGGAAATAACTGAAAAACCGGTAACATCCAGATCAGCAACCATTCCCTTAGCATCGGAATTCATTTGTGCCGTATCGATAACAGGAACTGCGAAGATTGATTCAAGGCAGATTTTTTGCCCTTCAGGAGATATCATGAAATTGATAAAGTCATAGGTCTCTTCAGCTTTGCCACCGATATTGGGAACGGCGAAAACTACGTCTGTGCCGCTAAGCGCGGGGTCAAGCTGATAGATTTTTACGCTTTCAGGCAAAATCCCCTTCGACATATTGGTCAGTGCCTGATCAGCCCAAGCAGGAATCAGATCCACTTCTTTGTTGATCAAAAGGTCAAGGGCACCCTGGTTCTTATTGGGGTAGACGATTTTTCCACCGGATTTATAGAGATACGGATGGATTTCCTTGAGTCTATCCCAACCGGCTGTCCATTGCTCCACCCACTTCTCATCAGTAGAGGTTCTAGCTTCCAAAGGCAGATCTTTATAAAGAGCCAAATTGACAAAAGCCCCACCGGCACCGCCAGATCCGGGAGAATTATACGCAAACTTACCAGGATTAGCCTTGATCCAAGCTACCAAGTCATCCCAGGTTTTTGGAGGGGTTGGCAGTCTGGCGGAATCGTAAGCCAACACGACGGTAGTTCCTCTATAAGGAACAACACATTCGGTATAGAAGCCGGATTTCATCAGAACGTTTTTGAAATTAGGGATCTTTTCAAATTCCAGAGGAACAAAGAGGTCGCCGCCCGCTTTATCTACATAGCTGGCAAGGGACGAGCCGTTTTCAGCAAGCAAATCAAAATCGGTGTCGGTTTTGCCGGCCAGTTTAGCCGCAGCAATTCTAGCATCCAGCCCTTGATCACCGGATCCGGACAATACGAATTGAAGTTCTACGATACTTGTGGACTCAGGCTTTGCATTATATGTACTGATAGCCGTTTCAAAAAGAACGCGCAAGTTGTCTGAACCCGTTGTCCATAACGTTACCTTTGGTTTTTCTGCCGGAGCAACTGGTGTAGCAGAAGATGAAGCTGATGATGGCGCAGCTGTTGAAGGTGTATTAGCGGAAGGTTTCGCGCCACCGCATCCAACCATCATAAGCGCAAGTGTAAGTACAAGTGTCAGCGTGAGGATTGTTTTGATCTTCATTTTGCTTCCTCCTTCATCCATTTTTTGCTTCATGGCTGTGATCCTTTTGACTCCCATTTTATAACCTCCTTTATTTGTTTTTATGTAAAAACAATGGAGCGCAAATTAAGCTAAAATCTTTTCCTTTGGGTATTCGTGTATGCGGGTGTATGTAAGGGTTACCTTATCACCCGGGTAGAATCTACCGGCCTCTTCATTCTTGACGAAGGCTTTTACGATGCCATGCTCGGTATCCACTGTGATTTCTACATAGTGACCCAGTATCATGACGGCACGAACTATACCGGTCTCACCTTCACCGTTTTCCCCTTGAATTGAGACATATTCAGGTCGAACAGCAACTATTTTGTCCCTCTGTTCTATAAAATTCATATCTCCTATAAAGCTCGCCACATACTTGTTGATGGGTTTATCGTAAATGTTAGCCGGGGTATCAACTTGCTCAAAGCAGCCCTTATTCATAACAACAATTCTGTCGGACAAGGCCATGGCTTCCTCTTGATCGTGGGTCACAAAGACGACGGTAATGTTTAGGTCAAGCTGTATTTTCCTAAGCTCTTCCCTCATCTGGGAGCGGATCTTGGCATCCAGCGCAGAGAAAGGTTCGTCCAAAAGAAGAACTTCGGGTTTTAAAAGAAGAGAACGGGCAATGGCAATCCGTTGCTGCTGGCCGCCCGACATCTGTCCGGGGTATTTTTTCTCCATACCGGACATTCTTACAAGCTCCAGCATATCCATGACCTGTTTAGTCCGCTCGGTTTTTGGTACCTTACGAAGTTTTAAACCAAAGGCCATGTTCTCAAATACCGTCATATGAGGCCAAAGATTATAGCTCTGAAAGACCATGGCAGTGGGTCTTTTCTCAGGAGGCAGACGTTCGATATTCTTCCCGTCAATCAGGATGGAGCCATCATTACATTCGAGAAAGCCGCCAATGGTCCTCAAAATTGTCGTTTTCCCGCATCCCGACGGGCCTAGAAGGGTGACAAGCTCCCCCTTTTTGACTTTTAAATTGATATGCTCAACGCCGTCTCCATTCTTATATTTCTTGGTCATCTCTCGAACTTCCAGCTTTATATCATCATTCATATAGGCATCCTCCATTTCGTACTTTTTTCATGGACTAATTCATCTTATATCCCTTGGAAAGAGTCTCAGGCCCCACATACTTCCTCATCAGCAATAACAAAAGCAAATTAGGTATTATTAGAATGAGTGCAAAAACCGCACCCGCTGTTGCCGGATAGTCGAGTATAACGCCGTACATCTCCACAGGCATGGTCCTGTATTTAGGCAGACCGACAAGAAGGGTTCCCTCGTTCTCGGCCAGTGAGGCGATAAAGGTAAACATGGCTGCCACAGCTATGCCTGGCCACGCCATTGGCAATGTAACATGAAAAAAAGTACGTATGGGCCCAGCCCCCACATCTCTAGCTGCTTCCTCCTGTTGGCGCGGTATACTTCGAAAAGCTCCAGTGGGCAGCCAGATCATCATCATCATTGAACCGATCATATGTATAAGAAGAACACCAACAAATGTTCCCATTAAATTCAACTTATAATAGATAATACCGATGGAAGTGTATAACCCGATTTTAGGAAAAGCATTCCCTATAAGAAAAGACAGCATAACAAGCTTACGACCGGGAAAATTATAGCGTGCCAGCACATATGCAGCAGGAAGACATATGATGAGGGCTAAACCAGTCGTAATAAAGGCAAAGGTGAAGGACAGCGAAATAGAGCTCACAAGGCTTTTCTGGTTTAGGATGTAATCCCACCAGCGAAAACCAAATTCCTTTGGTAATACCCAGGGAACCTCATATTTGTTTGCAAAAGCCAGCATGAATAAATGGAGGAGCGGCCCGTAAAAAAAGACAATAAATGCGACCAAAATAAGATACTCGGCGAATTTTTTACGCCCCATCATATGATACCACCGTTTTGGGTTTAAGAACTTCATAAATAAATCTCCGCCTCTCTTTTACAGCTTTAAGATTTATGCACTATGTCGCTCTTACAGATGTGTTCATGATTGTCCGCTAGAAGTCAAGAAGGTTCTTTCTTATTGATTTCGCTTTAACTACACAGCGAGTAGTCAGATTTTCAATGCCACAGGAAAGCAGTCTGGCTATTTCCGTTTCATCGTTAACTGTCCAAACTGAAATAGAGACACCAGCTTTTTTAAAACTTTTAATATTATCATCAGACAAACAGACATAAGGTATATTTATACCTTTTACACCAAAGTTCAGGCATGTCTCGGTTAGATCTCCAATATAGGGATCGATGCTGGGTATAATCCTCTCTATGTATTTCCATGGGCTATCATAAAATGTATGGTATTGACTTTGTGCCTCTGCTTGGGAAACCTTTTGAAAATAGAATTTTTCCAATATGCACTCGGCATTCAGATAAACATCTGCCATTTGAACAATGTCAGGGTGACGTGAGAGATAGGTTGTTGTGATACGGCCCGACAGAATTAGACGACTTGCTCCGATGCCAAAGCTATTAGCCAGTGCAATCACTTCCAAGGGCAGTTCATCATCCTTAAGGTCACAATTAATTCGGATACCGGGATGTTGAGCCACTATTTCAAACGCATCCTCAAGCCGGGGACATGTATCATAACCGCTTGGGCTATGAGCATCATGTGAAAGAACCAAGACTGAGTCCCCAGCCTTACGGATATCAACCTCAAACGCATCAGCGCCTAAAGCGATACTTTTATGTATCGATTCAATAGAATTGTTTGGTGTTCCATCATTTCCTGTATGCCCGGTTACCATAGGATAGCGCATTTTGACATCTCCCTAATGATAATGAAATTGCGGTACTTTACAACGAGAACAAACATATGGCGCGATTCGATATAAAAATGAAACCGGTTGTATTCTTTAGTAAAAAAAATTTCTTTTTAGAATTAGTGAATTGACTAAATGCAAAAATTAATTTATAATGAAACCGGTTTCAAAAATCATGGTTAAATTCTACCATATTTATATGCACATAACAACCCCTTTTTGTTAGTTTTTCTAAAAAATCAGGAGGATACATTATGTCAATAAAGCTAATTGATATTGCAAGATTGGCGGGAGTTTCAAAGGCTACTGCATCACGTGCCCTCCGTGGCTCTCCTCTTGTAAAAGAAGATACCAGACGCCTTATCATGGAAAAAGCAAAAGAGCTTAAATACCAACCGAATGCCTTGGCTCAGGCCATGGCAACCAAAAAGTCAGGGATCATTGGATTTCTCATGTATAAAAAAGATCCGCCCTATGTGGCTCATACCTTTTTTGGGCCTATTCTTGACGGGGCCATTGAGCAGGCCACAAATCAAGGGCTCCATATTATACTTGCAGTGGCAAACGAGATGGACGACACCTTTGATGAGTACTTTATCAATGACAGCATAGACGGCGCGCTGCTCGTTTCCTTTTATCCTAATGAGGTGATAAAAGAATTTGAGCAAAGAGGCATTCCCCTCGTTATCATTAACGATTTCGTTGAGTCTAAAAACAATGCTTTTATTATAGATGACAACTATGGCGGTGCTTGTGCCATTATGAAGCACCTTATAGAGGATAGAGGCCATAAAAAGATTGCGCATATTACAGAACATCTCACCCATCCAAGCTATCGCACCAGATATCAAGCTTATTTGGATGTCCACGCTATGTGTCATCTTCCTGTTTTTGATGGGTTTGTTTCAGTTAATGATACTTCTTTTCGAAGCGGAACTAATGCAATGAACCAGCTTCTTTCCCGCAAGGAAATACCGACTGCTGTTTTTGCCACAACCGACAGCCTAGCCTTAGGAGCTATGCATGCAATAAAAAATGCAGGTCTTCGAGTCCCTGAAGATATAGCTGTTGCAGGATATGATGATATAGAAGCCGCTTCCATGAGCGATCCAGCCTTAACAACAATATGGGTAGACAGGGATCGCATTGGAAGGGAAGCTGTTGCTGCGTTGGCAGAACAGATTGCCGATCCTGAGAAACCCAGTCGAGTTATTACAATTCATAACAAGCTTGTTGTGCGTGATTCAACATAGGTATTTACCTCAAAATGATCATTACTACTTTGCCCCCATAGTTTATGGGCTTATCAAGATAGATGGTAACAGTAACGTTTTCTGTGCCTTTGGTCAGATCAGAGATCTCAAGTTTTTTCCAAGAGGAGTCACCGGTGACTTTATAGATGGATAAGTTTTTATGGTAGGTATAAACCTTACCATTAATTCTGATCCGTGAGGAATCAATAGCCTCTATCTCCTTTGCATAGGCTTCTGATGTAATCGCATTAACAATGGACTGCACCTGGTTGCCATTTAACCTGATCTTAGCCGGAGAATTGATATATACGCCGGTGTCTAAACCTGTGTAGGTCATGGTTTGGCCATTGACAAGAAGCGTGACGGTCTCATTCATAACAAACTCAGTACCAATCATGTTCCCCGTCGTCTTTTTCCCTGTTACAAGCCCATATGCCGTGTTTTCATCCAATGCATCGTCCAGCACCATCATATCAATATCCATAAAATCGCCGGATTTATGAATATATTTAACCTTGCCGTTTATGAGCGTTCCTGAGGGCAGATCACCAAATGAAATGACGGACGCCTCAATTTCCGCTGTGGCTGTATTCTTAATATTGAAGAGAACGGCTCCATTGGCTACATAGCTGTCGCCCAGCATCCGATCTTCCTTATTAACCCGGTAGCTTCCTGTAGCGTTTGTATCAATACTTCTTAAAGAAACAGTGTCATAATCAGTTCCTTTGGCGATTACTTCGTAGGTAGCCAGCTTACCCCTTAGCGCTGACATGGAGTTCTTTGCAAGGTAAGTGTCTTTACCTCCGTCTGCATGAAGCAGTGTAACGTAATAATAGGGGGTTCCAAAATCGGCCGACTTCACGGAATTTTTCGTATAAGCATTAAGAACAAACGCAAAGCTTTTCGTACCGGTTACGCTGTCTGCAATAATATCAACAACAGTTCCATCAGAGCCAAGTATAATCTTTGCGGTCTCCCCCACCTGGTTTACGCCGGAGGCATTTAGCTTTTCCTTTGGGAAGCTTTCATCCAGAGTAAAGGTCTTTCCATCCACCTCTATGGATACCGGAGACACCTTATTGGGTAGAATAGCTGTAATCTTACCTGAAACTGTATGGGTATAAACTATGACATAAGCATTCTTTCCCCAGATATCGGTAATCTCATACAGCACATCATTGACCTCAATCTGGGAAGCACTCACGTATTTCCCTTCCTTTTCTATGAGGACATCATTGTACTTGATTTCAAGAGGAACGCCAACCTTGGAGGCCGTCATCACCTCGGGCTTAGAAAATTGAGGATCGAATAAGGCCCCATAAACGGCATCATTTTCATCATAGGCGATGATAATGGAGGAGTTGGCTTGAATAGATGCACTCACTTTGTCATAATCCGTTTCGCTCCCCTGATAATAAATGGGAATGCCGGCAGGAACAGAGACTTTTTCACCCTCATTGGTGGTAATTTTACCGCCGCTCATTGAACGAACAGATAATTCCTCATATTTCAAAGCAGACTGTGAAGCATATTGTATTTCTTTATTATTCAAACGCAACAAATACTTCTTTCCTGCTTCGGGAAGGGATATTCCCTTTTTTAAATAGAAGATGCCTTTATCGGTTAATAGTTTTCTTTCATCACTATCGGGATTCAAAACGCTGTTTTCCAGAATAATAACGGTTTGATAATTGGAGACTGTCTCGACAAAAGTGCTGTTAGTGCCAAAGACTCTCGTCGTAAAAAGCCTGTCCAGCATGACAGCCATTTGACCTCTGGTGATTGTTCCAGTCGTTGTATACGTTATTCCATCCAGAATTCCCAGATTGTCAATTTGCGTTAAATAGTTCTGCGGATAGCTCCCTGAAAGATTTGCATCATTATACTTGAGAAGCTTACCAAAAACAGTGGCGGCCAAGGCAAAGGTTACCTTGTCGGCAGGATGAAACTTGCCATCGGGTAAAGCGGTCATATAGCCCAGCTTAACAGCAACCTGTATGGAAGCATTGGACCACCTGTTACTTGGGACATCAGAAAATAGGGTGCTGTTTTTATAAATATCCAGTTTGTCCTGCTGGCCATTTACCTGCACAAGGACAGCTGCAAGCTCTTCCCGTGTTATGGCTCGATTAAGGTCCATTTTATCCGGGGCTGTTTTCGAAAAAATCCCCAAATCCATAAGCCTTTGCATGCTTTGTGCTTCAATACTGCTTGAGGTTTCTGCATAAAGCTTAACCACAGGCATAGCAAGGGCTGACAGCAATAAACTGAGGGAAAGAATAATAACAAGTATTCTCTTCATAACAGGTTCCTCCTAAAGATGAATGTACAGGTTTAATTTTAACACTTTTCACTCGTGCCGGAGTGCTGCAATTGGATTTAAACTGGCCGCCTTGTTGGCAGGGAATAATCCGAAAATGATTCCGATCAAAAGTGAAATACCAAAGGAGATCAGCATCCAGACCGGCGAATAAACGGCAGTCACAATATTCAGTTTACCAATTACCCATATGGCGCCCGATCCAAACAGAAGGCCCACAAATCCACCAATGCCGGTTACAATAAGCGCTTCTATAAGAAACTGAACGAGAATATTTCTCCTCTTTGCACCAATGGCTTTTCGGATGCCGATCTCCCGCGTTCTCTCCGTTACCGATACCAGCATAATATTCATAATACCGATTCCGCCTACAATCAGAGAAATAGCGGCAATACCGCCTAATACCGACATCATGATGCCTGTAATGGAGTCCAGGGATTCCAGCATCTGTTCCGCATTGGACACTCTGAACATATCCTCGCTTCCATAGACTTCAATTAAATAGGTCTTAATTTTCTCCATGGCCTCATCCACTTTTTCAGGTGATGATGCCAGGAATGTATAGCTTCTGATATTGGCATTCCTTAAAACCCGCTGCGCTGTCGCAATTGGAATAATAATCTGATCATCCTTTGTCCCTTGACTTCCGCCCTCCAGTTCCTGAAGCAGGCCTACCACCGTAAAAAGACGTCCCTGTATTTTAAGCGTCTTGCCTATGGGGTCTTCCTGGCCAAAAAGCTCCTCTGCTACATAAGTACCAATAATAGCCACGGTTTGTCTGAAATCACTATCCAAATCAACAAGATATCGGCCTCCCTGAACATTTTGCTTTCTGATGAGGGCATAGTCTTCAGTAACTCCATTGACCGTTGTGTCCACTGTATTACGCTCACCCTTGACTGTCACCTGTGATGAAACGGTAGGAGACATGGCTGTTATGCTCTCACTATTTTCATCGGCAAAGGTCAAAAAGTCTTCCCAGGTAATATCCCGGTTGGTATTAAAGCCCGTAATATTAACCTGTATGAGCTCGGTTCCGAGAGACGATATGCTTTCAGTTATTTGACGGGTACTGCCCTGGGCGAAGGCTACTGCCGTTATGACGGAGGCTACGCCTATGATCACACCCAACATGGTCAGAAAGGAACGGACTTTATTATTTTTAATGCTTTTAATGGCCATTTTATAGGCTTGCCAGATACCCATCATCCCACCTCCCGGTCTTCCACAATTTGCCCGTCCAAGATGTGTAAGACTCTTTCAGCTTGACAGGCAATATGTTCATCATGGGTTATCAGCACAATGGTATTTCCAGCCTTATGCAGGCCCTTAAACAGTTCAATAATCTCCTGGCCGGAGTGGGAATCCAAATTTCCTGTGGGTTCATCAGCCAGGATCATGGGGGGGCTGGTAACCAGGGCTCTTGCAATGGCCACCCTTTGCTGCTGCCCCCCCGATAGCTCAGACGGAATATGGTTGAGCCTTGATCCCAAGCCTACGCTCTCAAGAGCTTCCTTGGACATTTTAGAACGTTGTTTTCCATTTACCCCCGCATATATTAATGGAAGCTCAACATTTTCAAGAGCTGAGAGCTTGTTTACCAAATTAAAGCCCTGAAAGATAAAACCGATCTTAGTATTTCTGATATGCGCCAATTGATTGTCATTCATATCACTCACTTCAACCCCGTCCAGCGTGTATTTCCCCGAGGTGGGCACATCCAGACATCCTAACAGATTCATAAGGGTTGATTTACCTGAACCCGATGGTCCTACAATGGCCACAAAGGACTGCTTCGGAATGGAAAGAGTCACACCATCCAACGCCTTTACGGTATTATCACCCATCTGATAATACTTGGTGAGATTTTCTGTCTTAATCATTAATTCCCTCTCCTGTTGCCGGTATTGCCAGGAATTGATCCTCCGCCAAATCCTCCGGCGGGTCCCCCGCCCCCCATGGGCAATGTAAAGGTTGAGCTTCTGCTGTTTGAGGAATTGGACACCAAAGCGGGAAGGATAACGGTATCCCCTTCATCCAGACCTTCCGTAATCTCCATATAGGTTTCATTGTGCTGGCCAATATTTACCCTTACAGCAACAGCACCGCTATAATAATTGGAAGCGGCGTTTTGTCTATTTTTCTGAGCTACAGTACCGGAACTGCCCTGAGCCTCAAATTTCTCTCGCATGGCCTTTCGCTCTTCATCAGTCATGTTGTCAATATCTATTCCACCCGTACCCCTCTGACCTCCGGGTGGATTATTGCCCATTTTGATCGCGCCCGAAGAAGCATTGCCCTTAACCCAAACCATATAACCATTTCCTTGCTTTTGCACGGCTTCTATGGGAACCAGTAAGGCATTTTCCTTACTGAAAATTTGTATAACCGCATCTACATTCATTCCGCTTTTAAGCTTTTCGCTTCCGGGTATGATCACGGTAACAGGATAGCTGGTCACGCCATTATTGCTGGTGCCCTCTTGAGCCACAGCCGTAACCTTGCCTTCTATGGGCGAAGTAGTTGAATCTTCAAGGGCATCGGCTGTAACGTAAGCCTTCTGCCCTGTCTGTATCTGTGAAATATCAAGCTCATCGATATTTACAGTGAATGTCATTTCATCGTGATTATTGATGACACCAACTTTCGTTCCGGCTTTTATACCGTCACCCTTTGACAAATCGGTGACTGATGTGATGACGCCGTCAAAGGGCGCGCGGAGGGTAGTGTTCTCCAGCTTTTCTCTGGCCTGTTGAAGCTCATTGTTGGATTGCTCAAGAGCAAGCTGCTCTTCTTCAAGGGTGTAGACTAAATCCTCACCCGAGAGTGAAAGCAATAGATTGTTTTTCCCGATCTTTTGACCGTTATAGGCCAAAAGGTTGGAAACGGTACCCAAAGCATCTGCTTTGACCGTTACCTGATTCTGTGCCTCAAGGATACCTTCTGTGCTGGTTGTACTTCCGCTGCCCGTATTTGCCTCTACCCATGCAGAGATTCCCGATTCCAAAGCCCCCGGATTTTCAACTGTAACAACGGCATGGAGATTCGATCCATCCTGGGCCAAGGATTCGATCTGTCCTGTCACTGTTGCCATAAAATCAGGTATATGAAGCTGTACTGTATTGATGCCGCTAAACTGTGATGATGTGGCATTTTCAAAGGTCACTCTGGTTTGGAAGCTGTTTTCATCGACCACGGTCATAAGTACAGTACCCTTGTTAACCGTATCCCCTTCCTTGACTGAAAGGCCGGTTACTCTTCCCGAAATTGGAGCATTAATGCTTAAAGTACCATTTTGAACATTCCGTTCGCCTATTTCCAGTTCCTTTTGTTTAACGGAATTCTCAAGCTTTTTCAATGCCAGTTGAGCATCGGTATCCTTTAGCTTTAAAAGAATATCACCAGCCTTAACCACTTTTCCTTCTTCCAAAAAGCTTTCTTCAACCTCTCCCTCAACTTTAACGGTAATATCTTTTCTTAGGGTGGGACTGACTGTTCCGGAACCCGATAATGTCACATTAAGTGTCCCTCTGGTTGCCACAGCCGTTCTCTGTTCGGAAGCTGCGGTATTTGATTTAGCAGCATTCCCACCTATAAAAAAAACACCTGCAACTGCTAACGCCAAAATTAAAGCAATGATTATTAAATATTTTCTGTTCTTAAATAATTTCATGTATAAGACCCTCCATGCCAATAAAAGTACATAAAAAAAGAACGGGTTCTTCACGTCCATTCTATATGAGAGAAAAGAAAAAAATCCCCGTAAATTTGAGGCAAATTGTGGCAAAATTGACGCAAACATCAGATGATGACCATGTTGTGCTATAATGAAACCACATAGTGCCTCTAGACAATCCGGAGGATCATAGCTTATGAGCGCCAAACTCATTTACATAGCCGATGATGAAGTAAACATCTGCAATATCATGAAGTCATTTCTTGTTAAAGAGGGATACCAGGTACAAACCTATTATGATGGTCGCAATCTCTTGGAAGCCTTCAAAAAACAGCCCGCAGATCTTCTGATTTTGGATATCATGATGCCTGAACTCGATGGTTATTCCCTTTGTTCAGGGATTCGTGAATTCAGCCATGTTCCTATCATCATCGTGTCTGCCAAGGATTCTGAGACAGACCGTATTTTGGGCTTGAATCTTGGCGGGGATGATTATTTAACCAAGCCCTTTAGTCCTCTTGAGCTGGTAGCACGTGTACGAAGTATTTTCCGAAGAATTGATCTCGATAAGTCCTCAGAAAGTACTGTTAACTGTATCTGCGCAGGCGATTTAAGCCTTTATCCTGAAAAGAGAATCATTTTATGCCATGGTAAAGCCCTCAATTTCACAACTATGGAATTTAATCTTATGCAATACTTGATATCCAACAAAAATAGAGCAATCAGCCGAGAGGAGCTTTTAAACCGGATATGGGGGTTTGAAGCAGAGACAGGAACAAGAGCGACTGATGACATGATCAAGCGCGTCAGGGGAAAGCTGGCTGAAGCTGGTTCCCGGCTCGTCATTGAAACCTTGTGGGGCTTTGGTTTCTGTCTGTCTGAAAAGGAATGAGCTTTTGCTTAAAAGCTGTGGGGTATAAAATGAAGAAAACCATCAGAAAAAGAATATTTACGGTTAATCTATTAACCGTCACGCTCTTATTAGTCATTACAGCAGTGGCTTTTAATCTTGTGGCGCGATCATACCTTGAAAAGGATACACTCAGGCAGCTTGGCAGTATTGCTTCAAGAACTGAGAAAGCGGTGCGCATTCGCCCGCCTCATCCATTTCGTATGGAACATGATACGGAATCTGATCTCGTCGCATCCTTTATTAATCTCATGCTCGCTATGAGAGGGCCAAGCTCAACGATTCACCCCGATTACGTCCTTATTGACAAGGATAATAATATCATTACTCCCTTTGAGAATTTAGATAATAAACCTACCGAGGCCGATATCAAAATCATTAAAAAGTTTCTTGCCTTAAGTGAAAAAAAGGACACCAGCAGCCTGACGCTTCATGAAAAAGGGGTTCAATATGCAGCGGTGATAAAGCCCATTCAGCAAGCCAATGGAACCAAGCTGGGAACCCTTGTCATTTATTCAAGCCTGGATAAAGTCAATAAATTGCAGAGCACCATCAATTTATTTCTTCTTATTATACTTCTGGTTTCTGCAATCTCGGTTCTTTTACTTTCCAACTATCTTTCAAGAAGAATATCCGAACCGCTCTCAACTCTCAACAACCACATTAGGAAGCTCTCGGAGCTTAATTTCAGCAATACTCTGTATGTTCCGGCGGACAATGAAATTCAGGAGTTGGTACAGAATATTAACACCATGGCTGTAAAGCTGGATACCCATAACAAAAGTCAGAAGCTCTTTTTGCAAAACGCTTCTCACGAATTTCGAACACCCATTATGTCCATTCAGAGCCATGCGGAGGGTATTCTATATGGCGTGGTAGAATACCCTGAAGCTGCCCAAATTATATTAGATGAATCAAAACGCCTGACCCATATGGTTGAAGAGCTCCTTTATCTCTCGAGGCTTGATGCCATTGAAGAGATTTACTCCCAAGATTTAATTGATATCAAAGGGCTTATAAAAACCACCTGCCATCGTATGGCTTCCCTTGCTGAAATCAACCACGTTTCACTTAATCTGGACTTTTGTGAGGAGACCTTATGGGTTTTGGGAGACCACGATAAGCTGGAACGTTGTTTATCCAACATTATCAGCAATGACATCAGGTATGCCCAAAGTCAAGTGAACCTGCAGCTGTCCTGCTTCCAGCAGCAAGCTCATCTTACCATTTCCGATGATGGACCGGGCTTTGATGAAAATGAAGAGAATCAAATTTTCGGCCGATTTTATAAAGGTAAAAAAGGCAACACCGGCCTTGGTCTTGCCATTTCTAAAAGTATTATTGAAAAACATAAGGGAACCATCATGGCGCGAAGCACCTCAAGGGGAGCTGAATTCATTGTTGGGCTTCCGTTGATAGTGTCTTAAACATCTTTTTATGAGGAAGCTTGACTTCGATAAACTCCTCCCCAATGGTTTGGTAGCCAAGCTTTTCATAAAAGGCAACGGCAGTTTTGCGAGCATGAAGTATAATCCCTTTCGCTCCCTTTTGACGTGCATAATTCTCTGCATGAAGAACAAGCCTTTTGCCTATTCCCTTCCCCTGGAGCATCTCCTCCACGGCCACTTGCCTCATTTTAAAATCTCCATGGTCAAGCTTGGTGAGAATAAGTACTCCTAATAGCGTACCGTTTTGGAAAGCCCCCAGGTGAATATCCTCTTTCTCGTGATCCAGTTTTTCTTCATAAAGCGATAACCCTAAAGGCCTTCTTAGGATCTTGTCACGAAGGGCAACCTCCAAATGATACTCACAAGATTGATAGGGTATCTCCTTTATTAATAGATGTTCCATATAGTCCCCCTAATGATGACGGAATTATGATCACACACTTTATATCCTCACATATAAAAAGCCTTACCCGAGAGTAAGGCTGAATGGTAATAAACCTTTAGAAAAGCCATCCATGGTAGGAAACAACACTTATTCAATAAACACCGCAGAGTACCAGTTCGTTGTCTCTCCCTGCTCCTTAAGGGTTTCAATGGGTAAATGAAACTGTCTGACAGTTTTGAAGACATCAATACCCACACTGTGAAAGGCTGGGCGGGCTTTTTTAGGATTAGCACACTTAGCCCCTGCAAATCCTGTACATTTCTCACAACAAGAGCAGTCGCTCATGGAAAAGGCAAAATAAAAACCATCTATAAAAGCTTGCCGCTCAATTTCAAAAGAGACATCCTGGGATATCTTTTTATCGGTTGAATGGATGATAATGCCCCTTTTATAGTTCCGCAGTACCTTCTCGTATTCCCATGGCTGCAGCGAGTCTTTTCTCGAAGGGCAAGTATGACCATAGCCCCAATCCGAGCACCCGAACATGCATTTGAGTATGGTTCGAGAGTCAAAGGCAATCTGTTCAATATTAAACTCTACTGCATGATCTGCACCTAAATCACGGGCAAGGGCTATGTATTTTTCTAAACTCATGTATCCTCCAATGTTAATCACCCGATGCTGGCAATATGCTGTCGGTTATTTCGCTGACGGTATCATGCAGCCAATCGCCATCAGTTAATTCCACCATGGTGAATAAATAGAAAATAACCAGCAAAGCAAGAATTAAAATAACAGTCGGAAACGCCTTGAGTTTTTTCATGGTAAGCTTAAGGCTCAAGGTGTATATAAGCAACGCAATGGAAACTGTAAACAGTACGATTCTTTGAGCATCCTCTGTAAACTGCGGGAAATCACCACCATTACTATATAAGTAGTAGAGATAAAAACCCCAGCCGCCAACAGCTATAAACAGAATAGTCCAAAGAACTGCAAAAAACCAGGGAAATTTTTTCTTTCCAGGTGCCTTCTTCGCATTAAGGGACTGTGATACTGGGTCGAGGCATGTTGGTGCGTTTCGCACCTCAGGCATGGGATTTTGAACCTTAGGAGCTTCATACCGAACCTGTTCCGGAGCCTGGTTATGTATCAGAGTCTGTACTTGCACATGAGTTTGATCGGGTGCCTGCGCCCGATCAAGTGTTTGATTTATAGCAGGCTCCTGATCATTAGATTGAGTCTGAGCCGGTTGGGGAGATGGAACTTGCTCAATAGCTTGTCCCTTCTCTTCTTGAGGTTGAGCTTTTTCTTCAGTTGCAGAGGTTATGTCTTCCTTGGAAACCATCGGTTCAGCGTCGGACACCTTTTGCTTCTGCCCGCATTTATGGCAGAAAACAGCAGATAATGAAAGTGTCGTGCCGCAGGACGGGCAATACTTGATATCGCTCATAGAATTACCTCCACTAGATAATTTTTCTTTTATACAAAGAATTCTATCATTTTCATGGCCTAGCTTTCAACCATTATTTCCCTTATCTTTTACCCTTATCATAGGGTATACCCTCTGCCTTAGGTGCTCTTGAATGCTTGGATGTAAAAGCAAGAACAATCATGGTTACCATATAGGGCAACATTTTATAAAAGGTTTGATTGATATTCAGAGCGTGCAAGAATGGTATGAGTGCAACGGAATAAGCCAGTGTGCGGAGAAAAGCAAAGAATAATGCTGCTAATAAGATCTTAAACGGCTCCCATTGACCGAATATCATGACGGCCAGTGCTAGGAAACCAAATCCCGCAACACCCGTGTGTCCGTTAGTATTTCCATTCATAACACCCACTGCGTAGAAAAATCCGCCTATTCCTCCAAGAATACCGGAAAAGCTGACACCAAAATAGTGCATGAGATGTACATTAATACCCACCGAATCAGCGGCTTGAGGGTGTTCACCACAGGCTCGAAGACGCAATCCAAGTTTCGTCTTATAAAAAAGAATAGTAGCTATGATAAAGAACAGAATTCCTAAATACACAGTAATATACGTATTCTTAAAGAATATGTCCCCAATTATCGGTATTTCACTGAGTATCGGCACATTCCTTATATAAAAGTCCATGTTCGTAGTAATACCATCACTATTGAAATACATTTTAGCAAAGAGCAAAATAGCAGCGGGAATAAGCATATTGAGGGCTGTACCGGCTATTGTTTGATTGGCTTTCATATTGACAGCCGCAAACGAGAGCAGTAATGAATAAATTAGCCCCGAAACAGCCGCAACAAGCATACCAAGAATCAATACAAGCTGCGGATCCAGGGCAGTCCCCTGCACCAGGAAAACAAACAGGGAGCCAAAAAATGCGCCAAATAGCATAATGCCTTCAAGAGCAATATTGACGATACCGCTGCGTTCACTGAACATACCGCCCAGCGCCACCAAAAGCAGAGGGATGGCAACCGGAAGCGTATTTTGAATCAAATAAAAGAGTGTATCCATAAATTACGCCTCCTCCTTTTTATCATCAAGTGCAATTTCATCAGTACCAGGTAACTTTTCGTCGGAATTTTGTACAGTTGTTTGTGTTAACTCTTCATCAGTATCAGGGATAGTTGCTGCTATTGTCTCTACTTGTTTCCCCCGGCGATTTTTCAAAAATTTTACAACCATCGTATTCATCATCATGGCGAAGGCGGAAAAATAAATGATAACAGCTATGACAACATCAATAATTTCAGGCTTGAATCCAAATAGGCTTACAAGGGTTCCTCCCCGCTGAATATGTGAAACAAATACTGCAGAAAAGATAATACCAATGGGGCTGGAATTGCCAAGAAGCGCCACAGCTATGCCATTAAATCCATTGGCTGCAATAACATTGATGGGCTCATAAGTCATGCTGCTGCTGGGAATGGTAGAAGGGGCTAATATAGCGAAGGCTCCCCCAAGACCTGCCGCGGCACCGGCAATAGCCATTGTCAGAATGATATTCCTCTTTCCGTTCATGCCTGCATAAGTACTTGCGAAACTATTGTATCCGGTTGCCTTAAGCTCATAGCCGAAAACTGTCTTTTCCAAGACAATATATAATAGGATGGCTATTGCTATTGCTATGAAAATGGAGATATTGACACTGGAATTGGGAACACCAAGCGAGGGCATCTGTGCCGATGCCGGAAGATACGCAGTTCTGGCTTTTGTTGAGACATACATCGCGCCGTTTCCCTGAATCCACATATCCACCAGATACATCCCAATATAGTTGAACATGATGGATGTAATAACTTCATTTACATTGAGCAGTGCCTTAAATAATCCGGGGATAAAGCCCCAAAGCATCCCCCCCACCATACCGGCAATAACACATGCCAACCAATGTATGTTGTCCGGAAGCTTCCACATAAATCCCACATATAAAGCAAAAAACATGCCCATTGTATACTGCCCGGCAGCACCGATGTTAAATAAGCCCATTCTAAAAGCAAAACCCACGGCTAAGCCTGTCATTAATATGGGGGTGGCAAAATAAAACACATCACCCAGACGACTAAATCCACCGAGCAATAGCATTTGAAAACCCGAAAATGAGTTAGGAGGATTCGCTATAATCATGACAATAAACCCGAAAACAAGCCCCAGGAATATAGCCAGGAGAGCTGATGTAAACGCTGAAAAGCTCTTGCTTTTCGTAACATTTTTAATGTTAATTGATTTAAGAGAAGACGATGGTTTATCCTGCATGTTCATTCTCCTTTAAAGGGTCACGCTTAGCACCCGACATGTAGAGACCGAGTTCCTGAACTGTTGTTTCCTTTGGATTCAGTTCACCGACAATTTCACCCTCATACATGACAAGAATACGATCGCTAACATTCATAACCTCATCGAGCTCCAGCGACACCAATAAAACAGCTTTTCCTGCATCCCGGCGCGCTACCAGTTGTTTGTGTATATACTCAATAGCACCTACATCAAGGCCTCGGGTAGGTTGAACTGCAACCAGCAGATCATGCTTCTTATCTATTTCTCGAGCAATAATCGCCTTTTGCTGGTTACCGCCCGACATGCTTCGAGCAATCGTAACTGGACCTTGTCCACTGCGAACATCATATTGTTCAATCAGTTTCTCTGCATATGAACGCACAGCAGGGCTCCTTATAAATCCCTTATTCTGGAAATCAGGCTCCCAATAACGCTGTAATACCAGATTTTCTTCCAATGAATAATCAAGCACAAGACCATATTTGTGACGATCCTCCGGAATATGGCTCATACCTGATTTTGACCTGGTGCGTATATTGGCTTTTGTTATATTCTTCCCGTTAAGCGTTATAGACCCTCCGCTGAGTTTTTCAAGTCCTGTAATAGCAGAAACGAACTCTGTCTGTCCGTTTCCGTCAATTCCTGCCAGGCAGACAATCTCTCCGGCTCTTACTTCAAATGAGACATTCTTAACTGCATTATTTTTATGGATTTTGGAAGGGACAGTAACACTGTTCACAGATAAAACCACATCGCCGGGAATAATGTCTTTTTTTTCAACTATAAAATTGACATCTCGGCCAACCATCATTTTTGACAGCTCATCCTTTGTAGTATCTTTAACTTCAACCGTTCCTACACATTTACCCTTCCAGAGCACGGTGCACCGATCGGCGACAGCCATAATCTCATTCAGCTTATGGGTAATAAAGAGTATGGATTTGCCTTCCTTTGCAAATCCTCGCATAATCTCCATAAGCTCGTCAATTTCCTGCGGCGTCAGAACTGCAGTTGGCTCATCAAAGATTAATATATCATTATCACGGAAAAGCATCTTAAGAATTTCAACACGCTGCTGCATCCCAACAGATATGTTTTCAATGACAGCGTCAGGATTAACCTTGAGCCCGTATTGTTCACTTAAGCGTAATACCTTTTCTCTGGCTTCCCTTTTCTGCAAAAATCCAAGCTTGCTTGGCTCAACGCCTAAAATGATATTTTCAAGCACCGAAAAAATTTCAACAAGCTTAAAATGCTGATGCACCATGCCAATCCCTAACGCATTGGCATCATTGGGATCGTTTATTTTTACGACTTCGCCATTCTTCCTGATTTCGCCCTTCTCCGCCTGATATAAACCAAAAAGCACGCTCATAAGAGTGGATTTACCGGCACCATTTTCTCCTAACAAAGCGTGAATTTCACCTTTTTTTAACTTCAGTGTTATATTATCATTTGCCACAATACCTGGAAATTCTTTAGTTATATTAAGCATTTCGATAATATAATCTTCCATAGCTACCTCTTCTTGTACCCTATATATATGATTGACACGAATAAAGGGGAAAGTTATTAGCCTTCCCCTTTATATTTGTTAGTGAATGTTACCCATTAAATTATCTTACCGTTACGGCAACTTTTGAGAGCTTAAGGCCTGCAACGAGTTCATCAGCTGTTGCGCTACCTTTTGGATCTGCAACCTTGATTTCACGGATAGGATCTACAGAACCATTCACAAGCGTTGCGAATACAGCATCATAATCTGCTTTTTTAAAGGATTTGAATCTGTCGAACGCATTGGCTTTTGCATCTCCGATAACTGCTGTAGGGAGACTTACGCCACCGTTCTTTGCATCAAAATATGTGGTTGTACCTCCAAATTTGTCCCAGCTTTTGGTTTTGTAGATAGCCTCAAGTACTTGCTTAACAGAAGCACCAAGACCCTTGGTTGCTGATGTGATGACTGTATCGCTGTCATATCTCTGGTCAACGTCAACGCCGATAACCTTTTTACCTGCTTCTTTAGCGGCTGCCATAACGCTCTTGCCCACCGAACCGCCGCAAGCAAAAATAACTTCTGTACCTTCCTGGTACATTGTTTTAGCGGTTGCTTTGTTGGTATCATTTTCTTCAAAATTGCCGGTATAGTGATAAGTTGCTGTAATCGAACCATCACCAAGTCCTAATTCTTTAGCAGCAGCCTCAGCACCCTGTAAATACCCGTATCCGAAAGCCTGAACAGCAGGAACGGACATGCCGCCCATAAAACCAAGCTTGGTCATGCCGTCTTTAACTGCTGCATAACCTGCAAGATATCCGGACTCTTCTTCAGAATACTTAACACTGGCAACATTTGCCTTGTTTGTCATATCTGAGTAGTCCGGGTTATGGGGTGAGCCGTCCAAGAGAATGAACTTAATTTCAGGGTATTTTGTCTGTGCTTCAAAAACAGCAACCTCAAACAAAAAACCAGGTGTTACAATTACTTTTGCGCCGCCGGTAACAGCCAGATCAATTGTTGCAAGGTAGCCTGCATCGTCATACTTTTCCGGCTTATAGTATTGGTGAGTAATTTTATTAGCCTTTGCAAACTCAACTACGCCTTCCCAAGAACCTTGATTAAAAGATTTGTCATCAATGTTGCCTTTGTCGGTGATAAGCGCAATCTCAAAAGTGCTCGGACCACCGCAGCCTGCGAACATAGTACCAATGAGTACAAGAACCAGAACAATTGACAAAACTCTCTTCATAAAATTATTCCCCTTTTTTATTGATAATGGACTTTTAACTTTATTGTAACATCTTTTTACTAATTATCAACATCTATATTTTTGTTTCTTCGTACATAATTAATAATGATGGAAAGTTTTATCAGTTTTTTGATTTCCCACACTAAATTGAAAATCAATCTAAATTTCGCTTGACTTAAGGTCCGATTTGTGGCATATTATTACAAATAAAATTATCAATGTAAGGTCTTGCATATGCCGACAGTTCGGTGTATTAAAAGATATAAACGAATAGGAGGAGAATTATGAAGAAACTACTTGCACTGGCGCTGTCCCTGACCATGCTGCTCGGCCTGCTGGCCGCCTGCGGCCAGGCTGTGGATAAGCAGACCCCCGCCCCGTCCGAGAGCGTCCAACCCACCGAGACCCCCAAGGCCGAGGCCTCTGGTAAGCTCATTGTCGGTGCCAACGCCTTGAACGCCGATATGTTTGAGGGCTGGACCAACCTGACTGCCAACAAGAGCATCAAGGATCTCATCAATGGCTACGGCACCATCGCCTACACCGAGAAGGACGAGTTCATCGTTGACCCCGTTGTTGTCAAAGATTTCAAGCAGACCGAGAACGCCGACGGCTCTAAGACATATGAGATTGAGATCAACGAGGGTCTTACATACAACGACGGCACCAAGATCACCGCGAAGGACTATGTCTTCACCGTGCTGCTGAGCGCCTCTCCCGAGCTGACCGCGCTGGAGAACGATGCCGCTTACAGCTACGAGAACTATCTCGGCTTCGTGGAGTACAACCAAGGCACCGTCAAGGCCCTCAAGGGTCTCCACCTCCTGGGCGACAATAAGTTCTCCATTACCATCGCCGCCGCCGACAGCGAGGGTACCCCGAACTTCCCCTTCTGGTTCGAGCTTACCTATGCCCTTATCGCCCCCTACCCCATGCACATTCTGGCCCCCGGCTGCGACGTGAAGGACACTGCGGACGGTGCCATCCTCGAAGGGCCCTGGAGTCTCGACCTCCTGAAGTCCACCCTTGACGACGGTTCTAAGGGCTACCGTTACACTCCCACCGTCTCCGCCGGCGCCTATAAGTTCGTAAGCTACGACGCCAGCTCCAACCAGGCCGTCCTCGAGGCCAACGACAAGTACGCCGGCGATTACGACGGCGCGAAGCCCATGATCAAGACTCTGGTCGTCAAGCTCGTTGAGGATGCCACCGCTGTCGAAGAGCTGCGCACCGGCGCCATCGACCTCTACACCAGCGTGTCCGGCGGCTCCAAGATTACCGCCGGCCTCGATCTGGTCGACACCGGCAAGTTCGAGTACACCAACTATGCCCGTAACGGCTATGGCAAGATCCTCTTCCACTGCTCTGAGGGCCCCACCCAGTTTGAGGAGGTTCGTCGCGCCATCGCCTACTCCCTCAACCGTGAGGAGTTCGTCCGTCAGTACACCGGCGGCTACGGCGTCTTGATGAACAGCCGTGTCGGCAACGCCCAGTGGACCTACACCGAAAACAAGGCCGAGCTCGACAAGACCCTGACCAAATACACCCTCAACCTCGACAAAGCCAAGGAAGAACTGGTTAGCGGCGGCTGGACCTTGAACAAGGACGGCAAGGACTTCGTTGAGGGCACCGATAAGGTTCGCTACAAAAAGCTGGACGATGGCAGCCTCATGCCTCTCCATATCGAGTGGTTCTCCCCCAACAGCAACGCCGTCGGCGAGATGCTGGCCACCTTCTTCACCACCAACGCCACCAGCCTGGGCTTTGAGATCAACCAGACCTTCGGTGACACCTCTGCCTTCGGCGCCGCCCTCTACGGCACCAGCGAGGTCTATTACCACATGGTCAACGGCGGCAGCGGCTTTGCCACCGCCGATTCCCCCTGGTACTACTATGATCCCGCTCGATTCGGCCCCTACAACTCCAACCTGATCAACGACAAGGAGCTCTTCGAGGTCACCCAGACCATGAAGGCCACCAAGACCGGCGACCGGGCTTCCTACGCCGCCGCTTGGATGAAGTTTGTCATCCGTTTCAACCGCATCCTGCCCGACCTGCCCCTCTACTCCGATGATTACCACGATTTCTACGCGCCCAAGCTGAAGAACTACAAGCCCACGGCCCTCTGGTCCTGGGATAAGGCTCTCATCCGGGCCACCGTATCCGAGTAGTGACATTCCCGTCAAAACCAGGGCTTTGCCGCCCTGGTTTTGACAATTCCTGTTCCAAGGATTGTCTTTGAACCATCGGAATGCTGGTGTGAAGACAGCTCTTGGATGCAGGTACATTTGTGATTGTGAGGGGTTCTGGCCATGCAAAAGTATGCAGCGAAGCGAATTTTATATATCTTTTTTGTCTTTTTCATCATCTCCATCATGATGTTCTTGCTCTTCAAGGCGACCCCGGGCGACCCTGTGATGCAGCAGTTGGAGGGCCAGCAGCAGAGGCTCACTCCCACCCGCTTCAAGGAGCTCTATGACCAGACTTATGTTCGACTGGGCTTGGATAAGCCTCTGCCGGTTCAATATTTGCGCTGGATGGGCAGAACGCTCACGGGCGACTTCGGCCGGTCTCTGCTCTACCGCAAGCCGGTTATCGAGGTGGTTAAGATCCCCATGCGCAACACCATCCTCCTCAATATCTTAGTGATGATCGCGGTGTTTGCCATCACCATCCCCCTTGGCATTACCACGGCAGTGAAAAAAGGCACGGTGTACGACAACTCCGTTCAGGTCATTACCATTTTGGGCTATAGCCTGCCTACCTTTATTATCGCGTTGGCGGCTATGCTCCTCTTCTCAGTAACGCTGGGATGGCTCCCGCTGACAGGCACGTCAACAGCCGGTCTGACAGGCACGTCCTGGCAGCTCTTTTTGGACAGACTGAAGCACATGATCCTGCCCACCCTGGTACTCACCTTCAGCAGCTTGGGCTCGCTGACCCGCTATATTCGGGCAGCCATGATCGACGCGCTGAGGATGGACTATATCCGCACCGCCCGGGCCAAGGGCCTGAAGGAGAAGGTGGTCATCTACTCCCATGCTTTCCGCAACTCCCTAATCCCCTTCGTCACCGTTCTGGTGAGCTGGATGCTGAGTCTGTTCAGCGGCTCTATCATGATTGAAAAGATCTTCGTCTGGGACGGCATGGGCAAGCTGCTGGTGCAGGCGATTACGAACATGGACTACGGTCTCGCCATGGCCGTGGAGATGTTCTATGTGCTTTTGTCGCTGATCGGCAACCTGATCGTTGATATCGCGTATACTATGGTGGACCCCCGGGTCCGGCTATCTTAGGAGGTGGGCATCGTGAAAAAAGAAAAGAACATAAAGAGCCTTCTCCAGGAGGAGCTTGTCCAGAGCCCCGGCCGCACCGCCCTCAAGAACTTCTTTGGCCGCAAGCTCAGCGTGGTGGGCATGATTATCTTTGTCAGCATCTTCATCGCATGCTTCGCACTGTCGGCCCTGTACCCCATCGACCTCCAGTATACCGACTCCACCCGCATGAACCTGCCCCCCACCTTTAATTATCTGGCGGTGCCCAATGACCTCAGGAACAACGCCAAGGCCATCGACTTGGGAGCCACCTTTGGCGCGGGGATTGACAAGCAGGGCAAGCTCCATATATGGGGCACGCTGACCGACAAGCTCAAGAAGGTGCCTGAAAATCTGCCCCCTCTCAAGGATGTCTCCTGCGGCCTCGACCACATCGTCGTGGTCACCGAGGACAATAAGGTCATCGCCTGGGGCAACAACCGCTTGGGCATCACCCGCATCCCGCCCGAGGTGCAGGGGAAGAAGATTGTCGACCTTCAGGCCGGCTATCAGGCCACTATGGTGTTGGACGAGGCAGGCACTGTGCATTTTTGGGGCAACGAGAGCAATTTCAGCATCAATCTCTACGACTATGAGAAGCAGATTGACCAATTCGCCCTCAATGTCTCCACTGCCATCGCTTTGACGAAGGATCACAAGGTCGTCAGCCTCGCCAAGGGCGAGAGCCTCTTCAGCGAGATTCCCGACTCGGTTCAGGGCTCCGCCGTGGCCGTTGCCTCCACCGATAACGTGGGCGCGGCCCTGCTGAAGGACGGCACCGTCACTACCTGGGGCGTCCAGACTGCCGATGCCTATTCTGTTCCCGAGGAGATTCAGGGTCAGGTCGCCGAGCTTAAGGGCGGGCGCACCCACTTCACCGCGCTGTTGAAGGACGGGTCGGTCTATTCCTGGGGCGAGAACTACTTCGAACAGACCAATTACCCCTCTGTGTTAAACGGTACGCAGATTGCCACTGACTACTACCAGAATGCCGTCATCGACAAAGACGGCAAGGTGACCACCTGGGGCCAGAAGGGATATCTCATGGGTACCGACCAGTGGGGCCGCGACGTGTTCAAGCGTGTTGTCCACGGCGGGCGGGTCACCATGACCGTGGGATTCCTGTCAGTCCTGGTGTCGGGCATCATCGGCATCATCATCGGCGGTATCTCCGGCTATTTCGGCGGCTGGATCGACAATCTGCTCATGCGCTTTGCCGAAGTCGTCTCCGCCATCCCCTTCATCCCATTGGCCATCATTTTGGCCTCCATCGTGTCAGGCAAGGTGTCGGAGACCGGGCGAGTAACCATGATCATGATTATATTAGGCCTATTAAACTGGCCTGGCCTGGCGCGGCTCACCCGGGCCCAGATCCTGGCCGAGAAGGAAAACGAGTTCGTCACAGCGGCCAAGGCCATGGGCATTAAGGAGGCCGCCATCATCTTCCGGCACATCCTGCCCAACGTGCTGGCGGTAGTGCTGGTCAATCTCACACTGAGTATGGCCTCCTGCCTCCTCCTGGAGTCCTCTCTCTCCTTCTTGGGCTTTGGCATCATCGAGCCGAACCCCACCTGGGGTAATATGCTCAACAAGTGCATCGACTCGGTGGTCATCAAGACCTACTGGTGGCGCTGGGTTTTCCCGTCGTTGGCTTTGGGCCTCAGTACCATCAGCATCAACCTCATGGGCGACGGCTTCCGCGACGCGATCGACCCGAAATCCGGTGAAAGGTAAGGAGGAATAGAACATGGTATTGTTAGAACTGAAAAATCTCCACACCTTCTTCAAGACCAAGCGCGGCATCGTCAAGGCGGTGAACGGTGTGTCCTACTCCCTGGATGCCGGGCGCACCCTCGGCGTTGTGGGCGAGAGCGGCAGCGGCAAATCGGTCTCGGCTATGAGCATCCTCCGCCTCCTGGACGGCAACGGGTACATTGACAGCGGCGAAATCTACTTCCGCGGTCAGGAACTCGTCAAGGCCCCCATGAGTGAAATCTATAAGATTCGCGGCAACAAAATCTCCGTCATCTTCCAGGAGCCTATGACCAGCCTCAACCCGGTCTTCACCATAGCCCGCCAGCTCAGCGAGGTCTTCATGGTTCACCAGGGCAAGAATAAGAAGGAAGCCTTTGAGGAGAGCGTCAAAATCCTCGCCGACCTGAAAATCCCCAATCCCGAGACGGTAGCCAGGCATTATCCCTTCCAGCTCTCGGGCGGCATGCGCCAGCGGGTTATGATCGCCATGGCCCTGGCCTGCAAGCCGGATATTCTGATTGCTGACGAGCCCACCACCGCGCTGGACGTCACCATCCAGGCCCAGATTCTGAAATTGATGAACGACCTCAAGCGGGAGAAGGGGACCAGCATCCTCTTCATCACCCACGACCTGGGTGTCATCAACCAGATGGCCGATGACGTGGTGGTTATGTATTGCGGCGAAATCGTGGAGATTGCCCCCGTACGTACCATCTTCACCGAAGGGAGCCACTCGCACCCCTACACCGAGGGTCTCATGCTCTCCATTCCTCGGCTCGAAATGCCAGTGGGCTCCCGCTTGGAGGCTATCCCCGGCGCCGTCCCCCATCCTTTGGATTTGCCCGTCGGATGCAAATTTGCCCCCCGGTGCAAATACGTCACTGACAAGTGCAGGGCCGAGCAGCCCAATCTAATCGAAATTTCGCCGGAGCACAAGATCAGATGTTTCTATCCGGGTAAGGAGGATCGTCATGCAAACTAGCAAAAAAAAGCTGCTTTTCCGTATCCGGGACTTGAAACAGTACTTCCCCGTCAAGGGCAAGAACAACCTCTTCGTCAAGGCAAACGACGGCGTCAGCCTGGATATCTACGAGGGTGAAACCGTGGGCCTAGTGGGCGAGAGCGGCTGCGGCAAGACCACCTTCGGCCGCGTTGTCCTCCAGCTCTATCACCAGACCGACGGCAGAACCCTCTACTACAACCGGACTTTGGACTCGGTCGCCCCGGAGTACGTCAAAAAGACGGTCTCCAACCTCCCCGTCGGACTTAAGCGCATGCGGGAGTTGGCTATCCAGCGTGACAAAATAGAGCAGGACTACAAGGCCATGGAGTCGTCCGGCACCGACGAGAAGGCCCGCTTCGCCAAACTCGACCATCTCAACAAAGCCAGGAAGGCGGCTGAGGATGCATATCTCGACATCGCTCAGCTCATCGGCGGCCTCATCGTGGCCGACGATATGGAGGCGGTCTCCAAGGTCTATCTCGACCGCTACCACGCCGCCCTAGCCCGGAAGAAGGTCCAGCAGGAGCGGGATCTCTTCCAGATGGATCTGGACGACGCCGCCTACACAGGGGGCATCAGCCAGGCCTTGGCGAGCAAGCGGGACCAGCTCGACGCGCAGCTCAAAAAGCTGGACGCGAACCTGAACACTACCCACGCTGCAATCGACGCCCTGCGGGACAAGTACTGCTCCCACCCCGAGTTCGCGGGGCACGAAGCATACCGCGATGATGGCATCGACCTGGCCCGCCTCAGCTACAACGAGATGCGCCATCTCCGCCGGGACATGCAGATCATCTTCCAGGACCCCTACTCCTCCCTTAACCCCCGCATGTCGGTGGGTCAAATCATCGGCGAGGGGCTGTTGACCCACAACTTCTTCAAGAAGAACGGCCAGCGCCAGCAGGACTACACCATCGAGGTCATGGAGAAGTGCGGCCTGGCCCCATACATGCTCCATCGATACCCCCACCAGTTCTCCGGCGGCCAGCGCCAACGCATCGGCATCGCCCGGAGCTTGGCCGTCCAGCCCCGCTTCGTGGTCTGCGATGAGGCGGTCTCCGCCCTCGACGTGTCCATCCAGTCCCAGATCATCAACCTCCTCCAGGACCTGAAAGAGCGGGACAACCTTACCTACCTCTTCATCTCCCACGACCTCTCGGTCATCAAGCATATCAGCGACCGCATCGGTGTCATGTATCTGGGTAACCTCATCGAGCTGGCCGACTCCGTTGAGCTCTTTGACCACCCCACCCACCCCTACACCGTCGCCCTCCTGGCTGCCATCCCGACCACCGACCCCGACGCAAAGAAGGACACCGTCCTCCTGGAAGGCGATATCCCCAGCCCCATCAATCCACCCAAGGGCTGTAAGTTCCACACCCGCTGCCAGTACTGCACCGACATCTGCAAGCAGGTGGAGCCTCAGTGGGAAGAGGTCCGGCCCGATCACTTTGTGGCCTGCCACCATAAGCTGCTATGATGTTTTTCTTTCGAAAAAAGCTAGATAAGATGATTGACCTTAAGGGGACAGACAAGAAGATGTCGGAGATGGAGCCCGAGCTGGAGAATGGTGATAAGCTGGCCATCGTCCTAGCCATCTTCGTCGTCATCGGCCCCATCCTTCTCGCCCTGCTGGGCATCGTTGGTCTGCTGCTCTTTCTGTTTACGAGCTAAGGAATCAAACTTTTAATTTATTATCTTGACGAAGTTTTGCTGCACATGCTATGATTCGAATGTATTCAAATGAAAGGGTAAGGTATTTATACTGATGAGAATTGGCTGATTTCGGTAAAATTAAAATGAATACTTGTTTTAAGTTTCGTTGATGCATCCGGAATTGGCTGTTCATATGGTGTTTGCTTATCCTTGATACTATCCTTGTATAGCTTTAAGGCTTTGTTCTGATCAGACCTTCCGGTAGCATAACGTTTTTCGGGAGGTTTTTTATGTTATTACTCAACTGTGATCAAATAAGCAAGTTCTATGGTGATAGAAAGCTTTTTAGCGACGTTTCTTTAAAAATATATTCGGGAGATCGTATTGGACTCGTGGGGGCCAATGGGTCAGGTAAAAGCACCCTGCTAAAAATTTTGGCTGGGTTGGAATCCCCTGATGAAGGCCAGATTAAAGCATACACGCGACTTTCTTTTATTCGTCAGCAGGATGACGGTGTTCCGGAAATTACATCTCCCCTTTTGAATGGCCCCATCGATGGAAAGCTATCTTCATCCCTGGGGGTGGACTTAGAAATGCTCCACCAGAATATGAGCGGTGGTGAAAAGTCGCGCGCCCGTTTTTCATTGACCTATGATCCTCAAGCCGGGCTACTTTTTGCTGATGAGCCTACCAGCAATATGGACATGACGGCATCCGGAGTAGTGGAAAAAGAACTGCAAGCCTTTTCAGGAGCCTTGCTACTGGTTTCCCATGACAGAAGTCTTTTGGATCGTCTCTGTACCAGCATTCTGGAAATTGCAGACGGCAAGATCAGGAGCTTTTCCGGTAACTACTCACAATACATTGAACAGCGTCAGGAGCTCTATAACCGTCAGCTTTTCGAGTACGAATCCTATGCCAAGGAGAAAAGAAGGCTGGAAGATAGAGTTCAGGAGCGTGTAGAGAATGCACGTTCCGTCAAAAAGGCTCCTAAAAGAATGGGAAATTCTGAAGCCCGTCTTCACAGACGAAGTGCAACTGAAACACAGGAAAAGCTTCATAAGAATATTGAAGCTATGCGGACCAGAGTCGACCACCTTGAAAAAAAAGGAAAACCCCAGGAACTACCCCATGTCAAAATGGCTATTGATCCCCCTAAAAATCCAATTTCTTCAGTGGCCATCAGAGCAGAGCACCTTACTATTGGCTTTTCAGGTTTATCGCTTTTAAAGGATGTGAGCTTTGAGATTCCATCCCGCAAAAGAACCGCACTTTTGGGAAATAACGGCACGGGAAAAACCACATTGGTAGAGCTTTTAATTAGAAATCAAGAAGACCTGGTTACCACATCGGGCGGTGATCTCGATAATGCCATAGCCATAGCTCCTGGAGTCAAGATCGGCTATTTCAAACAGGATTTTTCTATTCTTTCCGAGAATAAAACGATTCTCGAAAACGTAATGACCGGGAGTGTCCGTCCAGAGCACGAAGTCCGCACCATTTTGGCCCGTCTTTTGATTGCTCGGGATGATGTGTTTAAAAAGGTCTCAGTTTTAAGCGGCGGTGAGAAAGTAAAGGTGTCTTTGGCTAGAATTTTGGTTTCTGATGCAAATTTTCTCATTCTTGATGAGCCTACAAACTACCTTGATGTCTTTTCCATGGAAGCCCTGGAACGTGTTCTGTGCGATTATACCGGCACGCTGCTCCTTATTTCCCATGACCGTAAATTCATAGAAAATATCGGTGAAAGACTTTTAATGATTGAGAATGAGGATGTCAGAACCTTTGAAGGCTCACTTACGGAATTTAATGAGGAACGAAAAAAATGTCCTAAAGAGAAAGTTACTGAGAACACCCTGAATGCTACCATACTCAATATGCGGCTCGCTGAACTGTCAGCACGCATTGATTTATGTAAGGATGAACAGATGAAACGGGATTTAGAAGCCCAATACTTTGAGCTGTGCAGGCAGAGAGAATGAATGATGGAATGGGAAATGTTTTAATGACTCTGTGTCCGGTTGAGCTCAATCAGAGATACATCGGGTCTGTTGAAAAGCCGGAAATTGATGACCGAATAGCCCAAGCCTCTGTTAACAATCATTTTTGATCCGTCTTCTTCAAAGAGTCCTGCATCGTACTCAGGGAAAAAGACGTGTTCCGGAGATAGAAGACCCCCTTTAAAGGGAACTTGAATGACACCGCCATGGACATGACCGGATAAAATCAAATCCGCGCCCCAGGCGGTGTACTCTTTAAAATAGGCGGGGTTATGAGCCATTAAAACGGTGAACGCCTCAGGGGGCTTTCCTAAAACATTATCTATATAGGACTGCTTTAAAAAAAGGCTCTCATCATAAGGGTCCAGATCTCTGCGTGAATAGTGATAAAGCTCTATAGTCAGTCCCGCCAGAGCCAGGGTATCACCATTTTTTTCTATGAACACTCTTTCATTATCCAGAAGCCTTACGCCGCGTTTTTTTACTTCAGCGATAAAGCGCTCGTAATTAACATTATTATTTCCGTCCAGCAGCCACCGGGCAATCTGTTCATGATTGCCGAGGCTCATGTAGACTGGACAGGCATTGTCAAAGCTATCGAGGAAATCAAGAAAGGCTCCTCCGTCATTGATGGTAGAACTCATCATATCACCTGTGGCAATAAGAAGGTCCGGTTTTAGCTTCTTTATTTTGCTTGCCAGGGCACTGTTCTTCCGGCCAAAGGTTTTGCCGTGCATATCGCTGATCTGTACGATTCTATATCCGTCAAAGCCCTCAGGGAGCTTATCATAGCTTAAGTCATACCTTGAAATATCCAAGCTGTTATTCTCCCAATATAAAAAGAACACCAATAATAACAAAACAATGAGGGTAATCAGAATACCCCTTTTTTTTATGACCATAATCCACCTCTGTCACATTATAACATGGCTTTTTATCCTTAAAAACCTAAAAATGAAGAATTGTAAGCAGAAAAAAAAACGTTTGACTTAATCACAAATTAAATCAAACATTCTTTTTTTAGAATATCCAGTCATAAAGCAAAAAGAGAAAGAAGTAAATCCCCGCTATGCCAAACGCCCAGGGAAGAAAAACCCTGTAAATGGCAATTATGATAGCCAGAATATCCTTCCATTGAAGTTTAAGTCTTTCTTCTTCCTCGACAGTATCCTTATGTCCATCTTCGTTTTGCACTGTAAAAACATCATAGGGCTTGCTCGTAGTCTTTAATTCGCTATCGTCCAATCAACTCATCCTTATAATTAGTTATCGCTATAAATCAATTCGCAAAATTTGGGTAGTTATTCGTTTGAGGCATAATGGCAGGCCACAAAGTGATCGTTTCCTTTATTAAGCAGTTTTGGATTATCCACTTTACATTTTTCAGTGGCAATGGGACAGCGGGTATGGAATTTACATCCCTCCGGAGGGTTGGCAGGTGAGGGAATATCGCCTTCCAATACAATCCTATCCCGTCTCAGAGTAGGGTCTGGAATAGGTACGGCTGACATTAATGCTTTTGTATAGGGATGGAGCGGTTTTCTAAAGACATTCTCCTTAGGCCCTATCTCTACGATGGAACCCAGATACATAATACCTACGCGGTTTGAGATATGTTCCACCACCGACAGGTCATGAGAAATAAAGAGATAGGTTAAGCCATGCTCCTTCTGTAGATCCATCATCAGATTGATTATCTGGGACTGAATGGATACGTCAAGAGCCGATACCGGCTCATCAGCCACAATAAATTCAGGTGCCACTGCCAACGCCCTGGCAATTCCGATACGCTGACGCTGACCCCCGGAAAACTCGTGAGGATAGCGGTCCATATAGTAGGATGGCAGGCCGCAGTCATCCATTATCTTAGCGACACGGCCGTCATAGTCTTCCTTTTTACAGAGCTTATGATCCAATAAAGCTTCACCAATGATATTTCCCACAGTCATTCTTGGATTAAGCGAGCTATAGGGATCCTGGAAGACAATTTGCATTTTAGGCCTTATCTCACGTAATTGCTTACTTTTAAGCTTAAAAACATCGACATTATTGAAATATACTTTTCCATCTGTTTTTTCATAAAGCCGAAGTATTGTTCTGCCTATGGTACTTTTACCACAGCCTGACTCACCTACAAGGCCCAGGGTCTCCCCTTTATTAATTTCAAAGGAAACACCATCAACAGCTTTTACATAGCCTACGGTTTTTTGAAAGACGCCATCAGTGATGGGAAAATACTTTTTAAGGTTTTCTATTTTAACCAATGGTTGGTTCATACCCTCACCCCTTCCTTATCAAAAAGCCTGCAGGCTACCTTGTGATTATTTCCCACATCCAGCATAGGAGGTATTGTATCAATGCACTTATCCATACAATACTGGCATCGGCTGTGAAAATAACAGCTATCCACCAATCCTATGGGATTTGGCACCTGCCCCGGAATAGAATACAGCCGTTCCTGAGGTTTTGATATAATGGGTTTGGATTTTAGCAGCCCAATGGTATAGGGATGCTTGGTATTCTTGAAGATCTCGTAAACAGGGCCTTCTTCAATGACCTTACCTGCATACATGACCACCACATAATCCGCCATTTCAGCCACAACACCCAGATCATGAGTTATAAGCATGACAGCCATGCCCAGCTTTTCTTTCATATCCCGTATAAGATCCAGTATTTGGGCTTGAATGGTAACGTCCAGAGCGGTTGTAGGCTCATCGGCTATGAGGAGCCTGGGGTTGCATGACAGAGCCATGGCTGTCATGATGCGCTGGCGCATACCGCCTGAAAGCTGGTGGGGATAGGAATCATATACACCCTTGGCCCTTGGAATATTGACAAGCTCAATCATTTGAATAGCCTTTGCCTTCGCTTCAGCCGGAGAGCTCTTTTCATGAAGGATAATGGATTCGGAAATCTGTTCCCCGACTTTGAAGACAGGATTTAAGGAAGTCATGGGCTCTTGAAAAATCATGCTGATTTCATTACCGTTTAAATGACGGATATCATCCTCATTGGCTTTTAAGAGATCCTGTCCGTCATATATGATTTCACCTGAAGCAATCTCACCCGGAGGTGTGGCAATCAGACGCATCAGGGATAGCGCGGTAACGGACTTTCCGCAGCCCGATTCCCCAACCACACAAACGGTTTCCCCTTCATTGATTTTGAAGGACACGCCGTTGACAGCTTTCACTGTACCCCGGTCGGTATGAAAATAGGTATGCAAATTTTTAAATTCCACTAGTGTTTTTGCCATCTCGATGGGCCTCCCTACTGCTTCATCTTCGGGTCAAAGGCGTCTCTTAAGCCATTTCCGATGAAATTGATAGCCATTACTGTAATAAAAATCATAATTCCTGGCGGAATCCACAGCCAGGGGCGAAGCTTAAATTCTTTAAAGTCATTGACGACGTTGACCATATTGCCCCATGACGGGTATGGAGGCGCAACGCCAAGCCCCAGAAAGCTCAGCGTGGATTCCAGGATGATTGAGCCGCTGATATTTAGTGTAGTATTGACGATAATAACCGGAATGACATTGGGAACGAGATGTTTGAATATTTTCCGGCTGTCCCGGAGCCCCAGAGCCTCGGTGGCCATCATGAACTCCTGCTCCCGCAGGGAGAGTATCTGGCCCCTGACAAGACGGGCCAACGTTGGCCATGTCAGCACGCCGATAATGAACATGACATAATAAATGCGCGTCTCCGGTGTGATTCTCATATCTGAGATAATGGAGGCCAATACTAATAAAATAGGTAAAAGCGGAAGCCCCATAAAAACATCGGTGACCCGCATGAGGAAGCTGTCTGTTCTCCCGCCGTAATAGCCTGCGCAACCGCCTACAAGCACGCCGATCAATACGGTTATGGTCGTCGATACCAAGCCGACAGTCAGGGAAATTCTTCCGCCATAAAGCAATCTCAGTAAAACATCGCGTCCCGCCAAATCGGTGCCTAACCAATGCTGCATGCTGGGCGGTTTTTTAGCGTTGATGATTTTTGTCTGCAGAATTTCATATGGTGACAGGATAGGCCCTAAAATACAAACAACGACTACAATCGCCAATGTTATAATTCCTATTATGGCCAGCTTGTTTCTCAGGAACCGTTTCATGGCCATGGCCCCGGGAGACAGTATTTTTTCTTGCTCATGCTTTTGTTCAATTTTTATTTTTTCGTTACTCATTTATCCATCCCCCTATTTCAGCTTTATTCTGGGATCTGTCATAGCCATCATGATGTCGGCCATAAGCGCGCCCAAAAAGTACATGAGAGCCGCGAACAGGTTAAAGCCTACAATAAACATATAGTCACGCTTGGTTAATGCTTCAACTGCAACCTTGCCGATACCCGGAAAAGCGAAAACCTGCTCGGTTATAATGGCGCCTGTAAACAGACCGGGTATGCTCATGCCCAAAAGGTTGGCTATCGGAATCATGGCGTTTCTCAAGGCATGCTTATAGATAACAATCTTCTCTGACAGACCCTTGGCGCGGGCTGTTCTGATATAATCCTGCTTAATGACGTCCAGCATGGAGGAACGCGTATACATCATCCACATTCCGATACCCTGCAGGGCCAGGGTTATAACGGGCAAAAGCATATGCTTGAATATATCCCAAACGGCCACAAGGCCTGACATTTCAACACCAAGTGTTCGCATTCCCGCCAGGGGCAGAAGCTGCAAATCTATGCAAAAAATCTTTTTTAACAACAAGCCTATAAAAAATGACGGCATGGAAAGGCCAATCATGGTTAAAGCCGTCACAGTAAAATCCAGCTTTGAATATTGTCTGGTTGCCGATATGATGCCGATCGGAATGGCAATCAGAACTTCCAGCAGGAACGCCATAAACGCAAGAAAAAAGGAATTCCACATAAATAGTCCGATGATTTCCGTTACGGGTTTCTGATAAGTGAGAGATTCGCCGAAATCTCCCTTGAACGCGTTTCCAATCCATACGGCAAAGCGTTCCAGGAGAGGCTTGTTAAAGCCGTATTTATCCTTCAGCATTTCGATCTTCTCAGCAGAATATCTGGGATTGGCACCGACAACGGCATCGATATAATCCCCCGGTACGAGGGCTACGATTGAAAAAATAATCAACGCGGTGGCAATCAATATGGGAATATATTGCAGCAAGCGTCTGATAATATATTGCTTCATGGTTCACCTTCCAGTTTACAGGTTAATAATATAAGCAAAACAAATACCCGACTCCGGAAAGAACCGGGTATTTGTTTCAGATTTAAACAGGGTAAGAATTATTTACTTGCGCTTGAAAGCTCTGTTTGATAAAGATCGTAGTAATAATCCCTGTAAGGTGATACCTTGAAGTTCTTAACCCTTGAGTTCACAGCCCACATATCGCTTCTCTGATACACCCAAAGGCAGGGAACATCTTCATTAAGGGTCTTATAGACTTTTTTGTAGATTTCCTTTCTCTTTTCAATGTCGGTGGTTGACAGTGCTTCTTTCATGTAATTGTCAGCATCGGCACTCTTATAATAATATTTGTTCTGAGTTCCGTCAGAACCATAGGTGTTATAGGGATCCGGATCGGGAACCAAGCCCCAGGCCATGAACCACATATCAGCTTTTCCTGCGTTGGATTTATCCATAAGGGTTGGAAAGTCAACATATTCAATCTCAAGGTCAATACCGAGCTTGGCGTAATCATCCTTCATGACGGGAAGCATGGGGCCGGTAACAGAGTGACCTTGGATAGCAGTAAATAGGATTTTAAACTCTTTTCCATCCTTTTCAAGCTTACCGTTGCCATTCTTGGTCCAGCCCGCCTCTTTCAGAAGGTTCTCGGCTTTTGCAAGATCGAATTCGTATTTGTTGATGCCCTCCTCCGTATACGCCCAGGAAACCTTTGAGTTCGGAATATTGATGACATTGGCGTAAGGACCAAAAACAGCCTCAACAACGTCCTTCCTGTTCAAAGCATGCAAAAGGGCTTGACGGACTCTCTTGTCCGAATACTTGGGATCGTCGTTTCTGAATCCGACATAGCCGTAGCCATTGGTGGGGAAACGGTATATGTCAACAAATCCGGCGTTCTTCGCCTCTTCAATATTATCCACGCCCACGGTGGGGAAGTCGATATCAACCTCACCGAGGGTTACTCTTTCAAGCTCCTGCCCTTCGGGAGTTACGGAATAAATGACATTCTTGATTTTCGGAGCGCCCCTAAAATAATCGTCCCTGGCCGCGAGAGTAATGCTTTCGCCTAGCTTGAGCTCTGTGAGCTTGTAGGGACCGGCACCCATCGGTGTATTGTGGAGAGCCTTGATGCCGTCAAGATTACCTTTTTTATAATCCTTGCCGTAGTAAGCTTTGCTCATGACAGGATCTCCAAAGAACCAGATAGCCTTTGCGTTAACCTTTTCAAGCTTGATCTCAATGGTTTTATCATTAACAACCTTGATGCCGGAAATGGTATCAGCTTTATTTTCAACATAATCCTTGTAACCGACAATACCGATGGAAGCGGAGTCTGTCGGGCCGTCATAGGACGGATCACAGAGGACGTAGTATGTAAATTCAATGTCCTTGGCCGTGAGAGGGGTACCGTCTGAGAATTTGACGCCATTCTTGACAGTAAGCGTATAAGTGAGGTTGTCTTCGGACACTTTAAAATCGGCCAATCCGGGAACAGGCTTGGCATCGAAATCAGGTTCAATAAGAGGGCCGTGGACAAGGATGGCGACAGCCGCGTCATAGGCGCTTTCATACCAACCAGGTGTAAAAATACCATTAAAATCCGTAGATCCAATAATTAGTGTATTTTTTCTGTTGGAAACAATGTCTGGGCTCTTTTCAGGATTTGTACCTTTAATAATATCAATCTGTTTAACTGCGAGATCCCAGCTGGAGGTTGAAGTTTGTGTACCACAAGAAGCGACCATGAAAGCACAGCAAATAATTAGAGCAATAATTGCAGTGATCCTTGACTTTTTCATCATAACTCCTCCTACCAATTATATATAACACTCATGACGTGTTTGTGATAATTATACTGGAAGAATTATCAAAATACAACTAAAATAATGAAATATATCATTATATGATTAAATATAGATAAAATGATATTCACATACATATGTATCTAGCTGTAGGACTGTATATTAATGCGATTCTTAACTAATCATATTTTTCATTCCAATTAGACTAAATTTTAGTATAATGAATTTTTTAACATATTTCCTTGCATTATACTGTGATTTTACTGTATATTTTACATTTTAAAACAATATTATAAGCGTATTTTGGGAAATATGATAAAAATTCTACAGCTTAAGCAAAACAATCATTCTTCCAATAGTTCCAAGGTATAGTCTATGAGACTTGTATCCCCCCACTGGCCGTGGCCTGGAATCACAATATCAATATTTTGATATTTTTCTTTGATTACTTCAATGGAAGTGGGCCAGGCATTTAAATCGGCCTCTGAAATATTGCCCAGAGAATTGGACCCAAGCTCCTTCACCAGACAGCCTGCATAAAGAACATTATACTTTTCTATCCAAACCACCGTATTATCGGAACTATGTCCTTCTCCAGGAAAAAAGATCTCAAAATCGGTATTATCGAGGTCAAGAATGACAGAATCTGCTTTACTAACCTGATCTGGTATGACCAGTCCTTTTTCTTTCGCTTTTTCAGCCACAATTTCCAAGCTTGCTATCGGAATTTTTTTCTTTTGAAGGTAACCGGCTCCTCCCATTCTATCAGGGTGGGCATGAGTGACTATAGCTGTACTGAAGCCGCCCTTAAAAGCCTCGTGGACAAGCTTGTCCAAGCTTTCCATCTGTTTGTCTGTCCATGGCGTGTCAATAAGAACCAAGCTATTGTCGGCAACCACAATCAAACCATTTGCAGGAACAAGCACACCATTTTCCTCAAAATAGGAAGTATGCACCCATATTGAGTTAGTTACCTTACTGAGCTCGACAATAGTCTCATTGGTTTCTCCGTATTTCAAAAATGATTCATTCGGTTTTTTTATAGGTTCTTTCTTGGGGGGCTGCTCACCCTCCCGACAAGCGAACAGCAGGACTGTCATTATCAATGAAAGACAGATGGCTGTTATCTTTCTGGTTATATTCATAAATTACCTCCAAAACTACGGGATGATCAAAATTTAACTTCCAAAAAACCGGAAGTTATTTTGATTGCTCCTTAAGGGATGATCAAAATTTAACTTCCGATAATCTGGAAATTATTTTGATTGCTCCTTAGTTGCACTACTTATTTTAAGCTTGCCCACTTCATTCTGTCAAATCATAGGGTTCATATCTGTAATTTTTTATTAATTACCACCTTAATGTGTATGTAATCGCACTAGTAAAGAATATCATAGAACTGAAATGGTTTATAGGCGATTTTTCATGGTATACTATTTCTAAATATACCCATAAGGAGCTGATTCATTTGGACAATACTTTTCGGATAATGAAGCCAAGTGATTTGACTGATAATGTATTCAAGCTTATCGGTCAGGATTGGATGCTTATCACCTCCGGAACTCCCGACAGTTTTAATATGATGACAGCAAGCTGGGGTGGCATGGGAGTCCTGTGGAGAAAAAATGTTTGTTTTGTCGTTGTTCGTCCCATCCGCTATACCTATGAGTTTATGGAAAAAAACGATAACTTTTCGCTCTGTTTCTTTTCTGATGAATGGAAGAATGCTCTTAATATCTGCGGAAAGAAATCCGGAAGGGACATCGATAAGGTTAAGGAAACCGGTCTTAAGCCCTTTGCCGGAATAAATAACACCATTGGTTTTGAGCAGGCACGACTGATTATAGAATGCAAAAAGCTCTATTTTCACGATCTTGAGCCCAAGCAGTTTATAGACCCCACTATTGAGAATAACTATCCGAATAAGGATTACCATCGCATGTATGTGGGTGAAATACTGAGTGTAAACATAAAATAGCTTTATCTGAACTTGCCTTTCTTATAATCTAAGGTCTGTGGTGCAAATACAGCCTTTGTAAACACGATACAGAAGATCAACCGTATTGGTTGGTCTTTTTTTATCATGTAGCATGATTTTAAAGAAAAGAGTCATGAACTATTCCAATAGCACTTGAGATTTGCTCTACAGTTAAATCTTCATTGCCCATCAATTGTGTTGCTCTATCAATTCGTTTGTTTATAAGATATTCTGAAAACCTGTTTTCTGGAACGACCATACTAATTCATTCAACCAGACCTTCTCCGCTCTGCGTCATTTTTTCTATCAAACAATCTGTATTCTTGGCTATATGTGAAACGATTTTAATTTTTACTTGAGTATGGCAAATTCCTTTGAAATGCGGTAAAATGCTGTCATCTAAAACAATACAAAATTACCATATTTAGAGGATTGCCATATGAGTAGTTTATCAGATAACGCAGGAGAACAGGTTGCAATGAACATTATTGAAGAAAGCAGAAAACGAACAGAATGGTTCTTAGATTCAAGATTTGGTATTTTTATTCACTGGGGGCTTTATGCAATTCCCGCTAGGGGTGAATGGATAAGAAGCATTGAAAGAATTTCTAAAGAAGAATATAACAGCTATTTCGAAGAGTTTAACCCCGTACATTATGATCCGAAAAGCTGGGCTAGGTCTGCAAAGGAAGCAGGCATGAAATATGCCGTAATGACCGCAAAGCATCATGACGGGTTTTGCCTCTACGATACCAAGCTCACTGATTTTAAGTCTACAAACACGACATCGGGCAGAGATCTTATAAAGGAATATGTCGAAGCTTTCAGATCCGAAGGCATAAAAGTAGGCTTGTATTATTCGTTAATTGACTGGTATCACGAGGATTTCCCGGCATACGGAGACCGGCAGCACCCCATGCGCAGCAATGAGGAATATAAAAACAAGGAACATAAGTTTGAAAGATACCTTGACTATATGCATGCCCAGGTCCGTGAATTGTGCACCAACTACGGAAAGATCGACATCATTTGGTTTGACTTTTCCTACGATGACATGTGTGGAGAAAAGTGGCGTGCTACTGAGCTTGTAAACATGGTACGCGAGCTACAGCCAGAAATCATTATTGACAATCGATTGGAAGCAAGCGGAGAAAATTCTGGCTCCATTAAAACAAATAATCCCAGCATTTATTCCGGAGATTTTGCATCACCGGAACAGATCATTCCTCCTCAAGGCATCACGGATGTAAACGGTAATTCACTCCCTTGGGAAGCCTGTATTACAATGAACAATAACTGGGGATATTGTTCAACCGATAAAATGTTTAAAACCCCCAAGCTCATCATTAGAAAGCTTGTGGAATGTGTCAGCAAAAACGGAAACCTACTATTAAATGTTGGCCCTGATGCAACCGGTGTCATACCTGCAGAGTCGGTTGGCATCCTTGGTCAAATTGGCCATTGGATGAAAAAGAACAGTAAAAGCATCTATAACTGCGGAAAGTCCGATTATGCAAAACCTGAATGGGGATATTTCACACAGAACGGTAACTGTCTATATGCACATATATTTGACGGCAATATTGGCGCTCTCCCCGTTCTTGTTTCAAAGGGCAGAATAAAGAAGGCCCGGATACTCTCAGACGGCTCTGAAATGAAGCTTATTGATACATGGAATATAAAGGAGTTTCCTGACTATACCTTCATTAACTTTGGACCTGGTGATACTTCCACATATCCAATCCCCGATGACATTGATACGGTTGTTGAGTTTGAGCTGTATTAGTCTCTTCTTTTATCATCCGGTAAAAATAAGGTAGTTAATTCCCTTCTCAAAACGAAAATCAGGATGTCTCATCGATTTACAGAAGCTCGAGATTTTTTTCTATAAGCGCACATCTCTGCTCAACACAAGCATAGGACCGCAGCGGGTCCTCAGGCGTATTCACGACATAATCGAGCAATCTGTCAACCGTTGTGGCAGCCACATGTATACGTGTGTCCGACGAAGCATAGTAAATGTATATATTACCATTTTCCCTTTTAACCGCCCCATTGCAAAATACTACATTGGATACGTCTCCCAAGCGTTCTTCGCCTTCGGGAGCAAGTAAAAACCCGCTCGGCCTGTGGGTTACTCTTTCGGGATGACGGAGGTCCGACAGGAATGAATAAAGCACATACCTCAAACCGGCAGCCGTATTTCTAACACCATGGGCAATATGTAACCAGCCTCTTTCAGTCTTTATAGGAGCCGGCCCCTGTCCGTTTTTTACTTCCTTTATGGTATGATACACCTTTGAGTCAACAATCGTTTCTTCAATAATAACAGCATTTTCCATGCTGTCCGTATAGCCCCATCCTATACCGCCGCCTTTACCCGCATCAATAAAGCCATCCTGTGGCCTTGTATATAGTGCGTACTTGCCGTTGACGTATTCTGGATGCAGTACAACATTTCTTTGCTGGGGGGATTCAGTTTTCAGATCAGGCAGCCTTTCCCATGTCTCCAAATCCTTTGTTCTGGCAATGCCGCATGCTGCGACAGCACTTGAGGCATCTCCTTCCGATGCATCAGGGTCTTTTCTCTCAGTACAGAAAAGTCCGTATATCCAGCCATCCTCATGCTTTACAACACGAATATCGTATACATTGACATCTGGGTTATCTGTTTCCGGCATTAAAATGGGGTAATCCCGGAATTTAAAGCCGTCAATACCATTTTCGCTCTCCGCAATCGCAAAAAATGATTTTCTGTCATTGCCCTCCACCCTTGTTATAAGGCATATTTTCCCATTTAATTCAATGGCGCCGGGGTTGAACACACAGTTTACCCCTAACCTCTCCATCAGGAACGGGTTGGTTCCTGGGTTTAAATCATATCTCCAAAACAAGGGTATATGCTGAGCTGTAAGAATTGGATATTGATATCTCTCAAAAATGCCGTTGCCACCTTGGATGGCTTTGTTTTTTCTTTCCGTGTTTTTTTTCTGCTGCTCTGTCAGCAATTCAAGCCTGGTTTCAAAAATACTTTTGTTCATTCTTCATTCCTCCCGAAGAGTTCAACATGATTCAACTTCCAGTCTCCATCTGATTCAGCTATTTCTATCATAACTTTTATTGCTTTAATGGGAGGAAACGGACATATAGCCTTATGGCCTATATTCTTCCCCTCGTATACGGTAATGGGATCTCCATATGGATGGGGTACTACTTTTATATTAAAGCTTCTTACACTTTCTCCATGCTCAAGCACCTCTTTCATCACAACATGATCAATTAGAACCGCTGTCTCCGGCGTGTAAACCAGCCAGGCTTCCTTAAGGGTAAAGCTGCTCAAGCCGGCAATGGGGTTTGTGAAACGCCGTTTGATTTCCTGACCGAACGCCAATAATCTTTTGGCATCCTTTTCAGGAAGCAGGCCGTTTCTGTCGGGCCCTATATTAAGGAGAAGATTGGCGCCTCTGCCCACTGAGTAATAATACAGGCCCATGAGCTGACGCAGGCTTTTTACCGTATGCCCGTCCTGTTCGCTGTAAAACCAATGGTCCCGCATCATACAGTCGCACTCCGCCGGCAGCCACATGTAGCCTCTGTCGTCAAAGCGGTCTTTCGTATCCGTCTTCACCGAGAACGGCACTGAATCCACCACATTCCAGCAAGGTCTAGGCGCTATGCCCGCTTCGTTTCCAACCCACCTGAAATCCGGGTCACCCATATTAAAAATCAATAAACCGGGCTGCATGCGTCTTATTTCCCCGGTTATTCTTTTCCAGTCATATTCATGACCCTCCGAGCCGCAGCCGTCAAACCACAGAATGTCAATATCACCGTACCCGATCAGAAGCTCGCTGATCTGACCTATGAAATAGTCGTCATATTCCTTGTGGGAACGCCGGATTTTACTTGATGAGGCATCGGCAGGCGAATAATATAACCCGACCTTCATGCCGTATTTCCTGCAGGCGTCAACATATTCTTTAACGACGTCGCCCTTTCCATACTTCCAAGGCGCTGAAGCTACCGAATAATCGGTATACTTGGAGGGCCAGTTGGCAAAGCCGTCATGATGCTTGGCAACGAATACTGCGTAATTCATTCCCGCCTCTTTCGCAGTTCTTATCCACTGTTCACAGTCGAGCTTTATCGGATTGAAAGCCGACGGGGGCATTTCATTTCCGTCCCAGTCTTTATGCCCCTCATAAAAAGTACGTATTCCAAAATGCAGAAAAAGCCCGAACTCCCAGCCTTGATACTCCAGCTGCCTTGCTGTGGGCTTTAACTTTTTATTCATAACAACTCCCCCTCATCTTCCCCCGAAAGATTTTCAGGCACTATTTTGTCACGCTCCCGAGAATCAATTTTCAGAGTTCTCTAGCTTTCCTGACAGGATAAAATCCCTCGCTAAAAATTCTCCTACTGTCTAGTGCAAAAGTAACAAAATTACCTTGCTAGCGCGGCGGTATCTTTGTTGATATTCGTTCCTCATATGAATAACGAAGCAATCCAGAAAAGTCATACTGGATTGCATCGCATTCACTTGCAATGACGAGTCGAGTTTACATTTCGACCTCTGAATAATAGCATCAGCACAAGGCTATTCCTTAATTATTATCTGGTTTTAAGGTATTCGTCGAACTGCCTCTGTAATTCAGCTATTACCTTGTCATGTCCGGCGGCTTTCATTCTTTCCTTGTATTTTGGTATCATCGTATCAATATCCACGCCGCCTGAATAAATTCCCTTAAATTCCTCATGTAAATTCCCCATTGCTCCGACTTCTGTCAGTACATTTTCAGGATTGAATACAAAGGCTACCGAAGGAGCAAGTGTAGCGGATTCATTCCACTTTTTGTACTGCTCCAACTTATCGGGAGCATCCGCTTTAAAGAGATAGTTTGTGAATACATTTCCATGCATCCATGCGAATCCCGGTCTGTAGCCTGAATCCTTACCATCCGATCCTGCGTCAACATCAATGGTATTATCGGCAATTTTCTTATAATGCTTGTCTTCGATACCGTTATTAACAAGATTACTCACATAGGGGTCGGTAAAGAGCAGTTCAAGGAACATCATAGCTCTTTCGGGGTTCTTTGACGCTCTGGCTATACCCTGCATAGAGCCGGATATATCGCCGTTTGTAACGACCGGCTTGCCAAAGTTGATTTGCTTGACTTCATATCCCAGACCAACGGACATTTCTACATCCTTACCCGGCTTAAGCTGCGGGAACATACAAAAGTATTTTCCTGCTTTCTCATCAGGCCCTACATCAATAATACTTGCGGCATCTTTCCGGATATAGCCGGCATTATAGTATTTACGTGTCAGTTTAATATACTGGTCAAATCTTGGATTATCAAACATTGAAATGATGGTCTTTCCATCATCTGCAACATTACAACCCAGAGTGGGAGTGTCAATGTCCGCATTCAACCTGTTGGGACCGTCTGCGCCTGCTATGGCTTCAACAGCATATATGTTAGGCTCATTGTTCTTTACCATTTCAAAGTATGGTTCAAGATCTTCCAGCTTCGTAATCTTTGTTAAATCGATCTGGTATTTGTCGATGAGATCCTTCTTCAGCATTACACCCGTACCCTGAGCTTTTTCCTTGAGTGTGGGTATTGCGTACAGCTTTCCATTGATAGATGCCGCTTTCACGAAGTCATCTCCAAGAAGTGCCTTTGTCTTTGGAGCGTATTGGGCAAGCAGGTCGTCAAGTGGGAGAAAACCGCCTTTTATAGCATTCTGTCTTACATCGGCAAACCATGAGCATGTGAAACACAAATCAAGATATTCACCCGATGCAAGCATCGTGTTGAGCTGGTTGTTATAAGTACCCCAGTCCAAGAAGTTCATCTTGATTGTCGCATTGATTTTGTCTGTCAGATATTTTGAAAGTTCTTCCTCTACAAGACCTGCGTCCTTCGGACGATCGCCTACCACGTACCAATTTAGTTCGTAGGGGTCAAGAGCCGGTTTTGCATCAGGTGTTGCTTCAGCCTTCTTGTCAGGCTCACTGCCTTTAGGCTCGGGGCTTTGCTTACCCACGCTGCTGCTTCCGCAGCCAGCCGCCAAGCCAATCACAAGAATCACTGCGATTGTCAAAGCCAGAATTCTTTTCAGCTTCATTATTTCTCCTCCTTAAAAATATAGAATATATCGCCTGTAAATGCCGGAGCAATACTCCTTCATTTAAGCACCATTTAGCCGGGCATCAAATTTATAAAGAGGTTGAATTTCAACCAACCCTTAGCCTTTCGCCCTTCACCTTTAGTCATTAACCTTTCACGGCTCCTATGGTCAGCCCCTTAACAAAAAATCTCTGGAAGAATGGATAGGTAAGAATTATCGGCCCTATGGCAAGTATCGCAACGGCCATTCGCGCACTTTCCGTTGGGAGCTTATGCAAAATCTCCGATGCGGCGGCACCGCCCCTGCTATGAGACAGGGAGGATAGAAATTGTAGATTCATTTGCATCTTGTATAAAATAAATTGTAGATTATACAGCTTGGCATTTGTTACATACATCAGGCACTGGTTAAAATCGTTCCAGTAAGCAATCATACTGAATAAGCCGATTGTGGCCATTCCGGGCAAGGCTAACGGTAGCACAATGGAGTAAAACGTTCTTATCTCACCGGCACCGTCTATTTTGGCTGACTCAATGATACTATCAGGTATCGAGGTCCTAAAAAAGGTTCTGAGAATAAGCACACTGGATGCGCTGAGAAGCAGGGGCAGTATTAAAACCAAAATATTATTCTTCATACACAAATATTGTGTAATCAATATATAGTTAGGAACCATGCCGCCGCTGAACAGCATTGTAAAGTATACGAAGAACGAGAGCTGGTTTCTATACTTTAACGACGATCTGGATAGCGGATAGGCAAACAGTGCAGTTACAAGCATACTGAGCACTGTTCCGGTCACTGACACAAAGATAGAAACGCCGTAGGCATTCAATATGCCCGCACTGTCCTTTAAAATATACCTGTACGCTTCCGCGCTGAATACCTTTGGAATCAGGCTGTATCCCGATTTCAGCAGCGTCATCTCATCCGAGAAGGATATGGATATTACCAACAGTATCGGGAATATGCACGCAAAGGAATATAGTGCGAAAAATATGTTAAGAATGATATTCGTAGGTCGTGAAATCGTATTATTGTGCATTTTTTCCCTTCTCCCTTAAAATAATGCCCTCTCGGGGTTGATTTTCTTTACAATAAAATTTGATACAACAACAAGAGTAAACCCAACTACCGACTGATATAATCCTGCTGCCGTTGACAAACTGAAATCCCTTGTGAACATCAGTGCTCTGTAAACATATGTATCTATAACATTTGTCACAGGGTATAGCGCCCCGTTGTCAAGCGGAAGATTGAAGAACATTGCAAAGTCGGCGTTGATGATGCGGCCTAACTGCATGAGTACAAGAATACATATAGTCGGAACCAACATGGGAAGCGTTATTTTTGTAATCTGCTGCCATTTGCTTGCACCGTCAATAACAGCCGCTTCATACATTTCATTATCTATCCCCGTGATTGCTGCCATATAGATGATTGAATTATATCCCGCATACTTCCATGTGTTGGCCATCAAAATTATGCCGGGCCAATACTTTGTTTCACTGTACCAAAAAATAGGTTCCTTCCCAAGCAGCTTAAAAATCGTATTGTTTAAAAAGCCCTTATCCATGGACAGTAACGCAAACAGCAAATAACCGCCTATAATCCAGGACAGAAAGAATGGCAGAATCATGAGACTCTGATAAGCCTTTGCCATGAACTTATTTCGCAATTCATTCAATAAAACCGCAAAAGCAACTGATATGACAATTCCCGTCACTATAAAAGCAATGTTATAGAGTACGGTGTTTCTAGTTATTAACCACGAATCCGGAGTCTTTAGAAAAAACTCAAAATTCCTGAATCCGACCCACTTACTTCGGAAAGCACCAAGGTCATATCTAAAATCCTTAAATGCTATGATAATTCCGACCATTGGAGCATAATTAAAAATCAGAAGAAGCAAAACCCCCGGAAGGGTCATCAGATATAATGTTTTATTGGTGAGAATTTCATGAATGAAGCCACTTTTTTTGCGCAACTTAAGCTTTGTAGACTCTGAAGCAGTAATATCCCGCATTGGTTATACCACCTTTAATATTTAGTTAACTCATCACTGTGTTTTCATTATATAATTACATCATTTTTATATAAATGAAAAAAACTATGATTCATCTCTAAATATCTACGGTTTTATTTGGTCATTCCTAAATGTCACTTTAATGGTTGTCTAGGGTCAAAATCCTTATCCGTATAATCCCTGATATCAATAACCTTTACCGCAACCTTGTTCATAAACTGCTCATTCAGCTTGGCAGCCCCATGCTGCAGAATCGTTCCGGCTTTTTCATACTTCTCATTGGCCTCCTTATATATCAGGAATCTCTCCCACTCGCTGCTACCTATGGGTACATTGGGCCAGGGTGAGTCATCCTTTCCGGGCAAAAACTCACTATAATTCTCTATATCCGGCTTGAATTCAGGATCGGAGGTAATCCCCTCAACAACAGGGATCTCCCCGCCCTGCCGATACTGCTCGCCCAGACACTCCCTTGAATAAAGATATTTCCAAACTTCAAGAACCTTCTCTTTTTCGGGCGAGTTGGGATTTACAACATAGCATATTCCCGGTACTATCATTAATTTGCCTTTCGCAGTTGAAGCCACATCAAACGCCGGCGGCATCGCGACACCCCACCTGCATTTCATTTCATACTGGTTTTTCAGCACAGACGGCTCCCAGCTTGAAGCAAACATCATGCCAATGTTTCCGTCGGCAAACTGAGCCCTTACCGTATCTATTTTAAGTGTGGCTTCCCCCGGATAGAGTCCTCCCCGGCTTTTCAAATCCGCCAGCATCTCGAACCATTTACTATATTCATCTAAATCATAAGTGCCTTTTTTAAAGTTATAGTAATAAACTCCGCTATATGTCAAAGGCATCTCCATGGACTGAACAAAGCCTGCCCAGTCCTCTCCAAGGGGAATTGCCATGCCATATTTGCCATTCCCCACGCCGGCCTTGCTTATCTTCAATGCATATTCCTTCAGTTCAATCATTGTTGTGGGAGGCTTTGAAGAGTCCAAGCCCGCTGATTCAAACAAATCCTTGTTATATATAAGCCTTGATGTTATCATGGTGGCCGGTATGGTATAAATTCCCCCCCGAAAAGCAGGATTTTTTGAGAACCTTATGGCCCATTCGGGAAAATCCTTTAAAAAATCATCATCCGCATATTGGGAAATATTTAATGCCCAGTTCCTGTTGATATATGTGTCCAGCCATTCATTATTGATCCCGAATATATCGGGACCATCGTTTGAGGTCATGAGCATGTTCAAAATCTCGGTATACTTATATTTAGGAATCTGTAAAAGAGTAATCTCTATGTTGCTCCTGTTGGTTCGGTTAAATCTGGCGATAGCTTCTTCTATTCCCTTTTGGTATCCGAGGGACCAAGTGGCAATTTGGATATTGACCTTTTCCCCTGTCAACTCCTTATCTGAACCAGAACCTGCAATACCCGGTTCGCCATCAAAATCAACCGATGAACAACCGGAAAGATAAAATAGTGTAACTATCAAAAAAGCAGCACAAAAATTTTTAATACTTTTCATACGGATCCCCTTCAAATCACACATTTTTAATCATTAATACGAAGTATCAATAACTTGGGAACCCGTTCGAAATCTATGATTTCGGTAACGGGTAATGTTATTATATCGAATTATTGCCAAGAGTCATACAGTAATTTACAATGATAGTATGGTTGTTGTCGCAATTTGCTTATTCTTGGAGGTCTGTTAAAAGGAGAATCGTCATGTCGCTTGATTTCTATAAAAAGGCCTTACCTTACAAGCTGCTTCACAAGACAAGCATAAAAAACAAATTTATTATATTCTTTCTGTTCATTGGATTCCTTTCCACCTCGATCATTTTGATCCCCTTGTATAAAAGAGCTGCTTCTATTATAACCGATAGAATTAATTTCTCCGCCGAGAAGAATTTGAATTCCATCAGTGAAAGCCTGATGCAAAAATTTGAAGAAATCAATGAGATATCCACCTATATATACCTGACTCCGGAAGTCATTCAAAGCATTTCATCCGACCGCAATAATAAGTCTGTTGATATTATCGCAGAAATGTCTTCCCTGGACAAAGTTCTTGAGACCTACTACATGACTGATGTCAGAAAAACAAGCAAATTCCCGCGACTGTATATATTAAACAGACCCGAATATTCCATGTACAATTTTTCCAATAAGGTGTTTGATCTTACCCGAATACAATCAGAAAAGTGGTATCTGAGCCTTCCTGAAAAATCCAGATACAGTATTGCAGGTTTGAGCAGCATTGAGCTCCCGACGGGAAAAATAGACTCCATCAGGTTTGCTAAAAAAATATTCGCCCTTAACAGGCAGGATGTGCCTTTCTTAGGGCTTCTCACCATTGACATAGACGTGCAGGAGTTCAACAAGCTCCTCAATTACTATAGGCTCACGCGCAACAGTAGTCTTTTTATTATAAACAGTGAAAATACTGTTCAACTTAGCTCGGAGGCAGGGCAGCTTGGACAGAATTTGAACAGTGAAAGCTATATAGAAACAATCCGTAGCTATACTAATAGCAGTACTTCTTTCAAATCAAAAATAGACGGCAATGAGGTTCTGATCTCTTATAACAAAATAAAAGAGCTCGGCTGGACCATTGTTTCCGTTTCAAAGACTGATGAGCTGTTCGGTGAATTAATTGTTTTCAGGAGAGCTGTTTATGTCGTATGCATCATCTGTATCCTGCTCTCAATCATTTTTGCCCTGATTTTGTCGGAAAACATCATGTATCCGATTCGCAAGCTTATGAAATCAATGCGGCTTGTGCAAGACGGAAACTTTGAGATTAATCTTGAATACGGGCGGAATGACGAATTTTCCTATCTCATTGATTCCTACAACAGAATGATCCACGAAATCAAGGACCTGATTAACAAATTATATATCACCGAAGCTGACAAAAAGGAAGCTGAGCTTCTGGCATTGCAGGCGCAGATCAACCCTCATTTCCTCTATAATACACTGGACCTGGTCAACTGGACAGCCTTGTCCAATAACGTACCAGAAATAAGTACAATGGCCACCGCCCTTTCGGACTTTTTTCGGTACAGCTTGAGTAATGGCAGAAGCATAATCCCCTTGGGTGATGAAATCAGCCAGGTGAAAAGCTATTTGCTGATACAGAACCTGCGTTTTAAAGATAAACTGGACTATAGAATAAATTTTCCTCCCGAGCTTTCAAACTACCTGATCGTGAAGCTTGTACTTCAGCCCATTGTCGAAAACGCAATTATCCATGGTATCGAGCGCCGCAGAGGAAAAGGAATCGTTGATATAACGGTTGAAAAGATCGGGGATTGGCTGAAAATCAGGATAAGCGACGATGGCACCGGTGGAAATATTGAAAAAATGAACGCTATGCTGGCAGGACCCAAGAATAGCGGCATATCCAAGGCTTTTGGAATCAGAAATGTAAATGAACGCATCAAGCAAACCTTTGGAAATGAGTTTGGTATAGAATTTCAAGATAATATTCCGACAGGTGTTACAGCCACAATTATTATACCTGCATTGGAAAAATTGGAGGGATATCATGATAAGAATGATTATAGCAGATGATGAGTTAGCGGTAAGGAACGGGCTTAAGCAAATTATTGATTGGAAATCCCTAGGTGTTGAGGTTATCGCCGATGCCATTGATGGTCAGGAGGCTTTGGACCTTTGTAATGAACTCCAGCCGGACATTCTTTTTACCGATATACGCATGCCCATGATGGATGGATTGGAAGTCGCTCATAAGCTGAAGGAACAGGGCAGCAATATAAAAATAATCATTATCAGCGGCGTGCAGGACTTTAATTACGCCCGGACAGCATTAAGCCTGAATGCGGTGGGATATATCTTGAAGCCTGTAAAGATCCCCGAGCTGGAGGAAGTCGTTAAAAAAGTTGTCAATATGATAAATTTAGAAAATAACAGCGAAGAGAGGATTTCTATCTTAAAGGAGCAACTCCATACAAACCTTCCGGCTATGCGTGAAAAGTTTTTACGCACCCTGATTTCAGATTCCTTTCAGGATGAGGCTGATGTATGGAGTAAAATATCATATTTCAATCTCCCCTTTAAAAAAGACCATTATTTCGCAGCTGCCGTCATGAAGATCGATGACTTTGACAACGCCGTACAGAGCTTCGTAGAAGAGAACAAGCAGCTTCTTACCTTTGCTGTCTCAAATATTACCGAGGAGCTTGCCGACAACAGCAATTACAGCACATGCTTCACGATGAAGGAAAATGAATTTGTTTTAATATTTTACAGCGACAAATTAACTAACGGAAAATATACCAATCTTTGCGATGAGATTATCATGTGTCTGAACAAATTTTTAAAGGTCTCTGTTTCCTTTGGCATAGGTTCTGCCACAAATTCAATCCTTGCGTTGAATTTTTCTTACCGCGAAGCCCTTGCCGCGCTCCGGCATACATTTTACACAGGAGAAAATTCAGTCATCCATATCAATGATGTAAAGCTGAATACCGATGGTATCAATTATCCGGATTTATACAAGGATGAAGGCCGGTTGATGAACTGTCTGAGGCTTGGAGACGGTATGGAGGCGATACATATCATCGACCGGATTTTTAAATACCTTGGGGCAAGCCGCCATTTGCCGGTGGATTATGTCCAAAGCGTGTGTATTGAGCTGATAAGTATTGCTGCCAGAAACATCCATGAAATGGGAGAAAACCTTGATCATATTGCAGATAGCCGTTCAGGGATTCTGGACAATATTCATCTGATAAGCAGCCTCACCGAGCTAAAAGAATATTTGACCGGTATTTTTATAAAAATAACAGATTATTTCTCTAAAAAATACAATCAAAAGAATATTAAAAACATACAAAAAATAAAAGAGGTTATAGATTCTCAATATATGAAAAACCTGGGCGTCATTGATATAGCCGGAGAGGTATATCTTTCTCCAAACTATATCAGTATGGTATTTAAACAAGAAACAGGAGAATCAATCACAGAATATCTCACAAAAGTCCGTATAGAGAAAGCTAAACAGCTTCTCAGATCCACCGATTGCAAGATTCTTGAAATATCGGAGTTGGTAGGATATGAAAACCCCAATTATTTCAGTACGGTTTTTAAAAAGTATACAGGGGTTTATCCGCAGAAGTACAGGTCATAACATACCTACTTTGCCCACAGCTTTTCATATAATCTGGCGGTCTGCCCCTTCATGGCCGCAAGCTTTTCCGCCGCCTTTTTATCGCCCTCCAGAAAGGACAGCATGCATTTACCCTCGTCAAAGCACAATTCATCATGCTCCGGCAGAACCTCCCGGGTAAGGAACAGCGCATATTTTACAAGCCTAAAGGGTCCGTAGGCTCTTATAGACTCTCCTTCCATCTTTTCAACAGCCACGCTATACATATCCTTTATGCTGCCGATGATTTCCCCTTGGTCAAAAGCCGGTGAAAATACGATCGTATAATACCATCCGAAGAGATCGCTGTTTTCACAGCCATGGGCGTCGCTGACGCCCACCAACGGCACCTCTCTGCCCTTCACTCTCTCTTCATGATAACGCGCAATCTGGAGCGTGTTGCTGTCCACCTCGTGCTTAAAGTATCCGCCTATGGCCTCCAACGCATCGAAGGGCTGCTTATCGTGTAAATAGGAAATAACAGTATCCGATATATAATACCCTTGCCTTACCTGCCAGTAAGGATGACAGAATATCCCCAGTCCTCCGCCTTCGCGTATTTTATTAAGAGCCCACGTACAAGAGGCGCATTGATAGAGTGAATCTTTATCGCTTATTTCCGCCATGCTTTCCTTGATTTTATCGACCTCATCATAATATTGTTGCTTTTCATTACGAATCAGCTCGTTTATGCTGAAGTTTCCGCCGAAATTAATCATATGTACCGGGTTGTCAACAGGATGTACTTCCTCTCCCCTGCATATCATGAGGTCAAGATCCAATTCCTTGAATGCTTCCTGGGACTCCAACGAAGGGAAATAATGACTATGATCGGTGATTGCCATAAAATCCAGCCCTATTTTTCTGCAAGAGGCTGTAACAAACGCTGGGGATTCCTTTCCGTCCGAATGGTATGTATGCATATGCATATCCCCTTTGTACGGCTTTCTGCCAAAGAGATCCCCATTGAGCGAGTAAATGCGGATGCTTTTTATGTGGTTACAATCATCAACACCCTTTTCCCGCACTTCAAGTATGTGCTCCTGTTCTCCCTTAAAATACTGGCTGATTTGAATTGCTCCGCTAAGAGCTTCTGCAAGCATAACTTCCTGATATGTGTACTCTCCGGTCTGAGAAAATCTCTCAAGAGGATAATACCTTACCTCATATTGTTCTCCGTCCTTTATAAAGGACTGCATGTATCTGTCTTTTATTGTTATGGTGGTGCAGGTATCCGATGGGACAACCTTGGGATAAACATCAAAATATCTGTTATCAGTTTTCATAGGATTTTCCTCTTCTACTTATTATACTGACATCACCGGTTACCTATGAAACGTTTCCCGCAGAAACATTTCTTTAATCAAAGATTTCGAACCCCTAAAGGTAACAGGTACCGAGTCAGTGAAAGTCGAGGCGGGAGATATGCCCCCGCAGCATCATCTCAAATAAGTGCTTACATTGCTTACTATAGCTTCTGCATAATATAGAAGTGCCCTAATGAGGTAAATTTTGAAAGCACTGTATCTTGATTATATAAGTGCATCCTTGTCGGATAAATGATAAAAACTATGATTAATCTCTAAATATCTATGATTTTACTTAATGCAGAAAACAAACAATGTGCAATCTGGAGTGTATAACTGTCCACCTCGTGCTTCGGGGCTTTTATCAAGCCTCATACACTTCAAACATTTTCTGCTTTCTTTCCAGCATTTCGTCGATACGGTCTATATATTGGGTGACTTCCTTGACATTATAACTACGCTCAATCTTTTTATTTTCAGGAAATACAAATTTCGAGGCGGCTCCGGCTCCCAGAGCAATTACGGTTTGCCTCTCCTCCATGGTATGAATATTATAAAGGCATTCATGGCCCGGCTTGGCATAGCCTGTGTTTTCAAGATTAGCCAGGATGTTTTTCTGCCGGTACAGATAATAGGGTCTCATACCCATTTTCAATGTAGTTTGCCTTGCTTCCTCAATCATGGCTTCCACCACATCATCGGGCGTTGCAGAAAAACACTCCTGTTCCTCACGAAGCCGGGACGCCCTTTTAACTGCCATTGTATGAACGGTAAGACTATCGGGTGCCATGGCCTCAATTAATTCCAGGGTGTGACGAAACATCTCCAGATTTTCTTTGGGAAGGCCTGCAATCAGATCCATATTAATATTGTCAAAGCCCAGGCTCCTTGCCATTTTATACTTATCCTGAATATCCTCAGGGGTATGATTTCTGCCAATAAGCTTTAAAGTCTCCCGGTTCATGGTCTGAGGATTGATGCTAATGCGTGTAACCTGCTGTCCATGCATGGCTTCCATCTTTTCATGAGTGATGGTATCGGGCCTTCCTGCCTCAACCGTGAATTCTTTTCCCTGAAGCTCAAAGCTTTGATTGATCTGCGTCAAAAGCCGAGTCAGACTAGGAGCATCCAGGGCTGTAGGGGTTCCGCCTCCCATATAAACAGATCCGATTTTATAATCGTTTTTATAAATCCATCGAGCTACAAACTGTATCTCTTTTTCCAATTCAGCCAAATATGCAGGAACCAGGTTTTGATAACGTCCGATAGGATAGGCCGTAAAGGAGCAGTAGAGGCATCGACTGGCGCAAAAGGGAATTCCGATATACAGGTGTATGCTTTTCTTATCATAGGAGCTATGGGGTTTTTCAGCTTCTGCTACCTCATATAGTAGACATGCCTTTTGCTCGGTTATGCCTGTAGCATTGACCAGTTGCTCCACTGCATCAGCTTTTCCCATACCGTCGTCAAGGCACCGCATGGCAAGCTTTACAGGCCGAACACCGGTTAAAGAGCCGTAGGGAAGCTGCTTTCCTGTAATTTGTGATAATACTTCATAGATACATAATCCCACAAGTATGTTACGACTTTTTAAAAGGCTTCCGCCTGGTTCGTTTAGTTGATGCTGAGTGACCTCTCGCTGACTGAAAGCTTGGTATTCCATCTCCAGGGCTTGTGCCAGCCTCAGCTCTTCCAGGGTTACCAGATGAGAAAAGTAATAGACGCGGCAAGTCCATAATGTCCTGTTTTCTTCAACCTTTACTATCATTAAAGAACCAGGATCAAATGCTTCAATTGACTCATCTTCATGAATGAATTGTATAGCGCGGGCATCGACAAAAAAGAGGCGTATTAGTTCCCACGCCTCATGCTCCATATCTGTACCCTCAAGGATAACCCAAAGCTTGTTTTGATCAGACATAGGGATTGTTCTCCCTTTCATAGGCAATTGTGGTGGATGGGCCGTGTCCAGGATAAACCTTAACATCACCATCCAAAGTAAATAAACGGTTTTGAATGGAGTCAACAAGCCTTTCGGAGCTACCTCCCCAGAGATCCGTCCTCCCTACCGATCGGTGGAAAAGGGTATCTCCACTGAAAAGAAGGTTATCACACAAAATAGAAACCGATCCCGGAGAATGCCCGGGTGTATGAATAATCTCCAGGGTTAAATTCCCCAAACGGAGCTTGTCCCCATGCTTAAGCAGACAATCAGTTAAAGGAGGCTTTACTTCATTTTCAAACCCAAAAAGGGCATACCCGTTTTTTTCTGGGTCCGAATATAAGGGCAGCTCTTCTTCATGGAGGCATAGCTCTGCACCGGTGGCTTCCCTCAAGTCATGTGCATGAAAAATATGATCCACATGACCATGGGTTAGAATAATGTATCGAGCCTTAAGGCCTTTTTCTTCTATCACGTCAAGTACATTCTCTGCTTTTACGCCACAGTCAATTATGGCACACTCTTTTTGGTCTGAAAGAATATAGCATTTAGAATCGAATAATCCCTTTGATAAAATCTTGAGTTCCATCGTTTTCCCTTGATCCTTTGTTTAAAATATTCAGAATGTTTTTTTACTATCCAAAAGCAATGTCACAGGCCCTTCGTTAATAAAATCCACATCCATCATGGCCTGAAAAACACCGGTTTCTACCTTTATGTCATACTTGTCATGAAGATACATCACAAATTCATCGTAAAGCCTTTGGGCTTCCTCAGGTCTGGCAGCATCTGAATAGCTGGGACGCTTGCCTTTGCGGCAATCTCCGTACAGGGTGAACTGGGAAACCACAAGCAGGCTTCCGCCCACATCAAGCACCGACAAGTTCATTTTGCCCTCCCGGTCTTCAAAAATGCGCAAATTCGCTATTTTATCTGCCAGATACTCCAAGTCCTTACGATCATCACCATGACCAACTCCCAGGAGGATCATAAGACCTTTTTCTATTTTTCCTGTAACCTGGCCCTCAACCCGAACCTCGGCATGTTTTACTCTCTGTACTACAGCACGCATGTATCCAAACTCATTTACTATTTATTCCGTGATATCTCAAAGACATCCTTTATACGGCTCATCTTGGAAATAATACGGTCCAGTTGGTCGGTATTATTGATTTCTAGGGTCATATGCATCAAAACGGAAGAATCTTTTAAGGTTCTGGCATTAATGGCCCTTAAGGGTATTCTCGATTCACCTATGGCGTTTGTAATCTCCACAAAAAGCCCTGGTCTGTCATGAGCTTTCATGGTGATCTCAGCCAAATAGGATACATTATGAGAAACATTCTGATACCAATAGACATCAATAAGCCTGGCATCACCGTCAATGATGGTATTTTTGACATTGGGGCAGTCACTTCTGTGAACAGATACTCCGCGTCCCCTGGTGATATAGCCAATGATTTCGTCACCCGGAACAGGGTTACAACAGCGTGACAGCCTCACAAGGCAATTATCGATACCTTTAACCACTACACCGCTATCCGGTACGGTCTTACTTTTCTTCTTGTTCTCCTTCTCAATCTGATCAAGGAGCATACTGGTTTGCTCTTCGGGCGGAAGGCTCTTGCGATACTCTTCCTTGAGCTTGGAAACAATTTTGGCGGCTGTAATCGCACCAAGAGCGATAGCCGCATAAAGATCCTCAACATTATGGAAATTGTATTTTTTTAAGAGTGTATCAAGATAGTCACTTTTTATAGCCTGATTCATAGTCAAGCTATTCTTTTTGACTTCTTTTTCAAAGATCTCCTTACCCTGCTCAACGTTCTCTTCTCTTTTTTCCTTCTTGAACCATTGGTTGATTTTATTTCGAGCCTGAGATGTTTTTGCAACCTTCAGCCAATCCCGGCTGGGTCCATTACTGCCACCCGAGGTTATAATCTCAATAATGTCGCCATTTTTGAGCTCATAATCAAGATTAACAATCCTGCCATTAACCTTGGCTCCGATCATGCGGTTACCAATTGCGCTGTGTATCGAATAGGCAAAGTCTATGGGATTGGAGCCCGCGCGCAAATTCTTGACATCGCCTTTGGGCGTGAAAACAAAAACTTCATCGGTGAAGAGGTCTATTTTAAGATTTTCCATAAACTCATCGGGATCTCTGGCATCTTTCTGCCAATCAATCATTTGTCTGAGCCAGGACAGCTTTTCGGCATAGGATTTTTCCTCGTGTCCACCCTCTTTATATTGCCAGTGAGCTGCAATACCAACCTCAGCCACACGATGCATTTCCCGGGATCTGATTTGAACCTCAAAGGGAATACCTTCGGGGCCGATGACCGTAGAATGGAGGGATTGGTACATATTGGGCTTGGGCATGGAGATATAATCCTTAAAACGACCCGGCATTGGCTTGAACAGCTCATGCATAAGGCCCAAAACCGCATAGCAATCCTTTACGGAATCCACAATCAGACGGATGGCGAAGAGATCATAGATTTGCTCGATGGTTTTGTTCTGGCTTGTCATCTTTCTATAGATGCTGTAAAGATGCTTGGCGCGCCCTTCGATTTCTGCGGCAATACCTACCTCAGCTGTTTTTTTCTTGACATCTTCAATGACATTCTGAATATATTCTTCACGTTCCCGGCGCTTTTTGGCAATCTTTTCAACCAGATCATAGTAGCTTTTTTCATCCATATAGCGGAAGCTCAAATCTTCAAGCTCCCATTTAATCTTGTGAATACCTAGGCGATGAGCCAACGGTGCATAGATTTCCATGGTCTCACGGGCTATTTGATGCTGCTTATCCTTGTTCATGAACTTAAGGGTTCGCATATTGTGAAGACGATCGCATAATTTAATGATTATGACCCGTATATCCTTGGCCATAGCCAGAAACATCTTGCGGAAATTCTCGGCTTGAATCTCCTGCTTGGTGGTATGGGGAATTTTGGTAAGCTTGGTGACGCCATCCACAAGCTCTGCTATTTCCTCTCCGAATTCCTTTTTGATTTGCTCATAGCTAAAGGTCGTATCTTCTATGGTATCATGGAGAATTCCGGCAGCAATGGAGTTCTCATCCATTTCCAGCTCGGCTAAAATACAGCCTACTTCCACCGGATGGATGATATAGGGGTCTCCCGAAACACGCGCCTGACCTTCATGCGCATTTTTTGAATGGTCGTAAGCCTTTTCAATAAGCGCAAAATTGGCGTTCGGGTTATATTTAACTATCAACTCCTTGAGCTTCACAAATTCGTCTATCATGAAATACCACCGTTCTAATTTAGGACCTTATTGTAATGCGTGCACGGCCTCATTCACCCAGTCAAGGATTTCTGAATCCTCCAGATTAACCTTCTTGGGCTCATCACACGGAATAAGCCTGTATATGTTATCTGACTCAAGATGTAAGCCCATAAGTGTCAGCTCATCAAAAATCAGGAGTGAAACAAAAAATTTAAAACAATTTATGTTCTTTTTTGTTTCATTTTCAAGAATTCTGGTATGAACGAACAAATCGGACAAGGACAAGGTTTTGGACTCCATTTTGTTTATATATCTGTATATGATGGCAAGAATGTCCCTGTTAATCTCTATATCGTCAAAATTGATTATTTTATCATTAATCCCATTATAAAGCCAATTTTCGTCACAATCAAGACATTCAACCTGGCGTGCCGCTTTGAGCAAAAACCTGTTTTTCGTAAGCAGCGACTCGGATAGGCGCATATCCCATATTTTAATCTGGAGAGACTCGGTATTATTCCAAACATTGATCTCCTGGGTAAAGACAAGATCCACCCGATCTCCAATGAATAAGCCTTTTTCAAGATGGCCCTTTCCAAAATAAATGCCGTCGGCAGTCTGACCGTCAATACCAAGTGTGAGTCTTAGATGCTTGCCGTTTCCAATCACTTTTTTACTTAACAAGACAGCACCCCGGAAGCAAAATAGCGGCATATGATTGCCTGAGCCAAAGGGCTCCATCCTTAAGATGAGTCTAGCAGCTTCAAGGTTGACCTCACCGCCCTTTAAGTCAAGATCTACATTCATAGTCGGTAATAGCATCTCTTCCCGGATAGCTTGATCTGCATAAGCATTGATACGTGCACGGAAGAATTCCACATCCCCGGCCATGAGGGTAAGGCCTCCGGCCTGCTCATGTCCGCCATATTTGATCAGTACATCTGAAAGGCTTTCCAGAGCGTTGAAAAGATTAAATCCTTCTATACTTCTTCCGGAGCCCACAGCCTTTTCATTCTCAATGGACATGACAAAAGCTGGCTTGTGATAGCGATCCACCAGCTTGGAGGCCACAATCCCTATAACCCCGTGATGCCAGCCTTCTCCATAAACCACCAATAACTTCTCCTTTTGATAACGGGAATCCTCTTCAATCATTTGAACGGCCGAGCGGAAAATTTCGTCTTGAACTTCCTGCCTTTTAGTGTTTGACTGGTTTAAGAGCAGTGCGATTTTCTCAGCCTCAAGCTCATCATCTGTAGTAAATAGATTCACTGCACATTTGGCATCACCCATGCGTCCTGCCGCATTGACTCTTGGTGCGATGGCAAAGGAAATCTTAGAAGAATCCAACTGGTTTTGTTGTACTGTCGACACCTTGAGCAAGGCTTTCATACCTTTACAGGGATTTTTCAAGATTTTTTCAATGCCATATTTAGTAATGATACGGTTTTCACCTTTAAGCTCCACAATATCAGCTACGGTTGCTAACGCTGCCAAGTCCAGATACTCTTCGTAGGCTTTGGGCATGTCAAGCCTGGTGCTGACAGCCTGAACCAACTTTAAAGCTATTCCGGCCCCACAAAGGTTCTTAAAAGGATAATGACTTGCCGGCATATGGGGATTGATCACAGCCAGAGCCTCCGGCATCAACTGCTCGTTGCACTGGTGATGGTCTGTAATAATAAGGTCAATCATTTTACCTTTTTCAGTGCAACGCTCGTATAGCGTGTCAACTTGAAACCGTGCCGTGATACCGCAATCCACTGTAATAACCAGATCAAAATCATGGTTGCTTATATATTCTACGGCCATGTCTGAAATGCCGTATCCCTCGTCTACACGATCAGGAATATAATATTCGATTTGAGCGTTAAGAGACTGAAAGAAGCGAATTAAAATGGCTGTAGCAGAAACACCATCCACATCATAGTCGCCATAAACCAGTATCTTTTCTTGATTGTCCAGGGCTTTCACGATCCTGTCGACTGCATTATCCATGCCTTCCAGCAAAAAAGGATCATGAAGTGCATCAAGAGTCGGATTTAGAAAATTTGACGCATCTTCCAGGAAGATGATGTTTCTTTGAACCAGAAGCTTATTTAGAAGCTCCGGAATATCTTTTTTATTCTCAGAGAGTTGCTCCATAGAGGGTAATTCTGAAAAAACCCAATGTCTGCCGTTACCTAAATAATAATTCTCCATGTATGCTTGACTCCATCCATTAAATGATAAGACATTGTCTTGATTTTGGGCATAAAACAAAGCCCGGTATTTCTCCGGGCTTCGTCAGCTATGACAATAATTTCTTGACTATGACATTGACCAGGTTACCGTCTGACCTGCCTTTCACCTTGGGCATGACAGCTTTCATGACCTTGCCCATGTCCTTGGCGGATAGAGCGCCAGTTTCTAAAATGGCCTCTTTGACGATGGCCTCTACCTGTTCCTCGGTAAGCTGCTCCGGCATATATTGCTTAATGACTTCGATTTCACGCTTGGCTTTGTCTTTCAAATCTGTTCGATCGGTCTTCTCTATTTCTGCTAGAGCGTCCCGTGTACTTTTCAACTCTTTTGCCAAGACTTCAGCAATGCCTTCATCATCAAGGGTAATATGCTTATCTTTCTCGACTTGAAGGATGGCGGCCCGGATTATTTGGATGATATCCTTTCGGATTCTGTCCTTATCCTTCATTGCGTCCTTCAGATCATTCAACAATCTCTCTTTAAGGGTCATTGTTATCTCCCCTTACTTTGTCTTTCTCTTCCTCGCAGCCTCGGATTTCTTTTTGCGCTTTACGCTGGGCTTGACATAGTGCTCTCTCTTCCTCACTTCAGCGAGAACGCCTGCCTTAGCACATTGTCTCTTAAATCTTTTAAGCGCACTGTCAAGGGATTCGTTCTCCTTAACTCTTACTTCAGACACATCTATCCCTCCCCTCTGAAACGTACGTACAGCCGTGCCAGGGGATTTATCCAGTCAGTGTGAATGGTAAACCATGTTACAGCACGTATTCTATTATATAATAGCGTTTGAAACAGCGTCAATACATTTTTCCTAAGATATAGGACTATAGTATTTTTTCGCCCATCTGAATACCGCCAAGAACATGGTAGTGAAGATGGAAAACGGTTTGTCCAGCGCTTTCTCCGCAATTTACTATAACTCTGTATCCTGTATCGTTTATTCCCATTATTTGTGCAACTTTTTTTATACCGCTATGAATGGGGACAATATTTTGGATATTTTCTTCATTTAGCCCTTCCAAACTTTCAATATGAACCTTTGGAACCACCAAAACATGGACAGGTGCCGCCGGATGAATATCCTTGAAGGCGTAAACAAAATCGTCCTCATAAACCTTGGCAGAAGGAATCTCACCCTTAATGATTTTACAAAAAAGACAGTTATCCACGTCAATCACTCCTGATATATTTTCATCATCCCAGCATTTCTGTAGCCTTGGCTTTGGCTACCTTAAGCGCCTCATCCATGCCATTAGGGTCTTTTCCTCCGGCCTGGGCCATATCGGGGCGTCCGCCGCCACCGCCGCCGCATGCTGCTGCAGCGTCCTTTATGATATTACCGCAGTGGATACCAGCACTTACTGCATCTTTTGTTGCAGAGACAATAAGATTAACTTTTCCGTCCTTACTGGAAACAAGTATAACCACTCCTGAGCCTATTTTATTCTTAACCGTATCGGAAGCATTTCTCAGGGCGTTCATATCAAGGCCTTCCAGCGAAGCTGCAACAATCTTCATACCCTTAACGCTTAGTGCTTCATCTACCAGACTGTCCGTGGAGCCCTTGATAAGCTTGGCATTGGCCTCCTCCAGCTCTTTCTTTGTACCTTTTATTTCATCAAACAAGGCTTCTATTCTTCTCACAATATCATCAGTTGAGGATTTTGCCGTATCGGCAGCGGTCTTTAAGAGTGCGTCTCTATTCCGGTAGTAGGCTATAGCATTAAATCCGGTTAAGGCTTCAATCCTCCTAACCCCTGCCGAAATACCGCTTTCACTTAGAATTTTAACTAGACCAGCCTCACCTGTTGATTTTAAATGAGTACCACCGCAAAGCTCCTTACTGTAGCCCCCTGCTGTTACCACACGTACAACATCGCCGTATTTCTCACCGAACAGAGCCGTAGCACCATCTTTTTTAGCTTCATCAACGGACATCTCTTTTACAGTGACAGTCAAGTTCTCCAATATCTTTTCATTAACCTGATCTTCTATGGCCTCAATCTGTTCAGGGGTAATGGAGGAAAAATGAGTAAAGTCAAAGCGAAGCCTATCGGGAGAAACCAGGGAGCCTGCCTGGTTGACATGGTCACCCAATACATTTTTAAGTGCCTTATGAAGCAAATGGGTTGTGGTATGATTACGGGCTGTAGCCTTTCTTTTCTCTATATCAATGGCTGCCATCACCTTATCTCCGGTCTGTACGCCACCAGACAACACTTTACCAATGTGTAGGTATTTACCATCAGCGGTTTTTCTGCAATCGGTTACCTCCATCTTAAAGTTGGCATTGGAGATATACCCTATGTCACCTGTCTGACCGCCGCTTTCCGCATAAAAGGGTGTCCTATCCAGTACAAGGGTGATGGCGTCGTCCTGCTGGGCGCTGTCAGTCAGTTCATCGTCATGGACGATGAATTGAACCGTACTTTCACAAGAATACTCAGAATAACCTACAAATTGGGTGGTGACTGATTTATCTGTTTTTGCAAACAAATCCTTTTCCCATGCCGATCCTTCTCTATTCTTATGGGCTTCACGAGCCTTGTTTTTCTGAGCTTTCATCTCGTTTTGGAATCCGGTCTCATCAAGGGTAAGGTTATTTTCATCAGCAATTTCACGGGTCAGATCCAATGGGAAGCCAAAGGTATCATGGAGCTTGAAAACCATCTCGCCCGTAAGCTGATTGGACCCGTTGGCCCGAACCTGGTTCATGTAGTCCTCTAAAATGAGCATGCCTTGATCAATGGTGACATAGAAGCGTTCTTCTTCAAGGCTGATGACCTTTTTAATATAATCCTGCTTTTCCCTGAGATTGGGGTAAGCATCACCAAAGCAGGCAATAACCGTATCCACAACTTCAGCCAGGAAGGTATGATTAATGCCTAGAAGCCTTCCATGGCGGGCAGCCCTTCTTAGCAGCCTTCTTAAAACATAGCCCCTTCCTTCATTGGAGGGCAGAATACCGTCGGACACCATCATAGTCACACTTCTGGTGTGATCAGTAATAACACGGATGGAAACATCTTTTTTGTATTCCTTGCCATATGAAACATGTGCAATGCGGCAAACATGATCCAATATAGCCCGAATAGCATCCACCTCAAAAATATTGTCCACATCCTGCATGACACAGGCAAGGCGTTCAAGGCCCATTCCCGTATCAATATTTTTGCTGGCCAGTTCAAGATAGGTGCCGTCTTCCTGACGATCAAACTGCGTAAACACATTGTTCCAAACTTCTATAAAGCGGTCACAATCACAGCCTACGGTACAACCGGGCTTACCGCAGCCCTTGTCAGAACCACGGTCAAAATAAATCTCGGAGCAGGGGCCACAGGGCCCTGTACCATGCTCCCAAAAATTATCGGCCTTACCCATGCGGAATATTTTGTCATGAGAAAGCCCAACATCCTTGTTCCAGATATTATAGGCTTCATCATCATTCTCGTAAACAGAGACATACAGCCTGTCTTCGGGGATTCCAAGTGTTTTGGTCATGAATTCCCAAGCCCACGGAATGGCTTCTTTTTTGAAATAGTCACCAAAGGAGAAATTCCCTAGCATTTCAAAGAAGGTTCCATGCCGTGAGGTTTTTCCGACGTTTTCTATATCAGGGGTACGAATGCACTTTTGACAGGAGGTAACGCGTTTGCTTGGCGGAACCTCCCGACCTGTAAAATAAGGCTTTAAAGGTGTCATACCCGCATTAATCAAAAGAATGCTGGGATCATTTTGGGGAACCAGCGGAAAGCTGGGCATACGAAGGTGCCCCTTGCTTTCAAAAAAGGACAGGTACATCTCTCTCAGTTCGTTTAATCCTATCTTGCGCATGATGGTTTTCCGACCTCTCTTATTTTAAATCTACTCTTAAAATAATTAACAAACTTTTGTTGTAAATAAGTAAACAAGTAAACAATATAAATTAGTATACCCAAACCGCCTTGCACGCGTCAAGCATCTTTGAGGTCATGAGAATGGTTCTACTGATTCATTAGAAAAGGAGCCAGGAGAACTGTTCCCCTGACTCACTAATTCATAAATACGAAGGCTTACAATAATGGCATCTATTTTTTTAAGGTCGCCGTCCCCCAGAATGAGTTTCCCTTCGTTATCTCTGGTTCCGTAAAATAAACCGGCATAATAGGCGGTATTGACATAACGGTTGTCCTGACCAACCCTATCAAAGAAAACCTCTTCATTACTTTCATCAGCAGGAAGTCCCAACGCCATGCAAATCAAATAGGGCACATCTGAGCGCTGGACAGGATTATCCCAATTCAATTCACTATTGTCCCGATTTATTCCCAATTCAGCCACTTTGTCAATAATTGAATCATACTGATTGACACCTGTACTGATTAAAAGCATTTCAAAGAACTCTTTATTAGTCAGGGTTTGATGGGCATCAAAATTGTCGCTGAATGGCCCATTGAGCATATTCAGACTTACCGCCTTATGAACAACTTCGTGATAGGGGCTGTTAAATGGTACATCTTTAAAATAAAGGGTGTTCATTCGCTCTTGAAGAAGATTAGCATATTCCATTCTTGGGCTCATTCCCTTGAAAATACTCTGAATCTCAGTCTTTGATGCAGCCATGGTAAAATGATCATAATATTCTTCAAGAGTCAGTTTATGTTGTGTCAGAAATTTGGCCAGCTCAATACCTACATAGCGGAAATGCCAGGGCTCATAGGAAACACCGGTTATAGTTTCCTTTCCCTCAGGATAGCGAAGAATAAAGCCATATTGTGCGCAATTATTCGCCATCCACTTTGACGCTGATGAACCAATAAAATTATGACCTGTACCATATGAAATATCAAAGGCTAACCCTACCTGATGCTCACTGGTACCAGGTTTGGCAACAATAGTTGTGGCCATTTCCTCAGCCTTATCCTTATAGATTGGGCGAAAAATACGAACCCTGTTGTCAAAAAGCTGTTTTTGATAGGCTTGGGTACGATAGCCACTGGTTATCTTTATATTTTTATATCCGGCTTTATGAATGGCCACAACAAAACGGCTGACTGCTTCTCCCGCTTCTTTTCTGGCATAGATATCTGTACCGGGTATTCTCGTCATTTCCTTAAGGGTTATTTCTTGTACAATGGGGTTGTTCTTATTCACAAGCTGTAATTGTGTGATGTCAAAGGAACCGATAAGCAGCTGAATAAAAAGTAATACTGAAGCAAGTATGATTTTCAAAGCTAAAGCCCCCAAAAAGAAAAAATAAGATAAAATTCATGAAAATCATACCACGCATCCGCAAAATAGTAAACATTTACACTTATTTCAACATGTTTTGATATCTTTTTATATCTTCCCTTAATTGTGAAACGACAATCCTTAAGAACTAAAAACGGAAGTCGCGTTTCCCAGCATTAAGCTCGTCTAAATGTTCAATAGCTATTTTTTTGACCTTTTCACTGGGTATATGATTAAGCTCCTCCAGAATGACCGCTTCACCAATTTTTTTGGTTTCAGGCGTTGCATAATCCTCCAGGTATTCTTTCAGCGTCATCAGGGCATTGGGCTGGCAGCAGTTTGCGATCTGACCGGACTTGACAAGGCTCATAAAACGGTCACCAGTACGTCCCTCCCGGTAACAGGCCGTGCAAAAGCTCGGAATATGGCCCAGCCTTAGCAGCCAATTGACTACTTCATCAAGGGTACGCCTGTCACTGACATCAAACTGTGCTGAATTGTCATCCTCGGCCTCTCGCTCAACATAGCCTCCCACGCTTGTACTGGATCCACCGCTGATCTGCGACACGCCTAGCTTTAGAACACGCTCACGGGTTTTTTGGGATTCCCTTGTCGATATAATCATTCCTGTGTATGGAACAGCCAAACGGATGACTGCCACGATTTTAGCAAAAACATCGTCCGATATGGCATTGGAGAAATCGTCCGGGTTGATATCGTCAGCAGGGCGAATCCGTGGAACGCTAATGGTATGGGGCCCCACTCCCTTGGCAGCCTCCAAATGCTCTGCATGCATTAAAAGACCAACAAAATCGTACCGATACAAGTTAAGTCCAAACAGCACACCCAGGCCGACATCGTCAATACCGCCTTCCATAGCACGGTCCATGGCTTCGGTGTGATAGGCATAGTCGTGTTTTGGGCCTGTTGGGTGAAGCATTTCATAAGTTTTTTTATGATAGGTCTCTTGAAACAGGATATACGTGCCTATCCCGGCTTCCTTCAGCTTTCGATAGTTTTCAACGGTTGTAGCCGCAATATTGACATTGACACGGCGGATAGCACCGTTTTTATGCTGGATTCCGTAAATGGTCTTAATGCTTTCAAGAACATATTCTATAGGACTATTGACGGGGTCCTCACCTGTTTCCAGTGCTAATCGCTTATGCCCCATATCCTGCAGTGCGATGACCTCACGCCTTATATCATCCTGATTTAGCTTTTTACGTGAAATATGCTTGTTGTCATGATGATACGGACAATAAATACAACCATTGACGCAGTAATTGGAAAGATACAAGGGTGCAAACATCACAATACGGTTGCCATAAAACTTTTGCTTGATTTCTTGGGCCAAAGCAAAGATTTTCTCATTGAGGTCCGTAAGTGTACAATCCAAGAGAACGGCGGCTTCCCGATGGGATAATCCCTTATAGGTTCCGGCGCGCTCTATAATGCTTTCTATCAACTCCCGGTTGTTTTTATTTCTTTGCGCGTAGTCGAGAGTCTCTAATATTTCTATATCGTCGATAAAATCTGTTGCAGTTTGTGATTTTTTATCATACATGTTTGAAAACCCCTTTCAATTGCAGTTCGTACGTGCACTCAATCAGCTTCAACAGGACGAAAATCTCCCCTGTCCACCACAAGCTCGTATCCGATTTTATTTACACGATTTTGCAGGCACATTCTGCATTCTGCGGCTTCTTCTCCAGTGCAGATCTTATTGTCATACAGTTCATACTTCTTACGAACCCTGACCGGGGACAGATTGGGCATAACCACATTGGCTCCGGCTAATATCCCCATTTCACGCCCGTTTGGATTGATAGTTCCCAATGCTGTGGTTGCAGGAATAAGTCCATTGGGAAGCATGAGCCTTAGGAGTCCTATTAAAAACAGTGTGAGCTCCATGCTTCCGGAAGTCTGATCCTTAAAGGGTGTATCCTGGTGTGTGATATAAGGACCTATGCCAACCATATGAGGTTGGAGCTCTCTGATAAAAAGCAAATCCTCTGCGAGGTTTTCCATGGTCTGATAAGGTGACCCCACCATGAAGCCGGTGCCGACCTGATAACCGATTTTTTTAAGGTTATATAAGCATTCCTGTCTGTTTGAAGCTGCCAGACCCGGAGGATGAAGCTTGGCATAATGCCCGTAATTGGCCGTTTCATGCCGCAGTAAATAGCGATCTGCTCCTGCCTCATAATACTTTAGATATTCCTCGTAGCTTTTTTCACCAATTGACAGCGTTATGGCACAATCCGGATAATCTTTTTTGATGGCGGTTATAATCTCGGTCATTTCTTCAACCGTATATTTTAAGTCCTCACCGCCTTGCATAACAAAGGTTCGAAAGCCTAAGGAATACCCCTGCTTACAACAGGCCAGAATCTCATCCTTATTTAATCGATAGCGCTCAACCCTGTTATTGCTTCTGCGAATGCCGCAATAGTAGCAATCATTTTTGCAGTAATTTGTAAATTCAATAAGACCCCGGATATAAATTTTGTTGCCAAAATGCTTTTTCGCGATATTTCTAGCCTTTTCAAAGAGATAATCACTGGTCTCTTTGTTAAAATGGCTTAAGAGCATTATAAACTCCTCTTTGCTGAGGACTTTGTTTTTTTCAAGCTTGTCAATGAGCTGCAGCATAGATGCCCTCCGTTACTCTTCCGCTTCTTTTGTAATCTTGGAATAGACTGTCTTGGTATTGACGTGGGGAATCATCCCCAATTTGCCTGATAATGCGCTGATAATGTCTTGATTTGCATCCACCACAATACTGATAATTGAAACCTTGCGCTTGGCATACGGGATTCCCATTCGACCTATAATGTATTGCCCATACTCATGAAGAAGTGCATTAAGCCTTTCAGCAGAATCCTGATTTTCAACAATAATTCCTATAAGCGCTACTCTGTTTTCCATTAAATCCACCCTTCCTCTTAATTTCATTCTGACATCCTAACAGTCTTACTTCATATCAACATGATGTATACAGTGGCATTAAAAAAACCCTGTACCACATGGCACAGGGATAGTGTAACAAATCCTCTCAGCATTCACCTTTGAAAGCTGTTAATGGGTCGAGGCTTGTTGTGCGTAATACGCACTCTGTTCACTATGCTCTCGCCTTGCTGCCCGGGACGAACCCAAAAAGCATTCAGTACGAACTCATTTTTATGGCTATGGTTTGTTGAGAGAACAGAATCCTAATCTCGCAACGCACCCTAAGGATTGTTAATATTATAACATAGTATTACCAAGATAATCAAGTGGATTCATTTACTTTATAAACTTTTTTAGCTTTCTGTTGTAATTACTCTTATTGACTGTCAATGTTCAAAAGTTCCAAACCAGAACTTATATTTCGTTGTTTTACTTTTTATAGCGACACCGTTTATCAGTGATTTTTTGACGGTGATTTTTTCTGATCTGCCCAGCTTACCGACACCTCCACCCGTTTCCCTGATATGAACGGTGCCCACATCTGTAATAATATTGGCTCCGCTCCTTTCAGTATAAGATCCTGATTGGGTGCTGTCCGAATAGGAGAAGCCTATCTTTCCGAGCTTTTGGGTGCCCTTGCCTGTGGCGCCTGCATGGTTTAACGCCTCTGAAACGGCTTTTCTGTCGGTAAACCATTTGGTATCGCCGGTTGCGGTAGCACCTATGACCTTATGGGTGTATGAGCTTCCATCGGATAAATTGTATGAACCTTTTTTCCCACCCAAAATGGAATTGAATTCGAGTTCAAGGGTTTCACCGTCATAGCTGGCCGAAACGCTGGCTATACCAAAAATCGGCTCTGACAGTTCAACGCCCCAGGATCCCATATCCGAAGATTCGGAGAATTCGGTGATCGCTTCTCTTTCTATCTCAGGAACGAAATCCGCATTTTGGGGATCGTTGTTATCTTTGTTATTGCTATCGAGATCATCACCAACGGGATCGTCATTTTGAAGCGTATCCTGGAAGTTACTTTTAAACCGTACAAGGTCGGCTTGGGCATAATCCAGCATCTCTTTATAGCTTACCAGGGTGTTGGCGGTATCGGTAACAGGATACAAAGGGTTTGCAATAAACTCATATATCCTGTTCTCCCTTTCCCCGCTCATGTCCATGTATAAATCCTCATCCTTTATGTATTTAAGCAGACCCCCATATTTCAGCCAGTATTCCTCCAGCAGTTGCTTCTGCTCGTTGTAATAAGCCTGGCATATATTCACAAGTCCATTTGAATTGTTTTTTATTTTCTTAAGAATAGCATCCTGCCTTTCCACTCTAGCCTGATAAATAGCCAGGGTAGCTTCCACGGCCTTTTTAAATTCAGCTTTTCCCAAATCTGATGAGGAGCTTTCATTGAGTGGGGCTTCTAATATCTCTGCAAGCCCCAAATCCGAATACTCCTCAGCTTTTTCCCGGAGCTGTTCTTCTTTTTCATCATATCCCTGCTCCATTTGTTGAATCTCATTCCACATATCCTCATTGAGCTTGTCAATCTTTTCTTTATTCTTTTCATACAACTGCTTGAGCTTAAAGGTGTAAAAAGAGTCCAATACTTTAATTGAATATATTTGCCGTAGATCTGTCTGTACAGGGAATCTTCCTTCTGCGGAGGGTTCAAAGGAATATTCAACATCGGACAAAGCATTATCCGCCGCACTTTCATAAGAACCATAGTATTCATTTATTTCCATTTCCTTGTTGTATAGATCCTCTAAAAGCTGTTCAAAGTAGTCTGCCGATTTCATAAGGTTGTCAGCACCGGTTATTTGCGGAAAGGGTTTTAACGTCAACTGTGAATCAGGAGTATCAGTGCTCATATCTGAAAAGCTTCCGGTATTTTCCTTGGCTATGGTATAAAGATCCTCAATAAACGCTTCCTTAAGAGGATACTCATCTTCCTTGGGATCGAGTTGGGATGCCGCTTCAAGGAATGAGTTGAAATGATATACGGAGATGTCGTTAAAACAGTATTTTGCGCTTTTTATCATGGTTTCGGCGGCAAGCATACTGTTATCATTTTTTAGATGTACAGTAGTAAGCACCTGGTATGCGGGCCCATAATCGTTGGATGCGCTTAAAGCCATGCCTGCATACCGTTTGGCTTCTTCAAAATTATCAAGATCCATATAAACATTGGCCAGATTGGTGAGAATCACAGGGTTTTCAGGCTCCTGAGCCGCAGCCAGTGAAAAGAAATACAAGGCCTCTTCAGAGCCAAACTCTTCAAGAGTCATCGTTGCGAAATTATTTAATAGAAGCGGGTGGGGATAAGCCTTAACAAGGCTGCCGGCAACGCCTAGAATGTCTTCGCCCGAAAGCCCGATAAAATTGGCCCGAGCGATATCATCGGCCATTTCCAGAGCCATTTCGGCTTTCTTGCTGTCGTTAGCCTTGTAAAATTCCCTTATAACCCCCGAATCTATATCATCCAGTGAAAAGGAACCGATGATTTCATCCACCGCATCTACCAGCTCAACATATTCCTCACAGGTCTCAAGCTTCACAGCTATATCTTCCTCAGCACAACTGGAAAATGAAAAAGTCATTGATACAATCATTATAAGAGCAATTACTTTTGAATAAATGGTGTTGATAGATTGCTTCATATAAATAGCCACCTCAGCATCAATTTATTGGGTATTGATTCCATTATAATAAATGAATAGATGTGAAAGCAAGTAATCCCAGCGGTCGTCTATTTACTCATTTATAGTGGCATAAATTTAAAACACTCTCTTTATTTATTTCTAGTTCTGGAATCATTAAGTAATTTCAAATTGAGACTTCGTAAATCTTCATTTATAATAGAATTAATTCTTGAGGAGGGGTATAGACGGATGATTTTATTTAAAAGCCTTGAAAGAAAAAAGAAAGCTTGGCGGGACGGAGTTGCTCACGTTACTCTTGACCCTAATGGACCGGGTGTCGCCAGATTACACTTGATTCCTCCAAAACCTTCTTTTTTTAATGATCCTCCCAGCCTTCTTGTTATCAACGGTACTTGGTTCCTGCCTGTAGGCCCCTCATGGGCAACCATCCTGAGAGTGTTTTTTGAAGAACTGCAGCAGTGCTGCAAGGACAAGCATGAAATAAGTCCTGAAGAAATTAAACAGATAGAAGCGGCTGTAGCCGAAAAGATTCATTATTTTTATCCTTCGGCAAAGGCTCAACTCATTCTTGAGGATTTGGATGAAATCATCACCCTGGCTGTAAACATTGCAACAGGAAAGGATATTCCAGAGGAGACCATGAAGGGTGTAAGTATTGAAAAATACAGTAAGCTCATGACGGCTCCTCACCGCATGGATCTGATTGTCGCCCCCATGTCCGTCAACAGTAAAAGGGTCTGTCCCCTGGAATGCTCATGCTGCTATGCCGATGCGCATGAGATGATGGATATCGATCAACCCTTACCAACCGAAGACTGGAAAAAGATCATTGACCGTTGCCGGGAAGAGAGAATTCCCATGCTAACCTTTACAGGGGGAGAGCCCCTGACCAGGCCGGATATTGTTGAGCTTGTTGCGCATGCCTCCTGGTTTGTAACGCGTTTGAACACCAATGCCTTTCATCTGACTGAAGAGATGGCAGAAGCCTTACATAATGCCAGCCTTGACGGGATTCAAATCACCCTCTATTCTAGCGATCCAACCATTCATGACGATCTGGTCGGAAGACCTGGTGCCTGGGAAAAAACGGTGATCGGCATAAAAAATGCTTTAAAGGCTGAGCTCAGCGTCAGCATAAATACCCCGCTTGTGGAAAGAAACAGGGATTACGCTTCAACCCTTAGGTTTGCACATTCCTTGGGTATTCATTGCGTGGGCTGTTCAAGCCTTATCCCTACGGGTGGAGCCCAGGAACAGATCGCAACGGGAAAGGCGCTGTCGCCTGAAGAATTAAAAAATATACTGAAAGAAGCCGTGACCCTTTGTAAAGAACTGGAGATGGAAATCTCCTTTACCTCTCCGGGCTGGTTGGAATCCCAGGAAATTCTTGATCTCGGGCTTCCCAGTGCTCCTGTATGCGGAGCCTGTCTCTCCAACATGGCCATAGCGCCTAACGGACAGGTTGTACCCTGTCAAAGCTGGCTCAACGGCTTGGCCTTGGGAGATATGAGAACAACCTCCTGGAAGAGTATTTGGAATCACCCTGAATGTAAAAAAATACGCAGCAATTCAGCAGGAAAGCCTCAATGTGCTTTAAAGGAGGTTAAATGATGAAAATTAAAAGATTGCTTGTTTTTGCTTTGATGACCTGCCTGTTCTGTTCAAGCGGATTCCTATCGTTTAGTGTTGATCCCGACATCATACATGAAATGGTCGTCACCATTAACCCTCAGGATGACGGATATCTCAACATACACTATTCTCTGGATTATGAAGCCGCGACCGATTTTCCTTCCGATATACAGTATCTTGAGGTCGGAGTACCCAACACTGATTTCACATTATTGGAGTATTCCCCCTCCTCCTTGATTAAAGAAGCCTATGAGAAAAAACAAAACGGCTCTTTCGTTCATTTAAGCTTTGTTGATCTGCCTAAAGCGGGAGACCGCTTAACTCTGGAATTCACTGTCCGGCAGGGCTCCATGTATAATAAGTCCAAACAGGATGACATATCCTTTCAATTCGTTCCCGGTTGGTTTGATTTCGCCATTATCAAGGAGCTTAAAGTCATTGTTGAAACCGGTGGCTTAAATAATGTGGTGGTGATGCCAGAACCTGATGAATGGTCGGATTCAAAAGCTATTTGGATAACAAAAAACCTGGACGCCAATGAGAAGGCTGATAAAATATCTGTACTGAGCAGCCGCCTATCCGCCAGCAATGACACAACGAATAGTAATTCTGATTATAATACTCATATACCTAATTCATCAAATAACCATAGCAATAACGTCGGTAATCGTACAGGCTCATCCGCCAATGGTATCGGAGTTTTAATAGCTATCTTTATCATGCTGTCTTTTTTCTCTGCAGCCGTTAGAACCGGCAGAAGAAACAGATATGGTGCCGGTCGGTATGGCGGTGGTTATTGGGGCAGTCCTCCTCCCCGCAGCTTTTTCTGGGGCCCTCCTGGTGGAGGCGGGTTTCATGGGCATGGAAGACACAGTGGGTTCCATGGTGGTGGCGGTGGTTTCTTCGGTGGCGGATTTGGCGGCAGCAGACCCAGTGGTGGATTTGGAGGCGGAAGCAGCAGGCCAAGTGGTGGCGGGAGCAGCAGACCCAGCAGTGGAGGTGGTGGCGGTGCCCGCAGTTGTGCCTGCGCCTGCGCCTGTGCCGGCGGCGGACGTGTAGGTTGCTCTGAAAGAGGATACCAAGTTTTACATTGGTTAATTAAAAATAATAAAAAATGCTGCTAACATGCTTAGTAAACCAACAGCGAGTTATTTCTCTCAAGAAATAACTCGCTGCTATCTTTGAAGTTGTTATTTAATTATCTCCGTCTTATTTTCACTTTCCATTAATTGATAGGGTCTCTAAATCAGGAGTGCCATCCTTACCATTGTAGGATATGAGATATTCTCCCTTGCCTTCAGGACTTGTGACAATAATTTTGTAAAACGGCGGTCCTTCAGGTCTTATAGCTGTTAAAAACAGACCATATCCATCCTCCGTGCTGTCCACCTTATAGGCTGTTCCGGTCTCGATAAGCTCCTCATTATCCCATGTAACATTCTTTATTTCAATTGTTGCCCCGTTATGTACTGGTAATAGCAAAAGGGTCTCACTTTCATCATCAAACTTTAGGGTTGTTAATTGAGGTACTTTTTTAAGGGTTTCTTCATCGGGAAAGTTCTTAATAACCGCTAAAGTCCCTTTTCCCTGATTTTCAAGCTTTAAGCTCTTAAGCGCGCTGTTTTCCTCGTTATTCTGGGCACTATTAGTCGGGGTGCTACTATTTTGGGGGGTGTTTGTGCTTGAGCATGATGAAAATAACAAGGTCATGGACATTATCATGATCAAGCTTGAGAAAATAAGTGTATGTTTTTTCTTTATTAACTTCTTTTTCAGCATCATTTACCTCCAGGTAGAATAATAATAGTCGCATAAATAGACGATCCATTAGGTCAATGGTTCATTTTCATGAAGTAACAAGCTTTGACCTACTCGTTACGCATACTTCGCTTATTACGAAGTAACAAGCTTTGACCTACTCGTTACGCATACTTCGCTTATTGCGCAGCAACAAGCTTTGACCTACTCGTTACGCATACTTCGCTTATTACGAAGTAACAAGCTTTGACCTACTCGTTACGCATACTTCGCTTATAATAAAAAATCGCAAGCTGGGTTCGGTCTCTTAAGCTAAGCTTCTCAAGGATTACGCTGATATAATTTCTTACAGTGCCTTCACTTAAAAAAAGCTTCTCAGATATTTCCTTATTGGATAAGCCCTCGGCCACCTGTGAAACAATCTCAAGCTCTTTCTCATTTAAGTTTAAGCTATGGAGAGTCGTTTTTCCGCTGTCACCCAAAAGGTGCGGAATCTTTGTAACGATTTCATCCCCAAACACCCGCTGTCCCACATAAACTGCTTTTATGGAAGGTACAATACTTCCAAAATTTTGTTTTAAGATATAACCTTTGGCTCCGATTTGGAAGGCCCGAGCAATATACTCATCGTCTGAAAAGGTTGTTAAGAACAGGATTTTAGCCATTTTATCGTGCCTTAGTATGATCTCCGCAGCGTCAATACCCGTCATGCCATCCATTCTGATGTCCATGAGCAAAATATCGGGCTTTAAGACCTGATAAAACTCCACGGCCTGCTGACCAGATGCTCCGGTTTCCACCACTTCTATTTCTTTATCTGCTTCCAATATTGTTTTTAATGAAGCAGAGACCAGCTTGTCATCATCTACAATCAATACTCTCATGCAATTGCCGCCTCCTTTGGAACTGAAATAAAGATTTCAAAACCGTTTTCAGTACTGATATTCATATTTCCATTAAGAGAATGGACCCGATCAAACATATTTCTGAGGCCCAGGCCATTGTCCATGGTGTAGCTTTTAACGATGCCGTTGTCCCTTATTATGAGCTGATAAAGCGCGGGATGTTCTCGAAATGAGATGGCTGCATGAGTAGCGTTGGAATGCTTCATCATATTAGCCAAAGCTTCTTTTGTGATGGAAACAAACGCATATTTCAGCTTCTGAGGCGGATTACTGCTGATATTATAGTCGTAGGACACTTCACAAAAGGTAAATTCCTTTACCAGTGCCTGGACTTGAGCATCCAGATCAATGGATTCATCATAAAGGTCATGAACACTGCTCCTTATACTATTCATGGCATGAGTCAATGTATCACTGAGGGTTTCCAAATGTTCCTTTACTTTCTCATCCTGATTTATTGTCATAAGCGCTCCCGATTGTAAAATAGCACTTGACAACAAATGCCCCACATTGTCATGAATTTCCCGGGCTATACGATTCCGTTCATTTATGGTGGCCAGGTTTAGCTCATTATCCTGCTTCTCAATTAAATCGCTGTTCTGCTTCTTTAATTGAATGGACATTTCTCTTGTAGTATCATTTAGCACATTATATCGGGATTGCTGCTTGATCTGCTGTTCGGCATGATACTTAATCAACAGGCAAAGCATGTACATCGTCAAAACCATTGAAAGGGTCTGGAGAGAATAAGACTGAGCTAAATTCAGCAGCGGGATAATGGCTAAAAGGCTTACATTTTGATATTTGTAAAAGTGTATGTCATAAGCTATCAAGGGCAAAAAGATAAACAAGCCGGGCTGTAGTCCTGACAGTATGATAAACCCCACTGCAATACCAGCTCTTAGCCTGTCATCCTCAAAATAACTTAAAAAACTGCTGCATATGATGGCAATGAGCAAGGGTACAACGTTGATATTTACATCTCCCTGAAAAAGATAGATGGACAAACAACTTATAAACAATATGATTTTATCAGCAAGACTTGCAGATTTTAACATAACCCTCTATTCCCTATTATCGTTCTGGGTGATAATCATTTTATCATTTCATTCCTGCGACTACAATGATATATGACAATTGTCATGTCTGGAAGTGATTCCTGACACTTACAAGTCATACAAAGCCGGACTAAAATAAAGATAGAAACTGTCAATAGCAGTAAGCCTATATGGAGGTAATAGAAATGATTATTGAGGTTAAGAATCTGGTCAAACGTTTTGGAGATCTAGTTGCTCTGGATCATCTTTCTTTTTCGGTAAAAGAAGGTGAAATATTCGGACTGCTGGGACCAAACGGTTCGGGAAAAACAACAGCCATCAATTGCATATTGTCATTATTGCATTACGATAAGGGTGAAATTAAGGTTTTTGATCAGCCTATGACCCCAGATGCCTATAAAATCAAGCGTGATATTGGAATTGTCATGCAAAATGTTGCTGTCTATGAGGAATTGACCGTATATGAGAATATTGATTATTTCTGCGGACTTTATGTTCATGATAAAGCTTTAAAAAAGAACCTTGTAAATGACGCAATAGATTTTGTCGGGCTCGGTGATTTTACCAAATTCTATCCTAAAAAGCTCAGTGGCGGCTTGCTGAGAAGATTGAACATCGCTTGCGGCATTGCGCACAAACCCAAATTGATCATATTGGATGAACCTACGGTTGCAGTAGATCCTCAAAGCCGTAACAAAATCCTGGAGGGGATTATTGATTTAAATAAGCAGGGTGCAACCATCATCTATACCTCCCACTACATGGAGGAGGTTGAGCAGATCTGCAGCCGAATCATGATCCTAGATAAAGGCAGATCCATCGCGACCGGCTCCAAGGACGAACTCAAGGCCATGATTACGCTTGGTGAGAAAATCACGGTGGAGACCTACGGTTTGACCAATGAAAAGCTTTTAACATTAAGGAGCCTGCCCAATATTGTTTCTGCTGAATACAAGGATCATTTACTTATAATCAAATCCAGCAAGGGCAAAAACAATCTGGAAATGGTTCTGGACTTTATTAAAAAAGAAGGCATCCAATTCGGCAAAATATATTCTGAACTACCTACCCTAAACGACGTCTTTCTGGAGATCACCGGAAAAGAATTAAGAGATTAAGGGGGAATCATGATGTTTGCTCATATCTTCACATACAGACTCAAATGTCTCCTGCGGAATCGGGAAATGGTATTCTGGACATTAATGTTTCCTCTGCTTTTGGCTACATTTTTCAACCTGTCCTTTTCCAATATAGCTAGCGCTGAAACCTTCCAGGCCATTGATGTGGCAGTAGTGGATGATGCCCAATATCAAAAGGATACAGACTTCAAGTCGATTTTAGACGGTGTCTCAAACGGCGAGAACAGATTATTCAATCTAACTGTAGCTTCAAAAGATAAAGCCGATCAATTACTAAAGGATAATAAAATTTCGGGGTATATTGTTGTCGGTTCACCAATCAAGCTTGTTGTCAATAAATCCGGTTTAAGCCAGACCATAATCAAGAGCTTTGTAGATGACTATAATCATACATCGGCTGCTGTCACTTCCATATTGGCCGAAGATCCCACCAGATATCAGGATTTAATGAAGGATCTGGGGAACCGCCAGAAATACGTAAAAGAGGTCTCAGGTACAAGTGCCGAACCCAATAACATACTTGCCTATTTTTACGCATTGATAGCCATGTCATGCTTTTATGGAAGTCTATTGGGTAATCGGGAGGTCATGGAGATTCAGGCTAATATTTCGTCACTTGCCGCCCGGGTGAATATTGCCCCTGTCCATAAGCTGAAAACCTTTATTTACAGCAGCAGTGCAGCCCTATTGATTCATCTAGTTGAAATGCTGGCGCTGCTTGCCTATTTATTCTTTGCGCTAAAGGTCGATTTTGGATCCAGGATCGGATATATACTGCTTACAGTGCTTGTAGGTTCTGTTACGGGGCTGACCTTTGGTGCCTTTATAAGTGCCATTGTCAAAAAATCCGAGGGAGTTAAAATCGCTATCTTGATAACCTCAACCATGCTATGTTCCTTCCTGGCCGGTATGATGGTCCAGAATATGAAATATATCATTGCACAAAAAGCGCCTATCCTCTCGTATCTAAACCCCATCAATTTGCTAACCGATGCCTTTTATTGCCTTTACTATTATGATACGCTGGGAAGATTCTTTACTAATATCGCAGCTCTTTGCGCCTTTATTCTTCTATTCTGCTCTGGGACTTATTTCATCATAAGGAGGAGAAAATATGCAAGTCTTTAAGCTTAGTATGAAAATTATAAAGAAAAATATACCAGTCATGCTTATTTATGTTATTATTTTCTTATCCATCTCGATTTCAGTGTCGGTCTCCACAGTAAGTGAACTAAATAAGGATACATCATTTACCCAGGAAAAAAGGGATATGGCTTTCATCAGTGAGGAAAGCAGTCCATTAATAGATGGCCTCAAGGCCGAGCTGGGCAAAATTGCGAATTTTATTGAGCTCCCGGATGAAACCGAAGCCTTGCAGGACGCGTTGTATTTCCGTTCTGTCAACTACATCCTTCGTGTACCAAAGGGCTTTACAGAGAGCTTTATGAGTGGCGGAAATATCCAGCTTGAAAAGACAGTGATTCCGAATTCTCCAAGCAACATCGCTATTGATTTGAGCATTAATAAATTCTTTAATACGGCCAGTCTCTATGTAAAGCAAGTAAAGGGCATTTCCCAGGAGTCTCTGGTGGAGCATATCAATTCGGATTTGGCAGTAAGCACTCCCGTAGAGGTGAAAACAACTGTCGAAAAGCCGGCGGATCAATCGTACGCCAACTATTTCTTCAACTATATGGCTTATACGATCATGTCTGTTCTTATCCTGGGTATGAGCACCCTTATGCTGGTGTTCAACAAACCGGATTTAAGAAGAAGAAACGCCTGTTCACCGTTAAGTACTTATAAGTCGAATATCCAATTTATCATGGCCAATTTAGTGTTTACCTTTGTTACATGGTTCATTACGGTAGCATTCTGCTTCTTCCTTAATTTGGAGAACAGCTTTAACCTGAATACCGTCTATTTTATGATAAATTCACTTGTATTTGCTATTTGTGCCGCCAGCATCAGTTATTTTGCCGGCAGCCTTGTTAAGAGCGACAGTGCAATTTCAGCCATCAGCAATGTAGCCTCTTTAGGGCCTTGTTTTATAAGCGGTGTTTTTGTGCCTCAGGAGCTTTTAGGAGATTCAGTTCTGAAAATTGCCAGCTTTACCCCAACCTATTGGTATGTTAAAGCCAATAACCAAATTGCAGCATTAACTCAGTTTGATTTCACTCATATAAAGAGCATTTTATCTTATATTCTTATTGAAATAGGTTTTGCGGTGGCATTCTTTGCCGTAGCTCTGGTTATTGGAAAAAGAAAAAGGCTGGCTTGAAATCTTTGTTGAGAATTGCGATATTGCGTGATAAAGTTATCTAAATGGATTATATTGTTCTAACGTTATATTGAATTTCCGAGTGAACTCAATATGCTTGAGAGGTGGAATTTTCTTGAGAACAAAGCTTGCTGTTACGATGGTTACAATGCTATTCGTGGTACTTCTTTTTTCGAGCACTGCATGGGCACACCCGACAACCGATGGCGTTGATATCATTATCCCTGAAAAAGCATTTTATTATGGCGGTCATACTTATGTCCAATATTGGATACCTGATGCCAGCTGGGAATATAAGAGGGATTTTTGTGTTGAGCTTGGGAAAAGAGCCGGCGTACCGGCACACCTCGTCTATATTAAAAACGAAGGTATCGACAATCAGCTTAGTTCGCATGATGTACGCGGCATCATTGGCGCTTTTGAAAATGGCGACGGATATTGGCGCTGGCTTGATGGTACACCGATGGGGAGAATGATTCCGGTGCAGGTTCCCGATGAATATGGCAATTTGCGTTGGGATTTCCGATACGATAATATGGGTGCATACGATGGTTGGTGTAAAGGAGCAGAAGTCGCCCACGCAACCTATGAGAAGCGTGAACCTGATGCTTTCAGCGCCCCGATGACCGACCAGCATTATGCGCATAACGGCTCAGAATTCGGATGGCATAACCATTTTGAGGAACCACTTTCTTTCATTTGTGAATTTGAGGGTGAAGTGACTTTTGCTCTGGCGATGGAAAACGCTAATCTTGAATATAACCGCTATAACTCGCCTGTCATATTATCAAGCCCATCCGTTTTTGCTAATGTGAACGGCAAGTTGACTGCCATTCCTGTAAAAAACGAAATTCTCAAAAAAGACGGCCTCATAAAACAAAGTATTGGCAAATATCCTGTTCATCCTGAGCGAGAATTTAATTTTCATGGCTGGGCTTATTTCTCAAAGAAAGGACAGAACGAGCTGTTCGGGAATAAAACAGCCCAGCCGATGAAAATCTGGGACTACACAAGCACAGAGCCTTTTACAGAAAAGGATCCGCTCGACCCGTTGCTTTTCCTTTACGCAGTATGGGAAGACGCGCATATTTTCAATGAGGAAACAAGCTTCGAGGCGGGTTCGACCTATCTTGCCCTTGATCAACTCGTATACCTTATCAGCGCTGATCCGAACGAAACATACAAGGGCAAGACAATCGCTGAAATGCTTAATAAATCGCAGAGCAGCGAAATGGATAAAATGAGGGACAACCGTCCGCATCGTGAAAACGGCGCGGATGTCGCAATGATAGACTTTCTTTACGCCAAGATCGGCGGCTGGACAATCAGCGACTGGAGAGCAGGCGATAAGAAAAGTGGCGAAGGCGGATGGTCATTTTTCGCAGCAGCGGTTAATAATCGCCCTGACCAAACAGTGCTTGTATATGAAGGCACAGCCTTTGCTGACACCGACTGGGCGCTGGTTAAAGACAGCGTAGGAACAGATGTGGACTTTGGGCTAAATGGCAAGTTTAACTCCCAATTCCGCCAGGCACTGGAGTTTTACCGTGACTTCAAATGCAAGGACGGTAAGACCTTCGCCGTGGGACACTCACTAGGTGGCGGACTGGCCGCTCATGTTGCGTATACGTTTGGAATCAACGCGCATACATATAACGGAGTAGAGGGCTGGACTCTCCCGATTTCTGTGAGACAAAATTACCTGCTCAGAGATTTCCCGGGCGTTGATGCGCTGGGTAACATTGACTCGTGGTGTCATGTGAGTGACGTACTCGTCGGTATTCATGAAAGGGAAAAACGCGCAAGGTGGCTCATAGAGCCGAAAGATCTTCACGGTATAGCAAACGCCCATGAGATTTTCCCTGCGGTCGCATACAGAGATGGCATATACAGTGTAGCTGACGCGAAATTCAAGAATGTCAAATCGCCATGGGTGTGGCGCACAGTTAACCTCGGTCTCTCTAAGGACGAAGTTTTAGTGGCTCGCTCGGGTGATGTAGCCATTCGAGATGGCGATTACAGAATATTCTTATTCGGTGGAAATGGTAACGATTACATAGATTGCATTAGCGGTGATCCATATGCCTCTGTAATTATAGGCGGGCGCGGCAATAACAAGCTTATAGGTGGTGCCTGGCCAGATACCTTTATTATAAGGGAAAACCCCAGCAGCTTTACTGTTATTAATGATAAATACAACCTCTCACCTAAAAAGAATCGTATTGAGATTGTGAACCTTGGCATCGTTGGCATCGATAATAACATCGAATCCCTCGATACTGACGGAAAAGCTGTACGTGGAACCATGATAACGCTCTCGGATGGTCAGAAGATATTCGTTGATGCTAAAACGCTTGCGGCAGCTGAAATATGGCTTGTCAACGCACCGGGCGACATCATCTATGGAAAAGTAAAGCCGAATTATTTCCTTGTTGACGATAAAACCAAAGTGAAGGTCAACGGAATGCTTGTCACTTTCGACCAACTGCCCGTGAGCCAAAACGGAAGGTTATTGGTTCCGGTACGGGCGATAGCCGAAGCTATGGGATATAAGATATCATGGGATGGTGCAACAAATACGGCTACAGTCTCGAACAATTCGAGCACTACTGTTAAGATGACTATTGGCAACCCTACAGTGGCTATTTCCAAAAACGGAGTGAACAGCGCAATCACTTTGGACGTGCCTCCACAAATGATAGGCGGACGGACACTCGTCCCGCTTCGAGCACTTGCTGAATCATTTGGTGCAAAGGTTGATTGGAACGATAAGAGCAAAACAGCGATTATTATGACACACGCTCCCTGAGCATCGCCTCTACCCGTTAATTACAGCACCAAAGGCTCTGGCAATATATACAGCCTGTTCAATATCAACCTTGACATCTTTTAAACTAAAGCTTTTAAAGTCAAGCCCTTCAACAAGTGCCTCTCTCAGATCGGCCCCTTTCAAATCAGCTTGAACAAGAAGGGCAAAGCTGAGATTGGCACTTTTGAAGCAGGCCTTTTCCAGGTTGGAATCAGAAAGGTCTGCATGGGCTAGATTCACCTCACTAAGATCAAGGTTTTTCAAATCGCATGATCTTAAATTTGTATATGACCAATCCCCCCGAGTGATCTTTATGCCTAATAAATTTGCTTCAGTAAAGCTTGATCCCAGCATCCTGCAATCAAGAAACTCAGTATTAAAGAGATGGGCGTAGGTAAATTGGCAATTCGTAAAGGACGATTCCCTATGGACCGAACCATTGAGCCGGGTCCCTCTAAAGCTGCAATCAATAAAGGTGCATCTTTCAGTAATAACATCCTCCATGTTTGCGCTTTTTAAGTCACAGTTTATAAATTTGCAGCTTATAAAAACCTGTCCCTCGAAATCTTCCTCAACCAATGATAGATGATCAAAAACCTCATGCTGAGTTGTTATCATTCCAACACTCTCCATATCAACTATTAAATTAAATAAGAACCCTCGGGAGCTTTATTCTTCTTAATTAAAATTTACATAAGCTTTGGCATATTGAGAATATGACAAATTCTTTTAAAAATCAATAATATGACAAATAAAACAGCTTAGTTGCCATTATCTTGCTTTATCAGATTGGGTATGCTATTATTGTTCTAGTGGGAATGAAGTTCTCCCCTAGCCATTTATGGGCTAAAACCGCTTATCAAGCTGATGACTTCTGTGATTTAATTTATCGCAGAAATTATCAGCTTTTTTGCACTTTAAGGAGGGTATTCAATCATGTTAACCAGTCTTGCCATCATTATCATTTTGGGTTTTACACTAAGTAGCCTATTTACCCGTATAAAACTACCAGGACTGCTGGGAATGATTCTTACCGGTATAATTCTTGGCCCATATGTGTTAAATCTTATTTCACCGGATATCCTTACTATTTCAGCTGACTTAAGAGAAATTGCACTTATTGTAATTTTAACAAGAGCAGGTCTCTCTTTAGATATTAAAGATCTGAAAAAGGTAGGAAGACCCGCAATTCTAATGTGCTTTATTCCCGCTACTTTTGAGCTTGTTGCTGTAACTATCCTTGCTCCGATTTTTCTGAATATTTCATATCTTGAAGCCGCAATTATGGGGACCGTGTTAGCAGCAGTATCTCCTGCTGTAGTCGTTCCCAGAATGCTTCATCTTATGGAGAGTGGTTATGGGAAGAATAAAAGCATCCCCCAGTTGATCATGGCGGGGGCATCTGTAGATGATATATATGTTATCGTTCTATTTACTGCTTTTATGGGAATGTACCAAGGTAATGGGTTTAATGCCTTTAGTCTTGTTTCTGTGCCTGTTTCTGTAATTCTTGGACTAATCGTCGGTATTTTAACTGGCTTATTACTCGTATTTATTTTTAAAAGGATACACATGAGAGATACGGTTAAAGTATTAATCATTATGAGTATATCCTTTCTTTTTATTACGCTTGAAAACCTGCTAAAACCCTACCTCCCGATGTCAGGCTTACTTGCCGTAATGGCTCTGGGGGGAACAATACTAAAATCATATGAAATTCTCGCAAAACGCTTGATAGGCAAATTCACAAAAATTTGGGTAGGCGCCGAGATTCTTTTGTTTGTTCTTGTTGGTGCAGCCGTTGATATAAGATATTTATCTGAAGCCGGACTCCTATCTGTCGTTCTCATTTTATGCGCTCTTATCTTCAGAATTTTAGGCGTGAATATTTGCCTATTAAAAACAAAATTGAATAGAAAAGAGAGGCTGTTCTGTTCTTTTGCCTATCTTCCAAAAGCAACTGTTCAAGCTGCAATTGGTTCTATTCCGCTTACTGCTGGAATAACGGCTGGGAATGTAATACTTACAGTTGCAGTGCTCTCTATAATGATTACAGCCCCAATTGGTGCTGTAGCTATAGATAACACCTATAAAAAGCTGCTGGATCGCACTATTGCCTAATACAGTACTTTCATTTTATTGAGTTAGGCTTCTTGGCTTGTTAACCTTATGAGATTTCTCTGTCTTATTTAATAAATAGGGCAACCGATAGGGATGCCCTACTTATTAATAAGTAAAAGATTCTGAAAAACAAAGTCTCCGAGGATTCTTGATATTGGATATAAGTGTATAAGCCAGAGTGGACGGCAGAAGATATTACATCTCTTTTATCTTAGTATTTCTTCTATTGCCGTGCCATCGGCATTTGGCAATTCGACGCCCAGAATTCTTGCAAAGGTGGGTGCTTCGTCTACGATAGGCCTTTGTTCAAGTTCAATCCCATTTTTGATATCGGGACCCTTTGCGATGAATACAGGCTGAGGGCCTTTATCGGGGTAATAACCGTGGGTCGCTCTTCCAAAGCGATAATCCGATAAATCAAAATTATTGACCACAGGCCGTACACAGGAATCACTGAACGAGGTATACCCGTCTGTCTCTAAAACAAAGGCAAAATCTCCGTCGAGATGTTCCTTTTCTGCCAACTCTTCGCGAGTATAGACTTCGCTGAATCCATAAATGCCTTCATCCCTCATGCTTTTCAGCAAGGTATATACCTCATCATAAGTCTTCTTGTCGTTAGGATCTTTAAGAAAAACCATGGCTGACATGGCATTGGAGAAGCTGTAGGCTTTCCAATCCAGCACCTTACCCTCGGGAGAAAGCGTAATAAAGCCATGATCCACTAGGAACACGTTGGGCTTTATAACTCTAGTAATGTCTATTTGACCATGGTCACTCACTATAATAATATTGGTATCCTTAAGTACACCTGCATCTTCTAGTGCTGCCATCAGTTCGCCAAACCAGTCATCTACACGCTTCAGTCCCTCGGTCACATTTTGGTTAAAAACACCGTTTTTGTGTCTTGCGTCATCAATATTTCCGTTATGAACAAACACCACTTCGGGTTTAAACTGGCGGATGATGTCGCAGGTGCATGTGATCAGGAAGTTATCTATTTCAGGATGGATCATGACATTTGTTCTGCCTGTTTTCGTGTAGGAATCGGGCAGTAGATTTTTGTTTTTATCAATGATCTTTAGAACCTCATCACTGGAACCCGCCCTCTTAAAAGATTCCAATAAGGTGTCATCCTTGTTGGGAAGCCAGTATTCGTTTATCAGATAATCAATATCCCTATGGTTCCCTGTCACTGTCCAAAAAACAGAGGCAGTTTTATATCCCGCTTTTTTGGCAGCAGTAAAAATATCTTCTACCTTGACATTATCATGAAACCAATTCCAGGTATCTTCCTTGTTGTCGGTGGTAAAAGCATTGTTACTGATGACGCCGTGTTTATCAGGATAGCAGCCTGTCATGATACTTACGTGAGAAGGATACGTAACAGTTGGGTATATGGTACGGATCTTCTTAACCTCGCTGCCCCCTTCAAGATACTTTTTAAAATTCGGTAGCGACCGTAGATAAGCTATATCCTCGTGCACCATGGCATCGACCGATAATACAAATAATCTTTTCTTCATAGAAAAAGTCCTTCCTTATATTTATCTAAAATTTACTTTCGATAAATAGTGTGCTCTTCTCTTATTCAACAATATAATGTCCGTCCAAAGCCGGCTCACCAATTGTTGTAAGCTCTCTTATTAACGCGCTTTGCACTTCATACTTGCCGTCTCCCGAGGTTGAGACCTTGACCGTACCGTCAACACAGTTATAGAACGTAATCGCACCAACCTTCTGGTAGCGCATATTGACGACGGGACTTAGGATACCCTCGTTCATGGCCACAACAATTTTGGGTTTCACAGCCTCGATATATTCGGTCTTGTTGGATGTAGAATCACCATGGTGATTCATTTTGCAGACATCTGCTTGCAGATCGTCTCCGTAAAGCTTTGCAATACGTGCTTCCGAATCTACGTACATATCACCTGCTGAGAAAAAGCTGGATTCCTTATAAATCATTTTTAAGCAAAGGGAAGCATTATTTGCAATGAATTCCGCTGTTTGAACAGCATTTTTATAATTAAAATTTGCCTCAGGATTATAGACTTTCACCTTAATTTGTTTACCAAAATTAAGTTCATCGCCTTCCACTAAACGCGTTGTTTCAATCCCCTTCTCTTCAATGATCTTCATCATGTTCCAATAGGTTTGACTATCATATTCGTGCTCATTCATATAGACCTTTCCTATATCAAAGGCTTCCGAAACAGCGGAAAATCCACCAATGTGATCAGCATGAGGATGGGAGGCTACAAAAATATCAACTCGTTTGACACCCATTTTTTTTAGATACTCCACGACCTGCTCTCCGGATGTTTGATTCCCGCAGTCTATCAACATGACCAGCCCCTCAGGAGACATGTATACTGTACTGTCACCGGCTCGTATGGCTGTGGGATCAGCCGGATGCTTTTCAGTCAGATATAAAAAACGGCAGGTCATGAGGCCTGAATCCCCCGATGTATCATAGACCAGGTCGGAGTAGTCAGATTTGACTGATTGTTCATCCGGTTGTTGCTTTTGCCCGGGAGCCTCCGTCTCTTTTTGTTCTGCCACGGGTTGTTCTGTTGGCGTGGTTGTGCAGGCACCAAATATTAAAAGTGACACTAATATTATGAGAAGGATACAGAGATTTTTTTTCAACGGATATTCCTCCCTCATCAGGCTTTTGCGGTCTTTGGGGACAAGCAGAAAGATGGTGAGCTTTTCTCGACCATCTTTCTGCTTGTCCATCTTAACTTTTCAACAAACAACGGTTAAAGGAAGTTTAATTGGCAAGATTATAAAGCTCAAGAGCTTCGGCAATAGTTGCGTTCGCATCCTTAATAGCCTGGTCAATACTGTACTTTGGATCGTTGCAAACCTGCTCTACCGCAAGGAGATTAGCTTTAAGAACCTCGTTGGCAATCGGAAGATAAGGTGTCTTGGTATTACTGTCTCCATTTTTCTGTGCATCGAGACAGTAAGCAGCTCTTGGGAAAACCTTCTCGACAAAGGCTTTGTATGTATCAGTTTCGGCTGCATCACTGCTAACGGGCAGGTATCCTGTGCTGGTAGACCAGTATGCAGCGTTTTCAGGTTCTGCCATCCACTTAATAAAGTCATAAGCACCTTGTTGGGATTCGGTTTTGCCATTGTTGCAGATGAAGCTGCCGGTACCACCTGCGGGTACACCCGTAGACCTGCTGTTGTCTGAGCATCCAGGCATTGTAAGCATTCCGATATCAACCTTGTCTCCACCGGCCTTCAAAATTCTGTTATGGAAGGAGATAACACCTACGAACATTGCCAATTTACCGGTTGCGAACATAGGAACAACTTCAGCGTTACAATCGGTTCCATAAGGAACACCATAACCCCCGGCATAAATTTTCTGGTAAGCATCCAACATGCTGTAAAGTGCATCCTTTGTCGGGGATGTATCGTACAAGCTGGCGGTAGCCTTTCCATTGTATCCATTGCCGGCATCCACAGAATCAACACCTTCAACAGCCAAAGCTGCATTTACATAGTAGCCGTTTGGATGGAAAGCCACACCATATTCGCAATAGCCACCGTCTACCAGTTTTTTAGATATTTCGTAGACATCCTGCAATGATTTTATCTCTTTATAGGGATCAATACCTGCAGCCTTAAAAATATCCATGTTTACGTAAACGCCGGCAAAACTGTTTCCGATGGGATATCCGATTTGATTACCCTCACCATCGCTGTAAGCTGATTTAAGGTGCGGGTACGTGGTGGAATAGTCCCATTTGTCTGCATCAATAAAATCCTGGAGAGGTTTTGTAAACTCGGAAGCTGCAAAGAAGCCGGTATGCTCAACGGCACCAGAAAACATGTCGGGAAGTTCTTTCTGAGAAGAAGCTTGAAGCTTAGCCATTAAATCGCTGGCGCCGCCTTGAAACTCAAACTTTACAACGTACTTGTCCTGAACATAGTTGTACTTTTGTATCATGGTAGCAAGGGTTTCAGCCATGGTACCACTAAAATTGCTCCACCAAATAACCTCAATTGGTTCTTTTGATGCATTGGTGGGGGTTTCAGATGCTACCCCTGTACTTGTGGCTGAAGGAGTAACGGTGGGCGAGCCAGCGGTATTTGCAGGGGCCCCGCAGCCAACCAGCAATACCAGAGCAAGCAATACAGCTAAGTAACTCTTGATTCTCTTCATCATAGATTCTCTCCTTTTGTTTTTATTATTTATACACTTTCCGTAAATACCTGTATTAGTCTGTTGCCTAACACAAAATATCTCCTTCGGTGTAAAACAGGACTATCCTTTCAGTGCACCGGCCGTCATACCCTTGACTATGTACTCCTGGCCAAAAATGAACACAATAGCAGCCGGTAAAATACATGTTGCCGCACCAGCAAGCAGGGGGCCGAACTCTAGCCTTTCCGAATGAACAAGCATTGCCATACCGATCTGAATGGTTCGCATGTGGTCTTTATTCGTAACTAACAAGGGCCAAAAATATTGATTGTAGATATTGATGAACAGATAGATGCTTAAGGAAGCTACCGTAGGTATGGACAAGGGCATTGCAATTTTGAAAAGGAAGCCCATATCCCCGCAGCCGTCAAGTGTGGCCGCTTCTTTAAATTCCTTGGAAAGGGTCATATAATACTGCCGCATGAGAAAAATAGCAGTACCGGATATTAAGGATGGAAAAACCAATCCCAGATAGGTATCCGATAGTCCCCAACTCTGAATTTGAACAAAGTTAGTAATGATAACGATGTCTGCCGGTATCATCATAGTGGTAATGATAAGAGTAAAAAACAAATTTTTTAAAGGAAATTTAAAAAACGCAAAGGCATATGCCGCAAAGCTTGAGAATATGACCTGGCAAGCTATGGTTATAAAGCATACAATAAAGCTGTTTTTCATGTAGCTGAAAACCGCGACATTATTAAACACCCACTTGTAATGATCCAACGTAGGGCTTCGTGTGAACCACGTCGGCGGGAAAGCAGAGATTTCTGCCTCAGGCTGAATACTAAACAATACACATATAATAATCGGCAATATAAAAACTAACCCAAGGATAATCTTAAATGCAAATGACACTGATGATTTAATGATTCTTTCCGTTTTAGCATTAATCATTGATAAAACACCACCTTTTTCTCAAAGAAGAACTGAGTACGTGTTGCAATCAATATGAGAAGGAAAAGAACCAACGACTCTACACAAGCGGTTTCAAAGCGCCCATTGACAATGGCCTTCTCATAGATCGAATAAATCAGTGTTTTGGTGGAATTAGCAGGACCGCCGCCGGTTAAAAGTCTAATCTGGGCAAAAGCTTTAAATGAGCTGGTAATGTTAAGGAATACCACAAAAAAGATCTGCGGCGATGCAATGGGTAAAATAATTTTGAATATTTTTCTTAGGGGACCTGCACCATCAATAATGGCACTTTCAAGAAGCTCCTCGGGAACATTTCTAAATCCGACCAGCAAGAATATAAAACTCGCGCCAACATGCATCCAAACCGTAACCATGGCCGTGGACTGGAGCGCTACTGCTGCGTCACGAGTCCAGGTAAAGTTTGTTCCAAGTAGCAGGTTTAAAAGACCGTTGTCCCTTCTAAATATAAACATCCAAATGGCGGCGGCAGGAGATGATGCAATAGCCATGGGGAGTGCAAACAAGATCTGATAAATCTTTGAGCCCTTTACTTTGTTCATGGAAAGCAATGCAAAGATCATAGCGATTAAAAAGGTGAATACCACATTTATGGCAGCAAATCTAAGCGTTGTTCCAACTACCTGCCAGAATGAGTCTTTGAGCAGCACTCGCTTCCAAATATCCAGACCCACCCACTTTGAAAAAGCTCCACTCTTATCTGTTACTGAGAACGATAAAAGAATAGTCTTTATAAAGGGATAATATGTAAAAAGTGCAAAAAGAATAAGGGTTGGCAGTAAAAGCAAATACGGAGTTGGTTTTACTTTATTAAAATTATATCCTCCGATTTTCTTGACTGTCTTGGTTTTTTTACAAATCACTTTCAATCAACCTTTCTTATTTTGGTATAATCGAGAATTTGTTATTGTAATTACAAGATCAATTTGATATAATTTAGAAATGCAGTTTGTTTATATTGTATATATTACATGAATTTATACTTGCTTGTCAACAGTTTATTGTATATATTTTAATGTAATTACATTTAGAATTTATGTTACTATAGCTTTAAGAGCTTTACTTTTGTAAATGTAATCAATTGACATACTTTCAACATTTGACAAGCCAGACTTTCCATTTTATACTATATGTTATGTAATATTTCTGTGATATTTAACGTAATATCATAAAAAGCATTATTGAGCAGGACCCGGTCATTGTAAAAGGAATACTGTAATAAAAAATATCATGTGCGATGATCTCTAAAATATTGTGCCCTAAGCACTATGAAAGGATTGTAATTTCATATGGGAAAAACACTTTCTGATATTGCCAAACAAATAGGAGTATCCACCGCTACCATATCCCGTGTCATTAACAATGAAAGCCATATTACACCTGAGACCCGCCAATTGGTGGAAGAAGCCCTTAAAGCCAACAATTACAAGCGCAGGCCAAGACGCAAATCTGTTGCCAGCAAAAACGCCAACACTGTGCTGATCATTGCCGGTCAAATAACCAACCCCATTACTGTAGCTTACATAGATGGTATTCAAGAGGCTCTCCAGCCCCATGAAAAACGAATTTTTATCTCGTTGACCGATTATTCGGAAACCACAGAAATAGATTATCTGAAGTATGCAAGGGACAACGGATTCGCGGGCATCTTTTTGCTTAACGTCATGGAGTGTGATGAGTTAATTCGTTTGCTTGGTACTATCAATGTTCCCGTTATCCTAGTTAACCGCAATCTTCGCTCCATGGACATTGATATTGTAATGGTGGACAATTATCGTTATGGTTATATGGCTACACAGTATTTAATTCAGCATGGGCACAAGAATATCGCTCATTTAGCAGGACCTAAAAGCTCAATAACATGCTATAACAGAACCCGGGGCTATATTGATGCCATGGAATTAGCTGGGTTGCCCATTACCTCTTCAAGCATTTTTTACGGTGATCGCCACTACAAAAGCGGCCATGAATTTGGAAAAGTCATTTCAGCCATGGACAAAAAGGATCGCTTTACCGGAGTATTTTGCACCACCGGTCTTATGGCCACAGGTATGGTCGACGCCCTTAGCAGTAATGGTATACGTATACCTGAGGATATTAGTGTGATTTGCAATGATGACCCCGGAAAGACCATCAGCCAGGAAGTAGAGCTAACAACCGTCGAGAACGATCCGCATGTTATGGGCGTTGCAGCCGCTGAGCTGTTTCTGGAGCGATTAAAAGCACCTAAAAAGCCTCCAAAAAGAATTATTTATCCTCCTGAACTAACTGAGCGCAATAGTGTCCGTTCCATTTAATGTACCATATCATACTTTACGAGCCTTTCCTTTTAATTAAGTGAAAAGGCTCTTTTTTTATACGGCGTCAATCATTAAAACACCCTCTGCAGTGGATAAAACTGCAATGATATCGTCGTGATTAAACTTTTCCTTCGATGTCAGTATAGCCAGCGCACCTAAACCATGACCATTGTCCAGTCCTATTGTCTCAAAATCCTCAATCTTTAGCTGCTGTTTTTTTATAAAGGACAAAAAGCCGACCACGTTGGTGAAGGTTTCAAGAACCACATAAACCTCTATACGGTTTGCTTTTGACAAGTAATGGGTTTGCAGCTTGTTAAGCAATGTCATTACAAATGTAATAAATAAGCATGTCAAAATTGCCCCATAATAAAAGCCTATACCGATTGCAAGCCCCATACATGCAGCAGTCCAAAGTCCCGCAGCCGTCGTAAGCCCCTTGACCTGATGGTAACGTGTTACAAGTATGGTTCCTACACCGATAAAACCAATGCCATTTATGACCTGAGCACCCATTCGGGTTGGGTCGGTGGAGCCAATAAATTGATTGACAAACTGGCTGATCATCATAACAATTACCGATCCCAGGCACACCAAAATATAAGTACGAATACCGGCAGAACGCCTCCGCTTGGTCCGCTCAAAGCCGATGATTCCTCCGCATATTCCCTTTCGACTTACATCACACCTACTTCATATAAAGACCACCGTTTACCTGCATGGTGTCTCCGGTAACATAAGCTGATAAATCGCTGGCATAAAATACAACAGCATTGGCTATATCTACAGGATCAGCAAAACGGCAAAGAGGAATGGTCAGCTTGGGATCATCCTTTGGGTCGGTCAACCAGCTCAGACCCTCTGCCATTTTTGTAAGTGTTCTGCCGGGGCAAACCGTATTTGAGGTAATATTGTATTTCCCAAAATTAAGGGCAAAGGACTTCGACAGGTTAATGACACCTGCTTTTGCTGCAGAATAGCTTGCAGATGAACCCCTGCCACCTCTTTCACCTGCCATTGATGAAATATGGACAAGCTTTCCGTAATTTTGCTCTTTCATGATTTCTATAACAGCCTGGGTACAAAAGAACACGCTTTTAAGATCAATACTCTGCATTCTGTCCCACTGGGCTTCTGTGATACTTTCAATGGTTGCAGCCTCAGTAATACCGGCATTATTAACCCAGATATCAATCCTTCCAAACATATCCTTCATCTCAGCAACTTTTTCCTTAATGGTTCCAAAGTCCGTGACATTGAATTGAGTCGCTTTTGCCTTAAATCCTGATGCACAAAGCTCTTCGGCTACTTTTTGAGCACTTTCCAGCATAATGTCGTTTACAATCACCGCTGCACCGTGCTCAGCCAGCTTTCTTACTATGGCCTCGCCTATTCCCCGGCCCGAACCGGTTACAACAACAACTTTTCCATCAAGCAGTTTACTCATAATGATTTACACCCCTTATTTTCTATCTTGCAGAAGGCAAGATTTTTTCTAATGGCCGAGAGACAGCTTAATGGCCTGATCCCAGCCCGCCAACTTCTTGTTTCGGATCTGCACCGACATTTGGGGCAGATATTCCTTGTATTGTAAATTATCGTTTAAGCTTTGTCTGTCATAAACCCCTAGAGCTAGACCGGCTATGTAAGCCACACCCAGGCAAGTCATCTCTTCATTATAGGGCTTTTGCAAGGGACATTCCAGAATATCGCTTTGAAATTGCATGAGGTAGTCGTTCTTGGTGGGTCCTCCCCCAACACGCATTACGGAAATCTCCATTTCGGCATCGTTTTGCATGGCCGCTACCACATCTTTGATTTGAAAAGCGATACTTTCCAGAGCAGCTCTTACCAGTTCGGCTTTACCTGTCGTTCTTGACATGCCGCAGAAGACTGCCTTTGCTTCATTGCTCCAATGTGGTGCTCCGATACCGGTAAACGCAGGCACTAAATAGGTGGTATCGGCAGGATTCGCTTCTTTTGAAAGAGCATCCGTTTCATTTGGAGCGAGAATGAGCTTTAAATCATTAATTAGCCACGAAATAACGGCACCCGAGTAATTAATGACACCGTCAAATGCGTATCTCACTTCACCGTTTGTTTTCCAGGCAATGGAGGTCAGCACGCCTTGTCTAGATAGAATCGGACGGTTACCCAAATTCATCATGACACAGGAGCCCGTACCATAGCCCGTCATACACATACCTGATTCAAAGCAACCGTGGGCAAACAAGGCTGCATGAGAATCACCGATTGCTGCATGTATAAGAAGCGGTCTATCAAACAGTCCATTAAAATTCGTTTCTCCGAAAAGTGCATCTGAATCGCATATTTCAGGAAGACAGTTCATTGGAATGTGAAAAATGTCGCAAGTCTTTTCATCCCATTGTATCTTCTCCAAATTTAACAGCTGCATCCTGGATGCATTGGAGCAATCGGTTTTATGATGCTTCCCACCCGTCAGATTGAAGATGACCCAGGAGTCCATCGTACCACAGCACAACTCACCCCTGCTCGCCCGTTCAAAAGCACCCGGAACATTTTCCAGTATCCATGCTATTTTAGGACCGGAGAAAAAAGGTGAAAGACGTAATCCCGTAGTCTTACTTATGTAGGCAGCACGACCTTCCCTCTCTATGCGGTTGCAGATATCCGCCGCCCGATTACATTGCCATACAATGGCGTTATGTATAGGTTTTCCGGTATTCCTTTCCCAAACAGCCACTGTTTCTCGCTGATTGGCAATTCCGACACCCACAATTCTACTTTTGTCTATTGGACTGTTCTCAACTAAAAGTCGAACCGCCGTATATAGGTTGCGTATGATCTCCTCCCCATCATGCTCAACCCAGCCCTTATCATTTACAATCTGTCGATGAGAAATAACTTCCTTGGCTGCTACACGACCTGTGTTATCAATGAGCATCGCCTTGGTGCCTTGTGTACTCTGGTCTATCGCAATGATATACACCCTATCCATCCTACACCTCCTCACACTCAATGGCGTCTTAATCAGGCACTATGCGTAGCAACGAGTTGTGGAAAATGATGCTTGCCTTCAACAATGGACACATCGTAAGCCACATCATAGGTTTTCTGTTTAAATCCAGCGATGCGAACATACTCATTCTTGAGCTCAGGGATCAAGTGACTGTCATCCCCCCATTTTGTAATTTCAAAATCACCATTTTCCCACACATCCATAGTCGTGACAGAGGTATTTTCAAGCCTATTCATGTTCCAAACCTCAGAAATAGGGACATTGAGCATCTTGCCTATAATAAGCTGAATGGTCAGCATATGACTGACAATGGCAATGGTTTTCCCCTTTTCCCTTTTGACAATGTCGGTAAAGGCTGCAACGGCACGATCCTGGACCTGTTTAAAGGTCTCGCCATCTTGCATCGCAAGCTTATCCGGCTCATACTGCCACAGTCTGAGCTGACCAGGCCAGCGTGCCTCTATCTCTTGCCCATTGAGCCCCTCCCACTGTCCACAATTGATCTCACACAACCCTGGAACCTTTACAATTTCTATAGGTCTATCACATTGTACTTGCTCAGCGGTTTGCATGGTTCGCTGATAGGGGCTGGCATAAATGCGGTCAAAATTGATCTTACACATTGGCTTTCGCAGGCACTTTGCCTGATTAAGACCTCTTTCATTTAAAGGAACATCTGTACAACCCTGAAATCGATGCAGGACATTGTTCTCTGTCTCTCCATGGCGGACAATATATACGCGTGTTTGCATATTTTCTCTCCTCATTCTCTAAGCTTACACTTTATGAATGGCTTTCTTAAATGCATCCATCGCAGCCTCACGAATCATTTCTGATAAGGAAGGATGTGCCACGATGAGGTCTTCCCATTCCGATAGAGTCAATTTCTTGGAAACAGCCAAGGTTGCAAAAGAAATCAATTCCGATGCATTTTCACCTACGATCTGAATACCGACGGTTTCTTGACTGTTCTTATCCATAATGGCATATACCGTACCGGATGCGCCTTCCGCCAATGCCATTCCGTTACCTTCATAGCTGAAGGAGCCCATGACAGTTTCAATCCCTTTGCTTTTGGCCTGATCAGAGGTCATACCAACAGCCGCAAAACAAGGTATCGAATAAACACACCTGGGTACATTGTTGTAATCCACTTCTTTATTATGTCCAAGGATGTTGGCAACTGCAGTTTCACCCTCAGCATAAGCCACATGGGCAAGCTGATAGCCCCCTGCCGCATCACCGATAGCATAAACATGATCCAAATTGGTCTTCATGTGCCCATCAACCTCAACAAAGCCTTTCGCCGTAAGCTTGAGACCGAGCTCCTTTGCATCTATGCCCGATAGCCTTGCTTTTCTGCCGATGGCCATCAGTACCATATCGCTAGCCTCTTCGTACCGCTTGCCGTTCTTGCTGTAGAAAACAGTCAGTCCGGCGGCATTTTTTTCAATTCTTTCAACTTTACTGCCGGTCAAAATTTTTAGTCCACGCTTTTTCAGTACCGAGGTCAGAAGTCTGGCAGCCTCAGCTTGCTCATTGGGCAAGAGTGAATCCATCATCTCGATGACTGTGACTTCCGAGCCAAAAGATGCGTACGCACTTGCGATTTCCAAACCGATCACGCCACCGCCTATAACGACCATTCTTTGCGGCAACTTTTCAATACTCAGAACACCCGTACTGTCAACGGCATGCTCCGCGCCAGGGAATGTAATGCTGATGGGTAAGGAGCCCGTAGCGATGATGACATTATCCGCCTCATACTCCATCCTATTACAAACTGCTTTGCAGCCGCTTTTTAACTGTGCTTCTCCTTGAACAACGGTAATATTATTGGCCTTAATGAGATAGGATAAGTTGTTCACTAATTTATTCACAACTTCGTTCTTCCCTGACTGTACCTTCTTAAAACTGAAGCAACCCGCTTCCTTAATCAATCCATTGCCCGTCAGGGTTCGAATACTTTCTACTTTTGACGCCTTATCCAGAAGATATTTAGTAGGGATGCAACCAACGTTAAGGCAGGTTCCCCCAAGCCTTTCTTTCTCAAACAATACGACCTTGAGCCCGCCTTTGGCAGCGGCTATCGCACTTGCATATCCCCCCGGGCCACCTCCGAATACCATCAAGTCAAAATGTTCAGCCATAGTTACCTCCCATCAGTAAAGCATCAACGCCGGGTTTTCCAAAAGCGCCTTAAGCATTTTGGTAATCTGCGCGCCGTAGGCACCATCAATAATACGATGGTCAAAGGATGCCGTAATCTTCATATTAGGCACCGGCTTCCACTCGTTACCCTGCCAGACCGGCTTTAATTCAATACTTCCCACTGCCAGGATGCAACTTTCGGGAGGGTTGATGATTGCGGTAAAATGATCTACATCATACATACCGAGATTTGAGATAGTGACGGATCCGCAACCCATATCTGCGGTTGACAGCCTGCCCTCTCTTGCACTTTCTATTTTAGTTCGATAGGCTTTTGAAATCTCTTCTATACCCATCAGATTAATATTTTTTACAACAGGCACCACAAGTCCGCCTTCAATCGAAACAGCCAGGCCAATGTTCGTATTTTTGTAAATGCATACACCTTGATCTTCATATCGGGCTCTTAGCAAGGGATACTTTTTAGAAGCCACAGCAACAGCCTTAGCAATGATATCGCTATAAGTCACCTTGGTATCGCCCATCTTGCTCATATCATTTTTCAATGTTGTTGCTTGAGTCATATCAACATTAAAAGAAACCTGGAAATTCGGAATGGTTTGTACACTTTCAAGCATTCTTTTTGCGATGGTCATACGCATTTTAGACATGGGGAACAGTTCGAATTCTCCTGTTTCAACCGGGGCTGCTTTTTGAAGCTTATCCATAAAGGCCTGTACATCTGTTCGCTTGATGACCATACCGTTAAAAGGAACAACCTTGGAAAGATCCACTTGGTTTTCACGGGCCAGCTTCTTAGCGTTGGGCATGGCGACAATGTTTTCGCTCTGTTTTTCTTTGGGAGCTATCACATCACGAGTAGTATTTTCTGCCACCTTTTCACCCTTGATGATGGGCAAATATTCATCTTCTTCCTGATCAGTTGATACAACGGATGCAATGGATGCAGGATTTACTTGATTGACCGATGAAGGAGCAGGTTCATGCTTTTCATTTTGTGCTGCTTCTAAATCCTTTTCATCGCCAATAATGGCGAGCACGTCACCTGCATCTACAGTGTCACCCTTACCTGCAAGCAGATCAATCACTATGCCTGCTGCATAGCTTTCTACGGGTAAAACAGCCTTATCGGTTTCCACCTCAACAAGGATGTCACCGCGATTGACTTTATCACCCTTAGCCACCATCCATTGAGAAACTACTGCTGTATCAGTGGTTTGACCTGCACTTGGCATTATAATTTTTTTAATCATAGCTTCACCTACTCCATGTTTGGTTGATACTTACGCTTTTGCAAGAGCTCTTGCAGCCTTTACAATTCTCTCGGTTGAAGGGATGACAAAGCTTTCAAGAGGTGGTGAGAATGGGATTGGCGTGTCGTATGTGGCTACACGGGTAATAGGGGCATCCAGCAGATATATCTCATTTTCAGCTATGTAAGAAGCTAGCTGGGCTCCCCAGCCGCAGTTATAGTTATCCTCATGCACAATCATGAGTTTACCTGTTTTACGTAATGATTCTACAACTGTTTGATAGTCAAAAGGCACCAGGGTGCGCGGATCAATCACTTCGCAGCTAATCCCCTCCGCTTCAAGGATCTTGGCAGCCTCCAAGGATTTATAGCTCATTAGTAAATTGGCTACGATGGTAATATCCTTTCCCTCCCGGCGTATGGCGGCCTGACCGAACGGAATCGTGTAATCGGTATCTGGCACTTCACTGGTAGAATTTATAGCATCCTTCTCTTTTCTCTTGCTTCCGTAAAGGAGCTTATGCTCGAATACCAGAACGGGATTATCATCGCGTATGGCTTGCTTCATCAATCCCTTGGCATCATAAGCCGTGGACGGACAAATAACCTTTAGACCCGGTACATGTACGAAATAGCTTTCAAGGCTCTGTGCATGTTGAGCTCCGCGGTTGGTAGCACCGCAGGGCGCACGCATGACCATGGGAACCTTGACCTTACCACCGGACATGTAGCACATTTTAGCAGCCTGATTAACCAGTTGATCCATCATACAAAACAGGAAATCTCCGTATTGCAGATCGGCAACAGGGCGCATTCCCATCATTGCAGAGCCGACACATACTCCGGCAATCAAAATTTCTGAGATAGGTGTATTAAGCACTCTTTCAAATCCAAACTCATCAGCCAGACCCTTGGTTACTGTGAAGGCACCTCCCATACCACCGGGAATGTCTTCATCCTCGCCTAGACAATATACGGAAGCATCTCTTCTCATTTCTTCAGCGATTGCGCTTTTAAGTGCATCTGTAATTGATAACAAAGCCATTAGTGATTACCTCCCTGCCAATAGATATCAGTTAAAGCCTTCTCAACTGAAGGGAAAGGGGCCTCCTGTGCAAACTTTACCGACTCTTCAACATCTTCATTGATTTTATTTTCTGTTTCGACTATCTCTTCTTCTGATGCGATTTTTTCTTGGAGCATTTGCTTCCTGAACAAAACAACAGGATCCCTGCTAAACCATTCCTTTTCTTCATCCTTGGGACGATAGCCGCAAGCGTCGTTACGAGAGTGTCCTACGTGACGGTAGGTTTTAAGCTCAAGAATAGTGGGACCTTCACCTTTTCTTGCTCTTTCAATCGCCCTGGCGGCAGCTTCGTTGATAGCCAAAACGTCATTTCCGTCGACAACTTCGCTGGGGATATTATAAGCAGCCGCACGATCGGCCGCCACATGCTCCATATTGCATGTAAGCTTTATAGATGTTGTTGCAGAATAGAGATTGTTCTCACAAACAAAAATGACAGGAAGTTTCCAGATAGCAGCACCATTCATTGTCTCATGGAAGGAGCCTTCATTTGTAGCGCCGTCACCAAAGAAACACACAATGACATTGTCTTTTCTCTGCATTTTGAATGCAAGAGCGACACCTGCAGCAATAGGAAGATTACCGCCCACAATAGCATTAGCCGTTAGGGCTCCTACCTCCATATCGCCGGTATGCATGGCACCACCTTTACCGTTGCAGCAACCATCTTCCTTACCAAACATTTCGCACATCATGGATTTCAGTGTTACACCTTTTGCCAGATCATGACCTGCAGGACGATGTGTGGAAGCCATAAAGTCGTCTTTACGTAAATCATACAGCATACCTACTGCGCAAGCTTCCTGCCCGGTACTCTGATGAATTGTTCCCGGCATGATTCCTTCCAAAAATAAATAATATATCCTCTCCTCGTATTTACGGATCAGATACATTTTTGCATACATTCCCAGTGCCTTTTCTTTACTCGGCATTGTGCTCAAACAAATTCACACCTTTCTAAATGTAATTACATGAGAATAGAATACGATGATAATATAGCTTTTACCTGATATATGAATGATTTCAGAGTTTTGTTTGAATATAGTATGCCATATAGTTTACAGGTTGTCAACGTAATATTACACTTATTATTAATGTAATTACATTTGTTGCAGTAAAAGAGCCGCCCGGAATAGGGGCGGCTCTCTTGGAGGATATAAGAAAGGTCATAGAGCATTGGTCCACTCTCTTATTAAAGTTATTAGTAGTTCTTACGGAATTTTGACACAAATACCGTATCCAGAATTAAAAGTACTACTAATCCAGCCATAATGATGATATTTTTGAAGTTACCCTTACCAGTATTTTGAAATGGATTTGTTTGATTGCCGGTATTTCCATTAGGGCCTCCCATGTTACCATCAGGTCTTTGAAAATTCCCGTTTGGTGCTCCACCGTCAAATGGATTCCCCATACTTTGCAGGGCTGTAATCTGATCTTCGGTCAATCCGAGCTCGGTTAGCTGTTTTATTTGTTCTTCTGTAAGACTATTACCCTGAGCGCTTTGTATAATTTCCATCACTTTTTGCATAGTGGCCATATCAGGCATCTCACCCATATTTCCAAAACCACCGCCAGGTCTTTCCTGTCCATCTTGATTATTGTTTGGATCTTGTCCACCCCAATTACCACGGCCACCGCCACCCATTCCGTTGCCTAAATCACTTAGAGTTAAGCTATCAGCGGAAATTAGTGCACCAGAGTTTTCACTTTGTCCTTCGGTCGTAGAGGGCACTGTTCCCTTTAGCTGTCCCATAATACTCTCCGCCCGAAGCTCGCCTAATGATGTTAAGGCAGACAAAGCTTTCTGGTATTCCTCATAGGTACAAAAGGCGGTTGGATCATTCTCTACATAACTCGCGATCAACGAATCGAGCTGTTCTATCTTTTCGGCCCATTTACCATCTGCAAAATAACCTGTGACAATCTCATCAAGATACTCGTGATATTTTACCTTGTACGTCTGGTTTGCTAGAAGCTTTTCAAAAAGCGGTCTGTCTTCAAGGTTTACACCACTTACCGGAGTATCTATTGGGAAGTTTACAACACTTGAGGCATTACCCGACTGAAAACCACCAAACGAGTAATTATAATCCCAAGGTAAAATGGTGATTTTCCCATCATTTTCATAGATGTAGTAGTTTTGCGCCAGATTTGATGAGTAGCTGTCGAGATTGACTACGAATGTGTGTGCAGCCATATAACGCAGAATTTTATCCACATCAAAATATTTTTCAAGTTCTGTTCCTGTACTCAAGTTTTTAAGAGCGGTGATAACTCTTTGTTGGTCGACCTCAGTAGTTTTCCCTATTGCATTGTTAAAAATGGCAGAATAGCTGCTTGTGCTGTCATCGGAATATTGGAGATCGCCGCCTGATGAGCCTCGTCCGCCCATTCCACCACCCTTGAAATTGCCACGATTTTCATCTTGAGTTTGGCTGTCCAAATTAGGAACATTTTCATTGGCTTGCCCATCCTGTATATTAAAAGGCGCTGGCATCTGTCCTCCATCCGGTCTATCAGGCATTTGCCCACCATTTTGCATCTGATTATCGTTCTTGTTACCCATATCCATTGACTTTACGTTGTACAGGTTTCCTGAGGTGTCACCATAGACCCTGCTTAAATAGCTGTCGTCATAGGCTTCAATTGCCAGGTAAAAGCCCCACACTTCACCATTGACCGAAATATCTGCAAAATCGTACAGAGGGGTGTCCACACCAATATAGTTCATAATGTCGTAAGAAAAGTATTCCTTCATATAACTGCTGTCGCCAAGCATATTGTTCACAACAAAGGTATTAAGCCCAAAGCAGGTCTGTCCTTCAATATATTGATCAAATTTCAAACGGAAGCTGAACCGATCGGTTGTGTCGTTATTTGCCACTTGGGTCAGACTTGAATTGCCCTTAGGCCTGATTCCGACATTTTGGAACTTGGTACCGTTGATCACCACATCCACCATAATATATTCTTCCGATATGGCATTTTCAAGCATAGTATCCCAATCTGACTGATCAGCAATAATGTCTATGTCGATGATTTCCCCGCCAAACAGCTTTGTTTGATACTGTTGCGTCACTCCAGCGTTTGCAATCTCGCTATTTGAATAGCCTAACAATAGCAGGACTGCAACCAGTGCGAATATAACTGCAACTACAATAATGATGTTAGTATATTTACTTTTTATCAAGGATTGCACCTCCCGCTCCTTTATTATAATTACAGGTATTCGCCATTGTAGCTCACAAGTACGGCATTTTCTACACCGCTTACTGAAAGAAGCTCATTGACCAGACTTGCATTCATATCCAGAAGCCGGACCTCAACTGTTAATTCAATGCCGTTTCTCGATACTGTTTTTGATTTGACAAGACTCTTCTTGGTCTTTGATTTGACAAGTGACATGACATCTGCTTCAGATTTGTCGTTTTCACAGTTTACTACGATTAGATAAGGGGTATCTGTGCTTTTTTTGTTGACAAATATAAGCAATATAAGGCCAATGAAAAGAGATCCGATAATTGCCAGCGGAATGAGCCCTGCACCTGTTACGATACCGGCAGAGATTGCCCAGAATAAAAACGCAATGTCGAGAGGCTCTTTTACTGCCGTCCTAAATCGAACAATGGACAATGCACCTACCATACCAAGAGATAGAATAACATTTGATGTAACTGCCAAGATAATGAGGGTAGTGACCAGCGTCATCGCCATAAGTGAAACACCAAATGAGGCTGAATACATAACGCCGGCAAAGGTTTTCTTGTAAACAAAAAAGATGAACAACCCTAGGCATAAGGCAAGGGCCATGGCCAGCGCCACATCTAAAAGTGAAAAAGATGCTGCTTTCTCCAAAAAGCTGCTTTTAAAAATATCATTAAATGTCATATTCGTTTCCTCCTCAATTATATCGTTCTGCTGATTGCATATTTTGAAAATGCGGTTGTCTGTCTACTGCTGAGCTGTGTAATATTCGCAATTACCTGAGGCATAAATTCGTCGTATTTTACCTCAAGGATCATACTTTTTGTGGGACTATAGCAAAAAAGCTCCGGATTTAAAAATTGAGCCAAGTTACTGCTCGTCCGAATATCGCTGTCGATTGTCACTCTCACATTACCGGCAGGGAATACAAAAGCGTGGCGTGTATAATCCACAATATTTTTAGGCCGCAACTGCTCAGTGTACATCTTTGCATACAACTCTAAAAACAGCATATCTTTGCTTTCCTTCAGAAAATGGTTATCTCCATCAAGAAGCATTTGACACTGCTCTTTGGTTATAACGGTAGATTGTTTGAGACAAAGTCCGCTTCGTTTGCTCTTTTTTTCTAGCCTGATAAAGGATGTGTCATCTTTATAGTAACGAATGCGGAACTTCTCTCTGCTTGAAACTCCGTTTATCTTGTCTCGGAGTGCCTTGTCATAAAGATTATCAAAATACAAGCTTCGGATTTTATAGCTGCCGTCTGCTGTTGCGTTTTCATCAAGCTTTGCAATGTGTTTAAGCTTTGATAATAATTCCAAATAATCAAAACTGTTTATATAATGCTTAAGCTCATGACGGTATTTTTGCTCCTTCAACTGTTCTCACCTTCTTCTTTTGTCGTGATGTATTCATTATACTTAAGCATTCTGATGCACCTTTGTTCTTTTTGTGAATTCTATGTGAATGTTTGCCAGTATGATGCTCAGTTGATTATTAAAACTCGGCGAGCGTCAAGAACCGGAGAAAATGCTGGATAACGGCAAAGGCAGACAGCCGAATCTGCTGTCTGCCTTCCCTAATCCCACGGTTCATAACATGTCCCTATGGGAATGAGCCTACTTTTAAATTTTTAGGCTAAACCAAAACATACTGCCCTCATTGAGCTTGGATGAAACACCGTATTCACCGCCATGCAACTCAATGATGGATTTAACTATGGAAAGACCCAATCCAGTGCCTGTTACAGCCCGTTTATGGAATTTATCGCCTTTATAATACCTATCCCAAATATAGGGTAAATCCTCTTCTGCTATTCCTTCACCACTGTCGAGGACTTCGATTTTTACTGTGCCGGCTGTGACGATCTGCCTTACTATAACCGTTTTATCCTCGCCCGTGTAATTGATTGCATTTATCAATAGATTGTAAAACGCCTGAGTTATTTTGGGTTCATCGGCTGTTATATTAAGCTCCTTATCATATATAAATTTGATGCTGTAGCCATCTCTTTTTAAGAGTTCATTCATGGCATCCACAATGCTTTTGATGCTGCCTGTAAAATCAAAGCTTTGAGGATGAATGCTTTGCATGCCCGATTGGAGCTTGGAAAGGTCCAATGCATCATTAACAAGAGTAGTGAGCCTCTTTGTTTCATCAACAATAATTTGTGCGTTTTCTGGATTGTTTTCATCCGGAAGATCACGCATGGCCTCTGCATACCCGGAAATGAGCGTGAGCGGCGTTCTAAGGTCGTGTGAAACATTTGCTATAAGCTCTTGCCTCAAACGATCCACTTTAGAAAGCTCCTTCGCCGTAAAATTCAATGTATCGGAGAGCTCGGCAATTTCCTTGTAGCCCGCTGCCGAGAATTCAGTCTCATATTTCCCCTTTGCAAGAATTTTTGCAGCTTCATTCAGCTTTTCAATAGGCTTGGATACTCTTTTAGCAATAACAATGGCAAGAAGGATGGAAAACAATAGCATAAATCCAGTAATAACATAAAGCTCTATACGGATTGTTGTAACTGTTGAGCTGACAGGTGAGATGACGGAGTTAAGAAAAACAAACATCTTTTCGCCATCATTGTTTGTAACGATTTTAGTTAGTATAATGGACTCCTGCATACCTGTATCAGGCGGAGGCACTCTTCCGATAAATTTCTTATCATTATATCTCTCGTTTTTAAAATTATCCCGATTAAAATGCTCTAAAAGCTCACCACCCAAATCCTGTGTCTTCATAATCAATTGAATTTTTTCAAACGGAGGCATTTTATGCAGGATGCAGTCCCACAAAACATCGGAGGAATAAAGCTGTTCCCCTGTTTCAGATAAAATCTCAATACACATATCGTTGTTAATGGAAAGACGGCTGACAAGCTCACCTAAGTCTTCGCTGTCTATATTTTTTTCAATAGTATTACCACTTGTTTTTATCTCGTTTATCTTAATCGCTTTATAGAAATCATCCAAAAAAACAACCTGAAAGAGCCAAAGCAATATCAGAAGAATCCCGCAAAATCCAATTAAGTAAAGAAATATCTTCCATTTTATACTGTTGTTTTTCATATTCATCCCTCAAACCGGTAGCCAACGCCGCGCAAGGTTGTGATGAGGGAGGCATAATCCCCCAGTGACTTTCTAAGAAGCTTTATATGGGTATCCAGTGTTCTGTCGTCACCATAAAAGTCATATCCCCACACCTCATTTATTAAGTTGTCACGTGTCAGTGCTCGATTCTTGTTTCTGATTAAATAAAAGAGTAAATCGTACTCCTTTGGAGACATCTCCACATTTTGACCATCTATCATTATTTTACGGGCGGTGAAATCAGCAGTTAGGCCATCCTTTACAAACAGCTCATGCTTTTCACCCTTATCCCCCCCGCTTCGTTTCATGATGGCGTCAATACGCATCATTAATTCCTTTGGCGAAAAGGGCTTTACAACATAATCGTCTATACCCAGTTCAAAACCATGAATTTTATCATATTCCTCGCCTCTGGCAGAGAGCATTAAAACAGGGACATCATGTGTTTTTCTAATTTCCTTTACAGCAGAAAAGCCATCCAGCTCAGGCATCATAATATCCATGATGATAAAATCAAACCGCTGTTTTTTACAAAGATCAACGGCTTCCATACCATTCCCTGCCTCAACAACCGTATGTCCTTCAAAAAGCGCATATTTCTTTATAAGAGCCCTGATTTTTTCTTCGTCATCTGATATGAGTATTTTATACATCTCCTACACTCCTTTGCTTTATTATACCAAGGGGCAGATTAAAATTTCTAATTCTTTTCACCAACAAGGAGCCTCTTTATATACGGTATATGCCCATACAAGGCAGGGATTTCGTTAAGCTTGCATGGGCAAAGTATATACCAATATTCAGTTTCACCTTGGTGCGTTTATGATGTAGCTTGCTCCATCGTTACTTTAACTGTAAGTGTTTGCCGCCCTCTTTCGATGATAAATTCAGCCGTATCCCCAACAGTCAGGTTATCAATCATCGATTTTACATTGGTTGATGAAGTCATTTCCTTGCCATCGATACTGACAATTCGGTCACCGGATCTAAGACCATTATCCTTTTCAGCCTTCAGTATATAGACACCTGTACGGGAAACCCGGTACATCATGGCGGTTCTGGAATCGGTTATATCAAGGAGCGTAATACCCAAATCAATTCTGCCTTGTACATAGCCATAGTCAATAATCTGGCTGATCACGGTTTTGGCGGTATTAATAGGAATGGCAAAACCCAGGCCCTCAATATCAGAGCCGCTGGACTTTGCATTAACAATCCCCACAAGCTCACCGTATGCATTAAATAGACCACCGCCGGAATTGCCGGGATTGATGGCCGCAGAAGTCTGTAACAGCTTCATACTCTCACCATCTATTACAATGTCGCGGTCGAGAGCTGAAATAATACCTTCTGTAATAGTTCCGCCCAGCTCACCTAATGGGTTGCCTATCGCTACCGCAAGCTCTCCTACAGCCAACTGGTCTGAATTGCCCAAAATAGCTGTCTGTAGGTCGCTTGCATCTATTTTCAAAACAGCAATATCGGTCTTGGTATCCCTGCCTACCAGTGTTGCTGTATAGCTTTCAGAATGTTTAAGTCTGACCGTGATTTTATTTGCTCCTTCAATCACATGGTTGTTTGTTACAATATACCCGTCTTTGCTGATGATTACACCGCTTCCTGCACCCTCTGATATGAATTGTCCCATCCTACCGCCTGTTGTCACAGTTTCAGTTGTAATTTCCACAACACAATCCCCGTTCATTTGTGCAATTTCGGGAATGGACAGAGTATTTGTCCCGGTATCCTTGCTAACCAGCTGCATGGTGGCCTTGGGTGTGCTGCTGCTTGAGGTTTCATCACTTTGTACCTGGACATTGCTTTCAGTTGGCAAATTGGAAGTCTGTGCCATGTGGATGGCAGTATATGCTCCGCCAAAGCCGAAAAGTCCCGACATGATGATGGTCCCTACCACTATTGCTATGACTTTTTTCTTTGTTCTTTTTATCATGATGACTCCTCCTGTCTTATTCGTTTGTGTCTTGAGCTTACACTTTTATTATGTTCGAGCTTTGTGAACTCTGTATGATGACTTAGAGAAGCTTCAATGAAAAATTAAGATGCCAATTCTGTTTTCTCCTTGACTGAACTTGTCTATTATGATAGACTAAATTTGTCTATTGCAGTAGACAATCATTTGAAGGCTGTTATTAAAGGTAATCGCTGGAGGTCATAAAATGGAACAATATAAGCTTTTCGATGCAGAGTTTAAGTTAATGTGCATTATCTGGGAATCAGAGCCTCTTTCGGCCCGAAGACTAACTGAACTGTGTCAGCAAAGTTTAGGTTGGAAAAGAACCACGACTTATACCGTGCTTCGCAAGCTATGTGACCGTGGTATACTCCAAAATGAAAATTCCACTGTATCATCCATTGTCAAGCGAGAGCAGATTCAAAAATATGAAAGCGAGGTTGTGGTCGAAAAGGCCTTCGATGGCTCGCTTCCTAAATTTATCGCCGCATTTCTTAACGACAAGAGATTATCCAATGTTGAAGCCGAGGAACTGAAACGACTGATAGATAACCATAAGGAGGGCTGAATATGAGTTTTCTTGATGATGCTTTTATCTACGTACTCAACATGAGTATGACCGCCAGTGTTGCAGCTCTCGTTGTTGTCATTGCCCGTATACTACTTAAAAGAGCCCCCAAGGTTTTTTCCTATGCCCTTTGGAGCATTGTATTTTTCAGACTTGTTTGTCCCTTCAGCTTTTCTTCATCATTGAGTTTGTTTAGGTTAACTGAATCTGCACAAGATAACGTCCTGCAAACTCAATTGATTTCTCAGGATTTAAGCAAGGTGGTAACCCCCATATTGGATAGGGGCAGTGAATTCCTAAATGATGCACTTATTAAAAATTTACCTGTTCCGGCCCCCCTTGCAACCCTGAAGCCTATGCAAGCCTTGTCCATCCTTGCACTAGTCTGGAGCATTGGCATTGCTGCTTTTCTTCTGTATGCATTAATTTCATATATTCGTTTAAAAAAGCGAATCAGTACGGCAACTCTTGTTTCGGATAACATCTATGAAACCGACCTTATCAAAAGTCCCTTTGTTTGCGGCTTTGTAAGACCAAAAATCTATCTGCCTCTGGGCCTGGAGGAAAGCGAGCGGGAATATATCCTCTGCCATGAACAGACACATATCAAGCGATTTGATCATCTTATAAAGCCAATAGCTTATCTGGCGCTTATTCTTCACTGGTTTAACCCTTTTGTTTGGCTTTGCTTTTCACTTATGATAAAGGATATGGAAATGTCCTGTGATGAAAGGGTCATGCGATTGACAACCGGTAAGGAAATAACAGGCTACAGCAGTTCCCTACTATCCATGGCCATGCAAAAGAAAATGCCTGGTCCAAGCCCTCTGGCTTTCGGAGAAAGCAATGTGAAAGCAAGAATAAAAAACATACTTCATTATAGAAAACCGGAATTTTGGGTGATCATTGCTTCTGTTATTACCGTCGTGATCTTGGCAACTGCACTGATGTCAAACCCTGTAAGCGGTTACTCAATAGATGGTCATCCGGAACACTTAATAAGTGACAACAGCCTTAAAACACCTGCAAAGATTGTCATCACTGATCTTGTAAGCGGTAAAGAATATATGTTTGCGGATATAAAGGAGATAGGAGAGATAACAGCCATTGTTAGGGATATGCGCATTTCCAGGAAGGAAATAAACAAAATACGTGGCGGAAAAACTGACAGCCGTTTTACAATCACATACTATGATGATTTTGACGATAGTACTGAGGATTTCCGTTATACCTTCCATATTGCTCCCGTCTGGATTGATAATGATGTTAAGCCAACCTTGAGATTTAAGCTCATTAATGAGGACATTATCCTGAAAAGGATCGAGTCTGTCATTTCAAACAAAATCAGCAAGGTTCCCTATGACATTGACTATTTGTTGGATAACAAAACTCAATATATTGGCAACCATGTCAAGGTCGGATCACTCTTAAATGGCATGCCGCTGCCGGAAGGCATTACCAGGGTGAGTATGCAGCTTTCAACAGAAGAGCCTCCTTATGGCGTAACCTACCATTATGAGCTCAAAGATGACTCCATTGTTGTCAGCGAGGAACAGTTTTTAAGAAACTCCATCCTTCTGTTTGCCCTGATCGACAACGCGGATGAGATTACACATTTGGGACATTGGAACAACAAATTGCTCTCCTCTACTCCTTTTAAATTTACCTATACCCGGGCTGATATCGAACTGATTTTCAATGGCGATGTGCGGCAATTTGCCGAGAGCAAGGAAAAGCTTGCCGAGCTTATAGAAATGGTCGATCTTATACGCTTTGACATTGTTGAATAGTATATAAATGATCGAGAAAGACGTTTTTTGTAAATTTACTATTTCAGAACGATTTTTTCAGGAAAAGCTTCATTTCTTGAAATATTCCACATCTTATCAATATAGGCTGTGGTGTAGGCCTGCTCTATAGTGTGGTAGTAGTAGGCCCCTCGTTCTGTCAAATGATATTCATTCCCCTTCTTTTTAATAAACCCTAAAATACGGCAGATAAAAAGCTCCAATCCATACTGACGGTTTAGTGGAACATTAAAGAATTCTTGAAAATGATTCATGTTAATCCTCATGGAATAGGCACTCCAAAACAGATAATAAACCATTCTTTGATATAAGGAGAAATCCAGGTTCAAGGACGTTGGCAGATGCCCCTGATCCACTCTTTCTATATATCCGTCAATAGAAAACGTGTTGATTTTGAACTGGGTTTTCAAAAGAGTTGTTGCTGATACTCCAAAGCCCAGAAAATTCTCCCTGGTTACAGAAGAATACTTGTCTGTATTGGGCTTTGCAAAGGTCCATACCGATGTCCGCTTATATCCCTTTTGTGCACAGTAGGCCGTCATCTCCGACAACAATTTTTTCTTTTCCCGTTCAGGTAATGGTTTATAGCGATTGTTTGCAAAAGTAAAATCTATAAAGGGATAGGCTGAAATCTGGGTTGCACCATTTGAAAAGGCAGTATCAATATCCTTTTTCAAAATTTCGTTTGTCTGGCCGGGTATGGCAAAAATAAGATCCATATCAACTGTATCAAAATTCGCTTTGCGGATTGCTTTAAAAATCTCGTTATAGTCGGGCATTTTCCGACCAATGGCTGACAGACAATCCTGATGAAAGGACTGAATGCCTATGCTGATCATAGTCACTCCAGCTTCTTTCAGCTTCAAAAGCGTTTCATCATTGACATCATCAGGATGAAGCTCTACGCCAACTCCACCGCGAATGACAAAATACTGTTTCAAGGCGCGAATAATCTCCCCCAGAGAATCCACCATCAACGCAGGAGTTCCACCACCAAAATAAAGGCTGGTCACCTCTTTTGAGTCGGCTAAAGTATCTCCTATTAGCTTGATCTCTTTTAACAAAGCCTGTTTATAACTTTCTGCAAGATGAGGATCATAGATTTCCTTGCAATAGGGACAAAAGCTGCAAATAGCCCTACAAAAGGGAATATGTACATATAAGCCAAGCTGGTCTGCATCTTTAAAATCAAGCCGATCTTCATATTTATTTTTAAATTCAAAGGGCTTAAAGGATCTTGTAAGCCAAACTCTCATGAGGGATGTTAAGGTCATTGTGTTTTCTCCTATATATAGCGTAGATAGGTGCGCAGCATATCAAAAATGACACGCAGATTGCCTTGAAAAACAAGGGCATATTCTGCAGCAAAGAAATAACCACATTGGCTGCACAACCCGGGAACATCCAAGCATCTTCCGCAAACCGACAGCTTTCCGTTTTCCATGACTACACACTGATGGCATGGTGTGGGGAAATCGTTGCGGATAATATACGGAAAGGCGCTTTTTAAATTAAATACCGGCATGCCTTGATTCATCATTTCCAAAATAGTTCGACAGCACCGTTCTTTCTCCTCAACGGTTAATGAGAGCTGCTCAGTACCTGGATAGGGTGTATGAAAATTAAATGAAACGGCCTTAATATTCGCTTCTCTCTCTGCTATTGAGCAAACCTCCGGTATATCCATTTGATTCAGCTTGTTAATGGCCATATAGAGGCATATATTTGGTGATGTGGCATTTTTGATATTGTCCATAATTCTATCGTATGTATCTCCACGAATCAAATTATGCTGTTCTTTTCCTCCATCCAGGCTCAAAAGAATCAAATCTGCCTCGGGTAAATCAAGCAAAAAGGTTCCGTTGGTTACCACATTGACAATTAAAAATCCCATATTTTTTGCTTCAATCACTAAATCCCGCACAGTTCTTCCGCTATCTTGCCATAAAAAGGTTTCTCCCCCGCAAAAAAAAAGGATGCGGATCCCATTTTGGTATAGGCTCTGCATTTCTTTTTTAATCTGCTCGTAGGGATGTATAATCGATGTGATATTATTGACTGCACAATGCTTGCATGAAAGATTGCATTTGTCTGTAACTATTATTGTCCCTAAAATGGGCTTTTTTCGACGAAAAATGATTGTGCTCAAACCAAAGGCCGAAAACTGAATAAATGAAGAAAATTTCATTTAAAATCCTTTCCTGAATCATTGATCTCTTTATTTATGATAAAGCTTTTTTGACTGGTATTGCGGCTCACAGGTCATATTGATTCCTAGCTTTTGGAATACATTTTCGTCAACACGGGATAGAATTACAGTAGAGTGAGCCTCGCATCCACGAAGCTTTGGGAGCTGCTCCATGGCCAGTGCCGCGGTCGGATTGGTAGCCGCACAAATAGTCAAAGCTATCAGTATCTCGTCGGTGTGAAGGCGCGGATTTCGATTCCCCATATGATTGACTTTCAAAGCCTGGATAGGTTCGATGACAATGGGTGAAATCAAGTGTATGTCATGATGGATACCGCCCAGCTCCTTCAACGCATTTAACAAAAGCGCTGCGGAAGCTCCCAGTAACGATGTTGTTTTTCCTGTTACAATTCGTCCGTCGTTGAGCTGCAGGGCTACAGCAGGGCCATCAGATGCTTCAGCACGGTTTAAAGCCATTTCCACTACAGGACGGTTTTTAGGTGATATACCTAATTGGTTCATTAAAAGCTCTAGCCTGTACACTTCCGCTTTTTCAGCCAAGCCTTGCCGCTGAGCGCAGCGGGTATTATAGTATCTTCGTATTACCTCCTGCTCTGATGCTCTGCCGACGGCCTCGTCGTCGGTAATACAGGAACCTGCCATATTCACACCCATATCCGTTGGGCTTTTATAAGGTGATTTGCCTGATATTTTTTCTAATATAGCGTTTAATACGGGAAAGATTTCGATATCCCTGTTATAATTTACCGTTGTCATACCATAGGCGTCAAGATGGAAGGGATCTATCATATTAACATCATTGAGATCGGTAGTAGCGGCTTCGTAAGCAAGATTAACAGGATGCTTCAGGGGTAGGTTCCATATGGGGAAGGTCTCAAACTTTGCGTATCCGGCCTGTATACCGCGTTTGTGGTCATGATAGAGCTGAGAGAGGCATGTTGCCATTTTACCGCTTCCCGGTCCCGGAGCGGTAACCACTATGAGGGATCGGGTCGTTTCAATATAATCATTTTTACCATATCCATCGTCACTTACTATGAGTGGAATATTTGAAGGATAATCGGGAATGGGATAGTGCCTGTAAACCTTTATACCAAGATTCATAAGCCGTCTTTGAAATAAATCGGCAGCGAATTGTGAACGATAATGCGTAATGACAACGCTTCCCACATACATGCCAATTTCACGGAAGGCATCAATCAACCGCAGTACATCATGATCATAGGTTATTCCGAGGTCACCTCGGCGCTTGCTTTTTTCAATATCATCAGCATTGATTGTAATAACAATTTCAGCCTGTTCCTTAAGCTCCAACAGCATTTTTATCTTGTTGTCCGGCTTAAAACCAGGAAGTACTCTGGAAGCGTGATAATCGTCAAAAAGCTTTCCCCCAAATTCCAAATAGAGCTTCCCGCCAAAAAAAGATATTCTATCAAGTATTTTCTGAGATTGTAGATGAAGGTACTTATCACTGTCAAATCCAATTTTAGTCATTTTTTACTCCCATAAATGTGTTTTGATATGATTTTAAGGCAAGAGCTTGTTTTTACCTTTACCCACAATAACACAACTGCCATATGCCGGTCAATTGCATCATAAAACTTTATTTTTTATCCTTAACAGTGTTCAGTTTACTTCTGTCAACTATTTTTCTGGACATATCGAATAGTATGGGGATAGCCGCCTCGTCATCGAATTTTACTTTAGCGCAGCCTTTTCCGAATTTGGCCTTGGGAAGCAGGTTCTTTAATTCCTCAATCATCTCAAAATCCAGAGAGTGAAAGGAGAAATGCTCTTTTGCAATTGAAAAAGCAATATACGTACCATTAAACTTAAACATGGGCATTTGATAGGACAGTGTTTCCTTTGCTTCGGGGAAGTTTTCATGCATAAATGCAATGAAGGTAGTCAGCCACTTTCTTTTTTCCCCTTCAAAATTGTTTACATATTCCTTTACTGAATCCATAACAATCTCCTTTACTAAAGCTTTTTTGAATAAGCTTCTGCCCAGGCTGGTAAAAATCCTGCTCCTATGGCAACATTTTTTGAGAACGTATGAGATTCGACCGTACCGTAAAAAGGCAATTTACCTCTCTTTAAAATTTCCTGCTTTAACAGGACGGTCAAGTTTGTACCAACTCCCTTTCCACGATATTCTGATATCACATCAATACCCATTTGCCACATTGTTTCACTATCTGCACTTGCCCCAGCCATACCCATAATAGAATCACCGGCATATGCGGCAACAGCAAGAACGTCGGGATGCGATTCATCAAAAGCAAAAGCTTCGTAAAATCTTTCATCGTTTTTAAATTGGAGGATTTCCTCACCCTCAAACCATTTAGTATGAAACAAGGGAGCAATTTCAACAGCCTTTGGGTCAGGAAGATAGTAATGGTGAACATCTGCAATTTCGTGTCCGAATTCGTTTAGTTTTCTATCGATTGCTTTTATGCTAGCATACTTAAAAAGCCAATTGGCATCTAAATTCTCTAATTCTTCTTCCGCCCAGGGAATAATTTGATTATCAGCCGAAATAATGGCTCTTCCGTAAAAGCTGAGTATCTTCATAAAGCAGCCGTCGCTGCCATAGATTCGCCTGCCCTCAACCAATTGGTTTTGAGTAATTGTATTTTTTATTTTCTCGAAATCCGATGCTTCACAATTATAGTCAAGGGAAAGCTGTCTTTTTGCAATACTTAATATTTCTTTTTTGGTCAGCATGTTTTGATTTCCTCACAATGTTTATTAGAAGTCAAGAATGATGTCCTCCAATTTTCTTTTAGGCACATGATGGACACCCTTTTCATCTCTCCAATATTTAATACTGCCTGTTTCATCAAGCTCCTCTAAAACGACTTTTTCCTTGGGCTTCCCCAGTGCAATCACTAATAGAACCTCATATCTTTCAGGGATGCCAAGTTTATTTTTTAAGCCATCTCGATCAACTGACCCGAACATACAACCGCCCAAGCCTTTTTCACAGGCTCCTAAAAGAATACTCTGACATGCAATTCCGTGATCCCAGAAGAAATTTTGACTGATATCCCTGTCTCCAAGTACAATGATATAGGCTGAAGGTCTTTCACCTTCTTGGGGTCCCGGCCAATCCGTCAAGTATCCTGCCCACTTTAAATGCTGAAAAATGAGATGATTTTTCTCCGGCTTATTTGATATCACATATTTTAAAGACTGCAAATTAGCACCGCATGAAGATAATCTCGCTAAATCTATCAATTCCTCCAGAACATTCCGATCAATCTCGGCTTCCTGATAAAACCTTCTGTATGTTCTGTTATTTCTAATAAGATCCTTTATCATCATATAGTCCTTCCTTTTACGTTTGTATATTTCTACGGTTATTATAACACAACGTGTTTCAAGAGCACTGGAACATCCCTCTATGAAACCCACCCTCACTGGCTATGACCTGACCCGTAATCCAATTTGCATAATCACTCTGCAAAAAATGCACTAGCCGGGCCGCATCCATCGGCATTCCCCAACGACCTGAAGGGAACAAGTTGGTTACCGTTTTGTAAGCAGTATCGTTAGTATCAAGATACCCTGTATCTGTAGGTCCTGGATTGATACAATTTACTCGGATGTTTTGAGGGGCAAGCGCCGCAGCCGTTTGCTTGCATAGTCCAATAATAGCATCTTTTGAAACCGCATAGGCTATTTCTTTTATCATCGGACCTAAATACTGTCCGCTTGTAAACAATGTAACAGCACCGCTTTTATCCTTCGGCAGTTGCTTGGCAAAGGCCTGTATTAATAGCATAGATACTCTGACATTGGTAATAAGGTGGGCATCAATATGCTCTGCCGTCCACTCTCCTATTGGATTGCATGTAGAATAAGCGTGGTTTAATACCAATCCGTCAATAAACCCAAATATGGCGGAAGACTCAGAAATAATCTTTTCCGGGGCATCTTTTTCCGATAGGTCAGATGAAGGTAATGAATAAATACGATACCCTTTATCGGTTAATTCTTTTACCAGATCATTCGTATAATTTACAGAAGCATCAGGATATTGTAAAGCTTTGTCATAGCTTGAGCAGCCATGTGTCACAACCTTGGCACCTGCTTCTGCCAAGGTCTTTACAATTGCGGCTCCTATACCCATGGAACGGCTAACACCAGTCACTAAAATATTTTTATTCTTTAAAGATAATCCTAAATCAGCATTCATAGCTGTCCCCCTGCTAAAAGAAACTCTTCCAGGGCCGACTCTAGTATTTCAGTTTCTGTCAGATGTATGTAGTGGCTGCTTTTTTGTGCCTGTATAAATCTTGATTTTGGTGAGAATGCCAGGCACTCTTTCATTAAGTTCTGCCATATTGTTTCCACTTTTTCTGCAACTTCCAACGTGGTCTGTCCGAAATACATGATTTCATCAACAGCAGTCTTAGAATGATGGGTAATTAAAGTTAAAGGCACTTCCGGAAAACCATCCATTGTTTTTAACGTTTTTATCTCTTCTTCAACATGGGATAATGTATACTCTGCGATAGCTGTTTGATACTGTTTGTTTTTCGTCAAGGAAGACAGGATATAGTTGGAGGCATCTTGAGAAAAGTTTTTATAATAATAAAACGGTGGAGATTTTTTTAATAGAGGCTTAAATAAAAAGCCCAATCCTACTCTTGTTAATGCCGAAGCAATTTTTAGTGTTTGCAGTTTATCTACGCCACTTTTTTTATATTCATCCGAAGTCAGCAGGTGCTTAAAACGAGAGTCATTAGCTGACAGTGGATCAATCAATATCAAACCTTTGACTCGTTCTGGATATAATCGCGCAAATTGCTGAACGTAGAGTCCTCCCTGAGAATGTCCAATCAAGATTAATTTTTCTGTAGTATCAAGCTTTGATAATAGTTTATGTAGTTCTTCAGCAAGATTTCTGGGAGTCCTTTTAAGACTTGATACGTCACTTGTACCGTAGCCAGCACGGTCATATACAAGTACGGCAGTTTTGGTTGATAATTTTTCAGCTATATGCCACCATTCTGCACTGCATGAATTAAGGGCTGTTTCAATGACAAGCCCGATTTTACCTTCTCCAAAAATCCGATATGCAATTTTTGCAGTCTCAACATCAACAAACGCCATACTTCTTATACCTCATATAAGTTTATAAGATAAAAGTACCATGATGTTTCAATAAATTCTATAAATTTTTATAAAAATATAAACTTTTTACTGGAAGTTTGCGATTGATTATTCTTTTGTCATACTCTTAACCGCAGCCTGAAGTACTTTTGCCGCTACAGGACCTGCAACCTTGCTACCGGACCCTCCATTTTCAATGACAACCACAAAGGCAAGAGGACAGTCCTCCCTATCCAAATATCCGGCAAACCAGGAATGAGGTTTTTTGCCTTCACCTACTTCTGCGGTACCGGATTTGGCGCACAGCTCAAGCCCTGCATAATTATTTTCTCCGTAAGAGTTTTTGACATTGTTCCGCATCATTGCACCAAGCTTGTTGGCTGTGTCTTCAGAGAGTATACGTTTATTTCCCCCCAGGGATGATAACATACCCTTTTCGCTGATTATTCTCGGGTTTGTACGAACGCCACCATTTGCAATGGCACCCATATACGTCATAAAATTCAGCGGGTTTGCCAAGTCATTATCCTGTCCGATTCCAGCCCACGCCAATTTACCGCCTTCCGCGCCTGCGACATTTACCTTACCGACCGCTGTCTTGATGCCGTTAACCTCCATGCTTGAATTAAATCCGGCAATATCCGCATATTCTTGCAAGGTGTTGGCTCCAAGTTCAAGGGTAATATGTGCAAAGGCTACGTTACATGATTCGGCTAGTGCCTTTTCAAACGTAACGTCTCCATGAGCAGTCGGACAAGTCACCATCTCACCACCAATAATCACCTTCCCATCACAATGGTACACCTCTTCATCAATGTTTTTAAGCTTATCAATGGCTGCGGCAGATGTCACCAGTTTAAACACCGATCCCGGTGTATAAGCAGCCGAAAGGAAACGATTGATATAGACCCCTTCGTATTTCTCCGGATTTTTTTCTATATTAGGAGGAGTTTCCGGGTCAAAAGTTGGCAGGCTCACCATGCAAAGGATCTCACCGGTCTTGTAGTTATATACACCCACCGTCCCCTTCCGACCATTCATGGCTTTGTATGCCGCAATGCTTAGATTGGCATCCAGCGTAAGTTTCAAGTCACCGGATGAAGCACCGGACTTTTTATTGAAGCGGTAAGTCCCATTTAGAAAATCCCAGCCGCTTAAAAGATCACCGAAAGCCACCTGCGCACCGGTCACCACATTGCCGTTGGCATCACCGGTCGCATGCATAAGAGCCATGCGTACCGTTTTATCCGTATGGAATTTCTTATTCCCATTGACTGTCTGAAGAAGAACCTCTCCATAGCGGTCATAGACTTTCCCTGGCAACAAAAGCTGCCCGTTTTTATATAAATGACTGTTGGTGGGATGCAGCACCCAAGTGGAGGCATCCTTCACATACTTAACAGTAAAGGCAAATAGGCCGAATACCAGCAGCAATGAAATGACCAGTACTACTGCTGCGCGTCTTGAGAGCAATTTCATATCATTCACCTTTCTCTGCTGCTAATTTTTCTTTATTGGGCCTTAAGCGCTCATCCGCAGATTTTATAAAGGCCATAAGTCCCCATGAGGCAATCATGGAAGAACCGCCGTTGGATACAAACGGCAGGGTGACACCCGTAAGCGGTAGGATGTCAACAGATCCGAAAACATTGAGCGTGGTCTGTATCAAAAAGATGGAGGCCGCTCCACAGGCTGCAATAGCATAAAATGATGATCTGCAGTACCTTGATAAAAACACGGCAAAGACCGCAAAAAACACAATAATCAGGACTGCCGTAAGCGCGACTATCAGCCCCCACTCTTCGCTAAGCATCCCGAAGACCAGATCGGTATCAGCCGCTGCAATATTGACCAAATACCCATTACCACCTCCGACACCCAGCAGTCCGCCGCTTGCGGCGGCAATCATGGTGCGCGTCTGCTGGTAGCCGGTAGTATAAGCATACTCCCATACATGTCCCCAAGCGGCAAATCGAGACGCTACGTAAGGCATAAAAGCCACAACCGCTATAGCCCCGAGAACGGCTCCAGCGGATATAAGCGCAATTGTCCGCACATCTCCGGAGCGCATAAACGCAATGACCAGAAAGGCGCCAAAGAAAATGACAGCTGTACCAAAATCCCTCATGAGAGCGAGCACGCCGATGCACGCTCCGGAAAATCCAATGAACATAGTCAAATTGCGTGATGTGAGAAGCTTATCCAGTGTTGCTGCTCCCGCAATCACAAAGGCAACCTTGACAAATTCCAACGGCTGAATGGTTATAAAGCCAAGGTTAATCCAGTTTTTCGCACCAAAGCGGGTTTCTCCTATTGCCAGGTTCAACGCAAGAAGTACTAGAGCACTTGCTGCAAGGAAATATTTTAGCTTGCGAGCACGTCCCAGATCCTTAAGAAGTATTTCGAGTACGGTAAATGCGGCAATGCCCAGCAGGATTGAAACAAGCTGTTTATAAATGGCACTCGGTGCGGATGATGCTACCACAAGCAGGTTCAGTCCGCAAAGGAAATAAACCAGCAATTCAAGCTCAAAATATTTTTTGCTAAATCGCCGCATGATCAAATAGTAAAGACATTCTACCGCAATAAAGATTAAAAAGGCCAAGGGGACGGCCGGATTTATATCGGCACCCATGGAAAAGCAGATCTGAATACCTCCCAGAATTTGAAAAAGCAGAATCAGCAGAAGTGTCAGGGATGATTTTATGCGCTTTGCTTTCCGCAATAGCGGTGGTTTGCCTTCTTTCTTCGGTAGAGCCTCAGTTTCAGCATCAGCTGGGGCCAACGTCAACTTTACTCCCGCAAGAGAAAGGATGTCTCCCTCCTTCACCTTCCGGGACCCCTCTATTTTTTCCCCGTTAACCTCTACTCCTCCTTTTGATCCCAGGTCAGCAATGGACCAAACGCCGTCACTAAACGTAAGCACAGCATGGCATCGGGATACAAAGGACAGATTAAGTACAATATCGGATAGTTTACTTCGCCCGATTGAATTTTCCCAATGATTAAGGGGAAACCGGGTACCGTCCGTCATACAAAGATAACCCCATACAGTGTTTCGCTTCCCATCCTTCGAAAGCGGCAGGATACACCTCAAAAACACCATAACTGCCAGTATAGGAAGTATCCATCGTATGATCAAAGTAAAGATTTCTGAAGTCTCTGCAAATTGAGACAAGTAGCTCCAAATATTCATCAAGCTATCGCCTATTTCTGTAAAGAACCAGTTTATAGACTGTTTCACATCCTCCAAAATTTTGTTCATTCAGATTTCCTTTTCATATCGCATCGCCTTAGGTGTCTCTAATCATTTGTAAGATCACCATTCCCGTTAACAGGTATTGCTTCGCCCAGATAGGTAGGAAGCGGTTGAATAATTGCATTAAAAAAGTCTTTAGTTCTTGCCATGATTTCACGGAGTTCCCGATACTCCTGACCTGCATATTGCTTTGAGTCTGCAGCAACACCATAGGCATCAAGTCCGAGTGACTTTGCGATATATAACGCACGGTACAAATGATATTCTTGAGTAACAATTATTATTTTTTCAGCCTTAAAAACATCCCTGGCACGGTACATGCTTTCATAGGTAGAAAAGCCGGCATGATCCATAAAAATGTGTTCAGAGGGAATATCCTTATCCATGGCAAATTGTTTCATTGTGTTGACTTCATCATAATCTTTACGACCGTGATCACCGCTCATAAGCAATCTGTCCGAGGCCCCGGCATTGTATAAATCAATGCCCTGCAACAATCTATCCGTAAGCATAAGGCTGGGTCTTCCTTCAATAACCCCTGCGCCGAGTATAAGAATACAATCTGCATTCATCTTTGATGCATCATCAAGAGAAATGATTCTATCATTAGCCGAGATTTTGACATATGCATTGATTGATAATAGAGCTATTACCATTAGTAGAAGCATTAATGCAAAAAGCAAAAAAAGTTTTTTATAATTTATCTTAATCTTTTGTAAAACCATATGAACCCCCTATAACAATAAATCAATCGATTTATATCCTTACTCTATTGTTTTAACATCCATGATTCAATTATACCATTAGTATGCAAGGGGTTATATGGAAAACAGTTGTCTAACTCATTGGCAAGCTCCAATCAACCCAAACATCACCGGTCACACAGCATCATTGCGTCAACGGTAATAAGAAAACCTCCATCACTATCAATAAAAGCCATTCCGGATCCATCCGGAGATATACGCGGATAAAGAAAGCTATTATCCTCAGTCAGGATTAAAGTATGGCTGTCGGAAGAAACCGCCAGGAGACTGCTCTTTCGTCCATCTTCCATGGTGCTCTTCCAGAATAAAAGCCTATCATCCGGCAGAAGGCTTAAAGGCATGATGTTCTGATCTGAACCTTCCTGGTATTCGGTATAATTCTTAAGCTGAATATCATAGACTCTCCAAGTATTGTCCATTTGTCTCCAGATAATTCTGGGATTGCGGCCTGACAGGTATATATTGTATCCCATACCACCCAGTTCCTGAACGGCGCTTGTGTTAATATCCAGCAAGCTGACATAATGCCCGTCATCCCAACCTGAATCTATCCAGGCCACATTATCCTGCACTACCCAATGAAGATTTTTGTATACGCTCTCATCCCCCAGTACTTTCAGCCCGTCAGGCTCCTGGGTATCTAAAACGCAGAGGGAATAGAGTTGGGCTCCATCAAGTCCATGAGGATTCTTGCCCGTGTCCTTAAAAAACAGGATATGGCGATTATCCGAAAACCATAAGGGGGTATGGCCTCTCATCTCATCAGGAAGCGATTGAATGGTTCCATCGGATCTTTGATAGATGTGCAGGCTTTCATCCGCACCAACATATAGTATTTTCGTACCATCAGTACTGAATTCGGCCTGGCGCCCATTTATCAAAAGATCTTCAAGCTTTTCATGCTGAATGCTGTAGAGATGGATGGTTGGGTCTTTATCCATGATTTCATTAAATGACAACAAAACCTCCTGACCATCAGCTGACCAGATGGGCTCATCCAGATAAAAATTTTCATCCAGCTTACCCTGTAGAATTTTTATACTCCTTTGATCCTTGAAATTGTAATAATAGACGGAAGGGGTATATTTTCCTTCCTCGTTTTTCTTAAAACCTTCAAATAAAGCTCCTGTATTATCTGGAGACCAGTAGAAAGACGACCCAAAGCTGTCAAACCCCAAATCTGCCGCATAAACCGCCTTACCCACTTCAAACAGGGATTTGGCTTTTGGGTTTGAGTCCCCTTTTACCGGCGTTTCGGCAGGATTTGGCTGAGATGTTTGGGATGACGGATTGGAAGTTTGCGAAGTAGAAGTATTCGCTCCAGACGGTAAATCACTCTGACAACCGGTTAGAATAATGAATATGAGGGTCATGCACAACAACCTAAAGAAAACCTGATTTTTCATTTCGAAATTCCCACCCAACTGACAACTTCCTCAAGGCTCTTCCTTTTCTTTTCTAACTGCCTATTATCATCGGCTGGATAACCCAAAGCAAGCAGCACAATAACCTCCAGGTTCTCAGGCAAATCTAGTACCTGATGGCATTTCTCTGAATCAAAAGCGCATACCCAACAGGTCCCAAGTCCGCAATCAGTAGCAGCTAGGGTCATGTGATCTACGGCAATAGCTGCATCGATATCGCAGTGGTCTTTACCGTCTTTTCTCTTCCACGACCTGGAATGATCCCCACAGACGGCAATAACAACAGGTGCCTTCCTGAACCAATCTCTCGGATAGGCTTCCGCAACCTTGTTTTTGACACTTTCATCTGTAATAACAATAAAATGCGTGGGTTGAAGGTTGACAGCGGAGGGTGCGATCCTTGCAGCCTCAATGACTTGAAGTATCTTATCTTTCTCTACAACCTTATTCTGATAGTCTCTGCATGAATACCTCTTCCTAGCAAGATCAATGAATGACATCTTCCCATCTCCTTAACAGTTCGTGTTTCTTTATACATTATTTACCCAAAAAAGACATACTAATTGCATGATAATATTATGACTCAAGTATAACCGCTTCTTTAACTGAAGCATTAAAAGAGATGATTTCTGCTAAACGCAGAAATCATCTCTTTATGCGGATTAACCAGGTAGGTATATACTATATTGACGATACTTATTGTGGAGCCCACCAGTTGCCTGATATAAGAATCATGCACAACAAACTGATAGAATCGCCATAGTAATCTTCCCTGGTACTGCTAATCAAGCTCCACCCCTGATTGAGGTAATTCTGGTGTGCACTGTCAACGATACACGCGGCTGTAAATGGTGCTACAAAAGCCATATCTACATAATTACCTATAGCTGTACCATCTGACAGTTTATAACCTGCAGCTATATTATTTGGATTATTTGAGGTCTTGGTTTTCAGCCAGTTTACAAGCTTGTTCATGGCAGTTTTGGCTTCCGAAGTACCAAAGAGCGCATAATCAGTTGCAATTCTCCAAGGATACCTGCAAGCATTATAGTAATAATCTCCGTCATATACAGATTCAAGGAATTTCGGTCCTGCGGGTACAGCCGGATTATTTTCCACAAAATCAGGAACCAACCCGGTAGCTGATGAGTAATTGGTATGTATGCGGGATATCAGGCTATACGCGGTATTCGCTACATTATTCCAGAAGCTGTCCCCTGTGGCCGCAGCAAACACTCTGAAATGGTCGGTCATCCAATCGGATGATCGGGTTTGATGAGGCTGGTTCACGTTCCAATCCCCCAGAAGCGTTTTATAAGTAGAGGTACTGACCTCACTGCCTTTTATCCCATTGTTTATAATTCTTTTGGCCTCTGACAGATAATTGATGCTTCCGCTTGAACCCCACTGATAATGAGCTAATAATAGTCCATAGGCTATGTCCATATCACCATCTGTAGCAGCAGACCCACCGCAATCTTCAGGCCGTTCACTTGCCCCAATCGCCCATGCCATGAGGTCATTGTCAATAGGGCTTCTATGAGCATTGTACATTTTGTACAATCCATCAAAATACGTTTTCGCGTTACTGTCATACCCGGCCATTAGTGCAGTAATCATCATGCCATAGCCATGTGCTTCAGAACAGGTAATGGGGTTAACCACATCGTCACCTGTCACAGTTGGTGAGTACACATAATAGCCTCCGCTTGTAACAGGGGAAGTCCTTAAATGATCGGTCTTCCAATTTGTATAGTAGCTTATGACATCATTATTCAACTGCTGCTGTGTTCGATTACTTGGCTTTATACAGCCGGAATAGCTTAGATTCTGCGGGAACGGTCTTGCCACTCCACCTGTGGATGGAAGCGTAGTAGCACTAACAATACTGCTCCATGCGCTTGTTCCTGCAGTGTTCTTAGCTCTCACCTTGTAATTATGAGATGAGTTCGCGGTTAGACCTGTGTGTGCGTATGGACTTGTCACATCGCTTCTAACAGTTCCATCTACCTCAAGGTCATAGCCGGTTGCGCCGCTCACACTGCTCCAACTGACATTGATCTGTGAGGAGCTGGCGGCAGAAGCTGCCAAGCCTGTGGGTACTCCCGGAACCTGGGGTGCTGTTCCACTCTCATATACTTCAAATTCGTATAAGGAATAGCCATAGCTGGTCCCCCTCTGGGTTCCATACATTCTGACATATCTGCCACTTGAGGTGCTAAAGCTGATATCATCAGTTCCACCATCACCATTGGTGGTCGAAAAAACTGTGGTCCAGTTTGTTTTATCGGAGGAGACCTCTAGTCTGTAAGACTTTGCATAGGCAGCTTCCCAAAGAAGCTTAACCCTTCCGATATTATAGCTGGCACCTAGATCCACATATATCCACTGAGGGTCTACATATTCCACAGAAGACCATCTTGTGGTGGCATTGCCATCAAAAGCTTTTCCTGCTTCGAATCCAGACCCTTCTTCTGACAATGCGGTACCCGTTTTGTTGAGAGCAATATTTGCGGAAACAGTTTGGGTAGAAGCGCTTACAATACTGCTCCATGCACTTGTTCCCGCAGAGTTTTTAGCTCTTATTCTATAACTGTGGGATGAACCGGCACCAAGACCTGTGTGTGCGTATGGATTTGTTACGTCGCTTCTAACAGTTCCATCCACCTCAAGATCATAACCGGTTGCGCCGCTCACACTGCTCCAACTGACATTGATCTGGGAGGTGCTTGCGGCGGAGGCCGTCAACCCTGTGGGTACTGCCGGAACCTGGGGTATTGTTTCACTCTCATAAACCTCAAATTCATATAATGAATAGCCGTAGCTGGTTCCCCTCTGGGTTCCATACATTCTGACATATCTTCCGCTTGCACTGTTGAAAGTAATATCATCTGTCGCACCATTTCCGCTGGTGGTTGAATAAACTGTGGTCCAATTGGTTTTATCGGTGGAAACCTCTATCCTGTAGGATTTTGCATATGCATCCTCCCAGGAAAGATTAACCCTTCCGACGTTATAGCTGGCTCCAAGATCTACATAAATCCACTGAGGATCTGAATATTCCACGGATGCCCACCTTGTGGTAGCGTTGCCGTCAAAAGCTTTTCCTGCTTCGAATCCTGACCCTTCTACTGACAATGCAGTACCCGTTTTGTTAAGGGCAATATTTTGTCCTGCTGCATAAACTTTGTATGTAGGCGTGACTGCAAGACTCATTGAAAAAACTAATGCCAACAATAGAAGCAATGAAATTCCTTTTCTGAATAAGCTTTTTCTCAAAATACTCATACTTACCATCCTTTCTTTTTGATCTTGAATTTGATTGGACCGCTAATAAAAAACCTCCTTTCACCAGCGTCAAAAATTAAAGCCCTTATACTTTTATGTTAATAATTTCTACCATTTTGTCAATACTCTTCCAAAAAATAATAGTAAAAATATGGTTATAAAGTATCTGAAGCTCATATTTAATTAAAAAATAGAAAGGAAATTATTTCCCAAGAAATTCACTTTTCATTACTGCATTTGCTTGTTAATCTGCTACAGTCATTCAAGTGGCTGCATTTTATGTATCTCAACATTTTATGACTTCTTTATCGAATATAGTTCACAACATCGTAATTCCATTTTGGGTTTGGTATGCTAGCATCTTCTTTTTTATAGCCCAGAGCTATACCATGAAACGGTTCATAACCATCAGGAATACCGATATCCTGAGCTAACCCTTGACTATTATGTACAGATGGAGCATATATTCCGGCCTCAATAATTGCATTTATTTCTCCTTCAGATAATTGTCTAGATTCAAAATTTCTAATGCTTCTTCTTTGCTTTATATTTTTAATAATTTCATTCATGTATAACCTCCTATTATCTCAACGGATTTTCTTAAGCCATCGATCGTCTTAGTCTCAATAACACAAGTACAATTGTATCCCTTTGCGATATTGATCTTGCTCTGTATATCTATCTCTCCTAAACCTAGTGGCAAATGATTTTTTGCACCTATTGCATCGTGCAAATGAAAATGTCTGATAGAGTTTAAATAACTTAAAATAAATCTTGAGTCAACACAGTCACAGGAGTGATCATGACCTATATCCCAAGTAAGTTTAAAGCACCTATAGCTTAATAGTTCTTCAACTGCTTCTGTGACAAATTCTAAATTATAATTTCCTATATTCTCAATACAGATACAAATGTCTTCTTCCTTAATTAAATTATAAGCTAAATTACCGAAATATTTGATATTTTGCATGTATTGGTTGAAATACTTATCAAATAAATAAACTTTTTTACTTGGCATTGTAAAATAGACTCCCGAGTTCAAATGCATATTTATAATCGGAATTCCAATATTTTTAGCAAGTTCAATACTGTCAGAAATAGTTTTTATGTATGCCTCCTTAACCCTAGGGTTAAAATCCGATACATTAATTTCCTCAGGAAGGTGAAGAGTAAAAAAGATATTATGTTTGGACATTAAACTACTATAGAACGCCGGCTCAATATTCTCTATCTGATATTGAGGTAAATTCATATTCAACTCAATAAAACTAAGATTTAATTCTTTACATAATGAGATGTTTTGCTCAATATTCTCATATTCAATTAAAGTCGGCATACCTAACATAAATTTCTGCTTATAATCCATGATTCCCTTTAGCATCGCTTGCCGCCTCAGGCTGCATAGTGAGCGGTAACGACTTCATGTTGTTCTTTTTACATATTCTTCGTGCTGTGCCCTATGATGCTATCTCTGCATCTTCTTATATACCCCATTATACCAATGAGTATAGCAATGTTGACCACTAGCATTAACAAGATATAAATAAATGCTATCGCAGGAATAAAAACTAGAAAAAATGCGAATGCATTTGCTAATTGAAGTAGCATATAACTATTCCACTTCCTATCCGCTTCTAATGCTAATTCGGGTTGATCTTGGCTTTCCTCTATTTCTCTAATACCTTTAAATAAATTATAAACAACTAATAAATTTAATACAAAATAAACTATCGATAAAAGTATTCCGAATATCCCTAGTGGCCCAATTTGAACTCCTCCACCCTGAACTTGGATTTGATAAATTGAAAATAAAGATAAAAAAATCATGATGATATTAATTATGGAAGCTTTTTTGAAGTAACCACTATGAGGCGATAGATGACGAAAACCTGAAGCAAACAATAAATAACCAACAATGTCAGGGAAGATGTCGAATCCTTGAATTCTAATGCTAACCATTATAAATAAAAATCCCCAACACAGTTTTTCTAATCCAGTTTGAATCATGGTTGTTTATGTCCTCCAAAAGAGTTATCTGTATAAGATATTCAATTACTCGAAGAAATTTGAATATCCGAAGCAATAGGGGCAGATTTCGCGGCACTTATAACATTTAATTTTAAATTCCCCACCATTTTCTCCCCCAAAAGCATAATTCCAGCATTCAATTTGCTTAAGCTCGGGATCTCCAACTGCTTTTACTGGACAGATATCTACACAAAGATCGCATCCATCCGAACAAGGGGTTTCTTCTATAAGTTTGTCCGCAGCTAATTCGATATCTACTAAAATAACACTTAACCAAACCATATTTCCGTACTTTGGTGTAATAAGTAAAGTGTTTTTTCCGATTACCCCTAGACCCGCTTTGACAGCACAATGCTTAGCAGAAACAATATTTCTATATCTTCCAGTAGACTTATCAAACTCTGTTGGGCCATTAGTCCCTGTTGGGATTGCAATAATACCTTGCTCTTCTAATTCAGTACATATTTGTACAGCCATCTTATCCATTTTATCTGATAAGATATTTCTTACAATAGTATATGGTATTGTTGATTTACACTGTAAAGTTCCTTTTAAAAACTTTTTTGCAAAAACTACAACTGATTTACATGAAGGTAAAACATCACAAGGATGAAAGCCTTTCGGTGCATCAATAAATCGGTCAATAGATGCAATTCCGCATAGATCTGCACCATTTTCCATTACTAACTTTTTAACTTCATTAGCTGTAATCATCTTTATAGCCTCACAATACTATAACATTCTTGCTTTTTTGTTCTAAGGGATATTTTTAGTTTTTATATTCTTTAATTTTGCAATATAATATTTATCGTTCATTTCAAGCGCAATTTTATGTTCTTTATTTTCCCCTTTGATACTATATATCCACCTTGTACTCCCCATGCAAGCATCGTTAAGTGAAGTTTCCTTCCCCGTGGAGCAGTACTAATTCTTTTTAAAACCAATTAAACCCACTACACCAACAACTAATGTTACTATTATTACTGTAATAATAAACAATACTTCATCAATGCTATGAGGTGTATGATTTAGATTATAAAAATAGAACAGTTCAATGAATAATATAAATACCCATACTCCAAAGCCTACTTTTTTCATTTTTCCTCCTTATTTGTATTGCAAATATTCCACTATTTCGTATCAGATTTCATCTGGCCATTTTTTACTTACTTGCTCCTCACCTTTATAATAATCCACTTTACTTTCTTTTTCATATATTTCTCTAAACGGCAATATATTGATTTTCCCTGAATCTGGGTATTCACAAACATCCAAACCAATTACTGTCCTTATATCAATATAAACACAAGGTTGTTGTGTGTGGTTATAAAGCTGATGTGCACCATCTGGTCCCATTTCAAAAAAAACAATATCGCCTTCAGACAATTCTGAGAATTTATCCGGCATTCGGAGCATAACCTTTCCCGACATAACTACAAATATTTCTTCTGAATTTCTATGAAAGTGATATGGACATGAGTACTTCCCTGGATCTAATGACCTAATGTCAAACTTTAAATGTTTTGATTTTACTAATTCAGCCAAATCAGGACTAGTATGCCATTCGAATTCAGGAATTGGTGAACTATCAATTTCAAAGGGAACATCTTTTGCATTAAAAATCTTAACCATAATGTTATTCCTCTCTATAGCTTATTGTACATAATTCAGCATAAAATAGCATGCATTCATTAGGTACTAATAATGTCCAGTTACTGGTTTATCTTTTGTTCTGTGTTTGCGTTCTGGATCATATTCCCCCCAATATACTCTTTTTTCGTTATATCTTGTTCTAGGCTCTTTTTGCTCTGCTGAATAACCAATGTAGACCATACCTAGCGGAAAAACATAATCAGGTATATTTAGAGTTTTTCTTATTAATCTAATTCTATTTTCAATTGGATAAACCCCTATCCATACTGAACCTAGCCCTAAACCAGTTGCTGCAATTAGAATATTCTGAATAGCTGCACTACAGTCTTGAATCCAAAACTCTTGTTCTATCCCTTTTCGTGCTAATTTCATATTGCCACAAACTACAATGGCAACTGGGGCATTATATTTAGCAAATTTAAACTCCTCTTTTACTTTTGATAACTTCTCATTTTCATCAACAATAATGAATTCCCAAGGCTGACAATTAATCGCTGTAGGTGCAGCCGTAGCTGCATTTAACAAAGTAATTATCGTATCCCTTTCCACTGGTTTCTGTTGATAGTTTCTTATACTTCTTCTTCTATAAATTGTTTCAATTGCATCCACATTGACCTCCATTAACCTATATATAGGCCTTAAAGACTTTCCCTACTAAGTCTCGACAGGACATGGGCTTTCGACCAATTGCACTTAACCTCTCGGTCTCACGACGCCGACGGTTTACTAGATTATACCATATTAATTTAAAACTTACTTATTCGTTTCTAGATTCATAAAGATAATACTGATTATCAATTTTGACCGCTACGGCATTGTTCTCTGAATCTATGCTGTATATTTCCGTTCCTACATCTAAATATGTTGCATCACCATTCCTAAACCGATAATTTGGATTCCCTACCTTTTCAGATACGTTAAATTTGACTTCTCCTATCTTTTTGCCAATATTGGAAAGTTCAACAGGAGACCTATTAAAATCACTATAGTATTTTGTTTTGTTTATTTGAAGACAATCTACCCAAGAAATCTTTGACATTCCGAACCTATCAATCCGCAAGACATATCCCACACATATTATAGCGCATATAATAGCTATTCCTATAGATACCTTTGCCTTTCTGTTCATTTTCCTTACCCCTTTAGCAGCATCATAATTATTATAGTTTGGCGTAGTTAAAAATAACTAACTTACATTATCACTATCATCAATAAAATCTTCCTTTTTAGCATATCTCCCGAAAAAAGTTGATAGCTTTATTATAATCCTGTAGCCTGTTATCATGAATATGGCTACGGCTATTTTAAGTAAATTAGTTATAATTGCAGATTTGACTTGTAGAAACCCATTATAAACTGAAGTTGAACCTTGGCTTTTTAAGAGGTTCTGGGCTGAAATAAATTCATATATATTACCAACTAAGCTAGGAAATGAGTTAACCAAAAATATAACACCTATTACAATAATCGATGTCCTTAACAAACCCTCAGAAGATATATTAATCAATTGATCATCTTTTATCATTAATGTAGATATTCTATCAGAAAACACCCAAAGTAATATCCCAAAGACTATAGTTGAAATAAATGATATTGCTAAATAGACGACAGTTAACGTCTCAGTAGGAGTATCTTTAAAGCAAGGGCTAAATAAAAATTGTATGTAAGCTTGAATATAGGTAAAGCTCCTAAACATAATACTGATCGACATAACCCTAAGAATTACTTTGCATATCCCCTTCATTATTGGGCCCTCCTTTTTAATGGCGAATAAAGACACATTTTATACTTTCACCTAGGGATATTATTTTTTATATGTAACTGTAACAAATTTGCCTACCGATTTTCCCAAGAAATAAAATATATGTCCAAATAACTTTTTATAAAATGGTACATGTATCGATAGTTCATAGGTATATTTTGCTCTTTTTGATTCGAGCCAATATACACCATCTTCAGTTTCATATTCCGTACCTTTTGCATACCAATGGCTCATCCCACGAAATAGATTATATGGTATTAAAACAGCAAAGGATGGTGCATGCATTTTTCTTGATGAAACATCTTCATGGAATTTTATAGCTAATTTTTTACATTTGTTTTTTGTTTTATTATCTGGATAATAACTATTCCAACTGTATGATGATAACGGGAAACAATAACATCGGTTAAACCCAATACCTTTTAACGTACCTGCAAGATATTTTACAGCTTGCTTTCCTCCTACAGCTCCAACAGTTGATATTACAATAGCTTTTTTATTAAAGAAGTGTGGTCTATGAAGCATGAAACATAAATGGTCAACTAGATTCTTTGTTAATGCGGTTGGTTGCATATTGTAGGTTGTAACAGCGAATATCAATCCATCACATTCCTCAATTTTCTTTATTATTTCATTCATAATGTTAAAATGCGGACAAAATTGATGTCCTTTTCTGAAGCAAAGACTGCAGCCTGTGCAGAAGGGTAGTCCTAAATCAGCCAATTGCACATGTTCAAAACATGATTCAGGAGAAATTTCCTTAATATTATCTCTCACCAGTTCAGCTAATTTCCATGTGTTCCCTTTATGAGAACTACCGTTGATTATTAAATATTTCATATTTTAACCCTCATTTTCTAATAGATAATTCTGCAGGTCAAATCATTTCATACAATGCAACACTCTATGGTATATCAATGTAACGATTTCACGACATTGTCGGATCCGACCCATGGAGACTCCCTTTTAGCGGCGCTTGCTGCCTTGGCTACATAGACGAGCAGTGTAGCGGAGCGAAACGACCAGTTCGGTGAGACGGCGAGAACAGCAATGACCTCGTGAACTTCTTTTTATACAATCTTCGTGGTATGTATTATTTACAGCTTATAAGGGATTGGAAATGCTTAATTTATATATGAATTGCATTTATATAATGCTTTTTGCCATCCATATATCTGGTTTCCCTATGCCATTCGCATCGGGTATTACTCCAACAATCTTATAACCCATTTTCACATAAAACTCGTAAGGGTGTTTCTTATAATTCTTAATGCTCTCTATTTTTGTAAACATATCCTCATAAAGATTATTATTGCTTAAGGAAGTTTTATTAAATTCATCATCTGTACCCAGATATATCGTTATGCCACCACTATTCGCAACCTCTTTTTCCAAAGCTTTTATTAATAAAGTCCCTACACCTTTAAATTGCTGCGATTTTCGCACAACAATCGGATGCAATTCCCAACCAGTAATTCCATATTGAGGAATGGCAGCAACAAACCCTATGAGGTGTCCATCCTCTGTTGCCATTATTGCAATTCTATCTTCTTCTAAGCACTTTTCTATTTCTTGTATTGCACAATCGGAATAGCTGTGTGGAAAACTCTCAATTAATAGCTCGGATGCTTCTCTAATAAATTGGGCATTGTTTTTATCAAACCTACTTATTTGCATTGAATTCCCCCCATTTCCTTTCTAATTAGAATGCTTTATTTTATGTCCGTACACGGATAGCGTATAATTGATGTGATCGCTTTCATACAATACTCTTTAATGTATTCATTAATGTATTTACCTTGATTACAAAATTGACCTTTATCTCCATTTGCCATATAATTTGTCACCTTATCTAATACTTCTTTATACTTCTTTTTAAGAATTAAAAACACTAATTCAGCTAAATTCCCTTGGTAATAATTAGGACTAATCAAATGTAATTGTATATAGGAATCAATGCTATCATTAATTTGATTACTTCTATTAACTAGGTTTTGAAACAGTTTATTTAAGGCATTTTCAAGAGCATTTTCATCTGACATATTTATTTCTATTGCAATTTTAGATATTGGTATTCCGCGAATTGTAAATGCTCCATTTGCTCTTAAACTTATAGGTGCGGTTTTATTAGAGGACATATCAAAAATATCCCAAAACATATCATCTAGGGCCATTGGCTTAAAACAAAAATCACCTAAAACATAAAAAGCATTATCCTTATATCTGACATATGGTAAAATATGAAAGAATGAATCCCCTTTTCTAAAGTAAATACTGCCATTAATAACTTTAAAATTGTACTCTTTCACTTTAGTTCTAATTGATTTATATAATTGTTTTTCAAGCTCTTTCACTTTCATTTTTATTTTTTTTACCATGAAATTCTCCTTTAATCTTCATGATTTTTATGCTTTACTCTATTCTGAACTTTTTACTAAAAGGCTATTTATTCATATTCCTCGATCAGCTTCCTTACAACAGGTATTTGGGGTGGACTAATTTTGTTAGGCAGCTCATCAATTGCAAAGAACCTGCATGCCTTACTCTCCTCGTTTGATTCAACAATTTCTCCAGAATATTGATTAGAAAAATAAACATGGTCAATATTATAAACTTCATCACCATTTGGGTATTTGTAATATAGTTCTTCCCCAGAAAATACATCAAAAAGCTTAAGATTTTCTGCTTTTAGGCCTGTTTCCTCATATGCCTCTCTTATAGCAGCAGTTTCTACCTTTTCACCTAATTCTACAGATCCACCAGGAAAGCACCAACAATCATTATCGGTTCTTTGCATCATTAAAACTCTATGTTTGGCATCAAAAATAATTAATGTTGCCCCACATTGGATTAAAGGAGAGTGACCTACATACTTTCTTAGTTCCTTTATATACTCTGTCATACTAACCTCCAATTAAAGACATAAATTGCTATTAATATAGCATAAAAAAACTAAACATCCTAGATTGCGATATGCCATATAACGTCTCGATTTTACGACGTCACCGAACCGGACCAATGGAGCCTTTCCTTTTAGCGGCTCTTGCCGCCCAGTCGGTGTGGGTAGGGATACCTCATGAACTTCTTTTTACCATTCTTCCTGATATGCCCCTTGCGTAAAAGCAATATTAGGTGAAGTTTTCTGCCCCCGAAGTAAGATTCAGCAATGGACGGTTGAGTCTTGTGTAAAGCTCAGTCAACATCGTATTGTGCTTATAATACGGGGTTAGTGTCCTTAACATTGCAAACATATAAAGCAGTATCATACTTTTCAAAAAAAGTCTTCTCTTCCACACATATAAACCCTTCATTTTCATATACTGCCCTTAATTTATTTCGATACTGATTACAATTAAGGCGAATTGTATTAATACAATAACTAAGGGCTAAATCTTTTGCAAATTCGATTAATTCTTTTGAAAATCCTTTTCCAGCAAATACACGTTTAACAGCGACTTTATGCAAATAAAAAGATTCGCCTTTTGGAATGTTGGGCCAATAAGTTGGGTCATAATCTGTTATAGCCATACAAGCAGTTGGTAATCCATTTTGATATGCAATATAAAAGTTATTTATTTTATAGGACTTTGATAGATTAAGCCATTTCACATTTGGCGCATTCCATTGGTTTTGCAGTCCACTTTTAGACATCCAGTTTACTGCATCCAATAGTATTTCTTCAATGATTGGTATATCATTTTCATCAGCTTGTTTAACCATAATAACCCCCATTTTAAATAATCAATCTTAAAAACCAATGTGATCTTAGCTTAAAAGTTTATTCTTTCAATTCTCGTCCCTGGATGGAGCGATTCAAGCAGAAAATTTCGTATACCGTCCCGGTTTTACGACGCCGACGAAACGGATCAGCAGTACCCTACCCTTTAACAGCGTAAGTCCGGTGAATGGTTTGGTAGCAATGACCCATGAGCGCGCCCGAAGCATGAAAATTGTGTAATAAGAAGTGTGGTGCACGTATTTAACTTCTTATTATGCTTATAAAATTCAGTTCGTAAAAATGGCTAACATTCAGCTTTCCATTCCGCTTAAATTTTATGGGGTAGCATTATAAGTAGCGACAGCCTTCCACAAAACATCAACCTTTCCTGCTTCTCCTCCTATATTTTCAAACGGTTCATAACCATCCGAACCATATTTCTGTATTAAAGAACAATATTCTTTCTCTGTAATACTGACTTCTTTGCCTAGGGCATCTTTAGCACGAAAATGGCCGATGAACTCGCCGTCCTTTTTATCATCGCCATTTGTAAAAAGTTTATCTAGTGTTACTAATTTTCCTTCTTCATCTATCGTATAGAAAAAATTCGTAGCATAGCCCATGTGACCCCATGAATCTTCAATAACATTATTATCATCGCTATCCTTTAACAAACTAAGATTGTGCCGCGATTCTACTTGAATGATGGATACAGGAGATCCATTTTGCAAAACATAAATCCCCGAAATAGACTCATTTGCGCCAATAAATAATTCCTGTGAACCATCGCTGTTTATATCGTAAAAGGTATACATTAGAGTTGGCTTGGTATCCGTACCGTAATTGTAGGTACTTCCTTCACTTACCGCCAAAAGGGAATCTCCGATGATATTTTTATCGAAAGAAGTATAGCCACTCCGCTCAAGTTCTGCATACGCGTTTATAATCGGTTCGAATAGTTCGTTACCATGTGAAGTTTTCTCACGCATTATGGACGTTGTGGTTTGTGTAGGTGCTGTTGATGTCTCAAATGGTTGCAGGGCTGACATTGAATCTATTGATAGCGTTGGTGTCTGCCTGATTCCAATATCAATTGATTTAGGACTGCAGGAGGTAAACAACAATGATATGAAAACAGACAATATAATAATTTTCATAATCCTTATAGATTGTTTAATCTTTAATAACATTTTATCGGTGATATTCAAAATTATCTCCTCCCAATAATCATAAGTTATCATTTCAAACATCTCTGCAACAATACACCGATTATAAAGAACTGAACATAGTATCTCAACGCTCAATTTCTTATAACGTCTTGTTTTCACGACACCGACGAATCGGACCAGCGGAACCAGATTCAGCCATGGACGGCTGAACCTTATATAAAGCCGAATCCTATGCATAACTAAAATAATATGCGACAAATGAGAACCTAAGATAATGCTCATTTTGCACAATGCTTTTTTACATAACCACCTAGCAGGAATGCAACACACATAAGTATAAACGATACTATGTACGCCGGCCAAACATGTTGTTCCCAAAATGTTAGTGAAAATGATATGTTGAGTAATGGCAAAAAGAAAAACTGTGTAGCTATGCCAAATAGATTCATCCAATAATGGCCTAATTTTATTTCTTGATACAGTATAAGTAAAAGCACAACGAAGGCAGGAAGATTGGCAAATACAGCAGTTTTTACAATCGTTTTCCCGTTACTGTTCGTTAAGAATCCAAGAAGCCCCCACCCGAGCAGAAATGCAATTCCAATAATCTTGAATGGTAATATGAGATTTTTCATCAATAATACATTTATTAAGAAACCAACCCCGAAAGGAACTAGTCCCCAAAGCAGTAAAATCATTCTTTTCATAGAGCCCTCCGTCGGTAATATAAACAACTTTATTTCGCATCATCATACTAATGTGTCTCAGTCCCCAAAGCCAATTCTATCAAACTCGCCCCTAGACGGGGTGATCTATGCAAGAAATCTCGTCTAACGTCTAGTTTTCACGACACCGACGAACCGGACCAACGGAGCCCTTCCCCTTAGCGGCGCTTGCCGCCCGGTGAAATGGTGTGGCAGCAATGACCCTTAAGCACGCCCATAGCTTGAAAACTGTGTTATACGTAGTAATGTGGCACGCAGAGTAAGAGCCACCGGATGTGGCAGCCTTAAGTCTATTTCACTTATACCCAGAAACCCCATCTGACATCAAATTTGTCAATAAATCGAATAACACAAACACTATAATCTGTTTCTTGCATAGGTGATATTATCGTACTTCCTTCTTCTAAAAATGAGTAAGTCTTCCTTAATTGATCCACCGTATCAAATTTAACGCTCAATTGGTAACCACCTGACTTTGAAAAACCATCGTTATCTCCAAAATCATTTAACATAAGTAATTGATTATGGATCAATATCTCTGCATGAACTATTAAGTCGTCTTGTCCTGATTTTTGCATAATTGTTTCAAGCGAGCCACCAAAAGCTTGCACATATAGTTCTATAGCCTCTTTACATTGCCCATTAAGATAAATATGAGTGACTAGCATTTTAACCTCCACTAAACTCAATTTAGACAATTACATGCTGGTTATAACAGGATAAAAGTTTTGAACTCGTTCAATTCTTATCTCCAAATTCTATAAAGCATACCTAAACAACTCGCCACAGGACGTGGCGGCCTTACTCTTTCTTGATTTACTTTATTTTTCTATAGGGAGTTTCTTTATCTCTATAAATAACAAAATACTAAAAATAATTTCGAAAATTATCATTATAGATGATACAATGGCTGCATTATAATTTAATCCAATAATTAATGCTGCAATTGGTATAACTATTGATAAAACCATATAACTTTTTGATTTATATAACCATCCAAAAGGTAATAAATGTGCTCCAAAAATAATTGCTAAAACCATTACCATTTTATCTGGTACGGTTGCATAAGCCCACATTGCAATGAGTAAGTAAATCATTTGATTTACCGAAAACAATACACCTAAATTAGTCAGTGGATTACCCTTATTTGTGAAATCGACTTTAATAATTTTTGAAATAGCGTAAGCTAAAGGCATTAGTGGAGCTGTAAAACAGAAAGTTAAAAGATTCTTCGTAAGTATTGGTAATAAAGAAAAATGAACTATGGAAACAGCCGTCCAGATAAAAATTGAAGCTATAATAAAATGAATACCTTTCTTTTGTTTTACCGCACAATCCAATCGTAATTGTTCTAAATTCATACTCAACCTCACATCATTGACTTTAGTATTTATTTCAATTATAGCATTTACATATTTCAAAACACAAAACTATCCAAAATAATCGTCACAGAACGTGGCGCACCCCTTTCACTATTACGTATAACGTCCCGGTTTTACGACGCTGACGAACCGGACCAGCGAAGCCATACTCTTTAGCGGCGCTTGCCGCCTGTGAGATGATATGGCAGCAATGACCCATAAGCACGCCCGAAGCGTTAAAATATTGTTATCTGAAGCACCCTGTGACTTATATCACTATATGTTCCGGGTGTTTCTGCTCTCCTTAATTACCATGGCTTATCTTCACATACCTTGTTCCAACAGTAAAGCATTTCTTCATAACTAAAATGAATCTGGCATTCTATATGATATGGCTTTGATTTAGAACGTAATAAACCAATAAATAATGCTTCATGCCAAGCATAAAGCTCATCAATAAATTCAAATTGCCACTTTCGAGAATTAATGAGCGTAGAAAGTTTCTTTAAAGGGTTATATTCTCTATACAGCAATCATGAAGAATAATAATAGGGTAATCATTTTTTGTAGAGTACTTCCACAATACAAACCCCTCCCGTCACAAGTCATTTCAACTTCCCAACTAGACTTATTCAAATCCTATACTGCTACCCATTCTTAAAACAGGGTATTTCAGATAACGTCCCGGTTTTACGACGCCGGCGAACCGGACCAGCGTAGCCCTTCCCTTTAGCGGTGCTTGCCGCCCGGTGAGGCGGTGTGGGCACACATACCCTTTAGCACGCCCCGCCAGCGTGAAAGCTTTGTTAGGCGCAGTAATCATTAATCCATCAAAGTTCTAATGAAGTGAAATCAAATTCAAATCTATGCTGACTACTATTCCTGTTGCAAACAAAAAAAATACTTATTTTGATCCATATCAAAATAGAAACGCAGTTTCCCACCACATTTTATCATTGGACAATCGCCTTGAACTTTTAACTTTCCCGTCAATATATCATTACCAACAATATTTTATGAATCATAAAGGTACTTAACTATTGATGTATAAGTTAACGCTTCACCACAATACTCCTTCTCTAAAATGCGGTAATTATAAAGATTGAACCAAACTAAACATCGTATTATGCTTATTATCTACAATTACAGCAACCCGAAATTTTGCATCTGTTGTTCCAGCTCTTTTGCTAGAGAGGCTATAAATGGATAATCTATCTCTACATTGGTATCATAAAAATGTGTTATATGGTCAAACAGCTCATAAAAACTTAGTTTCAACGAAAAATTTTCACTTAAAGGAAACTTGGACGCATAAATATCCAGCAATTTATATTCCTTACCGTTAGCATGATTAAGTTGATACAAGTCCATTTCTGAGTCCGCAAAGCAGCAGTTGAGTGGGTCAATTACAGCACTTACATGCGTCAAGTTTTCGTCAAGCAGTATATTCCATGTGTTGTAGTCGCCATGGATTAGGCGCGCTTCCTTAACAGGCAAATAAAATATCCTGTCATAAAGCTCGTGAGCTTTTCGTATCACAGAAAAAATAACATCGTCGATTTTTCCACTGACATAGAACGACTCAGCCTTTGATAATGCACCGTCTGCTTTGGTTTTGTACCATTTTTTCCAGTCGGGCTCAAAAGAGTTTGCCCCAATTTCGCCAAATCCGTCAGGGTTAATGACTTTGTGGTACGAAAGCAGGTTGTCCACTATCTGTTCAGCAATTGCAACCCGGTTTTTTTCTTTTATTTCAAGATAATTATGGTTGCCGGCATTAAACCCCGGAATATATTCCATAATGATAGCGTCGTTCGGAATATCAGTAGTTGCCTTGTGAATAAAAAACACATCCGGCATTTTTATGGTTGCATGAGTTGCCAATACCTCGAGCTGACAAGCCTCTTTTTCCGCAAGGTTTGGAAACAGATGTATCTTAATAATTACTTTAGTCGGTTCGGCGGTCATTTCCGCCAAAAAAACACGGCCGTACCAACCGCCGCCCAGTGACGTGATTTTTTGCGGATTCGTCCCAAAATATCTGTTTACAATTGCTTCTGCTATTTGTTGCATCAATTCCTCCAACATGTTCGTTAAAACAACGCATTATATAAATGATGTGACATAGTTCAATCATGGCTTTTGGCATTTATAGCGACTATAATAAGACCAATAAATCCTAACGCTGCTCCAATCCACCATAATATAGAATCTGCTGGAATAGCGAAAATAAGCCCTAATATAAGAAATGCAAATCCTACGTTTTGTTTTTTCATAATTTCTTCCTCTGTAAAGTTCGTATTATATGAATAATCTAAGCTATCAAACTAATATTTCCTTTACAATCTTGTAATTGGATTTGCATAATCAAAGACAACAATACCACACTGCTTACAAATGTAACCCTCAAAATCATTACTTTTAAAAGCTTTCCGTGAAATCATAACATCTTCGGAATCATTAGAATTTAACGATACCTTATGTCTACGTTTATTGAATGCTACAATATTTCCTGTTTGCAAGTATCCAGATTGCATTTCATTTGCACATTTTGGACATTTCATACCCTCACCTCTTTCCAGTTCCTATTCTTAAACTTATTAGATTACACAAAGTTCCCAAAGCCAATTCTACCAAGTTCGCCCCCGGATGGGGCGATCTATGCAAGAAATTTCGTATAACGTCCCGGTTTTTCGACGCCGACGAACCGGACCACCAGAGCCCTGCCCTATAGCGGCGCTTGCCGCCCGGTGAGACGGTGTGGGCAGTAATGACCTCATGACATTCGTTATATTCATACTTCGTGTTGTGCCCTTTACGTAAAAGCCTTGTTATCTGAAGTAGAACCCCATCATCCTGTATACTTTAATAAACTTTCTTCTATGTTTTCAATTTCTTTAACTTTCTCAATAAATCCCTTCCTTGAAAATAAAATTAGACGAAGATAAGAACCAAAAACAAAAGATTTGCTTTGTTCATCTTGAGCCCAATTCGATCTAGTTACTATTCTATCGCCATCCCCCAAACTTGAATTGTATGGGTAAGGAATAATTTTATTAATTTGGGGAAAATGGGCCCTTAGAAGACCATGTTGTCTTCCTGCAGCCATGTTTTTTGAGATAAATAAAATACTACTTATACTTGTGAAATCAAATATTTCTTTGGCAAAAACAACATTCTCAATTGAATTAACTGATTTTTCCTCAGTAATAATTATATCTTCTGATATACCTCTCCCTAGCAAACCTGATTTAATAAGTTTAGATTCTGGAACATCTTTATAAATCCAATCCTTAAGCTCGATTTTGGGATTTGGGTTTATTCCACCGGTTATTAATATGATTTTTCCCAGCCCAGATTTATACGCTTCATAAGCTTTATCGACTATTGCAACATCTGGACAGCCAAAAACAAATATTAATTCACAAGGAGATATTTCAGTTTCAGGTAAGAAAACAGACTGTGTAATAACCTCAATCTCGTCTAGGGTTAATGGAGGAACACAAGGATATTTAGGGATGATGTCTTTCATACTTAAACCTCCAATTCTAAATAAGAATAATGTATAAATTCTAAGAGCTCTATTTCAGATAACGTCCCGGTTTTACGACACCGACGAACCGGACCATCGGAGCCTTTCCCTTTAGTGGCGCTTGCCGCCCGGTGAGACACTGTGGGCAGGAATACCCATAAGCACGCCCTGCAACGTAAAAGCTTTGTTAGTTGAAGTAAACTGGCTCATTTTTCAGAGCTCACCACGGACGGTGAGCCCTTAATGACTTTGTAATTTCGCAGTATATAAACATTGCGATGTAAATCGACTTCTTATTATGCTTTTTATCTCACTGATAAATTGGAATTTGTCAGCCTCGTGTTATGCTTATTTTATAGAGTTGCGAAATATATCAAGTCGTTCCTTATCGCAATAAGGAATTACCAACTTCGTAACTTCCTCGGCGGTAATACCTAAATTGCATTGACCCGGATAATGACTATCGCGGTAAACATCACACGAATGATATTTTCCGCATTCCACACAATTAGCATAATCCTTTTCCGTTGGGCAGGGAAAGTATCGGCAATCTTTCGTCTTTCTTGTTTCAGCACAACCCGGACAATTGAATACACCATCCCATCGCTCTACATTTATGTTTGGAACACAGTTGTGATAGCACAGCCAATTTATATAGCCGAAATTCTCGCTTTCCGAGAAGTCGTTTTCGTCGCTCTTTTTACTTCCAAGACACAAATCGCATCGACGACCGCAAAGGAATTTATTCGGTTCATTCATATTAACCGTGAGTTGCTCGAACGGACGATGCCGTTCAGAAGGTACGGTTTTCTTTAATGTCTCGAAAACAATATCCAGCAAGGTTTCATCGGCGATTCGGAAGGCATCATCCGCGATATGTATATTGAAAATACCATAGTCAAGCATGATAGTAGCCAACTGTTCGCCGCCTGCGTTGAAAATAAGTGAGGACTTCCCATCCCAGATTTCATCCGCCATATAGAAGAAACGGATATGCCCAAGCAATTTAGAAAAAGCCGTGAACGATCCTTTTAACAACGGTTCCAATTCTTTCGGCGAAGTTAAGATTCTACCGTCGTCAGCGTAAATATGATACATATAGTTCCCCTTTCTGAATTTCACAGTATATAAATAATACACAGTTTGATAAATTCCTGTTTATTGGTAAGATTTCATAAATAACCATTAGTTCATAGCTTCAAACAAGTGTGAAATAGCTTTAAAGCATAACTCGTATACTCCGCGCCACGGATGGTGCGCCCTTCCAGTTTATTTCAGCTAACGTCCCAGTTTTACGACGCCGACGAACCGGACCACCAGAGCCTTGCCCTTTAGTGGCGCTTGCCGCCCGGTGAGACGGTGTGGGCAGCAATGACCTCCTGAACTTCTTATTACGTCATACTTCCTGCTTTGCCCCTTGCGTAAAAGCTTTGTTAAGTGAAGTTGGACGACCTACAGAGCAAGAGCCACAGGACGTGGCGACCTAAAAACTTTTATGCTTTGAATATACTTATTTAGTTGCATAATACTCACTCGCCAAAAGACTATACATCGATGCATCAACAATCCCCTTATTACTAAAATCAGCTTGTCTTAGAGTTCCCTCATATCTCAGACCACACTTAACCATAACTTTTCCTGAACCAGAATTGTTGGGGTCGTATTGTGATTCAATACGATTAACTTTTACCTCATCAAAAAGAAAAGGAATAATTCCAGAAAAAGCTTCACTTGTGATACCTTGGTTCCACCACTTGCTTCCAATGCAATAACCAATATGCACTATGTTCAGTCTTTCGTTCTTATCAACAACGCTGATTGTTCCTATAGGATCATTACCATTTACTTTTAACACAATTGCCCATTGATAAAAATCATTATTTTTGTAGGAGTTTATCCATTCACTTAAGATGCTTTCTGTAACTTCAATTGATTTGTGAGTTGGCCATCTCAAAAATTCCGTGACTTTTTCATCACTTGTCCAATTAATAAACGCCGCCGATACATCTCTTTCTGTAAATTGCCTAAGCAGCAACCTCTTTGTTTCAATTTTGACCGTGCCTTTATGATTCATTTTATCACCTCATCTATTTTAAATAACCCATATAACCTATCTCTAAATCAATACGCCGCAGGACGCGGCGACCCTTCGGCCAATTTCACTTAACGTCCCGGTTTTACGACGCCGACGAACCGGACCAGCGGAGCCCTGCCCTTTAGCGGTGCTTGCCGCCCGGTGAGACGGTGTGGGCAGCAATGACCTCCTGAACTTCTTATTACGTCAAACTTATTGAAAAACCCCTTGCGTAAAAGCTTTGTTAGGTGAAGTTATACACGGGAACTTGCAACGAATTTAATCATACTTGTAAACTTCGTCCAAATTCTTTTTACAAGGAGTATCTGTCCACTTTGAACTAATATTCTCATCTTTACATCTGATATAGGCCTTTTCACTAAGTAACTTTCTTGTTTTTTCAAGGTTCTCAGGTGTTACATTCTTGTCATAGTCAGAATTCTTTTGTCTCAAGTCATTATGGCAGATCCAACCTATAAAATATATCCTATCAGCCTCTTCGATTTCTCGATGATACTTCGCACAAGTACTTGGTCTGTACTCGTTCTGTTTTTTTAACTTATTTGGAATAACTGTATTTAAAGCATTAAAAAAGTGTATAGGCCTAAAAGGCTCCCACGCCCTGTCGCTGAATTCAAATAATTGAATTAGCATATTATAAACATCTTCTTCGAATTTCGCTTCAATTTCAAATCCTTTTCTTATTTCTACTTCGAAGTACTTATTATTTAGTTTAACTCCAAACATCAGAATATACGGTTCACAGTCAATCTTAAAATCACATCAAAATCCAACTTGGCGTATGTAAACTCAAACTGACATCTATTCACTTTTTGAGCTTTCATGTCATAATATAACTCTCTAATACCAGTTAGTTTCATATGTACCTCCAAAACTAGTGTATAATTTCGCCTAACGTCCCGGTTTTACGACGCCGACGAACCGAACCACCGGAGCCCTTCCCTTTAGCGGCGCTTGCCGCCCGGTGAGACGGTGTGGGCAGGAATGCCCATAAGCACGCCCTGCCACGTAAAAGCAGTGTTATGAGAAGTTCCTATCTCCTAGAACCATATCTAAACAATATTTTCACCAAGTAAGATTCTGGGCATTGTTGTTAAGCACCTGTTCCATCTTTTATAAAACTTTTCTAGCCCAAGTTTAGAAACTCGGGCATGTCCTTCCTCGTTTTC
>JAEZTB010000032.1 GCA_023443745.1 Bacillota bacterium
ACCCGGCGGCGCGAGGGCTTCAAGGCAATGGTGGCGGACGCCCTTGCCGGGAAGATTGACCTCATCGTCACAAAGAGCGTCAGCCGGTTTGCCAGAAATACCGTGGACAGTCTAACCACGGTACGGATGCTGAAGGAAAAAGGCGTGGAGATTTATTTCGAGAAGGAAAATATCTGGACGCTGGACGCCAAGGGCGAGCTGCTCATCACCATCATGTCCAGCCTTGCCCAGGAGGAGAGCCGGAGCATTTCGGAGAACACCACCTGGGGCCAGCGGAAGCGGTTCGCAGACGGCAAGGCGAGCGTGGCCTACAAGCGGTTCCTGGGCTATGACCGGGGGCCGAACGGCGGCTTTGTGGTCAATCCGGAGCAGGCAAAGACTGTCAAGCTGATTTACAAGTTATTTCTGGACGGGCTGACCTGCCACGCCATCGCCAAGGAACTGACGGGGCGGAAACTTCCGACCCCTGGCGGCAAGGCAGTCTGGAGCCAGAGTACCGTCCGCAGTATCCTTACCAATGAGAAGTACAAGGGCGACGCCCTCCTGCAGAAGGAGTTCACAGTGGATTTTCTCCAAAAGAAGACAAAGAAAAACGAGGGCGAGGTGCCGCAGTATTATGTGGAGGGCAACCATGAGGCTATCATCGATCCGGTAACCTTCGATTATGTCCAGGCAGAGATGGCGAGACGGACAAAGGACAAGCACCGCTACAGCGGCGTGAGTATGTTTTCCTCGAAAATCAAGTGCGGTGAATGCGGGTGCTGGTACGGCTCCAAGGTCTGGCACTCCACGGACAAATACCGCCGGGTCATTTACCAGTGCAACCACAAATACAAAGGCGGGAAGCCATGCGGCACGCCCCATGTCACGGAGGAGCAGGTCAAGGACGCTTTCGTCCGGGCAGTCAACATCCTGCTCTCAGAGAAGGAAGAATTATCTGCCAATGTGCAGATGGTCATCGCCATGCTGTGCGACAGTGCAGAACTGGAAAAGCGACAGACAGAACTGAAGGAAGAACTGGAGGTCGTGGTTGGCCTGGTAGAGCGGTGCGTGACGGAGAATGCCCGTGTCGCCCTCGATCAGGACGAGTATACCGAGCGTTATAACGGGCTGGTCAGCCGCTATGAAGCGGTCAAGGCACAGTTTGATGAGGTAACTCAAACGGTCTCCGATAAAGCCGACCGCAAAAAGCTGCTGGAGCAGTTTCTCCATACGGTGGAGACGCAGAAGCCGATTGCAGAATTTGACGAACGGCTATGGTCGAGCCTGGTGGATTTTGTGATGCTGTACAGCGAGAAGGACATCCGAGTGACCTTTAAGGATGGAACGGAGATACAGGCATAAGAGAAGATGATATAGAGAAGCGGCTTAGCTGTAAAAATTGGATGTAGTCCCTGCTTTTATTGGCTTTAGAAAGGCGGAGGAAACCCCTCCGCCTTTCTACTTATTTATGGATATGTTTTTTAATCGCTTTTACGATTTCCACTTGCAGGATCGACATAAGGGACAATCCTATGACGATCAGCCACTGTGTGCCATCCAACAAGGTCAACTGGAACGCACTTTGCAGTGCAGGGACAAACAGGATGCACGCCATCAGAAGGGCGGACACCACGAAGGAAATAATCAGCCAGGGGTTGATCCCCTCTGCCCGCACCCAGATAGGCTCCGTATTGGAACGCTGGTTAAAAGCGCGAAGCATCTGAGAGAAGGCCAGCACACAGAACGCCATTGTCTGACCGGTCACATGACCGCCCATGCTTGCGCCGATCCAGTAAGCGCAAGTGGTCATGGCCGCCACAAAGATACCTTGCGTAATGACCCGGCGAACCAGATCCTTTTCAAACAGAGTGCCTGATTTTACCGGCTTGTGCTTCATAATATTCTTGCTGGCCGGGTCAACACCCAGCGCCAGAGCAGGCAAGGTAGCCGTTGCAAGGTTTACCCACAAAATGTGAACGGCCAGAAGGGGCGCATCCCAGTTAAACAGGGTTGCAACAAACAAGGTTAGAATTTCCGCGATATTACCAACCAAAAGGAACTGGATTACCTTCTGGATATTGCGGTAGACACGGCGGCCTTCCTTGATGGCATAAGCAATCGTAGTAAAGTTGTCATCCAGCAAGATCATGTCGGCGGCATCCTTTGCCACATCCGTACCGGTGATACCCATCGCAACACCGATGTCCGCTGCTTTCAGGGCGGGGGAGTCATTGACACCGTCACCCGTCATGGCCGCTACTTCGCCGGTGCGTTTCAAACTCTGGATGATACGCAGTTTATCCGCAGGGGATACGCGGGCGAAGACGGTTGTTGTTTTTACCGCATCGTCCAATTCGTCATCCGTCATCGTATCCAGTTCCTCACCGGATATGACGGTGTTGCCTTCTCGGTAAATATCCAGCTCTTTCGCAATGGCAAGGGCTGTCACCTTATGGTCGCCGGTGATCATAATTGTTCGGATGCCCGCCTGACGGCAGGTACGCACGGAATCGGCCACTTCTTTTCGGGGCGGGTCGATCATTCCGGTCACACCCACAAAAGTCATGTCAAATTCCACATTCTCATCATCGTCTGTGGGCAGTTCCGTGAGGGTGCGCATGGCAAAGCCAAGCACACGCAAAGCGTCCTCCGACATGGAAAGACAAAGTTTTGTAATGTTTTCTTTGTCAGCCTCCGTAATGGGCCGCACACCTTCCGAAGTCAGAATGTGGGTACACAGGGGTAACATTTCATCCACCGCGCCCTTGGTATAAGAAATCCACTTCTCATTGATGCGGTGAACAGTGGTCATCCTCTTACGCTCGGAATCAAAAGGCTGCTCAAAAAAGCGGGGATATTCATCCTCCAGGGCTTTATGGTCGATTCCAAACGCCTGTGCCATATAGATCAGCGCACCCTCTGTGGGGTCGCCGATGATTTCTCCCTTTCTATCCGGGTCAAGACTGGCATCATTACATAAAGCCGCTGCATAAACCAATTCTTTATATACCGCAGGATGCTGCTTGGCAGCATTTTCAATCGGGGTAGTTGTACCGTTTTCAAAATCTCCGTTGACCGCAATGTGTGTTACCGTCATTTTATTGAGTGTGAGAGTACCGGTTTTATCGGAACAAATGACGGTGGCGCTGCCCAGGGTTTCCACCGCAGGCAATTTACGAATCAGTGCGTTTTTCTTAGCCATACGCTGCACGCCCAGGGCCATTACAATCGTAGCGGTGGCAGGCAGACCTTCCGGGATGATGGAGATTGCAAGCGAAATTGCAACCAGGAACTGCGGAATCAGCGGGCGCTGATAAAAAGCACCGATGGCGAAGATCAAGGCGCAGACGATTAGTCCAACGATGGTCAGAGTCTTACCAACCGCATTCAGTTTCCGTTTTAAGGGCGTATCCGTATCGTCCTGATTGTCCAGCATACCGGCGATATTACCTACCTCGGTATCCATGCCGGTGGCTACCACAACGCCGGTCGCCCGTCCGTATGTGACAATGGCAGAGGTGTACGCCATATTACTGCGGTCACCCAGAGGGCAGTCTTCCGGCAGAATATCTTCCGCCTCCTTTTCAGAAGGGACGGATTCGCCTGTCAAAGAAGCCTCCTGCACTTTCAAATTGGCGGAATCAATCAAGCGCAGATCCGCCGGAACCATATCTCCATCGCCAAGCATCACGATATCGCCCACTACCAGCTCACTGGCGGGAATCACGCTCTCCTCCCCTTGGCGCAGAACCTTAGCCGTTGGGGCGCTCATGTTGCGCAGAGCCTCCAGAGAGGATTGCGCTTTCTTTTCCTGCACAATACCGATGACGGCGTTGACGATTACAATAATAAAGATTACCGCCGCCTCTGTCCACTCCTGTAAAATTGCGGAAAGAGCCGCCGCGCCGATGAGGATGAGCACCATCGGGTCAACGATCTGTGCTTTCAGCATTTGAAGAATGGTTTTGGGCGGTTTCGAGCGCAACTCATTGCGCCCGTGTTTTTCCAGCCTTTCGGCAGCCTCGGCATCACCTAATCCTTCCTCGGAGGTATGTAAAATGTCATAAACCTCAGTAAGTTTCAATGTGTGCCAAGGCGTCTGTCTGTGTCGATCCATAATGGATCAATCACTCCTTTCTTTGATAAAATTTATATTCTGACCGCCTTTCAGCGGTGGTCAGCAAAAAGAAATACAAAAAGACATAGCCTGCTGTCTAACGGTTAGACGCAGGTTATGCATATATATAAAAACGTATTTAATTTACAGTGAATGTTACTTCGGTCAGCGTCGCTACTATCGGCGTCGTCCATAATTT